>CATXID010000004.1 GCA_958369225.1 uncultured Collinsella sp.
AGGACCTCGTGACGGTCATGTGGGCCAACGAGCCCTTCGACCCCGAGAACCCCGACACCTACTACGAGGAGGTCTAGCCGCATGGGCAAGGACTATTCCGATATCGCATTCAAGGACGACGGCCGACTGAAGCTCCTGATCATCGTGGGCACGCGCCCCGAGGTCATCCGCCTGTCCGAGGTCATCAAGAAGTGCCGCCGCCACTTCGACTGCCTGCTGGCGCACACCGGGCAGAACTACGACTACACGCTCAACGGCATCTTCTTCCGCGACCTGGAGCTCGCCGACCCGGACGTCTACCTGGACGCCGTGGGCGCCGACCTGGGCGAGACCGTGGGCAACATCATCGCGGCCTCGTACAAGCTGATGGTCCAGGTCCAGCCCGACGCGCTTCTGATCCTGGGCGACACCAACAGCTGCCTGTCCGCCATCGCGGCTAAGCGCCTGCACATCCCCATCTTCCACATGGAGGCGGGCAACCGCTGCAAGGACGAGTGCCTGCCCGAGGAGACCAACCGCCGCATCGTCGACGTGATCTCCGACGTCAACCTGGCCTACTCCGAGCACGCCCGCCGCTACCTCAGGGACACCGGCTGCGCCCCGGAGCGCACCTACGTCACCGGCTCGCCCATGGCCGAGGTCCTGCGCGCCAACCTGGGCAAGATCGAGGCGTCGGACGTCCTCTCCGAGCTAGGCCTTGAGCCCAGGCGCTACATGCTGCTGTCCGCCCACCGCGAGGAGAACATCGACACCGAGGCCAACTTCACGAGCCTGTTCACAGCCATCAACGCGCTGGCCGAGAAGTACGACATGCCGATCCTGTACTCCTGCCACCCGCGCTCCCGCAAGCGCTTGGAGGCCACGGGCTTCGAGCTCGACCCGCGCGTGCGCATGCACGAGCCCATGGGCTTCCACGACTACAACTGCCTGCAGATGAACGCCTTCGCGGTGGTCTCCGACTCCGGCACCCTGCCCGAGGAGTCCAGCTTCTTCGCGAGCGTCGGGCATCCGTTCCCGGCGGTGTGCATCCGCACCTCCACCGAGCGACCCGAGGCGCTTGACAAGGCGTGCTTCACGCTGGCCGGCATCAGCGAGCGCGGCCTGCTCCAGGCTGTCCACACCGCCGTCGAGCTCGACGCCGAGGGGTCGCTTCCCGAGGCCCCCGTTCCCGACTACGCCGACGAGACCGTGTCCACCAAGGTGGTAAAGATCATCCAGAGCTACACCGGCGTCGTGGACAAGATGGTGTGGAGGAAGGCTGGGAGGTAAGGCGTGTCAAAGAGGGTCCTATTCATATCGTCCTTCCAGTTCCCTGAGGGCGATGCCGGAGCCACCCGGCTTCTTATGCTGGCTCGCGCTCTTCGGATGCAGGGCTGCGACGTTGAGCTCTGCGGTATGGGCGACGAGTCGGTGTTCGACGGCTTTAAATGCCACACGCTCAACCCTTATCCCGATAACAAGTTTCTCAACTGGGCGATGTGGAGGCTGATGGGCCAAAGGGCCGCTTCTTTCGTGCGTGCACACGTCGATGAGTACGATGCTATCGTCTTCTCTTTTCTTCCCGCAAGGTCGGTAGAGGCGATGAGGGCGGCGTGCCGAAGCCGCGGGACGGTCTTTGCCGGTGATTTCACCGAGTGGTTCGAACCCGAGCAGTTCCCGAAGGGCGAGCGGGACGGTGGGTACCTCGATCACATCAGACTTCTCACGCAGGCCGTTGACCCTGCTGTCAAGGTCATAGCCATCAGCAGCTATCTCCAGCGCCATTTTAAGGCGAGGGGCTGCAACGTCCTGCGCGTTCCCGCCGTCCTCGATATCGAGGAACTTGCGCCGCGCGATATTTCAGTCTGGCCGAAGGGCGAGGTGCGCTTGATGTACGCGGGATCGCCTGCAAAGAAGGACGCGCTCCACATCGTGCTCGCGGCGATAAGCGAGCTGTCCGCGGATGAGAGGGGGCGCCTGCGACTTGACCTGTACGGTGTGACCGATGGTCAGGCGCGTGGACTTATGCGTGACGGGGAGCCTTTGCCGGAGTGCGTTTGTGCCCACGGCCGCGTTCCACGCTCCGAGGTCGTTGAGGCGCTGCATTGCAGCGAATTTACCATTTTAATGCGCGACCCCTCGAAGACCTTCGCCCAGGCGGGCATGCCAACCAAGGTGACGGAGAGTCTCGGTAGCGGCGTCCCCGTGATTTCGAATCTAACGTCCGACCTTGGCGAGTTCCTTTCGGATGGCACGAACGCCGTCGTGGTTGATGACTACTCGGCGAGCGCGTGCGCCAACGCCCTGAGGCGTGCCATCGCGCTCTCACCTGCTGAGCGTGCGCGCATGCGCGGGGAATCGGTTTCGACTGCAAGACGATTGCTTGACTATCGCGTCTATTCCAACCAATTGGCCTGCTTCTTGTTTGGCGAGAAAGGATTTTAAGAATGCGCTTAGCCTGGGTATGCAACAAGGCCCCTTTGCCGGTTTCGCGAGCCGCCGGGATTGACGGCGGTGTATTCGGCGGATGGCTCGACTCGACCGCGTCAAGCCTCTTGGGCATGGATGGCACGGAACTGCTCGTCCTTTTTCCTTGCGGGGAGGAAGTGTCTGGACATGCGGGTGCGTTGTCCTTCTGCTCGTTTCCCGCGGATGTCCAGTCATCGTGGTTCGCTGAAAGACTGGAGGCCTTCAAGCCTGATGTGGTGCATGTATGGGGGACCGAGGCCCCGCACTCTCTCAAAGCCGTCGAGGCTGCCTGCAAGCTGGGGATCGATGCCTCGACGGTGGTCTCGATTCAGGGCCTTGTGTCGATATACGGCCGATATCACTACGCCGAGGGCGTCCCCGAACCCGTGATGCGCCACCCGAGTTTTGGGGATTTCATTCGCCGCACGTCGCTGGAAAAGGCGCGCCAGGCCTTCATCCGCCACGGCGAAGCCGAAAGGGAATGCCTCAGGCTTGCCAAGCACGTTATCGGTCGCACCGAGTGGGACAAGGCTTGCGCTTACCAAGTGAACCCGAATGCCAAATATCATCACTGCAACGAATCGCTTCGAGACGAGTTCTACGCCGGCGACTGGAAATTGGATACCGTTGAGAGGTATAGCCTTTTCGCCAGCCAGTGCTCATATCCCGTAAAAGGCTTCCACTACGCGTTGCAGGCACTTTCCATGCTCAAGGTTGACTATCCAGACGTTGTCCTTTACACCACGGGGGAGACGGTCTTTCGTGACAGTCTCAAGCGCAACCTAGGGCGCAACTCCTATCAACTGTACATCGCGCGCCTTATAGACGAGCTTGGGCTTCGAGATAACGTTAGGTTCCTCGGGCCGCTCGACGCACATGCGATGCGTGATCGCTACCTACGCACGCATGTTTTTATCTCGCCTTCGACTATTGAGAATTCGCCTAACTCTGTCGGGGAGGCGATGTTACTCGGCTGTCCGGTTGTCTCGTCGAACGTTGGTGGGGTTTCCGATCTGCTCGATCATGGCAAGGAAGGCTTCCTCTATCAATCGAGTGCCCCTTATATGCTCGCCTGGTACGTCAAACGACTGTTTGACGATGATTCTTTGGCTATGGAATTCTCCCATGCTTCGCGTAAGCGCTCATCCAAGACTCATGATAGGGACGCCAACCTCTCTACATTGCTTCGCATCTATGAATCGATTTCTTCATGTGGAGGGTCTTTCTCATGAATGAATACGTCAAAAGTGACGCTGTGAGGTACGGTGCCATTCCGACCTTTCGAGGAGTCGCTTCCGAATATCTTAGAAACAAGACGTTTCGTTGGCAGGTTGCATTCAGGCTTGTGAACTCAACTGGTATCGAAAAGCTGATCGGTGCGATTCTCTGGAAGACCAATCGAAACCGTCAGAACATTCAGATTCATCGTAGGGCCACCGTGGGTTACGGCTTATATATTGGGCACAACGGTCCCGTTGTCGTAAACCCCACTGCTATCCTGGGCAACAATGTTAACTTGTCTCAGTTCACGACTATCGGGGCTATTGATGGCGATGCTGCGGTTATCGGGGATAACGTCTATATCGGTCCCGCCTGTAGCCTAGTCGAGAATGTTCATATCGGAGACAACGTCACGATTGGGGCGGGGAGCGTTGTCACGAAAGATATTCCTGCTAATGCCACGGCGGTCGGTAACTACGCCAAGGTCGTCAACTTTAATAACCCTGGAAGGTATGTGAGGAATAGATGGGAAGTGTAATAGCAGCATCAGTTAAACGAAGATCTGCCAAGGATCGTAACTCAAATGTTGAGTCCCTGCGCTTATCGGGCATGGCATGTATTGCCCTTAACCACTTTCCCTGGGATTACGACTCTCTTTCCTCCGCTTGCACTCCGGGGGCAAAGCGCTGTTCTTGATGAATCTACTATCCAATCCAAGGTGCGAATCGTGAAGAAGAAACTAGCTGAGCTTGAATAGGAGAGTTCTATGGTCAATTACTGCCACATAGGCAATTCCTTGTCACGCTGCTTATCTCTGCGGTTTTCAGAGCGCGAAATGGATTGTTTTATCGGACGAGTCGGTTGTTGCAAGCAGGATTTTTTTGGGATGAAAAATAATGATTACATCTAAACAAGAATTAAATGAGTTTCTCGAGCGCGATAGGCTTGCTTTGCATCAGACGAGGTCTCACCCAAGATTGTTTGGCGACGATGTTTGGAAATATCAGATTCGCTTGCGAAAAACTGAATGGTATTGGTACTCGGGGAAGCGTCTGGGAAATCCCTTTAACGCCGTAAGATATCTAATCAGTAAGTGCCTTCTTTCCAAGCGTGCTCTTAAACTCGGTTTTACTATTCCAATTAATGTTTTTGATAAAGGGCTGTCGATTGCTCATTACGGAACGATTGTCGTCAACGATCATTCGAAGGTTGGTCAAAACTGCCGAATTCAGGAGTGTGTGAATCTCGGGGCGACCGGGGGCAATAGTCTTTCACCAATAGTCGGCAACAATGTGTTCATTGGGACTGGGGCCAAGCTTATCGGCGGCATTACTGTTGCCGATGGTGTTTCAATTGCTGCAAATGCTGTCGTAGTGAAGGATATTTTGGAGCCAAATACAACTTGGGGGGGGGTTCCCGCAAAAAAGCTCTCGAATCATAGCTCGAAGGATTTTATCGATTCTCGTGTCTATAACTCTGTCAGTTAGGACTTATGCACGAATTTTGAATAACTGCGCCAGCATCCCTTTATAGTGCTCGGCCAGGAGCACTATATTCCGCTGGGAATCGTGAGGACGCTCGGTGAAAATGGCATCCATCCAACTGCTTTTGTAAATGGAGGCGGATTGAAGCTGACTTCAAAAAGTAAGTATTCGAAGGATGTCTATGAGTTCGAGTCGTTCGATGAACCCTATGATGAGCTTTTAAGTTTATAGGAAGTTGTGAGGGTCCCAGGCCGTTTATCTTGACTTCTGACGATACGACTTAGAGTTACCTTGATCGGCGCTAAGAAGAGCTTGTTGATAGGGCATATTTTTTAACGCTGGAAAAGCGGGCCGTGTAACAGTATTTATGGATAAGAAGGCGATTCTTGCTGCGGCACAGTAGCACGGTCTTAAGGTTTTGGACACGGTTGCTACCGAACGCGGCGTTGTGCCGGAGGGTCAGGATTACCCTGTGCCTCCTGTTGTCCAACTTGTTTTTCGTAATTTACTTCAGCCTCGCCGTCACCAGCATGAGGGCTGAGTTGCTGTCCGGGAAGGTCCCGACGACCCTCGTTTTCCTCCTGGTCTCGCGGTTGATGCGCTCGATCCCGTTGTTCGTTCTGATCCGGCCCGGCGCACTCGCTCCCAGAGCTTGAGATTGTCAGAATATTAGGTTTTGGGGGAGGATGAAGCTCGCCGTGAGAATCATGTCGGGCCCGAGTCGGTTTTGCGCCATTACGTTTTCCGCCAGTTCGATTTTCAGGCTACCGTTTGACGAAATATTTTAGACTAATGTACTTCGTTAAAGCGTTAGGGAGTACCTTTGCCTCAGATGTTTGCTGCCTGGTGCATGACGTTAATATCTGTCCGCTGACCTTGCAATTTAGTTGACTGTTTACTTGGGCCCGTCATGCTGCCTGTCGTTATTGTTTCTCATTGCTGCAAAGATAATAGTTCATCCAATGTAAATTACTTCGAGTCTTGCATGGAGCATCGTTAAAGTCGCTGAAGGAGTTTTCATTATTTGTGTCCGTATGGCCGTTCTTGGCTGTTGAAGAGCATTGGAGCGATTTGGTTCTGTTTGTTTTGAGCGTCTTATTTATGATGAACCAGTCGTTCCTTTCTTATAAGGATGTTGGATATGGGTGATACCAGCGAAGATGACAATCAGGAAGAGCTCGAATGGCCGCTGTTTGAGCTTGACCAAGCCCGCGAGGACCAGAGAGTGTCTTTGGATTATATTGTCTGCATTATGGATTAGGGAAATGCGGATGAATAAACTTATCAACACACTTCGTGTTCGCAGCCATCTTTGGTGGAGCCGTTTTGTCAAATGGTGTGGGGGAGTGTTCGCCATTTAGCCTGCATGGCCTCTGGCTTTCTAGGATGGGACAACCAGCAACTCAAAATGGCGTTGGGGAAGTAAGGTAAGGTACTCGTGCTGATTAGGATTTTCCAGTGAGAGATTTCAGTAACCTCGATGATCGTCGTTTGTTCGAGGGCGTTAAAGATACGTTCCGCTCTTATATAAGGCGTTATGCATGCTCGAGTAGCTGCTTTCCTTTTTACAACGAGATTTTAAATCGACTTAGGCAATCTTTGCTTAAAGATACGTATATCGATTCGCTCGATCGTGATATCAAGCTTGAAATTGATTGCGCGAAAGGCACCGTTTCAGTCGATATTACTACCCGCATTAGCTATATGAGCATTCAGGATGGAATTCCGTATTTTCAGGTTGGACCAAGGTTCGAGACGCTGACCCAGGCCGAGTCCTATCGATGTGTTAAGTTCCTGCTCAACGATGTAGACCTCACGAGTCAGGTTGATATCCAGCTTCGTAAATGTACCGATCCCAAGAGGCAGCTTCCATATATTGTTGACGTTTGCCTTCCTCTTTCGTGGGACATTAAGGACGCTCGACTTGTATACGAAACGGTTCATATGGTTCCGCTTGCTTCTTTCTTCCATGCCTATCAGCTTGTATTTCCTTGTAGGTGCATGCGTGTTAATGCGGTTGTTGCTGGGTCTGGTGCATATTTGTATTACCCGCTTGTCGCAACATTTAGCTCGTATAACGTACATATGTATGAAGGATATGCATCCGAATTTAGGGACGATGTAACAGAATCCATTTCTATTCACAATTGGACGCTTCCTGGGTCTGGATACGTTTTAACATTGAAGCCTAAGGCGACTGTTTCTGAATAGATTGGCGGGACTCTGTGTCTAAGGTTCTCTGGATTATTGGCAATGGTTTTGATAAGAATCTCGGCCTCAACACTGGGTACCGTTCATTCCTGCTAAATAAGTATTTTGCTCCTGGCGCAGAGAACAAATATCGTGATGAACTTGTTAGACGCTTGGGGAAATTTGAGCCAGAGTCTCAGTCCGATCTTTGGTCCGACCTTGAGTCGCTGCTGGGTAAGGTCACCGAACTTTACGAGGACGATGTCGAGCTATTTCACGATACGTTTGAGAATATTCAGCATCAGCTCTTGGAGTATGTAGCGCAGGAATCGGAGCGTCTGCCGGACGAGATTCCTTCTGCTGCGATTGATGAATTCAGGGAGTCGTTGTGTCTGTTTTCGCGTCGGCTTGCAGAATTGGATCAGAATGGTGCTATTCCGGGGACTAATCCGTCTGAAAATGCTTGGATTTCTGCCATTTCGCTTAACTATACGAACTCGTTTGATTTGTTTTGGCGTTCGGCAATCTTTGAAAATAAATTACATTCACTTTTAGTGAACGGCTCTTTTGTCAGGTATTTCTATCCGGAACATGTTCTTCATCTGCATGGATCTGTTGATGGCCAAGGCAACGGAGACTCGCCCATATTTGGAGTTTCTGATCAGTCCCAGATTTCCTCTAACGTGCTTTCTCGTGACGATGAATTTAAGGAATTGTGGATCAAGAGTGAGCGAAACTCGAGCATATTGCGTAATACTAAGAATCAACAAATGGCAAATCTAGTGAGCGTCGCTAGCACTATTTGCGTTTACGGTTGCAGTCTCGGCCGTAGCGATGCTTACATTTGGAAAGAAGTCGGTAAGAAAATCCTAGGATCTTCCACTCGACTTTATATCTTTGATTACGGTTTGCCCGATAGGAGATCTGGTTCTTTCCGACGTTATCAAAAGCAGCGGCAGGCGCTTATTGATTCCTTTTTAACTGTCGCCGAAATCAAAGATTCCGATAGGGAACTCGCGGTTAAGCATATTGTGCCGGTCGAATCCTCGAGGGTCTTCCGGTTTGATTCCCTGCTGGAGCTGAATGAGAAAGACAGCTGAGGTGCGTGACGACATCGTCATCTTGCTGAAATTGATTGTAATTGTTTGATAGCTGTGTACAGAAGATGCTCTTGAGGAGTAGTTTTAGTTATCTGTCGGGCATATTTTTAGTTTGTCCGAAGACCAATAACAATTGTTATATACAATCATGCCTACTTGCAAGCGATTGGTAGTGAGGTAGGTGCAGGAAATGCCAAAAATGGAAAAAGGTAAAATCAGCATCGATACCCCTGCAAAGGCTTCATTTGACACTCTTTTAAATACCGTTGCTATTAACATAACCGATGATCAGGGTAGATTGAAGCAGAGCAGGGTCGCCTTGCCTGTTGATGTCGACGCCGTGGCGCAAAGACTAGGGCTGGTTGTCCAAAGACTTTCGCTTCCTGATGGGGTGGAAGGCATGCTTGTCAAAGATGAACCCTATGAGCCGTTTAAGGCGGTATTGGATATAGACGATTCGCTCGAAGATTCTCGTTTTACACTTGCGCATGAGATTGGTCATTTTGTTCATCAATATCAGGATTTTCCTGAAGGTGATACTGGCGGCATTTTAGAAAAGCGAACTCGCGGTCGCTCGAAAGATGATATTGAGTTATGGGCGGATAGTTTTGCGTACGAGCTTCTTATGCCTTCTGCTGTTTTTCTAAACATGTGGGCAGACGATTTGAGCGTTGAGGAAATTGCTGACAGGTTCGGCTTGTCTACTAGTCAAGTAGCGGCTCGGGTTTTAGAGCTTGGATTAAAGTGAGCGATCGAAATAAAAAATCTGTGAATTGCGCTCAGGATAACACTTCAGATGATGAAGTTGTTCACTTTTATCACTTGGTTTCTAAGGGCATTGAGCGCGATTCTGTGTCCCTTCATTCCGATGAGATTACTGACTCTCAAATCCAAGATGCCTCTGATAGACGCGAAGCGAATGCAAGAAATCGCAAGCTAGAAGCTGAAGCAGATAAGCTTGTAGGTGAAAATAATATCCGCAAGACCGTGGCGACCTGGTCGTTGCGCTTTGTTGGATTCCAGATTGCTGTGTGTGATGCTTTGATTGCTGCCTACATCGTGGTTAATTTAGTTAGGGGAATTACGGTTCCTTCAGAGGTCATATTTGGAGTCCTGGGAACAAGTCTTGTCGAAATTATTGGAATCCTTTGGGTCATCACTCGAAGCCTGTTTCCCTTCCATGATTCGCATCGGGATCGCGCAAAAGAGTCAGAAATTCCTTCGCGAAGACGGACTGTCCGTTTTCAATGATTGAATAATTATTTAAACCAACATCATTGATATTTTGCATGGGCACCGGGGCGATATGGGTTCCGGTGCCCTTTTATTGCTAGTGTTCGACCTCGTGGACAGGATCGAGGCGGCATAGGATATCAACCGTATTCCAGATTCCAGGACGCCGGGCCGACTCGCTTCGGATCGGGCGCTGCGCCAGCTTTCTCGACACTACCCTCGACACTACCAAACACTCAGTCAGCTGGCGGCGTCAGGCGCTGGTATAGCTGCTGATTGTAGTTCGTGTATGTTAGTTCGCTATTGCTAAGTTCTTCAATTCTCGGATCTCTATAGTCGTTAATGAATATCAGCGCGCAAACGTCTTCAACAAAGCGTTTGCGCCTGGCCTCGATATCCTGCTTATAGGGAAGTTCATCCTTTTTCGATCCCCACACTTCTTCAATCACAGTATCGAGGCATTTAATAAAATGCTTGCTGTGCTTCGCGAACTCATAGACGGCACTGTAATTGGCGTTCGTTTTGACTTCGTACCAAGTGAGTGGCTCATAGTAGGCAAGAACATTTAAAGCCGGCAATAGGCACAGGTTCGGGAAAAGTCTTGCTCTGCCGTTTCCATAAAAGCCTGGGTGAGTATCGATGTAATCCAGTTGCTTCTTTATGGGGTCTGTAAGCCTGTTGCAAGTTCTTAACGACGCTTGTTTATTGCTGAGCAACTCATTCGTTATGTTTATATAACTTTGTGCATAGCCGTTATTTGTGCTGACGCCCTTATACAGAAGGTAATCAGCCGGCTTTATCGGATTTAGCTCTAGGCGCTTGTCGTAGAAGCGCTCGAGGTATTTTCTCCCTTCAAATCTTGGGCCATATACGCCCTGGAGGGAATGTGCAAGCTGCGTGATGTCGGTCGAATAAACCACAACAATATTCTCTTGCTGAAACAAGGTTTTGCTCTGTTCGAGTACCTTTATAGCGAATTCCGGTCGGCAGCGGTCGAGTTCGTCGATGAAGATGACGGCTCGGTTGGCTATACCAGGCAGATAGTTTTTTATGAGTTCGTCAATCTTGGTTCTAAGCTCTTTTTCTTCTTTGTAATGTGCCAGAAAATCGGTGCCACTGAAATTTTCAATGGCGCCATTGATGTCACCGCTATATCCGATAAGGGAAGCAGCGGCTTCTAGAACGCTAATGATTCCCCTGCCGAAATCCTTTCCTTCCTTGACGCTCTCTTCGCCTGCAGCGTTAGCGATAGAGGCCAATATGGGCAAGATCGGATTGTCGAAATGGTCGTCTTCCCACGCGTTGAAATAGATGGGCAGACATGGCGTCGCGGGGAGTTCCGTTGCGGTTTCTCCTAACGTTGCACTGAGTGTCTCAAAATCGGGATCTAGAGCTGGATTTGCCATTTGAAGGGCTCTCGCTACTTGTTTTACAAAGAATGTCTTGCCAGAACCCCAGGGTGCATCAATAACAAATGTATACGGCGGCTCAACTGCAATGAGCATCTTTAGAAAAGCCGCGATTTCGTCCCTGCGGTGTAGGGGGTCTTGGGTGAGAGCGTTTTCAATCGCATCCGGCGTGGGTTCCTCATCGACTCGTTTCATGGTGGCTGCCTTCTTTCTGTGGGCTAGGGCTGTGTTTCGGTTTAATTGTTTCTGCAAATGGGCGCGATCGACCTTTTCTTTTTTCTTCTGCCTGTTGGTTTTACCCTTTTAACAGCCAATAATGCTTAGGGCGTAAAATGGACTTTAATGGTCTTGCTGCTTGATTAGGTGGTTCGAATGGCGCTTTCTATGAGTCAAATACACTGGGATTACTTTATTTTGCTCGAGGAAGATGTCATTCGGATATTGCATTACATCGAGCCTACCGAAGCGAACTATGGCGCATATGGGGCCGAGCTCGTCAAAGTCTATCTTTCGATTTGTTCCGAGATCGATGTCGCCTTTAAAGATCTTAACCACCTTGTTAGGCGTTATGAGAGTGCTGATTGGGGAACAGTTAACAACATCTCTGGGGCACGTAAGATGGTTCATGCTCGCTTCTCGCAACAGTTTCGCTTTAGCTGGGTTGCTATTGGCACCAGCGGGATCGTGGTCAATCCCTGGTCATCTTGGTGGGCAGATGATGGGACCGAATCCGCCATGAATCCTGAATGGTGGGTTTCTTATAACAATGTCAAACATCATCGTTTAGATAGCTACGCCGAAGCCAATCTCTGGAACGTACTTCAGGCGCTTTCTGGGCTCTTCATCCTCATTTCCTGCTTATATCGATATGAGTACGAGCATAATGCGGAGGAGGCTCCTCGCTATTTGCCGGCCCCTCAGCGATTGGCGTTTTCGAGTCGAGGGATCGAAATCGGCTCGAGCGAGCCGACCTACGTTGTCGGTACATCTCTCTGTGTTTCTCCGGGCTTTCACGTTGATAAGCCGCTGCAGCTGCCTTTATCAGGCGAGAGCGATACTCGTGATGATTGCGAACAAGGCGTGAGTTCGATTCGGGTGAATGCATAGGTGTAATTGATTGCCAGCAATTGGTGAAACCGCTACATTCTCGTCAGGCTCGATCAAGCCGTGTCTCAACGGTTTTGAGTTGGCGTGTCTATGTGGCGCGAATATTTGCTCGCTTGAACTTGAGTTGCTTTCAGGAGGCGATGGAGACCGCGCCGTGCCTGGACTCCGTTAGTTCCAACCGCATTGATTGGGATTCCATACTCGGTATTATTGAATGGTCGATTGCTCGCTCGTCGGCTTTTTATGCGGTTAATGGCAGCTTCAACACGAGGCCGTCTTTCACCTCCGTAAGACTCGATGCAGGAACCTTCCAAGAAAAGTCCGTAAGGCCGTTGCCTAAGTCCAGCTCTGCATGACCATACTCTTCGGTTTTGCGACCAGGGTTGTTCTCGTCGGACTTAAGGCGCCAATCGACCGGTTACGACCCGATGATTCGATACTCGCGTTGGTACGCGTATTTGGGGGCTTTGATGACGAGGTTGTATGGAGTGCCTTGGAATGCCGCGTCAGTCACGCTTGGACCAGGGGCACCGTAATAGACGGGGCGGTGCAGGGAAATGCCTTTTCCGGAATCGACCGTCCTATCTAGTAGCCGCACAAAGCAACCGTACCGCACGATACCGATCCAGCCGTCGGCGCACCTGAACTCATCGATCATTCGTCTGGTAACTACGACGGCGTTGTCAACGATGTCGCTCTCCCGCACCGTGAACATGCAGTAGATCGGCAAGAGCCAATGGGCGTAGATACCCATGCCGTACGCCAGAGACGCTTCTAGTGGATCGCCCTGCTCTCCGGGCAGACCGTGGTAGTAGCCGGCGGCGTTCATATAGAGGCGCCCGTCCTCAGGGTCGTCGATATTAGCTTCTTCGGGTACTGTTGCATCGTTGTTGTTCGTGGCTATTTCATCAGTTCGTCGTATATGTCGGTTCCTGGGAAGGGGCGATCTTTTGCCCCCTGCATGTGTTTTGTCCAGCTGACAATGCCCGTACGCAAATCGAAGGCGCGGGCTCTGTTGTTATATACAAATGTAATTTCCTCATTTGTCATATAGATATGTTGTAGCCTCCGGTTGATGAGTTCTTGATTCTGCGTTGGCTTCAGTCGAGCTATGAAATTCCAGCCCTTTTCGTTCTGGGAGAACAGCAGAATGTTCTTGTCGATGTCGTTTAGCTTGATTATTAAGTGTGGTTCAAAAAAGACCGCACGGCGGACTTCGGCAGGCAAAATGATTTCAAAGATAGTGCGGCCTCCTTGTTCAATGACCAGGTTTTTGCCGCTTGCAATGGCCTTAACGCCCCTTCCTATATAGGCCACTGCCTTTTTCGGCACGATGGCTATTTGGCCTTCAGGCTCTGGTAGTTTGGTTGTATGGATGACATCCGTACGGAATACGCGGTAGCTATCAAGTTTGAGTTCCTTCGCCAAATATTGAACGTTATTCAAATCCCTGAGACCATGAAGCCCAAAGAACCAACTGGCTTTTGGCGCTGCGTTGCGCACTTCTTTGAAATAGTCCCAATCGACGGGGGACAGTGAATGCCCAATCGAAACAACCTGTGCGGTCTCGGTGAGGCTGTTGAAAAACTTACGATGGTTTTCGATTATGTCCTTGCTGCTTTTTGTTAGGTCGCTATTGCATTCGCCTATCACTCGAAGCACGTTTTCTTGTGCGACGTCGATTACGGCTTGCCTATAGGTGTGCGGTTCTCGGTGCTTCTCGGAAAGTGGCCGTATTTCAGCGCCTGGTCGATGTCCAAGTATCAGCTTGTCGTGTTTGTTGGTCCTGCAGCCGTGGATACAGCAGACATCGTCCACATGGTAGAGCGATTGAACGAACTCGGTGTAGTTAAAGTTCAACGCTTTTCCGCGTGGATTAATGAGCGCCTCAAGAGGCCGATCGTTGGTGCCTAATTTTAGTCTGTTCACCCATCTGCGGAAAGCCGGCGGAAGATCGGTTACTATCGCTTCGATTGGGGTGGCTGCTGCGTCCACTGCCGCGTAGAAGTTCGCTGCGCTGTCTTCGTCATCGTAAAAGCCCATGCTTTCTAGCCACATATCGACTAAGAAACGACTTGCCATTGGGTCCAAGTTGATTTTGCCAAGTGATTCTTCGAAATCCGCCCAAATATCGTCAGGCGTCAGAGCGATTTTTAGCGCGTCGCGAAGGTAGTCGTTTCGTTTGAGGCTTTTGCCAAAATCGTAATAACTGGATTTTACTCCATGCATAAGGTCAAAGCCGTTGCCTATTACATAGAGGGTGTTGGAGCTGGAGGGGATTTCGGATAGCTCGATTATGGCGAGCTTTCTTAGCTCCTGCTCGAAAGTCTCCGTTTCCTCCTTGTGTTTTTCCTGCCACTTTGCATTGGCTTCATGCTCGCGCTTCTCCGACTGTTCTATACGCCACGCCTTATGACAGATGGGGCAGAAGGTGTATTTCTTGGGATCTTGCCAAGGCAAGAGAATGAAGGGTCTGGAACAGTCCTTGCAGATTTTCACGGTAGCGTTTTTCGCCATACGTTCCTTTCGACTCGTGGGTTCCTATAGTTCGGATAGCTTGTAAGAGGGCGCCAGTGCGATAACCCCCGATGCCCTCTTAATGCCTAATGTTGCTGCAAACAGTGGTTACTCAAACTCCACTTCAACCTGGCTGTGCTCGTAAATCTTGAGCTCGTTATCAATTTCGACCCGTTCGACCATCCAGCCAATGGCGGAACACTGTCGTATGAATGTATCAATCCGGTTCTCACCTTTTAGATTGTGGATGGTGACCACTACGCCAAAACGCTGCGGATCATGCGAACCCTTTTGATATCTCGACGACTTGCGAATCATCATGCCCCACATTGGGTTGGCATACACTTTTTTGGGCTTACTGCGGCTGGTTAGCGGTTCGGATATGTGCTTGACATTATCCCATTTACGTAGCTTTTTCCGAGCCTTCTCTTCATCGGTCGTGCAGCTTTCCTCACCCTGGTCGTTGGGCTGCAGCGACTTGATTAGCCCGTCGTTTCCGATTCGCCCAAAATGCAAATCGAGCTCGGTGTCCGTATAGTCGACGCCTTGGTTCCTGTTGCATTTGGGGAAGTAGCACAGGGTTGCTCTCGCTACGGACGGGTAAGATGTGCCCGAAACAGGAATAGGAAAGTGGAAGTTGTAATTCTCGCGCTCGGTGGCTACGCCGCTGAGCATAAATCGAATTTCGTCGTTACTGGTTTCGAGTATTTTTTCAATTTGGACGGGAACGATGCCGTAGCCGAGTCGATCCATGTCTTCGGGTTTTGTCCACGCACATGCGGCATCGATTAGCAGGGCCTTGGCAAGTTCACAGCTCAGGTGCATTTTATAAATGAGATAGGCAGCTTTCCTTGAAATTAACGGGGCTGCAAAAGAAGTGCCGACGGCCGGATAAGCTCCAGTTCCGCAGCAGGCTGTGATAGGGTCGTTGCTTTCCCCTCCGTAATATGCAAGATCCGGTTTGTGGTGAAAACTCAAGACTGGCCCTCTTCTTGTGTAGGTGGCTGGTTCGTTATTTCTATTAACAGCGTTGACAACGAGGGCATTAATGGAATCTGCTGGGGATCCAAGATATGTGGGCTTACCTGTTTCCTGGTTAGTGCCGGCAACAACAAAGAGGACGTCGTATTTCTGCTGCAGTTTGTCTAGTAGGGCCGCTTCGGGCGATATGGAATTTCGAGACACCTCTTCCATTGATCCCAGGGAGATGTTCCAAACTTTGATGTCTTGGTTCTCGGCAACGATGCGCTCAATGTGTTTCATTACCGCGAACGAACTGAATTTGCCTGCGGTTGCAACTCCAAAATGTCGAACTCTAAAGTGTCCACAATGGTCGTCCAGCGACGGATTTTGGGCTTGTACGTCGACAATCAATGAACTGACGCATGTGCCATGTCGATAGTCGCTTGAAGTGGGATGTATGTCTTCGGGTAAGCAGCTTCTGTAGTCCACCCATTTGCTGAAGTACGGTGGGTATTTCTCCTCAAATGGAGTGTCGATTACGCCGATGATGGGCTCATCGGTGGGATATTCGGGGAGACTGCTGATGGCAGGGGAGGCCGAGCCTCCGTCATTCATGGAAGTGTAGGAAGACAGGTCGATAACCGACATGGCTACAAGGTAGGGGGCGCGTTCGAGTAGCGTGCGATATTCTGTCTCGGTTAATAGAGCGCTGTTCTCTAAGAGGTTTGCAGGGGATACGTCAATGTGAAGCTCCTCAAATAGGTCCTGTGGGTCCCTCTCCGTTTTAAAGAGCGTAACGATTGCGTTCTCGTCAGTTGCCGCTGGCGGTTTGTCTATCTTAAATTCATTGACGTAATAGGAATCTCGAATAAGTTGCGCAAAGCCCGATCGGGTGAGCGTGTTTGAAATGGCAGTATTCCATTTTTGCTTGAGATCGTCATTTTTAACTAGATCGATCATCTTGTCTGCGTTCATCAGTCCATCAAAATGATCGAATACGATTCGCTCGCACTCTCGTAGCTTATCAATGGTAGACCGGACGGTTGCCTCGGGCACGTAATGGGTCATCAGGTGCCTTGGGTGGTTCCCGTTAAAATCGAGGTAGCGGGCGCCGCGGATGGACAATTCAGGCTCTTGGTCTTTTCCGCCATTCAGCATCTCTCTTATTCGATTGCTCTTGGCTACAATCTGGCGGTATTCAACAGAGACCAAGATGTCTTCGATTATGGCATCTTTGGGCCATTTGCTCAGAACGGTTTCGAGACTCTTGCGAATGTGCAAAATCTTCTCTGCAGTAACCGTTCCTTTAGCGGGGAGCGTTGCGGGGCCCGGTCGCGAGCCTCTTGCCGTTTGAAAATCGCCAGTGAGCCTGATTAAGCTGTTCATGGGCTACTCCTTTAGGGTTCGCGCAATGGTGCTTCGTGAAATGCCTGTCAAAACTTCCATCTCTCTTAAAGTGAAACCTTGAGTTTTAAGCAGCTCGAGTGAATCAGGCTCATATCCATGTAGACGCTGATACAGCTTGCGGAGATAGTCGTTTGGATTAAGAGGATCACTAAACGCGACGGAGGTCTTAATGAGGTTTTTGAGCGTGCCGGGCCAGGGCAGATCCGGGCAACTCTGCAGCACCTTTTTTAGGGTTCGAGAGTCGTTTTTGATTGTCTGATTGTTTTTGGTCAGATTCTTTGCGATTGATTCGCCGATATCAACGAGATCGTCATGGGTGTATCTATTAAAGTCAATTTGTACATCGAAGCGCCTGGCGAGTGCCGGGTCTAGTTTGTCGTAAAGGTTCGTTGTTGCGATGATGGCGGATCGCGTGTTCAGCTTGTCGAACTCTTTTAGGAGTGCACTTGTGGCTCGTCCCATCTCACGGACGTCGTTTTGGTTAATTCTATCTAGGGCTATAGCATCGATTTCATCGAACAGGACAATAGCGCCGTCGCCGATATCGTGGATTTCTTGGAAGACCTTCGCGATATTCTTGGCCGTCTCTCCGAGTTTACTATCGATGATTTGATTGAAATCAACGGCATATAACTGGTAGCCAAGTATTCTGGCTATCTGTTTTGTAGCTTCGGTTTTGCCGGTTCCCGATGCGCCGTAAAAGAGGACAGTGTTAATGTCCACATCTTTAGATAGAGCATTGAGAAGCCCCTGGATATCGTTAGCGATGGCCTGAGGAAGGGGTAGCGAGGTATTGTTGCTGATCACCTTTTCCAGGAAGTCGTATTTCTGTTCAGTGACTTCTTGCGGTACAAATGTGCGCGTTCTGGCAATGAGGGCCATGATGTAACTTGCAAGCTCGGGCTGTCCAGACGTCTCAAAATCTTTCGCGATAATAGTGGCTGCGTTGTTGAAGGCGATATCGTCGTGTTCCGAATGCGCTCGGATTAAGTCGATGATGTCTGATCTCTTCATGTGTGCTCCTCTCCTTGCTGTTATTATATGAGACAGCCTGAGACATAGCAAGACTTAGTTGAACAGTGATGCAATGAAGTATGTTATGATTGGGCTGTCAAGATTCAAACTGTACGAGATTGGAGGTGAGAATATGGCTACCCATCATGGAGGAAAGGTTGGCGCTGCTGCCAAGACGCTCGCGAGCTCCTCGACGAGTAAAGCCGCGAAGTCCGCGGCTGCGAAGACTCTGGTCAAGCACCAGATTGCAAAGCATCGCTAGTCTGCGAGCAAGGCGTGATGTAACAGCAGGGAGGTGATATATATGGCTTCGAAGACAATTCGTGTAAAGATTCCGAAGTACCGAATTAGCTCAACGGGTGCGATCAGGAAGATCGGGACGACCACGAAGGCCACAAAGCTGAAGATCCGCTAGGCTTTAGCGGCAACTAAAGCCTAGCGTGATGTTGACTTAGCGGGCCAACATCAAACATTTTATGGGGGTCTCCGGCGAGATTCAAGCGTCGGGGCCCCGCGTTGCTCTTTGATTCTTTGGCATATACGCGATCGAGCCCGTAGACAAACAAGGGATATCGGCTAAATTAAAGCCAATTGCGGTGGAAGCCTTCGGGCGACACCTGAAGAGGGTTGATGTGTCGGCCCTCTTTTTTGTTTGGATGTAAGAATCGGCGCGTCAAAACTTGCATCTCAATTGAGAAAAGACGAAATGGCGGGTGTTTTTCTGCTCGCATGTAACTTTACTGACGCGTGGTTGCTTGGTCTTAATTCGCAACGGTTTTCTCGGTTTAGGATTGATCGGGGCAGGGCTTCTCTTTATAGTCCATCTTTGATGAGGCCTTGCGACGGTACGTCCGGCTTGGTCCGTGGGAACCGCCGAAAGGCGGTTTTCGCGTTTTAGGGACTGCTTTCCAAAGGGTATTTGTCGCGTTTTCGCTTAATGACAGTGGGTTTTCTTATTGCCGTTTTCGGAAGTGCGGGGAAAAATCGAAACTTGCCGAGCACAACTAGATTTTTTGCAACAAAACCGCAGGTCGCGGAAGGGTAAAACCGGGGTCTGGTCGGCAGATCTCGGTTTTACCCCGCACTTCTGAAATCGCCGCACGGAAGTATGCGGCAAATTCCGGAACCCATGAGCACACCGCCCTTTTCGCGCAGAGAAACCGCAGGTAGAGGCACTGCGGCATCCCGGTGTGCTCGTCAAGTTTTGAATTTGCCGCATACTTCCGGTTTTTGCCCCTGCGGCAGGCCGTGTCAACTTATATCCTCGATTAGATTATGGCCAGGACAGCCAATTTCGTCTCCAAACTAAAACGCCGGCAGGGGCGAAATTGCTCCTGCCGGCGTTGGCGTGCCTGCTTGTGCTGTTTTCGGCTCGCGCAGAGGCCCTTTTTGGACCCTTACGCCTCCGTGGGCTCCACGCCCAGCTCGTTGCGGACGAGTTCGAAGGCCGCGGCGATGGCCTTGTCCATGTCGTAGTACTTGTAGCCGCCCAGGCGACCGGCGAAGATCACGTCGCCCTCCTGCGCCGCCAGTTCCTCGTACTGCTTGTAGAGGGCCTCGTTCTTGGCGTCGTTGATGGGGTAGTAGGGCTCGTCGCCGGGCTTCCAGTCGGCCGGGTACTCGCGCGTGATGACGGTCTTGTCCTGCGTGCCAAACTCAAAGTGCTTGTGCTCGATGATGCGCGTGTAGGGGACCTCGCGCTCGGTGTAGTTGACCACGGCCACGCCCTGGTGGTCGGCCTCGTCGAGCGTCTCGGTCTCAAAGCGCAGGCTGCGGTACTCCAGCGTGCCTAGCTTGAAGTCGTAGAACGCATCGATGGGGCCGCAGTAGATCGTCTTGGCGGCGATATCGGGCTCGGCGGCGATCAGTTCCTTGTACTCCACGCCGCAACGCACCTCGACGCCCTTGAGCATGTTGGCGACCATCTTGGTGTAGCCGCCCATGGGGATGCCCTGGTAGCGATCGTTGAAGTAGTTGTTGTCGTAGGTAAAGCGGCAGGGGAGGCGCTTGATGATGCTCGCGGGCAGGTCGCGGCAGTCGCGGCCCCACTGCTTCTCGGTGTAGCCCTTGACGAGCGTCTCGAAGATGTCGCGGCCCACGAGGGACAGCGCCTGCTCCTCAAGGTTGGTCGGCTCGCCGATGTTCTCGGCAGCCACCTGCTCGGCGATCTTGGCCTTGGCGTCGGCCGGCGTGACGACGCCCGGCCACATCTTGGCGAAGGTGTTCATATTGAAGGGCATGTTGTACATGTTGCCGTGGAAGTTGGCGACCGGCGAGTTGACGTAGTTGTTGAACTCGGCGAAGCGGTTGACGTAGTCCCAGACGTCCTTCATGGAGGTGTGGAAGATGTGGGCGCCGTAGCGGTGGACCTGGATGCCCTCGACGTCCTCGGTGTAGATGTTGCCGGCGATGTGGTCGCGGCGGTCGATGACCAGGACCGACTTGCCAGCGCGCTTGGCGGCATTGGCAAAGACGGCACCCGAAAGGCCGGCACCGACGACGAGGTAATCGTACTGGGACATGGATATGCTCCTTTGTATGTCAATCGAACAGATACTTATGTTTTGGGACAGACAAACCTGATTATGTTGTCCCAGGGATTAGTGTAGCAGATGCTCTTTCAGCAGCTTCAACGCATGGGCGTAGCCCTGGAGGCCTTCGCCGGTGATGGTGGCGAAACAGGCCAGGCGGGCGTAGCTTACCTGGCGGAAGTCCTCGCGCGTCTCGACAGCACTGATGTGGACCTCGACGGCGGGGATGGCGACGGCCTTGAGGGCGTCCAGGATCGCCACGCTCGTGTGCGTGTAAGCCGCCGGGTTGATGACGATGCCGTCGACCTTACCGTAAGCCTCCTGGATCTTGTCGACGATGCTGCCCTCGTGGTTGGACTGGAAGACCTCGACCTCGTCGAAGCCCTGTGCGCCGCCGGCCTCCTTGCAGATCTGGACCAAGCGGTCGTAGTTGTCGCTGCCGTAGATGCCCGGCTCGCGAATGCCGAGCATGTTGAGGTTGGGTCCGTTGATGACGAGAGCTTTCATGGTTGCTTCCTTTACGATCGGACGGAGTTGAATGGAAAACCACCACAAAGGTGCCTGTCCCCTTTGTGGTGGTTTTTGTTAGAGAGCGGGTGGAAGGGTGTCGAGGAGGGCTCGGGCGGTGTTGGCTGCGCAGTCGCGCGAGTCGATGATGTAGTCGGCCCAGGCGCGGTAGCGCGGCATGCGCTGCTCGGCCAGCTTGTCGATACCGTCGCGGGCGGTGATGGGGCGACCCTTGTGGGCGAGCTCGTCGAGCTTGCGGTTGAGCATCACAATCTGGCTGTTCTGGTGCAGCAGTGGGTAGTTCTCGTCGCGTGTGACTACGCCGCCGCCGGTGGAGAGCACCAGGCCGCTGCGCTTGGAGAGGTTGGCCAGGGCCGCCGTCTCCTGCTCACGGAAGGCCGGCTCGCCGCGTTCGACGATAAAGTCGGCGCAGGGCATGCCCAGACGCTCCTCGAGGGCGCGGTCCAGGTCGATGTGCTCGCGGCCGGTGAGCAGGGCGATCTGCTCACCCACGCGGGTTTTGCCCGAGCCCGGCATGCCGATCAGGGCGATGTTCTGCTCGCGGTGAGACAGGCGCTCCGTCACGTCCAGAATGCGCTCGCGCGGGGTGACCTGGCCGGTATAGCGCTCGACGGCTTGCGCCGCCTGGGCCACAAGCATAAGTAGGCCGCCGATGCAGGGGATGCCGCGACGCTCGGCCTCGAGCATGAGTCCCGTGCGGGCGGGGTTGTAGACGATATCGATGACACCCTCGAGCGCGTCGAGGCACGCGAGCGTGCAAGGCGCGTCGGGGCAGTGGGGGAACATGCCGGCAGGCGTGCAGTTGACGAGCAACGCGGCGTCGGTCTGCTGTGCGATGTTGTCGTAGTTGACCTCGCTCGCGCGGCCCACGGGCACAACGATGGCGCCCAGGTCGCCCAGCACCATGCTGGCCGTTGTGCCGGCGCCTCCGGTGGCTCCGAGCACGAGGACCTTCTTGCCGGCAATCTCCACACCCAGCTCCTCGACCAGGCACTGGAAACCGAAGTAGTCGGTGTTGTCACCGCGCAGACGGCCATCGGGCAGACGCGTGATGGTGTTGACGTTGCCCATGCGTTCGGCGAGCGGGCTCAGCTCGTCCAGGTAGTCCATGACGGCGCGCTTGTAGGGAATGGTTACGTTGGTGCCCTCCCATTCGTCGCTCGTCATAAAGGCCGCGAGGTCCTCGGGCTCGCGCTCAAAACGCACGTACTCAAGCCCCGCGAGCTCCTTGTAGATGGTCGGGGTGTAGCTGTGGCCCAGCACGCGGCCCAGCACGCCGTAGGGGCGGGTTGTGGCGACGTCAGTCATCTAGAGCACCTCCGTGTAGCTGCCAAAGTAGGTGAAGCTCTCGCACACGTCGTCAATCGAGTCGAGCAGGTCGTCGAGGGCTTTGCTGCCAAAGGGACAGTCCAAATCGAAGTAGAACATAAACTCAAAGTCGCGCCCGGGGATGGGGCGGCTCTCGAGCTTGATAAGGTTGATGTTGAGCGCATAGAAGCGCTCGAGCACTCGATAGAGCGCGCCCGGCTCGTTGGCCGTGGTGATCATGAGCGAGGTGCGGTTGGCGCCGGGGTAGACGCGCGGCTCGCGGCTGATGACGACAAAGCGCGTGTAGTTGTTGTCCGAGTCCTGGATGTTGGGCTCCAGCACCTCCAGGCCGTAGAGCGCCGCGCAACTGCGCGAGGCGATGGCGGCGACGTCGGTACGCTCGGAGTTGGCGACCATCTCGGCCGACATGGCCGTGTTGAGATACTTGGTGGCGTGCAAATCGTGTGCCTCGATAAAGCCGGCGCATTGCGCGATGGCTTGACCGTGACTATAGACCTCACGAACATCCTGCAGCTTGGTGCCGGGTTTGACGAGCAGGTTGTGGTCGATCTTGAGGCGAAGCGAGCGCACAATGTGGAAGTCGAACTGCGCGAGCAGGTCATAGACCGCGTTGACCGAGCCCGCGGTGGAGTTTTCGATGGGCAGTACGCCAAACTCGCAGAATCCGTCGCGCACAGCGCGCATGACGCCTTCGAAGGTCTCGAAGAACGCGATATCGGGCACGTCGAAGAGCTTGCACGCAGCGATCTGGCTGTAGGCGCCCTCAACGCCCTGGCAGGCGACGCTGGCAGTCTGGGGGAAGGGCGTGTCGAAGGCCTCTGCCGTGGCGTGTGCCCTTTGCGAGACCGTGATGCCCTTGAGTTCGTTGATATAGCGCTGCTGCTCGGCCTTGCTCATGCTCATGAGGAGGCGGAACAGCGTGATGGTCTGCGCCTCGTAGCGCTCGGGCGCGCGGCCGGCAAGGTTGTTGAGCTTGGAGCGCTCGCGGGCGGGGTCGAAGACAGCCTTGCCCATCTCGATTTTGGACTTGGCGACCTCGGTGGCAATGTCCATGCGCTCGACAAAACTGTTGAGGAGCGTGGTGTCGATGCCATCGATGGTCTGGCGAATGTTGGCAAGGTCCATGGAAATCCCTTTCACGTATCGGGGGATGTTGAGGGGCGGGCAGTTAACGCTGTGCAGCGTCTTCTAGGATGGCGTCCCAGATGGCCAGCGCTGCGGCTGCTTCGGCTACGGGGACGGCTCGGGGGACGATGCAGGGATCGTGGCGGCCGTGGACCGAGAGCTCGGCATTTTCCATAGCGTCCATGTCCACCGTCTGCTGCTCGCGGCCAATGGAGGGCGTGGGCTTTACGGCCATGCGCCACATAACGGGTGCGCCGGTCGAAATGCCGCCTAGGATGCCGCCGGCATTATTGGACTCGACCTCGATCTTGCCGGTCTCGGCGTCGATGCGATACGGATCGTTGTTCTCGCTGCCGCGCATGGCGGCGACGGCAAAGCCCATGCCAAACTCCACGCCCTTCACGGCGGGAATCCCAAACGCGATCTGCGCGATGCGGTTCTCGATGCCGTCGAACATGGGGTCGCCGATGCCCGCGGGCAGGCCGTAGATACCGCACTCCACGATGCCGCCGATGCTGTCGAGCTCGTCGCGCGCGGCCAGAATCTCCTCGCGCATGCGAGTGCCGGCTGCGGCGTCGATGCAGGGCAGGTCGTTCGTAAGGATCGCCTTGCGGTCGGCCTCGCGATAGACCATGTCGTCCATGGGTAGATCGGAGATGCCGCCGATCTGCGCCACATGCGCCATGACCTTAATGCCGCGGGCCTCAAGTGCCTGCAGCGCGATGCCGCCGGCGATGCACAGGGGTGCCGTCAGGCGGCCGGAGAAATGCCCGCCGCCGGCGACGTCGTGCATGTTGTGGTACTTCACGCGCGCCGGGAAATCCGCATGGCCCGGACGGGGCTTGCGGCGCAGCTCGGAGTAGTCCTTGGAGCGCGTGTTGGTGTTCTCGATGATCGCGGCGATAGGCGCACCCGTGGTGTGTCCATCAACTATGCCGGCGATAATGTGGGCGGCGTCGGCCTCGCGGCGCTTGGTCGCGGTCTCGTCACGGCCGGGGGCGCGACGGTCCAAAAAGGACTGCAGTTGCTCCAGGTCAACGGCGATACCTGCCGGAATGCCATCGAGCGAACAGCCGATGGCGGGGGAGTGCGACTGGCCAAAGATGCTTACGTGCAAGACGTTGCCAAAGGTCGAGGACATGCTATTCCTCCTCGAGCGTGACCTTGCCGCCCAACAGGCGGTAGTGGTCGAAGAAATCGGGATAGGACTTGTTGACGGCCTCGGCGCCGTGGATCACGACCTCGCCGGTGGCGCGGCTTGCGGCGATGGCGGCCATCATGGCGATGCGGTGGTCGTTGTGCGAATCGACCTCGCCGCCGGTAAAGGCATCGACGCCCTTGATGATGAGGTCGTCACCGGCGATGCGCACCTGCGCGCCCAGCGCGTTGAGCTCGCGGGTGGTGGTGACCAGACGGTCGGATTCCTTGATGCGAAGGCGCGCGCAGTCACGGATGAACGTGCGGCCCTGAGCCAGCGATGCTACGGCCGAGATAACAGGCACCAGGTCCGGAATGTCGTGGGCGCTCATCTCAAAGCCGGCGAGCTTGTCGGACTGGACGGTGGCGGCGTTCGTGGAGCGCACGATGCGGGCTCCAAAGCGCGAAAGCGCGGCGAGCACGTTGCGGTCGCCCTGTGCGGAGCTCAGCGACACGCCCTCGACGGTGATGGGGTCGGTGCCGATGGCGCCGGCGCACAGCCAAAAGGCGGCGTTGGACCAGTCGCCCTCGACGGCTACGCTGCCGGGCGTGCGGTACGAGCCGCTGTTCACGCGGAAGTTCGTGACCTCGGGCTGGCCGTCCTTGGCCGGAATACGCTCGACGTTGACCTCGACGCCGAAGGCCTTCATGGCCTGGATGGTCAGGTTGATATAGGGGCGGCTTTCGATGAGGCCGGTTACCTGCACGCAGGAGGGCTGGGACAGCAGCGGGGCCGCCAGCAGCAGGCCGGAGATATACTGCGAGCTCACGTTGCCCGGAAGCACAAAGGTGCCCGGGCGCATGCGGCCGCTCGTCTTGAGCGGAAAACCGCCCAGGCCCTGCAGGTCGCAACCGGCGGCGATAATCTCGTCCGAAAGCGGGGAGAGCGGGCGGGCGCCCAGGCGGCCCTGGCCCACGAAGGTGGCCTCCGCACCCAGCGCGCAGGCGACAGGCAGCATAAAGCGCAGCGTGGAGCCACTCTCACCGCAGTCGAGCGTGCCGCCGGCAAGGGCCTTGAGCAGGCCAAATTCAATGCTCTTCATGGTGGGGTGGACCTGGAAGCCATCCTCGACGGTCTCGATGCGGGCGCCGAGCGCCGTGAGGCAGCGCACCGTGGCCTCGATATCGGCGCAGGTCGTGTTGCAGGCAACGTGCGTCTCGCCGTTGGCGAGTGCGGCGCAGATGATCAGGCGGTGCGCCATCGACTTGGACGCGATGGCGGGAACGGTGCCCTTGAGCGGGGACGGGGTGATGCGGGCTAGCATGCGGAAGCGTCTCCCTTCTGGCCGAGGCCCTCGGCAATCAAATCGTGGAAGGTGGAAAGCGGCGTGCGGTCGATGCTGCAACGGCCAATGTCGTGCGGAATTACCAGGTCGATGGTGTCGCCCGCGCGCTTTTTGTCGTGGAGCGCCTCGGCAAAGACGGCATTGGCATCTAGGTCGCAGCGGGTCTTGAGGCCGTGGCGGGCGCAGAGCTCCTCAATACGACCGGGCAGCTCGGCATCGCAGATGCCATGCAGGGCCGCGGCGCGCGTGATGATGCCCATGCCAATCGACACGCAGTTGCCGTGGCCGAGCTCAAAGTGCTCGCAGGCCTCGACGGCGTGTCCGGCGCTGTGGCCAAAGTTAAGGAGCTTGCGCTGATTGGTTTCGCGTTCGTCGGCAACGACCACGGCGCGCTTAATGTCGATATTGCGGGCGATGATGAGCGCCACGCGGGCCACGTCGCGGTTGAGCAACTCAAGCGTAAGCGGGGTCTTCTCCAGCTCGGCGAAGAGCTCGGGGTCGGCGATCACGGCGTGCTTGACGACCTCGCCGCAGCCGTCGGCGAACTGCTCGGGTGTGAGGGTTGCCAGGCACCCCACGTCGGCGATGACCACGCTCGGCTGCCAAAAGGCGCCGGCCAGGTTCTTGCCGGCTGCCAGGTCGATGGCCGTCTTGCCGCCGACCGACGAATCCACCATGGCGAGCAGGCTTGTGGGAATCTGCACAAACTTGCAGCCGCGCATGTAGGTGGCGGCCACAAAGCCCGCCACGTCGCCCACGACGCCGCCGCCGAGCGCCACGATCACGTCGGAGCGCGAAAGCTCGTGCTCGGCCACAAACTCCAAAATGGCGACGTAGGTCTCGGCGCGCTTATGGGCCTCGCCAGCCTCGAAGGTGCAGATGCTCACCTCGTAGCCTGCGGATTCGAGGCTCTGCTTAACGGGCATCTGGTAGAGGGGGCCTACATTGGTGTCCGTCACGATGACGGCGCGCGAGCCGCCGGCAGTGGCGCGCACGAGCGGACCTGCCTGCTCCAGCAAAAAAGTGCCCACATGCACCTGGTAGGGGCGTGCGGTGTCGATATCGATGGTAATCGCCATAAACTTCGGTCCTTTCGACCTGGCGTGATGGGTGGTCTAGTGGGAGGCCTCGTCGTCGAGCGCGCGCTTAATGCGGTCGCCCTCGGCAAGGAGATTCTCCAGATAGCGCTGGTCGTGGTCCTTAAGGGCGCGGCTGTAGGCGCCAAGCGATTCGATCAGATGGTCGATCTCGAAGGCGAGCGCATCGGCGTCGTCGATCATGAGCTCGGACCACATCTGCGGATTGAGGTGCGCCACGCGGGTGAGGTCGCGGTAGCTGCCGGCCGAAAAGCCGTGGTGGACCTGAGCGGTCGGGCTCTTAACGTAGGCGTTGGAGACGACGTGCGCGAGCTGGCTCGTAAAGGCGATGACGCGGTCGTGCTCGGCGGCGCTCGTTACGCTGAACTTGCCAAAGCCTAAGGGACGTACCATCTCGCGCACCTGGCCCAAAAGCTCCAGCTTAAGTGCGTCGTCCACTGCGGGCGGTACAAGCACGAGCGGTGCGCTCTGGAACAGGTCGGCGCGGGAATGCGCGTAGCCCGAGAACTGCGTGCCCGCCATGGGGTGCGCACCGACAAAGTAAAAACCGTGCTCGTGGGCAAGCTCAAAGGCGCGCTCGCACACGATGCCCTTGACGCCTACGGTGTCGATCACCACGGGGCCCATGATGGCCTCGGTGTCGGTGGCATCGGCGAGTGCCTGGGCGTGCGCCTCGAGCCACTCGATGCAGGCCTCGGGGTAGCATGCCAGGACGATGATGTCGCATTCACCGAGCGTCTCGTCGTTGAGCTCGCCGGCAACGGTGCCCATGCTGGCGGCCGTCATGACGTCGTCATCGGGGTCCCAGGCCAGCACGCGGACGCCCGCCTGCGCATAGCCGCGGGCAAAGCTGCCGCCGATGAGGCCCAGGCCCACGATGCCGGCGCACTTGGGGCCACCCTGGTTAACGCGTGCGTTTCTCACCGTACCCATGGCCTACTCCTGAACGGTCTCTTGGCAGACGACCTCGCGGATGGCGCGGATTCGGCGCATAGTGTCGTCGAACTGGTCGGGGGTGAGGGCCTGAGCACCGTCGGACCAAGCGTGGCTCGGGTCATCGTGGACCTCGATTTCCAGACCGTTGGCGCCGCAGGCAGTCGCGGCGAGTGCCATGGGCTCAACGTAGCGGGTGTAACCGGTGGCGTGGCTGGGGTCGGCGACGACGGGCAGGTGCGATAGGTGGTGCAGCACCGGCACGGCGTTGAGGTCGAAGGTGTTGCGGGTGCGGGTCTCGAAGGTGCGGATGCCGCGCTCGCACAGGATGACGTTGTCGTTGCCCTCGCTCATGATGTACTCGGCTGCCATAAGCAGCTCGTCGACGGTGCCGGACATGCCGCGCTTGAGCAGGATCGGGGTCTGCGTCTTGCCGACCTCCTTGAGCAGGGGGAAGTTCTGGGCGTTGCGAGCGCCAATCTGCATGACGTCGATCTTCTTGTCGAGGAAGACCTGTACGTCGCGCGGGTCCATGATCTCGGTTACGATCGGCATGTCGAGCTCGGCGGATGCTTCGCACAGCAGGTCCAGGCCGGCGGGACCCATGCCCTGGTAGGCGTAGGGGGAGGTGCGGGGCTTGTAGGCGCCGCCGCGCAGCATCGTGGCGCCGGCGGCCTTCACGCGGCGGGCGATGCGGATGAGGTTCTCGCCTTCGACGGAGCAGGGGCCGGCGATGACCTGGAACTGGTCGCCGCCGATCTTGACGCCGTGGCCGCAGTCGATGACGGAGTCCTCGGGGTGGAACTTGCGGTTGGCGCGCTTGAACGGCTCGGAGACGCGCTGCACGCGCTCGACGACGTCCATGGACTCGAGCAGGAACGGGTCGATCTTGGTCGTGTCGCCCACCAGGCCGATGATGGTCTCGTTCTCGCCGCGCGAGACATCGGTCTTGAGTCCCTTTTTCTCGATCCAGCTGACGATGTGGCTTACGGCCTCGTCGCTGGCGCTCTGCTTTAAAATCGCAATCATGGTGTGCCTTTCACCTCGATGAATAGCCCTTGCAAAAACGGCCCGCATCGCGAGCCGTTATATATGTGCATGAGAGTTTATACTATCTGACTCGCTTTTGCCGCCTAAAGCGCGCCGTCGCGGCGCGTCTCCCACGTAATTGCAAAGCTTTTTCTATTATTTTGTTAGCCCGTGGCGCACTTGGGTATAATGCCTACCGTTCGCCCTATTAGCTCAGGGGATTAGAGCGTCTGCCTCCGGAGCAGAAGGCCGTTGGTTCGAATCCAACATGGGGCACCATCGAACGTAAGACCGTCCGAACCTCGCATGGTCCGGGCGGTTTTCTTATACCGACGCGACGTGATGGGACGTGGTATGGCAACAACGGATATCGAGCGCGGACTCTCGACCGCCGAGGTCGAGGAGCGCATCGCCGCCGGTAAGATCAACCGCAACATGGAGCTCAAGACCAAGTCGGTCCGCGAGCTCATCATTGAGAACCTCTGCACGCTGTTCAACTTGATCAACGTGGTCTTGGCGATTTTGGTGTTGCTGACCGGTTCGTTTAAGAATCTGACGTTCCTGTTCGTGGTGTTCTTGAACACGGCAATTGGCGTCATTCAGTCCATGCGTTCCAAGCGGATGGTCGACAAGCTTACGCTGCTCACCTCTAAGAAGGCCATCGCGGTGCGCGACGGCGCCGAGGTGGAGCTCGACCTGGACCAGATCGTGCTCGACGATATCATTCGCTTGGGGCGCGGTGACCAGATTCCCGCCGACGCCGTGGTGGTGTCGGGCGAGGCGCTCGTCAACGAGAGCCTGCTGACGGGCGAGAGCGACCTCATCAAGAAACAGCCAGGCTCCGAGCTCATGAGTGGCAGCTTTATCGACTCGGGCCTGCTGCGCGCCCGCGTGATCCATGTCGGCGCCGATAACTACGTGGCAAAGATCAACAACGAGGCCAAGTACGTCAAAAAGGTCAATTCCGAGATCATGAACGCGCTCAACGCCATCGTGCGGTTCGCGAGCATTATCATGATTCCGCTTGGTCTGGCGCTCTTTGCCTCGAGTGTGAGCGAGCTGTGGGATGCCGCGGGAACCCCGGGTGATAGCGCGCTTTCCTGGTGTTTCTCCGAGCTGCTGGCCGGTCGCGTGCCTTCTTCGGCGCTGCTGTCCACGGTGGGTGCCCTGCTGGGCATGATTCCGCAGGGCCTGGTGCTGCTTACCTCGTCGGTGCTCGCGATTGCCACGGTGCGCCTGGCGCGTCGCAAGGTGCTGGCACAGCAGCTTTACTGCATCGAGACGCTCGCGCGCGTCGACGTTTTGTGCCTGGACAAGACGGGCACCATTACCTCGGGCCGTATGGAGGTCGAGGGCACCTATCCGCTGCCTGTTGAGGGTGTTGGCTTTGGCGCGGACTCGGACGAGGCTGCTGTCCCCGTTGAGACCACGGTGCTCGACTTTGCGCTTGCCAACGTAGCACGTGCGACCTCGGCTGATGCCAACGAGACCTGTCAGGCGCTGCTCAACTACTACGCCGATCGTCCGGTCGAGGTGTCCGAGCCGCTGTCGGTCATTCCGTTCTCGTCGTCCAAAAAGTGGAGCGGCGCGTCGTTTGCGCAGGGCTCCTATGTGATGGGCGCCGCGCAGTTTGTGCTCTCTGATCGCGTATTTGCGCAGGTCGAGAATCGTGTGGCTGAGCTTGCCGATACCTGTCGCGTGCTCGTGGTGGCGCGCGTGGACGGCTTTACGCCCGATGGCGATATGGTGGGCGAGGCCGAGCCCGTGGGCTTTGTGACCATCCGTGACGAGATTCGCACCTCGGCAGCCGAGACTATCGGCTACTTTAACGAGCAGGGCGTGACCCTCAACGTGATCAGCGGCGACGACCCGCGTACGGTGTCGTCAATCGCGCGCGTGGTGGGCGTGCCGGGGGCCGATGCCTACGTCGACGCCACGACGCTCGATACGCCGTCCAAGATTGATGCGGCAGTGGACCGTTACCACGTCTTTGGACGTGTGACGCCGCAGCAGAAGCGTGAGCTCGTACAGGCGCTCAAACGCCGCGGGCACACCGTGGCCATGACGGGCGACGGCGTCAACGACGTGCTGGCGCTCAAGGAGGCCGACTGCTCCGTGGCGATGGCCGCCGGCTCCGATGCCGCGCGCAATGTGGCCGAGATCGTGCTCGTCGATAACGACTTTGCCTCGATGCCCGCTGTGGTGGCCGAGGGCCGTCGTTCTATCAATAACCTGCAGCGCTCTGCCGCGCTCTTTCTGACCAAGACGCTGTTCTCGATGGGCCTGGCGGCGCTGTGCATCGCGCTGCCGCCGTATCCCTTCGAGCCCATTCAGATGACGCTCATCAACTTCTTCTGCATCGGCGCGCCGGGCTTTGTGCTGGGCCTGGAGCCCAACAACGCCCGCGTGAAGGGGTCGTTCTTGACCAACGTGCTTAAGCGTGCGCTGCCGGCGTCGATTGCGGTCATTTTGGCTGCGGCGCTCGATATCTTTGTGGCACGCGTATTTGGCTTTAGCCAGCTTACGCTGTCGACCATGTGCCTGCTCACGTCGTGCGCGGCGAGTGTCAGCCTGATCTGGCGCATCTCGCAGCCGCTCACGCCCTTGCGCGTGGTGCTTTTCGTGTTTGTCGTCGCCGGCATCCTGACGGGCGTTATCGGGTTCCCGGAGCTGCTGTCCATCGCCAACCTGTCGATGGGCCAGATTGTCATTTTGGCGGTTATCATCGTCTTTACCTGCGCGGTGTTCTTTAAGCTTGCCACGATGATGGACTCGCTTAAGCCCCGTCGCCGTCATGCGGCTACCGGCTTTGGCCGTGGCGTGCGCGTTCGCCTGGGCCGCGGTGGCGGCAAGGTGAGCTCGACGGGATCGACCGCCGAGCGTTTTGCCAAGCGCGTTGCCGCCGATATGGCACAGCGCCGCGAGGTGCGCACTGCCCGCGAGGCCGAGGCCCGCGCACTCGAGGGCGTGGCCCAGACCCAGGCCAAGAAAAAGAAGAGCGCCGGTGCCAAGCGCTCCCGCGTGACCAAATCGGCCCAGGGCATCAAAGTCTCGATGCCCAAGAAAAAGAAGTAGTCCTCGGCCTTCAGGGATGTCCTGCAATGTTGAATTGGTGCCTTGCGCTTGTTGGGCCGTGTCGATGTTATGCTCTAACCTCAATTGTTTGAATTGCTTCGGAAAGAGGATGCCGTGATCTGCCCGCATTGCCTAAAGACCATCGAGGACGGCGCCTCGTTCTGCCCCTATTGCAACGCATACGTTGGTCCGGGCGATGGCCCCGAGCATACCGAGTTTGTGTTCTGCGACGGCTGCGGCGCCCGTCTGTCCCCGCATGACCGTACCTGTCCCAAGTGCGGACGCCCCGCGCCGGGCATCCTTTCCGAGGACGCGGCCGCATCCGACCTGGCCGCAGGCCGCACGGCCGGCTTTCCGCGCCTGACGCAGGAGCAGATCGATACCGAGGTGCCCCACGCGCCGGCATCTGCCGCCGCGGTGCTCTCCGACGCAGCCGACCCCAACGAGACCTGCGTGCTGCCTGCCTTCGATAAGGACTTTGGCATCCCCAAGGTCGATATTCCCACGCCGGTGTCCCTGCGCGATGATGCCCAGCCCAAAAAGCAAAAGCCCAAGCGCAAGGTCCACCCCGACGAGGATGCCTATCACAAGCACAAGCGCCATATTCCCAAACCGCTCATCGTCATCGCGGTGCTCGCCGCCGTGTGCGGTGGTGCCTATTGGTTTGTGACTGCCGATCCCATGGGCGTCATGCCCGGCTTCTACGACCAGTTTGGCCAGGCAGCCAAGACCACCTTCCCGTCGCGCCAAAAGGGCGAGGCCACCGACAAAGAGCCCAAGCAAGAGGATGCGTCCGAGGTCGTTCAGGAGGAGACCGTCTTAACCGACGACCAGCTCTACACCAGGCTCGACGGCCTGTACCAGACCATCGTGTCGTACAGCGACGATGATCAGATCGGCGAGGTCATCGATTCGTTTAATAACGGCTATCTGCGTACACCGCTCTCCACCCGCCAGGAGCTGTCGCAGAGCGCCTATGCCCTACGCGATCAGATTAAAAAGACCCAGGATGAGCTCAATAACCTCAAGGTTCAGGACGACACGGTCTATGCGGAAGACATCGATCATCTAAAGCAACTTGCCCAGTGGATGTACGAGCGTGTCGACGTGATCTGCCAGAGCTGGGATATCTCGCTGTCCATTCCCGACGGCGAGTCGCTGAGCGCCCGTCAGAGCGAGATCCTGGCGCCCATCGCACAAGGCGGCAACAGCGCGCTTAACCAGTACGACGCCAACGTGAGCGCATGGAGGCCGCAGCAGCGTTCGTAATTTGTTGCCCTCCAGCGGCATAACCTGCGTGCGCAATTGATGGAAGCCCGTGCTTATTGCTACAATTCGTACAAATATGCTTTAAACGCACGAGGAAGGAACCACATGTTTGGTTTTAAGAAAGAGCTCTATACGCCCGAGTACCAGCTCGTCGGTGACGAGTGCGCGGTGATCGAGACGTCGAAGGGCACCATCAAGGTCAAGTTTGACGGCGAAGGCGCCCCCATCCATGTGGCGAACTTCTGCGAGCTTTCCACGATGGGCTTCTATGATGGCCTTAAGTTCCATCGCTATGTGCCCGGCTTTGTGATCCAGGGCGGCGACCCCAATACCCGCGATATGTCCGGCGCCGACGTCGCTGCCGGCCTTGAGGGTCCCGACGGCATGCCCGGTACCGGCGGCCCCGGCTACTGCATCAAGGGCGAATTTGCCACCAATCCGCGCAACAGCCATGTTGACGGCGCGCTCGCCATGGCTCGCTCCATGGATCCCGATTCCGCGGGCTCGCAGTTCTACTTCTGCCTGGGTGCCCAGCACAACCTCGACTCCGGCTATACCGTCTTTGGTACCACGGTCGAGGGCCTCGACGTCATTTCGCAGCTGCGCGCCGGCGACGAGATCGTTCATGTCGAGATCGTTCACGAGTAAGGGGACTTCCTTGAATAGCCAGCTGATCCAACAGGGCCGCGCCGCTTATCGCGCGGGTGATTTTTCCGCTGCCGCCCAGATGCTTGGTGCGGCAAAGACTCCCAACGAGATCATGGGTGAGGCCGACCACCTGCGCGGCAATGCCCTGATGCATCTGGGCATGTACGCCGAGGCCGCCGAGGCCTACGCCGCCGCCCTCAACGACGGCGCCTATGGCAAGCGCGGCGCCCTGCTCACCAACCGCGGCAAGGCGCTCGCCGCGGTGGGCGACTACACCACGGCTGCCCAGGCGTTCTCTGCAGCTACCCAGGATGCTTCCTACGCCACGCCTTTTAAGGCCTACCTGGGTCTGGGCAACGCGCTGTTCCAGTCGGGCGATTATGCCAACGCCGGTACCGCCTTCCGTCAGGCTGCCATCGACGGCGCCAACCCGGCTCCTGCGGCTGCCCTCGGCGATCTGGGCCGCTGCTTCATCAAGCTCGGCCGCCCCGCGGACGCCGTTGAGACCTACCGCACGGCTATCGACTTTGCCGGTCCGCGTGACGATACGCGCGCCCTCAACGCCGGCATGGGCCAAGCGCTTTCCGCCGCCGGCCGTCCTTCCGATGCGCTCGATGCCTTTAACGCCGCTACCGCCGACGGCATCTACCAGCTCACGCCCGAGCAGGCCGACGAGCTTGCCCGCGTGCATGACTCGCTCGCCGCGCTTTCGGCCCAGACGGCTATGTCCACGGCTCCGGCTCCCGCGATGGACGCTCCCGCTGTCGACCCGCTCGATCCCACGGGCGCGACCGGTCAGTTTATGCCCGACCCCTCTGACACCGGCTTCTTTACGCTGTCTGAGTCCGAGATGGTCCAGCAGGACCGCAAACAGGCCAAGGTCCGTCGTCGCCACCGCCACACGGGTCTCAAGATCTTCCTGGTACTGCTTCTGCTCATCGTGATCGCGGTCGGCGGTCTTGGCTATGCTTATACGCGCGGCATGGGCTACCCCTCGCAGGAGTCCGTCATCACCGACCTGTTCCAGGCTGCCGGTGACGGCGATACCGCCAAGGCCGAGTCCTGCCTGGCCTCGAGCCTGTCCGAGGACGCCAAGGCGATGATCGTCTCCTCGATCCCGCAGGGCGCCACCGTCTCGATCGAGGGTATGGATCAGTCCATGACCGAGACCACCGCCAAGGTGAAGGCTTCGCTGTCCAAGGGCGGCGAGCAGGAGTACACCGTTAAATTCGTGCGCTCCGACAACCATATCGGTTGGGCCGTCTCCTCGCTCGACATCGATTTCTCGGCCGCTGACAACCAGTAGTGACCTTATGAGATTTGGCTCTGCCCGGCGCTTCACCGCAAGTGAGGTGCCGGGCTTGCGCTAGTATGATGGGCTAGTAGTTTTCCAGCAATCATCCAACACATCAGGAGTTGCGTTGTTTTCTTTGATGGATATGTTCTTCGGTAGCTATGCGGGCGATCTCGCTATCGACCTCGGCACCGCCAATACGCTCGTCTCCGTGCGCGGCAAGGGCATCGTCATCCGCGAACCCTCCGTTGTCGCTATCGACAAGAACGACGAGCGCATCCTGGCAGTCGGCATCGAGGCCAAGCGTATGCTCGGCCGTACGCCCGGCAACATCGTTGCCGTTCGTCCCCTTAAGGACGGCGTCATCGCCGACTTCGATGTCACCGAGGCCATGCTTCGCTACTTTATCGACAAGGCTTCCGAGAAGCGCTATCCGTGGACTCCGCGTCCGCGCGTCGTCGTCTGTGTTCCTTCCGGCGTCACGTCGGTCGAGAAGCGCGCCGTCTTTGAGGCCACGATCCAGGCCGGCGCTCGCCAGGCCTATCTGATCGAGGAGCCCATGGCGGCTGCCATCGGCGCCGACCTACCCGTCGAGGAGCCTACGGGCTCCATGGTCATCGATATCGGCGGCGGCACCACCGAGGTCGCCGTTATCGCTATGGGCGGTATTGTCGTGTCGCAGTCCATCCGCATTGCCGGCGACGAGTTCGACCAGGCTATCCTCACTCATGTTCGCGATGCCTACAACCTGGCTATCGGCGAGCGCACGGCCGAGGACATCAAGATCAAGGTCGGCTCCGCCGTGCCGCTCAAGGATGAGCTCGACGTTGAGGTTAACGGACGCGACGTTATCACGGGCCTGCCTAAGACCGTGCGTATCGAGAGCGAGGAGATTCGTCGCGCGCTCAACAAGCCGCTCGACGAGATGGCCAAGGCCGTTAAGGACGCTCTGGACGCCACGCCGCCCGATCTTGCCTCGGACCTTATGTACTACGGCATTCTGCTGACCGGCGGCGGTGCGCTGCTGCGCGGCCTCGACGTGCGCCTGCGCGACGAGACCGGCGTTTCGGTCAACGTTAGCCCCACGGCACTCGATAACGTCGTAAACGGTTGCGCCCGCGTGCTCGAGGCCAACGCCTTTGACGGTGGCTTCGTCCAAACCAATGCTTAATTTCCAAAAGGTGGATTCCATTTGGCACGATCTTCGGGTTTCTCTCCAAATCTGAATACCAAGCGACAATCAACGGGTATGCGCCCGTTGATTGTTTTCAGCCTGATTTCGGTGTTGCTGCTCACGTTTTATATCCGTGAGGGCGAGGCCGGGCCGATTCATGCCGTGCGCTCGGGTGTGACGACGATTACCTCGCCGGTGCGCTTTGTGGGCTCGGCCGTGGCGGCTCCCTTTAACGCGATCGGCAACGTGTTCTCCAACCTCACGGCATCGCAGGAGTCGCTCGACGACCTCAAGAAGCAAAACGAGGTGCTGACCTCTAAGGTCGCTGAGCTTTCCGAGGCTCAAAAGACTGCCGAGCGCCTGGAGGGCCTGGTCGGCCTGCAATCGACCTACAACCTTAAGTCGACCGCTGCTCGTATTGTCGGTGCGTCGGGCGATGCCTGGACCTCGACCGTTACCATCGACAAGGGCTCTGCCGACGGCCTTACCATCAACATGCCCGTGACGAGTTCTGCCGGTGTTATCGGCCAGATTATCGAGGTGTCAGCTAAGACCTCTACCGTGCGCCTGATTGGCGACGAGAACTCGGGCGTGTCGGCTATGGTGCAGGACACGCGTGCCCAGGGTATGCTACAGGGCCAGCCCGATGGCACCCTGCGCCTTGAGTACGTGAGCGTCGACTCCGACGTCAAAGTTGGCGACATCATCGTGACCTCTGGCATTGGCGGCGTGTTCCCCAAGGGTCTGCCGCTCGGTACCGTCTCCTCTGTGGAGAAGTCGGCCAACGATGTGTATTACACCATCGTCGTCCGCGCCCAGACCACGGCAGAGAATAACGAGGAGGTGCTCGTCATCACCTCGCTGACCGATGAGCAGTCGGCCTCGGACGAGGACGTGAGCTCTGCTAACGGCACGCCGCAGGGCACCTCGCGCGATTCGGCGACCAAGACGAAGGACGAGGACTCGGACGAGAGCTCCGACTCGTCCGAGACAGCCGATTCCGGCTCGAGCGAATAGGGAGGGCATGTCCATGGATCTACACGAACAGGGGGCGAGCTCCCGTACGTTTGCTATCGCCGCCATTGTCTGCGTGCTCCTGCAGGCGGGCCTGGCGCCGCAGATTTCCATCGCGGGCGGTCGCGTCAACTTTATGATTATCCTGGTGTGCCTGAGCGTGTTCTCGGGCAATCCCACGCGGGCTGTCGTCTGCGGTTTTTGCAGTGGCCTGTTCTATGATCTTTCCGCCGCCGTTCCGGTGGGCGTTATGTCGCTGCTGCTGACGGTGGGCAGTTTTGCCCTGGTGCACAGCGCGGCCGGTCAGACGGGCGGCTCCCCGAGCGCGCGCGGTATTACCGTGGGTGCCTTCGCGCTTGCCATCAACGTGGTCTACAGCATCATCTTGCTGTTTATGGGTCTGGAGACGAGCTTTGTGGTGGCTGTTTTTGGCCATGCACTGCCGTCTTCGATCCTGACGGGTCTGGTTGCCATTCCGTTTTTGATGTCCGGTGTCGTGCCGCAGTCCGGTTACGGATTCTCCGCGCGCGGCGGTCATCAGACGGGCATGCGCTTCAAGCCCAAGACCCGTAAACTCAAATAGGGGAGGCCCGTAGATGTCTTCCCAGTTGACGGTTATTATCGCCGGTATCGTGCTGGTCGTGGCCATTGTTGTCGCGCTGGTCATCATGCGCCGCGGCGATTCCCGTTTTACCTACGACACACAGCATGGAACGGCCCCGCGCGCCACCGAGGGCGAGGGCAATACCGCCGCGACCGCCTTCAAGGGTCGCTTCTCCATCCTCACCGCCGGCGTGGGCGCGATGTTTGCCGCGCTCGCCGTCAAGCTGTGGGGCATGCAGATGGTCTCGTCGGACTACTACGACAAGCAGGCCAAGAGCAACCAGACCCGCACTGTCACCACGCCGGCTGTGCGCGGGCGGATCCTCGATCGCAATGGTGTGGCGCTTGTGCAAAACCGTCCCTCACTTGCCGTCGTCTCCTATCGCGACCTGGCCGATGACACCGTGCTGGTGCGCCATCTTGCCAACGTGCTCGGTATGCCCTACGTCGCGGTGCTGCGCAATATCCAGGACAATTCCGAGGGCGCTCAGAGCCTGCATACCATCGCGACGGACGTGCGCCGCTCCACGGTTGCCTATATCAAGGAGCATGCCGGCGAGTTCCCGGGCGTGAAGATTGCCGAGCGCACCGAGCGCCAGTACCCGTACGGCGAGACGGCCTGTCACATTTTGGGCTATACCGGCACCATTACCTCCGAGCAGCTCGAGGCGCAGAACAAGAAGGCTTCGGGCGATAACGATAGCTCCGCCGGTCATATTACGTACCAGTCGGGCGATATCGTGGGCCAGGCGGGCGTCGAGAGCTACTACGAGAACTTGCTGCAGGGTATTCGCGGCGAGCAGACGGTTAAGGTCGATGCCTCGGGCAACGTGACCGGACAGGCCGGCGCCGTGCCTGCCAAGGCCGGCTCCGACATTAAGCTCACGCTTGACCTCAAGATTCAGCAAGCCTGCGAGACGGCGTTGGCGAGTGCTATCGAACTCGCCAAGACCACGGGATACAGTAACGCCGGCAACGGCGCTGTGGTGTGTCTCGATCCCAACAATGGCGAGATCCTGGGCATGGCGAGCGAGCCCAAGTTCGATCCGTCCGTCTTTATCGGTGGTGTCTCAAACGACGTATGGACCGAGCTCAATGATGACAAGGGTTCGCATCCGCTGCTCAACCGCGCTATTAGCGGACAGTACATGTCGGCCTCGACCATCAAGCCGCTCTCTGCTCTGGCCGGTCTTGAGTTTGGAACCTACACTTCAACGCAGACAACTAACTGCACGGGCTATTGGACGGGCCTGGGCAAGGCTTGGGGCAAGCGCTGCTGGCTGACGTCTGGCCACGGCACCATGACGCTGCAGTCGGGTATCGCCAACTCGTGCGACCCCGTCTTCTACGACATGGGCAAGGCGTTCTTCTATGACGAGCAACATTCCGAGGGCCTGCAGGAGGTCTTTCGTCGCTGGGGCCTAGGCAAGACCTGCGGTATCGATCTGCCGAGTGAGGGCGCGGGCCGTATTCCCGATGCCGAGTGGAAAGAGTCTTACTTTACCGACGCATCTGCCGAGGACCGCAAGTGGAATGCCGGCGATATGACCAACATTGCCATCGGCCAGGGCGACATTCTGGTGACACCGCTGCAGATGGCCTGCGCCTATATGGGCATTGCTAACGGCGGCAAACAGTACGTGCCTCACGTGTTTTTGTCAGCCGTGTCGCGCGATGGCGACGGTGACGCCTACAAGTACAACGGCAAGGGCAAGAAGAAGCGCCTCGAGGCTCAAATTAACAACGATGCCGATCTTGAGTTGGTCCGCAACGGCATGCACGATGTGATTTACTCCGCGTCGACTTCGACCGCCGCGCACTTTAACTCCCTGACCCCTACGGTCTACGGCAAGTCCGGCACGGGCGAGAAGAGCGGCGAGGACGATTACGCGTGGTTTTGCGCCTACGCGCCGGCCGATGACCCTAAGTACGTGATTGCCACTATCTTGGAGCAGGGCGGTGGCGGCTCCGATACCGCGTTGCACGTCGTGCGCGATGTCCTCGGTGCGATTTATGACGAGCCCGACACGTCGACGGCCACGGGCGATTCCTCGGTTCGATAGGAGGTTGCGATGGACTTTTCGCCGGCGGACCTGTTCCGCTCAACCAAAACCGGCTCTCGCAGCAGCCTGGACCGCGTTAACAAGCAGCTCTCGGCCTCGCGCGGCACGTTCCGCCAGAAGGTACACATCGGCGTGCTGCTGGCTACCGTCGCGCTCGTTGCCTATGGCGCCATCATCATTTGGTCGGCGTCGCAGTTTAAGGCCGATGCCTCGTTCTCGCGCCACCTGCTGGGCATTGGCATTGGCGCGGTGCTGGCGGTGCTCGTTTGGCGCACCGACCTGCGTGGCATTTCCAACTTTTCGACGGCCCTGCTCGTCATTGACCTTATTGTGATCTTCTCGCCCAAGATTCCGGGTCTGTCCTATACGGGCGGTCTGGGCATGACGGGCTGGATCAAAATCCCCGGTATCGGCCTGACCTTCCAGCCCGTTGAGCTTGCCAAGCTCATCACCATTTTCTTTATGGCCACGCTTGGCTCGCAATACAACGGCCGCATCGATACCGTTCGCGACTACGTCAAGCTCTGCGGTATGCTGTCCATCCCGTTTTTGGCCGTCGTCGCCATGGGCGACCTGGGCTCGGGCCTGGTCGTGCTGGTCTCGGGTGCCATCGTCATCTGCATGAGCGGTGCACGCCGCGAATGGGTGCTGTCGACCTTGGCCCTGCTGGTTGGTTTGATTGCGCTCATCTTGGCGCTCGACTCGGTCTTTGATTCGCTCCTTGGCCACGACGTGCTAATCAAGCAGTATCAGATGAATCGTCTGACAGTCTTCATCGACCCCGACAATGCCAATTCGGACGATGCCTACAACCTGCAGCAGTCGCTCATTGCCGTCGGCTCGGGTGGATTCTTTGGTAAGGGCCTGGGCCACGCGACGCAGTCGGCCGGCGGCTTTCTACCCGAGTTCCACACCGACTTCGTCTTCGCCTTCCTGTCCGAGACTTTCGGCTTCTGCGGCTCCTTTTTGCTCCTGTGCCTCTACGTGCTGCTGATCTTCTCGACGATCCGCGTTGCCTTTAAGTGCGAGTCACTGTTCTTGCGCCTATCGTGCGTGGGTATCGTCGGCATGTGGGCGTTCCAGACCTTCGAGAACATCGGCATGTGCATTGGCATGATGCCGATTACCGGTATTCCGCTGCCGTTTATTAGTTTTGGTTCGTCGTCGATGATGATTCAGTTGCTGACGGTGGGTATCGTACAATCCATATGGCGGCATCGTTCGGGCGCCGCGTAACCGCTGGAGGGGTTTGCCATGAAGATTCCCGTAGATAAGTTGACCAGCGCTTTTAAGATGGGCGCGTCTGTTAAGAAGGATTCCGATACACCGGTGCGTGTCTCGGTTTACCTTGATTCGACCGCGTCTCGCTTTTTGGTCGAGACGGTGCGTGATGCCTTTGTGCCGCAGACGACTTCGGGCATTGTGCGTGTTGATCGCCTGGGGGAGGACCGTATCGTTCCCAAGGCCGATACCGACGTGGTGTTGGTCCTCTCGTGCGGATCCGTCCGCCTGGAGAGTGCTGTGCAGGAGCTCGTGATTGCCGGCGCGCCCGTGTGCGTGCTTGCCGAGTCCGCCGTCGAGGTGCCGTTCGTTGAGGAATCTACGCCCATGCTCGGAGTGGTGGCGGCGACCGATAAGACCTATCTGCTCGAGACGCTTGCCCGCTGGATCCTCGATCGTACGGACAAGGAGACGGCTTTTGCCGCCAACTTTGCCTTTATGCGCATTGCAGCGGCAAATCGCATCATTACCTCGTGCGCGCTCACCAACATGGCGACGGGCGCCCTGGTGTTTTTGCCGGGTGCCGACTATCCCGTGATGGCGCTGGCGCAGGTGGGCATGCTCTTTGAGCTGGCGGCCATCTTTGGACGCGGCATAAAGCCCGAGCGCGGCTATGAGGTCGCGGGCGTGCTCGCCGGCGGTCTGGTGATTCGCGCCGTCACCCGCGCATTGGTGAAGCAGACGCCGCACATCGGCTTTGTCGTTAAGGCGCTTACCGCAGCCGCTGGTACCTATGGCATGGGCCGCGCGCTCGTGTCGCTCTACGAGCGCGATGTCGACTACAGCCGCGCCAACGAGGTCGCTGCTGCCACGTTCTCGCGCGTTCGCGACCTGGTGACCACGGTCGCCGGTGCCACCCGTCCTATGGCGTCCTACCAAGACGCATCCGATCTCGCTGCTTAGGGGTTTCTTTTGCGCGTTCCATACCAAGACTGTTTTCATCTGATCGAGCCACTGCTCGCCAAGGTCGAAAAGCCGAGTCGCTATATCGACCACGAGTGGGGCACGCTCTCAAAGGCCGATGCCGACTATCGCTGCTGCATGATCTATCCGGACGTGTATGAGGTCGGTCTGCCCAACCAGGGCATCGCCATTCTCTACAACATCCTTAATCAGGCCGAGGGCATCTCCTGCGAGCGCGGCTACGTGCCGTGGCCTGATATGGGCGATGCCATGCGCGAGGCGGGGATTCCGCTGCTGTCGCTCGAGGGTGCAGCGCCCGTGGCCTCGTTCGACATCGTCGGCATGCACGTGCCGCACGAAATGGCTGTGACGAACTTCCTCGAAGCGCTCGATCTCGCCGGCATTCCGCTGTTGGCTGCCGACCGCACCGAGGACGATCCCATCATCGTCGCCGGTGGTCCCTCGGTGTATAACCCCGAGCCGTACGCGGCCTTTTTCGATGCCATCCTCATTGGCGAGGGCGAGGAGTCGCTGCTCGAGATCTGTCAGCTGCATCGCCGCTTGCGCGACGAGGGTGTCTCCCGCGCTCAGATTGTCGAGCAGCTCGCGACGGTCGCCGGTACCTATGTGCCGTCCCTGTATGAGGTGCGCCATGACGAGCCCTGCTCGCCGCATGGCTACACCGTGCCGCGCGAGGGCAAGGACGTCCCGCCGGTAGTCTACAAGCGTGTCGTCGAGGACTTTGGTGCCACCGATCCGCTTTCTCAGTCGTGTGTGCCGTATGCGCAGCTCGTCCACGATCGCCTGTCTATCGAGATCCTGCGTGGCTGCGCCCGCGGCTGCCGTTTTTGCCAGGCAGGCATGACGTATCGTCCGGTACGCGAGCGCTCGGCCGACCAGATCGTGTCATCGGTGATCCAGGGCTTGGAAAAGACTGGCTATGACGAGGTGTCGCTTACTTCGCTTTCGACGACCGACCACTCCTGCATCCGCGACGTGCTCGGTAGGCTCAACCGTCGTCTGGAGGACACGGGCATTCGCGTGTCCATTCCGTCGCAGCGCTTGGATTCGTTTGGCGTTGATATGGCCGAGTCGGTCGCCGGCGAAAAGAAGGGCGGCCTGACGTTCGCGCCCGAGGCGGGTAGCCAGCGTATGCGCGACATCATCAACAAGAACGTGACCGAGGAGGACTTGGATCGCGCGGCCAAGGCCGCCTTCGAGGCCGGTTGGAACCGCATGAAGCTCTACTTCATGATGGGCCTTCCCGGGGAGCGCGACGAGGACATCGTGGCTATCGCCAACCTGGCCGATCACGTGCTGGAGCTCGGCCGCTCCGTGGTGCCCAAGGCGCGCCGCGGGTCTATCTCGGTGTCTATCTCTGTTTCGGTGTTCATCCCCAAGGCGGCAACACCCTTCCAGTGGTGCCCTCAGCTCGATTACGACGACGTCAAGCGCCGCCAGAAGCTGCTCATCACGAGCGTGCGCAACCGTGCCGTTCGCGTGCATTACCACGATGCGGAGACCTCGCTTATCGAGGCTGCGCTCTCCCGTGCCGGTCGCGATATGACGCCGGTCATCATTGATGCCTGGCGTGCGGGCTCGCGCTTCGACGCCTGGGTGGAGCATTTCTCGCTCGACAACTGGAAGGAGGCCGCTGCCAAAAACGGCATCGACCTCAACGAGCTGGTGCACCTGCCCTACGAGCTGGACTGGCGCCTGCCCTGGGAGCACGTGAGCCCCGGCTGCTCGCGCGGTTTCCTCGAGCGCGAATACCGCCGTTCGCTCGAGGGCGTTACGACGCCCGATTGCACCCGCACGTCGTGCACCGGCTGCGGAATCTGTCCCACGCTCCACGCCAAGAACGTATTGATGGGTGATCGCGCATGAGTGAGCGCTTGACCGACAATCCCACGCTCTTTAGGCTGCGCGTTCGCTACGGCAAGCGTGATCGCCTTAAGTACCTGGGCCATCTGGAACTAATCCATACCATTGAGCGCATCGTGCGTCGTGCGGGCCTGCCCTATGCCGTAACGCAGGGCTTCTCGCCGCATATGCGCGTGGGCTTTTCGTCGGCGCTGCCCGTGGGCACGTCGTCGACCTGCGAGTGGTATGACCTGTTTATGACCGAGTTCGTCGCGCTCGACGAGGCCTTTGAGCGCCTGGCGGCGGCATCGCCTGCCGATCTGGCGCCTATCGAGGCCGCCTACATCGACGTGCGCACGCCGGCGCTGACGGCTCAGCTTACGCGTCTGTCGTACCGCATCGACTTGCACCTGGACCCCGAGGCTCCCGTGAGTGCCGACGAGATGCGAGCTGCGATCGACACGCTGCGTGCAGGCCATGGCATTGACTATGCGCGCGGCAAGAAGAGCAAGCGTCTTGATCTGGACCATACGCTCGTTGGCTATGAGCTCGCGGCGGGGGAGCGTGAGGACCATCTGGTGCTCATGCTCGACACCCATGCCGACAACGAGGGCTCTATGCGTCCGGAGATTTTGCTTTCTGCTGCTGATGTTTTGTTGCAGGGCTTGACCCCGGGCGTCGATGCACCTATTGTTTCCACCGGTATGCAAGACCTCGTGACCATCTGCTCCTACGATGTCGAGCGTCAGAATCAAGCATGCGAGGACGACGAGGGACGACTCGTCAGCCCCATACCTGTGCGAACTTGTGGATTTGCTCCACATACTCGTTGACGGGGGTATTATCGCCTGCTACTATATTCGGCTGTTGCACTAACTGATGCATGAAGGGCAAGTAAACATGTACGCAATCGTTAACACGGGCGGCAAGCAGTACAAGGTCGCCACCGACGATGTCATCACCGTCGAGAAGATCGAGGGCAATGAGGGCGACAAGGTCACCCTGCCGGTCATCTTCCTCAACGATGGTAAGAAGATCGTCACCGATCCCGACAAGCTGGCCAAGGCCAAGGTTACCGCTCAGATCGTTGAGCAGTTCAAGGGCGAGAAGCAGCTGGTCTTCAAGTTCCACAAGCGTAAGCGCTATCGTCGTCTGAAGGGTCACCGTCAGCAGCTCACCAAGCTGAAGATCGTGAAGGTCCAGGCTACGTCCCGCGCCAAGAAGGCTGTCAAGGCAGAGGCCGAGGCTGTTGCCGAGGCTCCCGTCGCCGAGTAGATTACACTCGTAACGAAAGAGTAGGTATACACAATGGCACACAAAAAAGGACTCGGTTCCTCCCGTAATGGCCGTGACTCCCGCGGTCAGCGCCTTGGCACGAAGCGCTTCGCCGGCCAGACGGTAACCACGGGCACGATTCTCGTCCGTCAGCACGGTACGCACATCCACCCGGGTGAGAACGTTGGCCGTGGCAAGGACGACACGCTGTTCGCGCTGGTCGACGGTACCGTTGAGTTCCACAAGGGTATCAAGCACAGGGTCAGCGTACGCCCGCTCGCGAACGCGTAATTCACCCTTCATAGAGCACATATGTGGGAGGCACTTGAGTTTTAGGATTCAAGGGTCTCCCTCTTTTTGTAGGAGGCGATTCTGTTGTCACAGTTCACCGATATCAGCCGCATTAACGTGTGCGGCGGCGACGGCGGTGCCGGATGCATGTCGTTTAGGCGCGAGGCCTTTGTCCCCAAGGGTGGCCCCGATGGCGGCGACGGCGGTCGTGGCGGCAATGTCGTCATCCAGGCCGATGCTCAGCTGTCTTCGCTGATCGATTACCGCTTTAAGCATCACTTTCGTGCCGAGCGCGGAACGCACGGTCAGGGAGCCCGCCGCAATGGCAAGAGCGGCGAGGACCTGATCCTTAAGGTTCCCATGGGTACCGTGGTGCGCGAGCTCGACCCCGAGACGCAGACCCCGATGTTCGAGATTGCCGACTTGGTGCATGATGGCGAGCGTGTTGTCGTAGCGCCCGGCGGTGCCGGTGGCCTGGGCAATACGCACTTTGTGACGTCGGTGCGCCGCGCGCCCGCGTTCGCCCAGCTGGGCGAGCCGGCCGAGGAGCACTGGATTGAGCTCGAGATGAAGCTCATGGCCGATGCCGCGCTCGTGGGCTTCCCCTCGGTGGGCAAATCCTCGCTTATCGCGCGCATGAGTGCTGCCCGACCCAAGATCGCCGACTATCCGTTTACCACACTCGTGCCCAACCTGGGTATGGTGCGTGCCGGCGAGTACTCCTATGTCGTTGCCGACGTCCCCGGCCTCATTGAGGGTGCGAGCGAGGGCAAGGGTCTGGGCCATCAGTTCCTGCGCCACATCGAGCGCACGGCACTCATCATGCATGTCGTCGATATGACGGGCGGTTTTGAGGATCGTGATCCCGTCGAGGACTATCGCATTATCAACCGCGAGCTCGAGCAGTATGGCGCCGAGCTTTCGGAGCGTCCGCAGATCGTTGTCGCCAACAAGTGCGATGCGCCGGGCACGGCTGACAAGATTGCCGACCTCAAACGCGCCGCGCTCGACGATGGACATATGTTCTTTGCCGTGTCTGCTGTGACGGGCGCCGGCCTCAACACGTTGATGCTTGCCGTGGGCGAGCAGGTGGCTAAGCTGCGCGCCGAGTTGGCTGTCTCCGATGAGCCGGTCGATCTGCGCGACGATGAGTGGGAGCGCCGCCGCCTGCAGCGTGAGAAGCGTTTCCGCATTGTTCAAGAAGAGCCCCATGCCTTCCGCGTGGTCGGTCGCGCCATCGAGCGTATGGTTATCCAGACCGATTGGGAAAACGAGGAGGCTGTCATCTACCTGCAGCATAAGTTTGCGCGCATGGGTGTTGACGACGCGCTCGAGAAGGCCGGCTGCCGTGCGGGCGACGAGGTCCGCATTTGCCAGCGCGCCTTTGACTTTGAGGGCGCCGAGGACTTCTCGGAGTACGAGGAGGAGCTTGAGGACGAAGGCGTTGAGGTCGTTGACGTAGCCGATGCTGCGGACGAGGGCGTCGAGGTTGTCGATGCGGCAGAAGTCGCGGACGATGTCGAGACACCGGAGGGCGAGTAAGTCATGTCGCTGCGCGGTGGAATTGGTCTGCCTGAGCTGCCTATCAAGGATGGGCAGGAGTTTCGGCTTGGCATTATGGGCGGCACCTTCGACCCGATTCATTACGGGCACTTGGTTACCGCCGAGCAGGCGCGCGAGTCGCTCGATTTGGACGCCGTGCTCTTTATGCCAGCCGGCTCTCCCGCATTTAAGCTCGACAAACCGGTGACGCCTGCCGAGGACCGTTATGCCATGACGGTCCTCGCCACCGCTGCGAATCCGGCTTTTTTGGCGAGCCGTTTCGAGATCGACCGTCCGGGCGTGACCTATACGGCCGATACGCTTCATGCCCTTCGCGATTTTTACCCGCCTCAGGTAAAGCTCTACTTTATTACGGGCGCCGACGCGATTATCGATATTGTGACCTGGCATGATGCCGACCGAATCGCCGAGCTTGCCACGTTTATTGCGGCGACGCGACCGGGCTTTGATATCGATACTGCTCGCGCGCGAATCAAAGAGTCGGGCTTGCCGTTTGACGTGCGGTATATCCAGATTCCGGCGCTGGCGATTAGTTCGACCAACATTCGCAAGCGAGTTGCCCGCGGCATGAGCGTGCGCTATCTTACGAGCGAGTCTGTGCTCGGCTATATCCGTAAACGCGGGCTGTATGCCGATCTTGGGCAGGACGATTTTGATTGATGGGGGAGAACGTTGTCGGTAGAAGATCAGTTTGAGGGCGACGAGCGCGCGCTATTGACGCGTATCCACGAGTTGCTCGATGTGCGCATGAAGGATAAACGTAAGCGCTACGTGCATTCGCTCGGGGTTGCCGAGACTGCGCTGCACCTAGCCGAGGTATACGGTGTCGACCGCTTTGATGCTGCTGCCGCTGGCCTGATCCATGACTGGGATAAGGTGCTCTCCGACGACGAGCTGGTCACGCGCGCCCTGCATTACGGCATTAAGATTGCCGGCTCTCCGTCTGCCGCGACGCCGCTTTTGCATGGTCCGGTAGCCGCCTATGAGCTTCCGCAGCTATTTCCCGAGCTATCGCCAGCCGTTTTCCAGGCTGTCGACCGTCACACCGTGGGCGCCTGCGACATGACGCCGCTTGATATGGTGGCCTTTGTGGCCGACGCCATCGAGCCCAACCGCCATGGTGATTATGCCCACGCGCTGCGCAAGATGGTGGGGGAGTCGACGCTTGACGAGTTGTTCTTCTCCTGTTTTGCGCAGGGTCTGGTCTACGTGATCCAGTCCGGGCGTTATCTTTATCCCACGGCTATTACGATTTACAACCATTACGCCCAGCTGCGCTAGCTCGGGTGTGTCTAGAAAGAGGTATTCCATGGCCGACGATACCATGACCGATGAGCAGATTCTTGAAGGTGTGGAGCACAAGAGCTTCGTCGCCACGTCCGACCGCACCGCTGCCTCGCTGTCCGCGAGCGGTGTCGCCGCCGAGGATGTCGCCCGCGCCGCCGCGCAGGCCGCCTACGACAAGAAGGGGGAGGACGTGCAGGTGCTCGACCTGACCGAGCTCTCCGACGTGTGCGACTACTTTGTACTCGCCACCGGTACCAATAACCGTCAGGTCGATTCTATCGTCGACGAGATCGAGGAGAAGGTCGCCGAGGCTTGCTGTGAGCACCCGTTCTCCATCGAGGGCCGCGAGCAGAAGACCTGGATGCTCATGGACTACGGCTCGGTCGTCGTCCACGTCTTCACCCCCGAGGCCCGCGACTTTTACCGCCTCGAGAAGCTCTGGGGCGACGCTCCCCAGCTCCCCCTCAACCTCCTCTAGGACCTTATTTGGGCCGGGGCTTCCCTAGAGCCACCCTCTACCGCTCGCCGGGCAGTTGCGCTACCTGCAACTGCCCGGCTTTCTTTTTGCCCAAAACGCAAATCATTGGGAGGAGAAGCGGGATTGGCGGCCGAAGGATAGGGCGGTGTCGCCGAATTTGTCTCGGACGGCGTCGATGGCGACGGAGAGGTCGCGGCGGTCGCTAGATTGGGCTCCGCGGTCATCGATCTCGCAGAACAGGTCGGTCTGGATACCGCCTTGGTGGTTGAAGTCGCTCATGCCGATACCCGCCAGACGCACGTGCATGCCTTCTTGCCAGATATTGTCGAGCAGCTCGAGCGCTACGGCCACAAAGATATTTTCGTCATCGGTGGGGTGGGGCAAGCGGCGCTGTGCCGTGCGTCCGCTGCCGTAAGAGTATTTGAGCTTGAGCGTGACGGTTCCGCCCGTCAGCTCCTGACGGCGCAGGCGGCGCCCGACCGACTCGCCGAGCAGCGCGATCGCCGCCTCGATATCCCCACGCTCAGTCAAATCCTTCGCAAAGGTGCGCTCGTTGCTCACCGATTTAACTTCACGTTCCTCATCCAAGCTGGTGACCTCGGATACTTCGAGCCCCAAAGCACGTTGACGCATGCGCTCGCCATTTACGCCAAAGATTGCAGCCAGGGTGGACTCTGGCGCGCGTGAAAGCTCGCCGAGCGTATAGATGCGCATGCGACGCAGCCGCTCCTCGGCCGAACGCCCGATGCCGCTCATGGCAGATACCGGCAGCGCGGCCAAAAACCGCTGTTCCGTACCGGGGCGAACAATAGTCAGACCAAACGGCTTGTCGCGCTCGCTTGCGATTTTGGCCACTGTTTTGTTGCAGCCTACGCCAATGGAGCAGGTCACTCCCAGCTCTGCCACGCGGTCGCTGATACGCCGCGCAACCAGCAGCGGGTCTTCGGGTGCAAAGCGGCCTGGCGTGATATCGATAAAGGCCTCGTCGATGGATACACGCTCCACGCGCGGTGTCTCATCGGCGAGAATCGCCATGACCTGCGTGCTCACCTCACGGTAGCGATCAAAGTGTCCGTGCGTCCAAATGGCCTGCGGGCACAGGCGCCGCGCCTCGGCCGAGGGCATGGCAGAATGCACGCCAAAGCGACGCGCCTCGTACGAACACGTGGACACGACGCCGCGTGACTCGGCGTCTCCGCCAACGATGAGCGGCTTTCCGCGCCATTCGGGATGATCGAGCATCTCCACGCTCGCAAAAAACGCATCGAGGTCCATGAGGCCCACCGCCGGACCCGTCCAGGGAGGCGGCGTGACGCCCATGGCATCCTCATAACCGTATGTATGTTCGCGTCTTTCCATGTCATGAGTATACCGCGCAGCTCATGTGGGGTGCGTGTATGTGCTTGCAAATCGCGAATTCTTGTCTAAGATATGGATTTGCCCTCGACTACACCGAAGAAGTTGGTCTCACGGACTTCACCTGCCCGCGTCGATGGCGTATTATGTTCAACTGTTTGTTTGTAGTTGCAGCCTAAAGCTGCTTGGTTGGAGGAGTTTCCTTTGGCAGTCAAGATTCGCCTTGCTCGTCACGGCGCTAAGAAGCGTCCGTACTACCGTGTCGTCGTCGCCGATTCCCGCGCCCCGCGTGACGGTCGTATCATCGAGGAGGTTGGCCGCTACAACCCGATGACCGCCCCCAAGACCATCAACCTCGACCTCGAGAAGATTGCCGACTGGCAGTCCAAGGGCGCTCAGCTCACCGACGCCGTCGCCGCTCTGGTCAAGGCCGCTAACGAGGGCGAGAAGACCGAGACCGTCGTCAAGAAGTCCAAGAAGCAGCTCGCCAAAGAGGCCGAGGCCGCTAAGGCTGCCGCTGAGGCCGCTGAGGGCGCCGAGGAGTAAATCGTGCCTGAGGTTGACGCTGCACAGCTCGAGGGTGAGGCAATGCTCTCAGATCGCATCGCCGATCTCGTCGAATATCTCGTTGTTCAGATCGTCGACGACCCGGATTCCGTGAGCCTCGAAGTCATCGATGGCGACGACGCCTCTACGATTGAGGTCTCGGTTGCCGAGGATGACGTCGCTAAGGTCATCGGCCGTCGTGGCCGTACCATCAAGGCCATTCGCACGCTCGCCCGTGCACTGGCCGCTCGCCTCGACACTGCTGTCGAGGTAGAGGTTCTGGGCTAGGACCTTGAGGTCCCAGTACAAAAACATCGCCCGTGTGGTCAAGCCGCACGGAAGGAAGGGGGAGGTCCTCGCGCAGCCGCTGCGGGGGCTTCCTTCTGTATTGAAGCCGGGTATGCGCGTCGCTTTGACGCCACCGGCGCTCAAGCGCGACCGTTTTTGCACGGTCGTGTCCGTCACCAATACGGGCGATGGCGATCTGGTCTCGTTTGAGGGCATAGATGACTTGACGGCCGCTGAGGGCATCACCGGATGCTATGTGCTGGCCAATCGTGACGACTTTGAGCTCGATTCGCTCGACGCCGCCTATACCGACCTCATGGGTCGCGAGGTGGTCGATGAGCGCTTTGGTTCGCTCGGCACGATTGTCGAGATCATGTCGACGCCCGCCAACGATGTTTGGGCTGTCGAGGGCGATCGGTACGGCGAGGTGCTGATTCCCGTGATCGAGCAGGTTGTGCTCGATCTTCCCGACACAGGAGCAATTTCCGTCCACGTTATGGACGGCTTGATCGATATGGACAAGTAGGGAGGACAGCATGCTGATTGAGACCCTTTCGGTCTTTCCCGAGATGTTTGAGCCCGTCATGTCCACGTCGATTTTGGGCCGCGCCCGCAAGGCCGGCCTTTTTGATTTTAAGGCGTATAACCTGCGCGACTGGACGCACGACCGCCATCGTACCGTCGATGACGAGCCGTATGGCGGCGGGCAGGGCATGCTCATGAAGGTCGAGCCCATTGCCGAGGCAATCGAGGCTATCAGCTCCGAGGGCCCCAAGCCCACCGTGGTGTTCTTCACCCCCTGCGGCGAGCCCTTTACGCAGCATGTTGCCGAGCGCCTGCTCAATAGCGAGCGCCTGCTGTTTGTGTGCAGCCGTTACGAGGGTGTCGACGAGCGCGCATATGCGTATGCCGATGAGCGTCTTTCGATTGGCGACTACGTGCTTACGGGCGGCGAGCTGCCCGCTATGGTCGTGGCCGATGCCGTCGTACGGCTCATTCCCGGAGCCTTGGGCGACGAGATGAGCAACGTGGACGAGTCCTTTTCGACCGCTGAGGACGGTGGCCTGCTCGAGTACGCGCAGTACACCCGCCCTGCCGAGTTCAATGGCGAGGGCGTGCCTCCGGTGCTCGTAAGCGGCGACCACGCCAAGGTCGATGCCTGGCGTCGCAAAAACGCCATCGAGCGTACCTGTCGTTGGCGTCCCGATCTTATCGAGACGGCACGCCTTACGGCCGAGGAGCGCGCGTACGCGCAGGAGATCCTGGACGCTTCGTATTCGCAGAGCGAGGAGTGAGAATGGTCCCATCGCAGCATTCCGTGCTAAAGGGTGCATTTGAGTGGGTCGTGGTTGTCGCAATCGCACTGGTCGCCACCTTCTTGATTCGCTCGTTTGTGGTCGAACCCTTTGTGGTGCCTACCGGTTCCATGGAGTCCACGATCGAGATCGGAGACCAGATTCTGGCGCAGAAGGTGACGCTCGAACTCGGACAGCCCGTCAAGCAAGGCGATATCGTGGTGTTCCACAACCCCGATGCCACGTCCGAGCATGACGTGCTGGTAAAGCGCGTCATCGCCACGGCCGGCCAGACGGTCGACCTTCAGGACGGCAAGGTCGTCGTCGACGGCCAGGCGCTCGACGAAGACTATACGACCGGCATGAGCTGGCCGCTTTCGGTCCAAGCCCCCGGCGCTCAGGTGAGTTATCCCTACACCGTCCCTGACGACTGTGTGTGGGTGATGGGCGACAACCGCGAGAACTCTGCTGACTCCCGCTACTTTGGCCCGGTCGACCGCTCCGACTTGATCGCCGTTGCACTTGTGCGCTACTGGCCGCTCAACCGTATCGGCGCTATCGACTAAAAACCGCTATAGTACAGTACCTAACCGTGTAATCGTTTCGACGAGGGGATATTAGAGGCATGAACGCTTCATCGCTTTCCTTCCAAGACATCATCCTGCGCCTCCAGCAGTACTGGGGCGAGCAGGGCTGCGTCATTATGCAGCCCTATGACTCCGAGGTCGGTGCCGGTACCTTCCATACCGCGACCACGCTGCGCTCGCTCGGTCCCGCCGAGTGGCGCACCTGCTATGCGCAGCCCTGCCGCCGTCCCGCCGACGGCCGCTACGGCGAGAACCCCAACCGCATGCAGCACTACTATCAGTTCCAGGTTCTCATCAAGCCCTCACCGGTCAACGCCCAGGAGCTCTACCTGGGTTCGCTGGCCGCCATTGGCCTGGACCCCAACGACCATGACGTCCGCTTTGTCGAGGACGACTGGGAGAGCCCGACGCTCGGTGCCTGGGGCCTTGGCTGGGAGGTCTGGCTCAATGGCATGGAGGTCACGCAGTTTACGTACTTCCAGCAGGTGGGCGGTATCGAGGTCGACCCCGTGCCCGTCGAGATCACCTATGGCCTGGAGCGCATCGCCATGTACGCCCAGGGCGTCAACTCGGTCTATGACCTGGTGTGGAGCTACCTGCCCGACGGCACGCCCATGACCTACGGCGACGTGTTCCTGGAGAACGAGCGCGAGTTCAGCGCTTACAACTTTGAGGTCGCCAACGTCGAGATGATGCGTCAGAAGTTTGACGACTACGAGGCCGAGTGCCACTCCTGCCTGGAGCGCAAGCTGCCGCTGCCGGCATATGACTGCGTCATGAAGTGCAGCCATGCCTTCAACCTGCTCGATGCCCGCGGTGCGCTGTCCGCAGTCGAGCGCGCCAACTACATCCTGCGCGTCCGCGCCGTCGCCAAGGCGTGCTGCGAGGCCTATATGGCCGAGGTCGCCGGAATCAACGAGAATGCCGATCAGGAAGGCGAGGTGGCGTAAGCCATGGCAGACGCTAAGGATTTCCTGTTTGAGATCGGTACGGAGGAAATGCCCTCCGCACCGCTGAACAATGCCGTCAAACAGCTCGGTACTATGATTGCCAAGGGTCTCGACGAGGCCGGTCTGGCCCACGGCGAGGTCCGCGTGATCTCGAGCCCGCGTCGCCTGGCTGCGCTCGTTGCCGACGTCGCCACTGCGACCGATGAGGTTCACGAGGTCAAGCGCGGCCCCGCGGCCAACATCGCCTTCGACGCTGACGGTAACGCCACCAAGGCCGCCCAGGGCTTCGCCCGCAAGTGCGGTGTGGCTGCCGAGGATCTGGTCCGTCGCGAGGACACCGACGGACGCGAGTACGTCTTTGCCGAGAAGAACATTCCTTCCGCCCCGGCCACCCCGATCCTGACGGCCCTGTGCGAGAAGACCATCGCCGGCCTGCAGTGGCCCAACTACCGCTCCCAGCGCTGGGGCCACGAGCACGCGACGTTCGTGCGTCCGGTCCGTTGGATCTGCTGCCTTCTGGGCGAGGACGTCGTGCCCGTGTCGTTTGCCGACGTGACGAGCGGCAACACCACGCGCGGCCATCGCGTCCTGGGCCCCGGTGACCATGTGGTCGCCAGCCCCAACGTCTACGAGCAGGTGCTCGAGGACGCCGGCGTGCTTTCTGCCGAGCGCCGTCGTGAGGCCATCCTTGCCGGTATTGCCGAGGTCGAGGCTGCGCGCCCCGGCTGCCACGTCGATACGCCCAAGAAGGTCTTTGAGGAAGTCATCAACCTCTGCGAGTGGCCGACGGTGCTCGTCGGTACCTTCGATGAGGAGTTCCTCAAGGTCCCGCACGAGATCATCTGCGAGTCTATGCTCACCAACCAGCGCTACTTCCCGATTTATGACGGCGAAGGCAAGCTGACGCGTGAGTTCGTAATCGTCTCCAACAGCAAGCCCGAGAATGCCGAGCGCGTGATCGACGGCAACGAGCGTGTCGTGCGCGCCCGCCTGGACGACGCCAAGTTCTTCTACGAGGAGGATCTGAAGATCTCCCTCGACGAGTTCCGTGAGCGCCTGGCCAAGGTCGCCTTCCAGGAGAAGCTCGGCAGCGTGCTCGCCAAGTCCGAGCGTATTGAGCAGCTCGCGCTCGCTATTGCCCGCGAGGCTCACCTGGGTGCCCATCTGGCCGCTGATGCCGGCCGCGCCGCACATCTGTGCAAGGCCGACCTGGTGTCCAACGCCGTCGTCGAGTTCACGAGCCAGCAGGGCGTGATGGGAGGTTATTATGCCTCCGCGATGGGGGAGAACGACGAGGTCGCCCACGCCATTCGCGATCATTATCGTCCCCGCTTTGCCGGCGATGAGCTGCCCGAGGGCACCGCTGGCTGCATCGTGGCCTGCGCCGACAAGCTCGATACCATTGCCGGTATTTTTTCCATCGGCGAGCCCCCGACCGGCTCCTCCGACCCGTACGCGCTGCGTCGTGCCGCCATCGGCATCATCAACATCCTGCGCGACCGTCTGCCGATCGACCCCACGTCGCTCATTGGCTTTGCGCTCGAGCTCTATAGCGAGCAGGGCATTGAGTTTGACGCCGCCGAGGTTGCCCAGCAGGTCCGCGACTTCTTCCACGGTCGTCTGGTGAGCATGGCCCGTGACGAGAAGATCCCGGCCGACACCGTTGCCGCCGTCTCCGCGGTGCACATCATCGCCCCGTCGGTCTTCTTCGCCCGCTGTGCCGCCCTCGACGAGGCCCGCAAGAACGATGCCGAGACCTTCGACAACCTGGCCACCGCCTATGCCCGCGCCGCGCATATCTCCAAGCCCGAGCTGGGTGCGGAGTACGACCGCAGCCTGATGGGCGAGGTCGAGCTTGCGCTTGCCGACGCCTCCGAGGCCGCTCAGACCGCCGTCGATGTCGCCCTTGCTGCCGAGGATTACCCTGCCGCGTTTGCCGCTCTGGCCGCCCTGCGTGCCCCCATCGACCGTTTCTTTGACGAGGTTATGGTCATGGACAAGGACGAGCAGCTCCGCGATAATCGCCTTAAGCTGCTCAACCGCTTCGAGGCCGTATTCTCCGGCATCGCCAACATTGGTGAGCTTGCCCGCAAAAAGTAAGCTAGCCTGCGCATAAGCGCAAAAGGAGCCTCGCATGGATTGCCCGGTCACCGCTCGTCCCACCGTTATCGTTATCTCCGACTCGCTCGGTGATACCGCTTGTGAGGTGGTGCTTGCGGCGTCCGGGCAATTTGATGAAGGGGCTTTTCGTGTTTTACGTCTGCCTAAGGTGACCTCGGTGGAGCAGGTCAAGTCGTTTGTGGGCCCGCGAGTCGATGCCGACCATCGCGATATCGCCGTGTTCCATACCATCGTCGACCCGGCGCTTCGTGCTCGCGTACTCGACTACTTGGGCATGCTGCACATTCGCTCGGTCGACCTGATCGGCCCGTCGCTCGCGGTGCTGTCGTCGCTTATTGGCGTGCCGCCAAAAGGAGTGGCGGGTGTGATCCATAAGACCGATGACAGGTATTTCCACCGCATCGAGGCCATGGAGTACTTTGTCGAGCACGATGACGGGCGCGGCTGCGATGATCTGTCGGGTGCCGATATCGTGCTGCTGGGCGTGTCGCGCACATCCAAGACGCCGCTGTCGATGTATTTGGCCTATCAGGGCTACAAGGTCGCCAACGTTCCGCTGGCGCACGGTATGGAGCCGCCCAAGTCGATTTACGAGGTCGATCCGATGCGTCTCTTCGGTCTGATTTCGACCGTCGATGTGATTTCCGAGATTCGCGATAGCCGCCTGGGCGACGACTATGCCCGTGCCGTTGCCGGCTCCTATGCCGAGCCCGAGAGTGTACGCAGCGAGCTCGAGGAGGCTCGTGCCCTCATGAAACGTCTGGGTTGCTTTGTGGTGCGCACCGACGGCAAGGCGATCGAGGAAAGTGCCTCCGAGATCATTGCTCACCTCGAAGAGATTCAAGAGGCAAGAGCCCGCCGTGCCGCCCTCCGCGCTCAACAGCAGTAGTCCTTTCTGGGATGATTTTTCTGGGACGGTGATTAAAATGCCCCGTCTCAAATTGACTGGTTTTGGTAAAGCGATTTAGCAAGAAACCTACATTTGACCTGCTAATTTATTGTAGTGGTATCTTCATAAGGTAACCACCTTTACCTACCGTTTACCGCAGGTTTAAGCACGTTTACCAAACCGCGCATCCTCTGCTCAAGCCCGTTTAAATCCCGCCGTATAGTTCCCTCACGGCCCGCATCCGGCGGGTCGATTCGTTACCACGGTCGTGCGCGAGAGCGCATGGAAGGGGAAGTATCGTGAGCGATTGCAAGAGGGTTTACCGTTTTGGAACCGATGCCCAGGGCACTTGTGTCACCGAGGGCGACAAGTCCATGAACTTCGTGCTTGGCGGCAAAGGCGCGAACCTTGCCGAGATGAGCCGTATCGGCCTGCCGGTTCCCGGTGGCTTTACCATTACCTGCCAGACCTGCGTTGAGTACTCTGGTGCCGGCAACGTGTGGCCGGAGGGCGCGCTCGACGAAATCGTTGCCGCCGAGGTCGACCTCGAGGCCCGCTGCGGCAAGAAGCTTGGCGACGCCCGTGACCCACTGCTCGTCTCGGTACGCTCGGGTGCTCCGTTCTCCATGCCCGGCATGATGGACACAGTCCTCAACCTGGGCCTCAACGACGATTCCGTCCAGGGCCTTATCGCCCAGACGCAGAACCCGCGCTTTGCCTGGGACAGCTATCGTCGCTTTATCCAGATGTTCTCCAACGTCGTCATGGGTGTCGATGCCGACCTGTTCGAGAACGCCCTGACCCAGGCACGCCTGGTCGCCGGCGTTCGCGTCGACTCCGAGCTATCGGCCGAGGACCTGCAGGAGCTCGTCGAGACGTTCAAGGGCATTTTCTCCGACAACGTCGAGGCTGCCCTGTACCCCGACCTCGAGGTCGCAGACGGCAAACCCGTCTTCCCACACGATCCGGAGCTCCAGCTGCGCCTCGCTATCCAGGCCGTCTTTGGTAGCTGGATGAACGAGCGCGCCTGCATCTACCGCAGACAGCACGGCATTTCCGATGACCTTGGCACCGCCGTCAACGTCCAGGCTATGGCCTTTGGCAATAAGGGCGAGACCTCGGCGACCGGTGTCGCCTTTACGCGTAATCCGGCCGACGGCACCAAGGAGTTCTACGGTGACTTTCTGGTCAACGCCCAGGGCGAGGACGTCGTTGCCGGCATCCGCAACACCGAGCCCATTGCCGACCTCAAGACCACCCCGGGCCTCGAGTCCGCAGGTGAGGAGCTTGAGCGTGTCTTCCTGACGCTCGAGGATCACTACCGCGACATGTGCGATATCGAGTTCACCATCGAACAGGGTAAGCTCTGGATGCTCCAGACCCGCGTGGGCAAGCGTACCGCAACCGCCGCCCTGCGCATCGCTATCGAGATGGTCGAAGAAGGCCTCATCACCCGTGAGGAGGCCGTGAGCCGCATCGACCCCGCGCAGCTCGACCAGCTCCTGCACCCGCAGTTCGACTCCTCCAAGAAGTACGAGGCGCTCGCATGTGGCCTTAACGCCAGTCCCGGTGCCGCTGTGGGCGAGGTCGTGTTCTCGAGTGACGACGCCGTCGCACGTTCCGCCGAGGGTCACAAGGTCATTCTGGTCCGCTGGGAGACCAACCCCGACGACCTGAAGGGTATGGTCGCCGCCGAGGGTATCTTGACGAGCCACGGTGGTAAGACGAGCCATGCCGCCGTTATCGCCCGTGGCATGGGTACCCCCTGCGTCTGCGGTGTCGAGCGTTTCCATATCGACGCGGCCGAGAAGGTCGTGCGCATCGAGGGCAGCGATCGCGTGCTGCACGAGGGCGACATCATCTCCATCGACGGAACCCAAGGCATTGTCGTTGATGGCGCTGTCGATTTGGTCTCCGCCGAGCTCACTGGAGACCTGGACACCATCCTGTCCTGGGCTGACGAGATCCGCCTGGACGAGACCGCAGGCCACGCCAACCACGTGCGCGTCAACGCCGACAACCCCGAGGATGCCGAGCTCGCGCTCGAGTTTGGCGCCGAGGCCATCGGCCTGTGCCGCACCGAGCACATGTTTCTGGGCGATCGCAAGAACATCATCCAGAGCTTTATCCTTTCTGACGATGAGACCGTGAAGCAGCAGGCCCTGGCCGATCTGCTCAAGGTTCAGACCGAGGACTTCTTGGTGATGTTCAAGACCATGTCCGGTCGCGATGTGGTCGTTCGCCTGCTCGATCCGCCGCTGCATGAGTTCCTGGATGATCCTCGCGAGCTTGAGGTCGCCATCACCAAGAAGGAGGCCGCCGGCGCCAGCGAGGAAGAACTCGCCGCCCTGCGTGCCCGCCTGCGTCGTATCGACGGCATGGTCGAGTCCAACCCGATGCTCGGCCTGCGCGGCGTGCGCCTGTCCGTCGTCTTTAGCGACCTGCCGCTCATGCAGGTCCGTGCCGTGGCAACGGCTGCCGCCCGCCTTATCAAGGAAGGCGTCGACCCGCGTCCCGAGATTATGGTCCCGCTCGTTTCCATTACGGCCGAGCACGTTCAGACTCGCGAGGTCATCGAGCGCGTGATTGCCGAGGTTTCGGCCGAGGAAGGTGTCGAGCTCAACATTCCCGTGGGCACGATGCTCGAGCTGCCGCGCGCTTGCATGGTCGCCGACGAGATCGCGCAGCACGCCGACTTCTTCTGCTTTGGCACCAACGACCTCACGCAGACGACTTTCGGTTTCTCGCGTGACGACGCCGAGGCCAAGTTCATCCCGCTGTACATGCATAAGAAGATCTTGAAGGACAACCCCTTCGAGACCATCGACTCGGCGGTGCTGGAGCTCGTGCGCATGGCCGTCGAGAAGGGCCGAGCTACCAACCCCGGCATGCACTTTGGCGTGTGCGGTGAGCACGGCGGCGACCCTAAGTCCATCAAGGGCCTGTTCAACGTTGCCGATGTGGACTATGTGTCCTGCTCGCCTTACCGCGTGCCCCTGGCGCGCCTGGCTGCCGCTCAGGCCAAGCTCGAGGCCAAGCGTTCCGCTTAACTGAGCCGCGTTCCATTTGCGCCTTTTACGCCCCCCTTCGCGCCGTCGCGCCCCCTGTGGACGCGGCGGCGTTTTACGTTGGTCCAATACATTGGCAACTGACGGGAGGACTGCGATGAAAAACCTCACCAGGTATTTGCAACGAGCGCGTCGGGGAGCACGGATGACCCTGTGCTGGGTGGTCGTTGCGGTCACGGCGCTTTGCGGGATGCCGACAGCCGGTTTTGCCCTTCAGGATGAATCACGCGACGAGCTCTATGGCGACGTGGTCAATCCGCTCACCATTACGGTCAACGATCGCGACTGCACGTTTGTAGATATCGATGACGGCAAGCTCGAGGGCCGTACCTCGATGTACGACAACGTCTCGTTCTACACGGCCGCCGTCAAAAAGGTGCTGCCCAACTGGGCATCGCTTGCCTATAACATCCTTGGCTATGGCGGAGGCGACGACTCCAAGGACTTTTTGTACTGGGACCACGCCGGCAAGGGCTTTGAGAAGGACTTCGGTAAGGGTCACTACATCTATCTGTATGATGCGCTTTCGGGCGGCAACGGCGAGCATTCCGACGGCGCCGACAAGTCCATTCAAAGTGGCCTGACGTCGGCGAAAGGTCTGAACGCGGTCTATGAGCGCCTGACCGAAGATATCGCCGACTGCATCGGCCACAAGCTGACCGGCGAGGATTTTCGTAAATATGTGCCACTTGACGGCCTGTCGCAAGACACGAGCGAACAAGACGTTATCTATGCCACCATCGCGTGCGTGGACAAGCTCGGCGGCACCTATCAGTACGATTTCAATGGCTTTGGCATCGCGTTCTATAACTTTAGAGTTCAGCAGCTCAACAGCGTGAACAAGCTTAACTGTGCGCCCGAGGACGCGCCGGGCTATTCCTTTGTTGATTCTAAGACCGAGCAGGAGCTCGTAACCTCGGCACTTAACGTCGGCTATGAGGACGCCTCGCAGAGCATCACGCTCGCCCGCGGTACCGAGGAGACGGTCGGCACGAGCACTTCTGAATCCGCATCGTATTCCAAAGGTGGCTCGTGGGGCGCATCGGTGAGCCTCAAGGAGTCGCTGGGCGTGCCCGCAACTGCGAGCGAGGAGATCGAGACCTCGTTTTCGGCCGAAACCACGATGTCCCAGTTGTGGGAGGCGAGCAAGACCGAGGAAAAGTCGATCACCACAACGGACAATCAGTCGGTCACCGTCAATATGACGATCCCGGCGCACACGCAGGTCAATAGCAAGCAGACGAGTTCTACCACAACGCTTTCCGAGGACTATGACCAGCCGGTGGGCGTGACATTCGACGTGATTATCTTTAACATGAACGGCGAGTGCTACGACGACAACGCCGCCGTGCAGGAGTTCCATACCGCCGGTTATGACCAGCGCTCGTTCTACACCACCTTTGGCGATCAGTCGACCGACGCCGTGCAGAACCTGTTCCTGCGCTCTATCGCCCATCGTGGCGACGACGGCTACGATACCACCGCCGGTAACGTCACGAGCTGGTCGTATCGCACCAACAACCACATGGTGCGCGCCATCGATTGGAATTCGGTCCTGGCCGATCGCGAGGTGCCTTCGCGCAACGGCGGCGCCCCGCGCACGTGTAACGTGCTCGATGACATGGCCGCGACCTACCCCATGTCCATTACGGGTTCCAATCTGTCGTTTGAGTCGGTGACGGTCGATACGCAGTTGGGTACGCCGCAGCCTATTAAGCCCATCTCCAAGATTCTCGTTTCGCTGCAGACCGATAAGACCCGAAGGCTTACGGTTGGAGACGAAGACCCCATCTCTTCCTATCGCGTGCGTGCAAGGGACGAGGACGATGTTGACTACTACGGCTTTGTGAAGTCTTCGGGCGACTGGCGCGTGGTCGATAAAAAGGGCAAGGAATGCAAGTCCGACGTCATCGAGATCCAGACCGACCCTGTCACCCACGAGCAAGTCGTGGTGGGTAAAAAGGCCGGCACCGCCTACGTAAAGTACTTTATCCCCGAGGATACCTATGTGGACGTGAACGGGCATGTCTCGACCAATGACGAGATCGACGCCGCGGCCTATAAATATAAGGTAAGTGACGTGGCACCCGAGCCGTTTAACGGCAGCATCAAACTCGAGGGCTCGGCACAGACCGTCGTCGGCGTCGAGGAAAATCTCAACGGCATCGAAGGCCTGACGGCTACGGTCTATGACACGACGGGCAAGGAAGTCGATAGAGTCTGCAGCTGGGAGGCCCAGGAGCTCGAGAGCAAGGGCATTTCGGTTGCGGGAGACGGCACGATGACCATTTCGCAACCGGGCACCTTCCATGTTCGCGCCTTTATTGACGGCGTGTATTCCGATTGGGCCGAGGTCATCGCCGCGCCCGCACCGGTCGACCCGATGACGACCGTGGTCGAGACGCCGGTGAGCGTTGCGTCCGTTTCTTCGGGGGATTCTTCGGCAACTACGGATAGCACGGCTCCTGCTCAGGGAGAGCAGGCAGCTTCCGATGCGATTGCGGCCGAGTCTGCTCCGGCGAGCGACGATGCCGCTGCATTGACTGATGGCACCGCGCCTGCTGCCGCGAAGGATGCCTCGCCGATTCCTACGGGCCTCGTTACCGTTTTGACCGATATCTGTCGCTACGGCATCGATCACGGCCTCATCAGCACATCAAACAAGGAAGAGATGACCAAGCAGGACTTCGACATCTTGGGCATCCTGTACCTGATGGCGGACAGCCAGGACCTTGTGCCCCAAGACGCCGAGGACGCGATGAGCGAATGGGCTCATGACAACTATAATGACGAAGAGCTTGCCACCTGGAAGCAGCATGCGCTTTCGGTGCTGCTCGAATACGGCTATATCGCACCCGGAACGACCGTGACGACGCCGACGACTGATGCTGCGGACGGCGCATAAGTGCAGAAAGAGTGCGTGTTTTTGTCTTTTTGCGCACGGGCAAAATAGTTCTTGCAGCCAAGGTCGTGGCGTGTATACTCGAATACGTTTGTTCAACTACGTGCCGGCCAAGGTGGTACGGCACCTCTAGAAGAGTAAGGAATTGCACATGGATTACATCCGCGCAATCGAGCGTCAGCAGATCCGCGAGGACATCCCGCAGGTCCGCGTTGCCGACAACGTCAAGGTTCACTACCGCATTAAGGAAGGCGACCGCGAGCGCATCCAGGTTTTCCAGGGTGACGTCATCCGCATGGCCGGCGCCGGTGCCCGTGAGACCTTCACCGTCCGCAAGATTTCCTTCGGTGTCGGTGTTGAGCGTACCTTCCCGCTTCACAGCCCCAAGATCGCCAAGCTCGAGGTCGTCCGTCATGGTCGCGTCCGTCGCGCCAAGCTGTACTACCTCCGCGACAAGGTGGGCAAGGCTGCTCGCATCCCCGAGAAGCGCTAAGAAGATCGCAGCGTCTGTCCACTCGTTTGGACAAAAGGGTCACCTTCGGGTGGCCCTTCTTTTTATCTGATTTGCATGCAAGGAGGCCCCGATATGGCCAACATGACGAGCTCGGTTTCGGCATCGCAGGTTGCCGGCGAGCTGGCGAGCGCCACGTTTGAGGAGATTCCCGCCCTCGTGGAGCATTATCGCGAGGATCCGCGTCAGCAAGTGATCAAGGCTTGCGAGCGTGCTCTTAAGCGCCATGCCAAGGAACTTGCCGAGCGCGAGCGCGTCAACGGCATGTACGAGCTGATGCACGAACTCGGTGGGGATGGCGTGGTCGTGGGTGTCGACGAGGTGGGTCGCGGCTCGGTGGCCGGTCCTTTGACGGTGTGCGCCGTGTGCCTTCCCATGGAGCCGCGCGTCTGGGGCATCAACGATTCCAAAAAGCTCACGCCGGCGCGCCGCGAGCTGCTCTCGGTGAAGATTGCTGAGGTCGCGACGGCGATTGGATTTTGCCATATCGCGCCTGCGGATATCGATGATATGGGCATGGCCCGCGCCATCCGCGCTGCCGTCGCGGGCGCTGTGGCCGATACGGGGCTCGAGCCCGATTGCGTGCTTATGGACGGCAACCCTTTGGGCGCCGTTCCCAACGAGCGCGACGTGGTGAAGGGTGATGCAAAAATCGCCTGTATCGCCGCGGCGTCCATCATGGCCAAGGTCACGCGTGACGAGATGATGATCGAGTACGATGCCGAGTACCCCGAGTATCATTTGGCCGAGTCGAAGGGCTACGCAAGTCCCGAGCACATCGAGGCGATTCGTAAACACGGACTTTGTCCTCTGCATCGTGTGAGCTTTTGCGGAAACTTTCTGCAGACTGAGCGCCTTTTCTAGGCCAATTGTGGAGATAGGGACCTCTGGCGTTTTATAAACCTGCTGGTAGCGGGCCGTGTGCAACGTGATTGTTGCGTACGGCCCGTTTTTTGTCGGCATTTGGTCAGCTTTTGGTTTGCTTCCGGTACTTACCCGCATGAAAGGTGCCCCCATCATCGGGGCAATGCAGTGTGCGGGAAAGGAGACCCCATGTGTGCCGCAAGCAAAAAGAGCAAGACGCAGCAACTCAAGGAGCGCTGGGAAGACGGCGAGCTCGACTGCGGGGCGATTACGCCCGAGTTTATCAAGGGGCTCAGTCCCCGCGAGCTCGGCATGCTGGGCGAGCTGATCACCATCGATTACTTTAACGAGCGTGGTTACACCTTGTTGGAGCAGGGCTATCGTTGCATTGAGGGCGAAGCCGATCTGGTGCTGCTCGATGAGCTCGACGACGTCGTGGTGATGGCCGAGGTCAAGACGAGACGCGTCGCCCTGGATTGCACCACACGGGTCTTTCCCGAGGAGGCTGTGGACGCCCAAAAGCAGCGTCGGTATCGCCGTATCGCAAGTTGCTATCTCATGGAGCACTATCCGCTCAGGTCGATTCGCTTCGATGCCGTGGGTGTCACCATCCGCGGCGGGCATATCGCCGAGATTGAGCACCAGTACAATGCGTTCGATTGGCAGGTGTCGTGATGGCGTTCGAGACGTTTGCCGTACACGCGGCCTGTATCCGCGGCGTCGAGGCAATTCCCGTCACCGTCGAGGTCTCGCTTGCCGGAGGCGTTCCGGGCATCCAGATGCTCGGCATTCCGAGCATGGAGGTGATGGAGTCGCGCGGGCGTATCCGGTGCGCCATGCGCTCGGCCGGCTTCGAGATCCCGCGCTCTGGCATTACCGTCAACCTGGCACCCGGCGATATCCGTAAGACTGGCAGCGGTTTTGACCTGCCGATTGCCATCGCGGTTCTGGCGGCCGATGGTCAGATTCCCCGTGACAACCTCGATCGCTGCCTTATCGCAGGCGAGCTTGGTCTGGACGGCACCGTGCTGCCCGTCAAGGGCGAGGTGGCGTTTCAGCTGTTGGCGCGCGATATGGGGCTTTCCTTTATCGCTGGTAGGTCCGATCAACATGTCCCGCTTGCGGGCGTTGACTGCGGGTTTATCGACCATCTATCTCAGCTTACCCATGGCATGGGGGATGCCGCACGGCATTACCTGGATTCTGAAGTGTTCGAGGCGACCTTTGAGCCCGAGCTCGATTATGCCGACGTGCTGGGGCAGGAGGTCGCCAAACGCGGCATGGCGCTTGCGGCCGCCGGCGAGCTCGGCCTGCTCATGATCGGCTCGCCCGGTTCGGGCAAGACCATGCTTGCGCGGCGCATGACGGGCATTTTACCCGAGCTTTCTCTCGAGGATCAGCAAGAGGCACTGTGCATCCATTCGGTCTTGGGCGAGAACATCGATGGACTGCTCGCGGGGCATCGACCCTTCCGCAGCCCGCATCACAGCATTTCGACCGCGGGACTCATCGGCGGCGGACGTCCGGTGCATCCGGGCGAAATTAGCCTTGCTCATGGCGGCGTGCTCTTTTTGGACGAGCTTGCCGAGTTTCCCACCGGCGTGCTGCAGACGCTGCGTCAGCCCATCGAGCGCGGTTACGTGAGGATCGTGCGCGTTGACGGGGCCTTTACGTTCCCGTCGCGCTTTCAGCTGTTAGCCGCGAGCAATCCCTGCCCCTGCGGGTTTTTGGGCGATCGCGAAGTGCCGTGTCGTTGTTCCGCGTCGATGGTCGAGCGCTATCGGGGTAAGTTGCGCGGTCCTTTGGCTGATCGTATCGACATGATGATCGACGTGACCCGCCCCGATCCTCAGGTGATCATCGAGGGTGCGGAGGGTATGTCATCGGCCGAGCTGCGCGATTGCGTCGTGCGAGGGCGCGCCTTTCGCGCCTGGCGTGAATCCCGTATGGACGATGCGGACTCCGAGGCCGAGGAAGGTGAGTCGCGGTCCATTGACGGCGTTGTTTCGACCTTTGGGCTTGATGAAGCTGCCGAGAAATGCGTGCTTGGCTTGTCGAAGCGCACGCATCTCACGGGCCGCGGCATCGTGCGCCTGGTACGCATCGCACGCACGATCGCCGATGTTGCCGAAAGCGAACGGGTGTCGCAGGATCACGTGCTCGAGGCGGCGATGTACCAGGGAAGGAGGGACCAATGATGACCGAGAGGACCTTAGAGCTGCATCCAGGTGATGCGTTGTATCCCGAGACCGTTTTAGAGCTTTCTGATGTACCCCAGACGCTCTATGTGCGCGGCAACGCCGAGGTGCTTTCGACGCCTGCGCTATCCATCATCGGTGCACGCAAGGCATCGCCGTACGGTCTCGCCGTGGCAGAACTTGCGGCCAAGGTGGCGGTCGAGGCGGGAGTGACGGTGGTCTCGGGCGGTGCGGTCGGCTGCGACCAGGCGTCGGGTTGGGCTGCGGTCAACGCCGGGGGCAAGCACGTCGTGGTACTGGGTACTGGTGCTGATGTTGTCTATCCGCGCTCGAGCGCCGGCCTCATCACGCGTACACTCGATACGGGTGGCGCGGTCGTTTCGATTTCGCCGTGGGGTATGGGACCGCGTAAGTTCGCCTTTCCGCGGCGCAATCGCGTTATTGCCGCCTTGTCGCAGGCACTCTTTGTTTCCGAGGCGGGCATGCCCTCGGGTACGTTCTCCACGGCGGAGGCCGCTATGGACCTGGGACGAGAGCTCCTTGCAGTGCCGGGCTCCATCCTTTCGCCCGAGTCGCGCGGGACCAACTACCTCATCGCTAACGGCGCCTGCTGCATCATCGACGAGGAATCAATCGAGATGGCTATCTCGCGCATCTACGGCACGCTGCGCTACTCGCGTCCCGATGCGCCCGGCATCGCCGATCTGGACCCCGCACAGCAGGCCGTGATGCACGCGCTTATCGCCTCACCGCTCAAGGTCGACGACATTGCCGCGCTCGTCTCGCTTGATGCTGTCGGCGTGCTCAAGCTCTTGGGCTCGCTCGAGCTCGAGGGTCTTATCGAGCGCATGATGGATGGAAGGTATGCGCCCTCAAAGTTTGCGCTTCACGCCCAGACGCCCTTCGGTCACAATGGAAAGCGTGTCAATTAGAAAGGTGTTTGCAGATGCAGTTCGATCAGGTGACGGTTATCGGTGGCGGTCTGGCGGGTTCGGAATGTGCGATCCAGCTGGCAGATCGCGGGTTTGCCGTAAAGCTGTGCGAGATGCGCCCCCAGGTGAGCTCTCCGGCCCACCATACCGATCACTTGGCCGAGCTCGTCTGCTCAAATTCGTTTAAGTCAACCCGTCCGGATTCCGCTGCTGGCCTGCTAAAGGCCGAGCTCGAGCGCATGGGTTCTGTGCTGCTCAATTGCGCCCATCGTGCGGCCGTTCCCGCTGGCGGTGCCCTGGCGGTCGACCGCGTTACGTTTTCCGAGCTTGTCGAGGCCGAGGTTGCCGCCCGACCCAATATCGAGGTCGTGCACGGCGAGGTCACGCAGATTCCCGAGGGCCACGTGGTCATTGCCGCGGGCCCGCTGTGTTCGCCGGCATTGAGCGAAGAGGTCATGAAGCTCGTCGGTGGCGACGCCTTGGCGTTCTTTGACGCTGCCGCGCCAATCGTCGATGCCTCCACGCTCGATATGGACGTGCTGTTCTCGCAGTCGCGCTATGAGGAGCAGGGGAGCGGCGACTATCTCAACGCTCCGCTCAATAAGGAGGAGTACGAGGCCTTTATCGAGGCACTCACCACCGCCGACCGCGTGGTGCTCAAGGACTTTGAGGGCGGCGACCTCTTCCAGGCTTGTCAGCCCGCCGAGGAAGTTGCCCGTACCGGCAAGGACGCTATTCGCTTTGGCGCCATGAAGCCCGTCGGCCTCACCGACCCGCGAACCGGACGTCGTCCCTGGGCGGCGATTCAGCTGCGTGCCGAAAACAAGGAAAAGACCGCCTATAACCTGGTAGGCTTCCAGACTAATCTGACCTTTGGCGAGCAAAAGCGTGTCTTCCATATGGTTCCAGGCTTGGAGAATGCCGAGTTCTTCCGTTATGGCGTCATGCACCGCAATACCTTTGTCGATGCGCCGCACGTTCTTGACGGCACCTTTGCCGTGCCTGGCACGGGCGTGCGCCTCGCCGGTCAGATCACCGGCACCGAGGGGTACATGGAAGCGGTGGCGACCGGTCTGCTTGCTGCGCTTAACACCTATGCCGAGGCTATCGGTGCGGCTTCTGTGGAGCTTCCTCGCGTGGGCGCCCTGGGTGCGCTCGTGGGCTATGCGACCGATCCTTCAACCGTGGGCTACCAGCCCATGCATGTCAATTTCGGCCTGGTGCCGCCACTCGAGGACGGCAGGCGCCGCAGCAAGCGCGACCGCTACCAGGCTTATGCGGATCGCGCCCTCGAGGCCCTCGATGCCTACTTGGCCACGCGCTCCGACTTGTTTGGAGGCGACCGGTCATAGCCTTTGACCTGTACGATACCGTCGACTCGTTTATCGCCTACATCGCACGAGTCGAGGGGCTCTCTCCCAATACGGTGACTGCCTATGGATCACGGTTGGAGCGCTTTGCTGCGTGGTGCGAACGTACGGGTGTCGATGCGCGTATGGCCGACGTGCGTACCGTCCGCGCGTATTTGGCCGAGCTTTCGCGCGAGCGGGTGGCGCCTCGCACCCTTGCGGCACATCTGTCGGCTATTCGGTCGCTCTATCGATGGATGGCTGCCGAGGGGATCGTGGAGGGTGACGCGGTCTCGGCGATTTCCTCGCCCAAGCTGCCGCACGATCTGCCCGGTGTGCTGACGACCCAGCAGGTCGAGGCGCTGCTCCAAGCCCCCGACACCTCAACAACCGCGGGACTGCGCGATGCGGCGATGCTCGAGCTTCTTTATGCTTCCGGCGCGCGCATCTCAGAGCTTGCGGCGCTCAATGCGGAATCCATCTCATGGTCCGAGCGCACGCTGCGGCTATGGGGCAAGGGGAGCAAGGAACGTATCGTTCCTCTGTATCGTCGCGCACTCGAGGCGACGCGCACCTATGTCGAGGAGGGGAGACCGGCGCTGCTCGCGCAGGCAAAGCGCCGCGAAGCCGCAGCCGGCCTGCATCCGCTGTTTATTTCTGCGCGCGGCAATCGCATGAGTGCCGCTATGCTCAGACGACGGTTCCATATGCTGGCGACGCTCGCCGGTATCCCTGCCGACATCGCGCCGCATGCGATGCGCCACACCTTTGCGACCGATCTTCTCGAGGGTGGCGCGGACCTGCGCTCGGTTCAAGAGCTGCTCGGGCATGCGAGCTTGTCCACGACGCAGATTTACACGCATCTTACGCCCGATCGGCTTAAGCGAGCCGTTGCTCAAGCCCATCCCCGGGGCGAGTAAGCTGGGCGGCTCGTGTTGCGCTCAGGTGTGTGGTTTTGATTGCGGGTTGGCAGGAAGAGGTAATCCTGCTATCATTCATCGGGTTGCTTCACGGCAACAGGTTTTTATCACGCACGCGCGGCTACTTCATACCGTGGTGCCCGGGCTTTGGTAGCACATGTCCGGGTTGGTTTTGGAGGATGACCCCGCGCGGAGGCAAACCACAGGAGGTTTAACATGGCTACCAAGATTAATATCCGCACCCTGCTCGAGGCCGGCTGCCACTTCGGTCACCAGACCCGTCGCTGGAACCCCAAGATGAAGCCGTTCATCTTCGGTGAGCGCAACGGCATCTACATCCTCGACCTCAAGCAGACCATCCTCGACGCCGACCAGGCCTACACCTTCGTCAAGAACGTCGCCAAGGGTGGCAACGTTCTGTTCGTCGGCACCAAGAAGCAGGCTCAGGAGGCCGTCAAGAACGCCGCTGAGCGCGCCAACATGCCTTACATCAACCAGCGTTGGCTCGGCGGTATGCTGACCAACTTCGTCACCATCCGCTCCCGCATCAACCGCATGGAGGAGCTCGAGGCCATGGTCGAGGACGGCCGTATGGCAGTGCTCCCCAAGAAGGAGCAGGCTGTGCTCGGTAAGGAGCTCACCAAGCTCCAGACCAACCTCGGCGGCGCCCGCGACATGAAGGGTCTGCCCCAGGCTCTCTTCGTTATCGACACGAAGCGCGAGGAGAACGCCATCAAGGAGGCTCAGCGCCTGAACATCCCCGTCGTCGCTCTGATCGACACCAACTCCGATCCCGATGAGGTCGAGTACGGCATCCCCTGCAACGATGACGCTATCTCCGCTGTCACCCTTATGTGCGAGCTCATGGCTGACGCCTGCCTCGCTGGCTCCGGCAAGGAGCAGGTCTCCGAGGCCGAGATGGCCGCTGAGCCCAAGGCCGAGTAAATCAGTCTTAGTTAATTCTTTTTCATCTCTTTGAAAGGAACCACAATGGCCCAGATTACCGCCGCTATGGTCAAGCAGCTCCGCGAGATGACCGACTCCCCGATGATGGAGTGCAAGAAGGCTCTCGTCGAGGCTGACGGCGACATGGACGCCGCTGTCGACGTTCTGCGCAAGAACGGCCTCGCCAAGGCTGCCAAGAAGGCTGGCCGTGAGACCAACGAGGGCGCTGTCGCCGCGTTCGTCTCCGAGGACGGCAAGACCGGCGCTCTGCTCGAGCTCTCCTGCGAGACCGACTTCGTCGGCTCCAACGCCAAGTTCACCGGCTTTGCTTCCAAGGTCGCTGAGGTTGTCGCTACCACCGAGCCTGCTGACGTCGACGCTCTGCTCGAGAAGCCGATGGGCGAGGAGACCGTTTCCTCCGAGCTCACCGAGATGATTCACATCATGGGCGAGAACATGAAGATCTCCCGTTTCGCCGCCCGCAAGGCCGAGAACGGCGCTCTCGCTTCTTACATCCACATGGGTGGTAAGATTGGCGTCCTCGTCGAGTTCGCTTTCGAGAAGGCCGAGACCGCTCAGGCTGAGTCCTTCAAGACCTTTGCTCACGACGTTGCCCTTCAGGTTGCCGCCGTCGCCCCGATCTGCGCTACCCGCGATCAGGTTCCGGCCGAGACCGTCGAGCACGAGAAGCAGATCTACATGGCTCAGGCTGCCGAGTCCGGCAAGCCCGAGGCTATCCAGGAGAAGATGGCTGTTGGCCGTCTGGAGAAGTTCTACAAGCAGTCCGTGCTCACCGAGCAGGAGTTCATCAAGGACAGCTCCCTCACCATCAAGAAGTACGCTGAGCAGGTCTCCAAGGAGCTTGGCGACACCATTACCGTCGTTGCCTTTGACCGTCTGGTCCGTGGCGAGTAAATAAGCTCTTGTAGCTGGTAATGAGCAGGCTGTGGGTTTTACTCACAGCCTGCTTTTTCATGGCTCCCCGTTAAGCCTTTGATATTATGTTGTGAGTCTAATTAAAGGAGGATCGCTTTGTCCGACATCCGATATAAACGCGTGCTTCTGAAGCTCTCCGGCGAAGCGCTGATGGGCGATGGCAACTACGGCATCGACCCCAAGGTTACCGATCATCTTGCCAAGCAGGTCAAGGAGCTGCTCGCCGTTGGCCATGAGGTTGGCGTCGTTGTCGGCGGCGGCAACATTTTCCGCGGCATGGCCGGCGCCGCCGGTGGTATGGACCGCGCCCAGGCCGATTACATGGGCATGCTCGCTACCGTTATGAACGCGCTTGCCCTGCAGGATGCCTTTGAGCACAACGATGTTCCCTGCCGCGTGATGAGCGCTATCCAGATGAACGAGATCTGCGAGCCCTATATTCGCCGTCGTGCCATCAACCACCTGTCCAAGGGCAACGTCGTTATCTTTGCCGCCGGATCGGGTAATCCGTACTTTACGACTGACACCGCCGCGGCCCTTCGTGCCTGCGAGATCGGTGCCGAGATTCTGATTAAAGCCACCAAGGTTGATGGCATCTACGACAAGGATCCCGTCAAGTGTGCCGACGCCGTCCGCTTTGACAAGATCACCTATCACGAGGTGCTCGTTCGCGGCCTGCAGGTTATGGATTCCACGGCTACGGCTCTTTGCCAGGACAACCGTATGCCCATTTTGGTCCTCAACATCGATGGCGAGGACACCGTCAAGCGCGCGCTCGCGGGTGAGCCCGTCGGCACGCTCGTCTATCAGGAGGATTAAGCATGGCAGAGAACATCACCGCCCACATGGACAAGTCGCTCGAGTCCCTCAAGCACAACTTCTCCAAGGTCCGTACTGGCCGCGCTAGCGCCAACATCCTGTCTGACATCACCGTCGACTACTACGGTGTTCCCACGCCCGTCACGCAGGTTGCCGCCGTTAAGACCCCCGAGGCCCACATGCTGCTTATCGAGCCATGGGATAAGGCGCTCATTAATGCCATCGTCAAGGCCATCAGTGCCTCCGACCTGGGCATTACCCCCAACTCCGATGGTACCGTCGTACGTCTGCCGTTCCCGGCTCCCACCGAGGAGCGTCGTCGCGAGCTCGTTAAGGAGTGCCGCGAGTACGCCGAGCAGGCCAAGGTCTCCATCCGCAACATCCGCCGCGACTTTAACAACAAGCTCGAGCGCGATGAGGAGCTCACCGAGGACGATGTCCGTCGCGAGCAGGCCAAGGTCCAGAAGCATACCGATGAGTATGTCGCCAAGGTCGAGGAGCTTCTGAAGGAAAAAGAAGCCGAGGTCATGGAGATCTAAGGTGCAATACGACGAGCATAAACTGGTCGAGTACTTTGCCGACGCCCCTGCGGGCGTCGGTTTTTCCGACCTTGACCTCAATAACATTCCGCACCATATTTCGTGCATCATGGACGGCAACGGCCGTTGGGCCACGGCGCGCGGTCTTGCCCGCACCGAAGGCCACAAGGCCGGCATCGTCTCGCTGCGCGAGGTCATTACCGCCTGCGTGCGCCTGGGCGTCGACGTGCTTTCGGCCTATGCGTTTTCGACCGAAAACTGGAATCGCCCGCAGCATGAAGTCAACGTTTTGATGCACTTGTTTGCCAAGACGTTTATCGATGAGCTACCGCTGCTTAAGCGCGAGAACGTTCGCGTTGTCTTTTTGGGTGATATTTCCGCGCTGCCCAAGAAGACCCGCGACGTCTTTGAGCGCGGCCTTGCCGAGTGCGCCGACCATACCGGTATGACGCTGGCGCTGGCCGTTAACTACGGTGCCCGTGCCGAGATCACCCGTGCTGTCCGCCAGATTGCACTTGATGCCGCCGCTGGTAAGATCGATCCCGCCGCTATCGACGATGATATGGTTGCTTCGCACCTGTACACCGCCGGTCTTCCCGATCCGGAGCTCGTGATTCGCACTTCTGGCGAGTTGCGTCTTTCGAACTATCTGCTGTGGCAGGTTGCTTATTCCGAGTTTTATGTCACCGATACCTATTGGCCCGACTTTGATCGTTGGGGCCTTGTCGACGCCATTTTGGCCTACCAGGGTCGCGACCGTAGGTTTGGTGGACTGAGTAAGACCGAGGAGGCTTAATCGTGTCCGAACGTCCCAAGGCATCCGCTCCCAAGGCGCCTGCTTCCGCGAAGCCCGCGCGTAAGGCTGCCGCTGCAGGAGCGCCTGCAGCGAAGGGCAGCTCCGGTTCGTGGCTAGCGGGCTTTATCACCCGTGCCGCCGCCGGTATCGTCTATGCCGTTGTTTTTATCCTGTGCCTGGTTTTGGGTATTGTGCCCACGGCCATCTTCGTGTCCGTCATGAGCGGTCTGTGCTGCTACGAGTTCTTCCGCATGACGAGGCTCGACGGCAAGGTTGCCAACGAGCGCCTTGGTATCGCTGCCGCCGTGCTCTTTCCGCTCTCGGCACTGGGCGATTCACTGCTGTTGAACGCCCTGCTGTTCGCTTTGATGCTTGCGGTTGGTATCTGGTATGTTTGGTCTCCGCGCACTCGCATCTCTGACGTTGCCGTGACGCTCATGGGCCCTATCTACACCGGCTTTATGCTGTCGGCTATCGTGCTGCTGCGCGATGCCGTGCCTGGTTTTGCCGGCGCCCTGCTTTCGGTGGGCGTTTGCGCGTCCCTTTGGGTCTCCGACTCGTTTGCCTATATCGTGGGCAGCCGCATCGGCAAGCATAAGATGGTTCCCAAGATCTCTCCCAAAAAGAGCTGGGAAGGCTTTGTCGGCGGCATTTTGGGCTCTGTCTTGATCTGGCTCATCCTGTGGGCGACGCACTTCTATAAGCTGAGCCTGCCCTATGCACTGCTGTGCGGTGTGGTCGTCTCCATCCTGGGCGTTATCGGCGACCTCATCGAGTCGCGTATCAAGCGCGGTGTGGGCGTCAAAGATTCCGGTAATCTCATCCCGGGCCACGGCGGCATGCTCGACCGCAGTGATTCGCTCATCTTTGGCTGCATTACCGCGCAGCTGCTGCTGATGATCGGAGGCGTGCTGTAATGGCGTATCAGACCACCTACGGTCCCGATGGGCGTCTTCGTGTTGCCATTCTGGGCTGTACGGGTTCTATCGGCACTCAGGCGCTCGACGTGTGCCGTCAGCATGCCGATCGCCTGCAGGTGACGGCGCTGTCCGTAAACTCCAGCACCTCCGAGCTCGTTGCCGCTGCCCGTGAGTTCTCGGTTCCGGCGGTTGCCGTTGCGGACGCCTCCCATGGCGCCGACGCTGTGCTGCAGGAACTGTCCGAGGGCACGGAGCTCGGCGTTGGCGCGCAGGCAGTGTGCGAGCTCGCATGCCGCGATGATGTCGACTGCGTGCTCGTGGCCATCGTGGGCGCTGCCGGTCTCGAGGCGAGCCATGCTGCCCTGACCTCGAACAAGCGTCTTGCCCTGGCCAACAAGGAGTCGCTCGTCGTCGGTGGCGATCTGCTTATGCCGTTGGCGCAGCCGGGTCAGCTTATCCCGGTCGACTCCGAGCATTCTGCCATCTACCAGTGCTATCTGGGCGAGAATCCGCGCGAGGCTCACTGCATTTGGCTTACCTGTTCGGGCGGTCCGTTCTTTGGCCGCACGCGTGACGAGCTCGATCGTGTGACGCGCGCTGATGCCCTGGCGCATCCCACGTGGGCTATGGGTGCCAAGATCACGATTGACTCCGCCACCCTCATGAACAAAGGTCTGGAGCGTATCGAGGCCATGCATCTGTTTGGCTGCGATCTCGATTTCATTAACGTGGTCGTGCAGCGCCAGTCTAAGATTCACTCCATGGTCGAGTTTGCCGACGGCTCTGTGATGGCGCATCTCGGTGCCTCCGACATGCGCATTCCCATCCAGTTTGCCTTCTCGTATCCCGAGCGTTGGGATACGCCGGCTCCGCGTATCGATTTCCGCGAGTTAGGGCAGCTTACCTTTGACGCGGCCGATATGGATACCTTCCGCTGCCTTGCGCTGGCCGAACGTGCCGGCAAGACGGGCGGCACCATGCCGTGCGTGCTCAATGCCGCCAACGAGGTCGCCGTCGATGCCTTCCTGCATGATGGCTGCAGCTTTACCGATATCGACCGCATTGTGGAATCCTGCATGGATGCTCACGATGCGCAGACTGTCGATTCGTTTGAACAGCTTCGCGACATCGATGGCTGGGCGCGTGAAAAGGCCGCGCAGGTGCTCGCCGCAACCCGTTCTTAACCCATAAGGATTGCTTTTTCGTTTTATGGATACTGTTCTGAGCGTTCTCTCATCGGTCTTTTGGGGCCTGCTGATGCTTTCCGTCCTCGTGTTTTTGCATGAGGGCGGCCACTTTTTGGCGGCGCGTGCCTGTGGCGTCCGGGTGACCGAGTTCTTCTTGGGCCTGCCGTGTCGCTTTGATATCCACCACACGTCGCGTCGCATCGGCACCAAGTTTGGCGTGACGCCGCTGCTGCTGGGTGGCTATGCTGCCATTTGCGGCATGGATCCGACCGACGTTTCGTGCGCCGACCGCGTGCTTGCGGCCATCTATCACCACGGCCGGGTGACGGTGGCCGATCTTGCCGTCGAGCTTGAGCTGTCCGAGGAGGATGTGCTCGAGGCCTGTGCTTTGCTGTTGGGCTGGGGCTCCATCGCTCCCTGGTATGAAGAAGGGGAAAAGCCTTCGCCCAGTTACTATCCCACCAAGTACCAGACCTTGCCGCGTGACGCGGCGGGTTATACCACCTTTGACGGCCGTCGGTTCGATCGCGAGCATGCGACTGCTGAGGGCGATGTATGGGAGCTGCCGTGCGGCGAGGCTGAATTCCTTGCACGCGAGCGCTCGCACACCTATTTGGGCCAGGGCTTTGTTAAGCGTGCCTTTATGCTGCTTGCGGGCATTATCGTCAATATCCTGACGGGCTTTTTGCTCCTTATGAGCATCTATTCCATCGCCGGTGTCACGGTGCCGGTGGATACCAATGTGATCGGCCAGGTTGACGAAGGCTCGATTGCCGCCTCGGCGGGAATCGAGGGCGGCGACGCGATCCTTTCGGTCGACGGAGTATCGTGCTCTACCTGGATGGACGTTTACGATGCCATCGGCAAGGCTGCCGGTAAGGACGATATCGCCATTGAGTACGAGCGTGACGGCAAGCAGCATTCGACCACGGTTGCGCTCAAAGAGGATGAGCGCCTAGGCGTGTATGCCTCTACGCAGGTGGTTCGTTTAGACCCCATCACGTCGGCTCGCCTGTCGTTCTCCTATGTCGTGCAGACGGCGGAGGGTGTGATGCGTCTGCTCCAGCCGCAGCATACGATGGAGATTCTCGATCAGTCCTCTTCGATCGTGGGTATTAGCGTTATGTCCTCACAGGCTGCTGCTGCCGGCCCTGCCACGTTCCTTTCGTTTGCCGCCCTCATTTCATTCTCGCTTGGCTTTATGAACCTGCTGCCCATCCCGCCACTCGATGGCGGCAAGCTGGTCATCGAGATCATTCAGAAGATTGCGGGCCGCGAGCTTCCGCTCAAGGTCCAGACGATTGTGAGCTATGTGGGCATCGCGCTCTTTGCGCTGCTGTTTGTCTATATGCTTCGTTCCGACATCCTTCGATTTATTCTGTAGGGGAGTGTTTGGATTGTCTTTATCCCATCCTTTGCCTCGCGAGCTGACGCGTCCCGTGCATGTGGGCGGCGTGCAGATTGGTGGCGGCGCGCCGGTGGTGGTCCAATCCATGACCTGCACCGATACCGCCGATGCCCAGTCAACGCTTGCGCAAGTGTGCGCGTTGGCGCAGGCTGGCTGCGATATCGTGCGCGTGAGCGTGCCCACCGAGGCCGCGCTTGAGGGTTTCCGCACCATCTGCGCCGAGTCTCCGGTGCCGATTGTCGCCGATATCCACTTTAACCATAAGCTCGCCATTGGTGCCGTTGAGGCCGGTGCTGCCAAGCTGCGCATCAATCCCGGCAATATCGGCGATTGGGCCAAGGTTGACGCGGTGATCGATGCTGCGGGTGCCGCGGGCTGTGCGATTCGTATCGGCGTCAACGCCGGTTCGCTTGAGCAGGATATCGCCGAGCGCGACGACCTCACGCAGCCCGAAAAGCTTGTGATGTCGAGCGAGCGTTTCGTCAAGCATTTTGAAGACCGCGGCTTTACGAACATTGTGCTTTCGGCCAAGGCCCATAGCGTGCAAACGACGCTCGATACCTATCGAGCCCTGTCCCGTGAGATTCCCCACGTTCCGCTTCACCTGGGCGTAACCGAGGCGGGTACCAAGCTGCAGGGCACCATCAAGAGCTCGGTGGGCCTTGGTATCCTGCTGTCTGAGGGTATCGGTGACACCATGCGCGTCTCGCTCACGGCCGATCCAGTTGAGGAGCCGCCGGTCGCCTGGGGAATTTTGCAGTCGCTGGGCCTGCGTCGCCGCGGTCCCGAGATTGTCTCGTGCCCCACGTGCGCCCGCTGTCAGGTTAACCTGATTCCTATCGCCGAGGAAGTAACCGAGCGGCTTAAGTACTATACCGCGCCGCTTTCGATTGCCGTCATGGGATGTGCCGTTAATGGCCCCGGTGAGGCTTCTGATGCCGACCTGGGCGTTGCTTGCGGACGTGGTCAGGCCCTGCTCTTTTCGCATGGCCAGATCATTGGTAAAGTAGCTGAGGATCAAATTGTCGACGCGCTTATGGCCGAGGTTGACAAGCTTATTGAGGAGAAATAAATGACCCGAGCAATGTATATGTCTAAGCTCTATGCGCCGACGCTCAAAGAGGATCCGGCCGACGCCGAACTTGCAAGCCATCGTCTGCTGCTTCGCGCCGGTATGATCCGCAAGGAGGCCGCCGGCCTGTATTCCTATCTGCCGCTCGCTTGGCGCTCGATTCGTAAGATCGAGAACATCGTGCGCGACGAGATGGACGCTGCCGGCGCCCAGGAGCTCATGATGCCCATTATGGTCGATGCCGAGCTGTGGCGTGAGTCCGGCCGCATCGATGCCTATGGCAAGGAGCTCGTGCGCTTTGACGACCGTCATGGTCGCGAGTTTGTGCTGGGCCCCACGCACGAGGAGACCGTCACGGCCTTGGTGCGCAACGAGCTGCGTTCCTATAAGCAGCTGCCCGTCAACCTGTATCACATTCAGGACAAGTTCCGCGATGAGTTCCGTCCCCGCTTTGGCCTGATGCGCGGCCGTGAGTTCATCATGAAGGACGCCTACAGCTTCTCTGCCACGCAGGAGAGCCTGCAGGAGGAGTACGACAAGATGAAGCAGGCCTACGCCAACATCTGCGAGCGCTGCTACATTAAGGCTCTGCCCGTTGTCGCAGACTCCGGCGAGATCGGCGGCGACACCTCCGTCGAGTACATGGCGCTGGCCGACGCCGGCGAGGCTTCGCTCGTCTACTGCGACGATTGCGGTTTTGCTGCCGATGACGAGGCTGCAAGCACCAAGGTCGTTGTGACCGAGGGCCCCGGCGACGGCACGCTCACCAAGGTCGAGACTCCGGGTATGGGCACCATCGAGGCCGTCGCCAAGTTCTTCGGCTTCCCCGAGAACGGCACGCGCAAGTCGCTGGCATTGATCGACTCCGAGGGCAAGCCGGTCGTGGCCATTGTCCCGGGCGACCACGAGCTCAATGACTGCAAGGCCGAGCATGTCTTTGGTAAGGGCTATCGTATGATGACCGACGAGGAGCTTCAGGCGAACGGTCTGCACAAGGGCTTTATCGGACCGGTCAACCTGCCCGAGGGCATCCGTCTGGTGTGCGACGAGAGCCTTCGCGAGTCCAAGCAGTGGGCCTGCGGTGCCAACGAGGTCGATTATCACTTTACCGGTGCCTGCCCCGAGCGCGACTTTACCGTCGACGAGTGGGCCGACCTGGTCACCGTCGTTGCCGGCGATCCCTGCCCGCACTGCGGCAAGCCGCTCTCTGCTGCTCGCGGCATCGAGGTTTCCCAGGTCTTCCAGCTGGGCACCAAGTACTCCGAGGCCATGGGTGCCACCTTTATGGATGAGGACGGTAAGGAGAAGCCGCTTATCATGGGTTGCTACGGCGTGGGCGTGTCCCGCTCGCTTGCTGCCGTCGTGGAGCAGCACAACGACGAGCACGGCATCGTCTGGCCGGTCTCCGTCGCTCCCTACGAGGTCACGGTGATTCCGCTCGACCCCAAGAAGGAGGAGTGCGCTTCCGTCTGCGAGCAGATCGTTGATGGCCTGTGCGCCGAGGGTATCGAGGTCGTCGTCGACGACCGTGACGAGCGTCCCGGCTTTAAGTTTGCCGACAACGACCTTATGGGCTTCCCGTATCAGGTTGTTCTGGGTAAGCGCGGCCTTAAGAACGGCACCGTCGAGCTCAAGGACCGTGCTACCGGCGAGCGTGAGGACGTGGCGATCGACGAGGTCGTCGCTAAGGTTGTCGAGCTGGTGAAGGCTGCCCGTCGCTAATCGACGTTTCTGCTATTTGATGTAATTGCAGGACTGCCCCGTATCTCTCTTAGGATGAGATGCGGGGCAGTCCTTTTTGTTGCGTGAATCAGCTCGACGGGTAAAAGGAAACCCCGCAGCCCATTCGAGCTGCGGGGTTTCCTTAGTGCCTCCGATGCGAAATAAATCGCTCAGATATTACTGATAATCGACGACGTCGATCCAGTTCTTCAGGAACTCATCGTTCACGTTGCGCTTACGAGCGAGCTCGGAAGCGGCGACGATGCTCGTCCACTGACGCACGACCTGCATGGGCATGTCGGCGCGGTCGCAGTAGAGCTCCAGGTAGGCCTCGGCCTGATCCTTGCTGTTGAGGGCAAAGAGCAGGTAGGTGGTGGCAACGTCGGCAGCAGGGGAGCCCTGGGTGGCGTGTGCCCAGTCGCACACATAGAGCTGGCCGTCGTCGCCGACGATGACATTGGAGGGGTTGAAGTCGCCGTGGCAGACCTTGAACTCCTTGGTCATGCCGTCCAGACGCTCCTGAAGGTTGTAGCGCGTGGTGGCATTGAGCTGATCAAGGCTGTCGATCATGCGGGCGAACTTATCGCGCTGACGGTTGAGCAGCGGGGAGGTGTAGCCGTGGATCTCGATCTGGAGGTCGACGAACATCTCGAGATACTCACCGAAGCGCTGGGGCTCGGCAGTCATCTTCTCGGCAAGGGTGGTGCCCGGAACCTTCTCGGTTACGAGCGCCCAGCCGTTGGCGTTCTCGAGCTGGGAAACCTCGAGAGCCTTGGGGCTGCGGATGCCGCACTCATTGATGCGGGCAAGATTCAAAGCCTCGTTGAACACGTCGGAGACGGGCTTGGTCTCGTTAAAGACCTTGACGATCTTGTCGCCCAGGTCGTAAACGACCTTGTTGCCGCGACGGACGAGCTCGGTCTTGGAATCGGGTAGCAGCATGGTTGCATCCTTTCAACGATGCGATAGAAGCGACGGCGGGGGTGTGTGAAACACCCGTGCACCCCCGCCGTTAAAACCGTGCTAGAACTAGCAGACGGCGTAATCCTGAGGCTCGCGGCCGTAGTAGGCGTCCAGGTAGAGCTCCTTGATCTCGCTCATGAGCGGGTAGCGCGGGTTAGCGCCGGTGCACTGGTCGTTGAATGCCTGCTCGGTCATCTCGTCGAGGGTGTCGAGGAAGTACTGCTCGTCAACACCGTAGTCGGCGATGGTCTTCTTGACACCGATGAAGTCCTTGAGCTCCTCGAGCTTCGTGATGAAGTTCTCGAAGACCTCCTTGTCGTCCTTGCCCTCGATGCCGCAGTACTTGGCCATCTCGGCGTAGTTGTGCAGCGCGTTGGGGTAAGGATACTGGGAGAAGGTACCCATCTTGACGGGAGCCTCGGCGGCGTTGTAGCGCATGACGCGAGTCAGGATGACGGCGTTTGCGAGGCCGTGGGGCAGGTGATGGAAAGCGCCGAGCTTGTGGGCCATGGAGTGGTTGAGGCCCAGGAAGGCGTTGGCGAAGGCCATACCGGCCATGCAGGAGGCGTTGTGCATCTCCTCGCGGGCGTGCGGGTCCTTGGCGCCGTTCGTGAAGCTGGAGGGCAGGTTCTCGAAGACGAGCTTAGCAGCGCGCTCGGAGAGGCCCTTGGTGTAGTCGGAAGCCATGATGGAGACGTAGGACTCGATGGCGTGGGTCATGACGTCGATGCCGGAGGCAGCGGTCAGGCCGCGCGGGGCGGTCATGCAGTTGTCGGCGTCGACGATAGCCATGTTGGGGAGCAGCGCGTAGTCGGCGAGCGGCCACTTGATGCCGGTCTCCTTGTCGGTGATGATGGCGAACGGCGTGCACTCGGAGCCGGTACCCGAGGAGGTCGGGACGGCGACGAAGTAGGCCTTCTTGCCCATCTCGGGGAAGGTGAAGATGCGCTTGCGGATGTCCATGAAGTCCATGGCCATGTCCTCAAACTTGCACTCGGGGTGCTCGTACATCATCCACATGATCTTGCCGGCGTCCATTGCGGAGCCACCGCCGACGGCGATGATGACGTCCGGCTCAAAGAGAGCCATCTGCTTGGCGCCGCGACGTGCGCACTGCAGCGACGGATCGGGCTCGACGTCGTAGAAGCAGTCGTGGGCGATGCCCATCTCGTCGAGCTTGGCCTCGATGGCGCGGGTGTTGCCATTCTTGAAGAGGAACTGGTCGGTGACGATGAAGGCGCGCTTCTTGCCCATGACGTTGCCCAGCTCGTCGAGGGCGACGGGCGTGGAACCCTTCTTGAAGTAGACCTTCTCGGGAGCGCGGAACCACAGCATGTTCTCACGGCGCTCGGCCACAGTCTTAACGTTGATCAAGTGCTTCACCCCAACGTTCTCGGAGACGGAGTTGCCGCCCCAGGAGCCGCAGCCCAGGGTCAGAGACGGCTTCATGCCAAAGTTGTACAGGTCACCGATGCCGCCGTGCGAAGACGGGGTGTTGATGACGATACGGCAGGCCTTCATGACGTGCTCGAACAGGCTGATCTTCTCGGCCTGGGCGGGGTGCACGTACAGAGAGGCGGTGTGGCCCGGGCCACCGGCGAGCACCAGGTGCTCGGCCTTGTCGACGGCCTCCTGGAAGTCCTTGGCGTGGTACATGGCCAGGACCGGGGAGAGCTTCTCGTGGGAGAACTCCTCCTTGGCGGGGTCGGTGGAGGTGACCTCAGCGATCAGAATCTTGGTCTTGGCGGGAACCTCGATGCCGGCGAGCTCGGCGATCTTGGCGGCAGCCATGCCGGGGATGCGGTGGTCGAGAGCGCCGTTCTTGAACATGGCGGCACGCAGGGCCTCCATCTCGGCACCCTGCTTGACGAAGTAGCAGCCGCGCTTCTGGAACTCGGCCTTGACCTTGTCGTAGATGGTGTCGATGACGGTCACGGACTGCTCGGAAGCGCAGATCATGCCGTTGTCGAAGGTCTTGGAGTGGATGATGGAGTTGACGGCGAGCAGCACGTCGGCGGTGTCGTCGATGATGACCGGGGTGTTACCGGCGCCAACGCCCAGGGCGGGCTTGCCCGAGGAGTAGGCGGCCTTGACCATGCCCGGGCCACCGGTGGCGAGGATGATGTCGACGTCGCGCATGACCATGTTGGTCAGCTCGATGGAGGGGACATCGACCCAGCCGATGATGCCCTCGGGAGCGCCTGCCTTGACGGCGGCGTCAAGCACGAGCTTGGCGGCGGCGATGGTGCACTTGGCGGCTGCCGGGTGCGGGGAGATGATGATGCCGTTGCGGGTCTTCAGGCTGATCAGTGTCTTGAAGATCGCGGTGGAGGTGGGGTTGGTCGTCGGGATGACGGCGCCCACGATGCCGATGGGCTCGGCGATCTTGGTGATGCCGTAAGCCTCGTCGCGCTCCAGGACACCACAGGTCTTGGTGTTCTTGTAAGCGTTGTAGATGTACTCTGCGGCGTAGTGGTTCTTGATGACCTTGTCCTCAAGAACGCCGCGGCCGGTCTCCTCGATGGCCATCTTCGCCAACGGGATACGAGCCTTGTTGGCGGCCATGGCGGCCTCGTAGAAGATCTTGTCGACCTGCTCCTGCGTGTACGTAGCAAAAAGCGCCTGGGCCTCTCGCATCTGAGCGAGCTTAGCCTCAAGCGCCTCTACGTTGTCCACAATTGCGGGAGTAGTGTTTTCCGGTGACTTTTTCACCATTTGTGTCTCCTTGCGATCGGAGATTTACCCTACGCCTTGCATGATAGCAAGAAATTATTCGGCGAACGGTAAGATTCCCGTAAAAGGCACACTAAAACGTTTCAACCAAATGAAGCGATTCAACTAATGATGCACCGCCCCACTCATTGGGGACAGACTTACATGAGTGTTTTCACTCATTTGGGACAGACATCGTTTTGCCATTTTGCCGTTCTGGACCTGTTTTTGCCGCTCATCGGATATAAATAGGTCACAGGCTCAGCATTTCGCGTTGCTTCTCTCCTTTTAGGCGTTGCCTGTACAGTTTTGGAAGGAGAGATTATGCCCCGATGCGCCCGCGCCGTTTCGATCACCGGCTATTACCATGTCTTTGACCGCGGTAACTCCAAACAGATTATTTTTGAAGATGACTCCGACCGCTATCGCTTCTTATCGGATATCTCGGACAGGTTCGTGCACCATGAAGTGGCGGTGTTGGCTTGGTGCCTTATGGACAACCACTTTCATTTGATGGTTGATGACCCATATGGCAACCTTTCAAAGGCGATGCAGTGCGCATTGACGGCATATGCTAAGTATTTCAATGGGAAAACGGGGAGAACGGGGCATCTGTTTGACAATCGCTATTCACGGGTCGCGGTTGAGTCGGACACGCAGACGGTGCAGCTGCTCGATTATATCCCTCTCAATCCGGTGAAAGGTGCGATCAACTCACTCGAGGCGTATCGTTGGTCAAGCTACAAGGCATACCGGCTGGGCTTAGATCCCTATGACATCTGTGACGCGGCCCCTATGCTCGAAAACACTCATGTAAGTCTGTCCCCAATGAGTGCAAAAAGGCGCCCTCCACATGGAGGACGCCTTTGGTAAGTTCTATGTGAACGCGAGGTCTTTGACCCGGAGAGTCCGAGGTACTTGTTGGTAAGACCTTATTTAGGAGCGCGCAACCTTGCCGGACTTGAGGCAGGTGGAGCAAACGTTCATCTTGCGACGGTGACCATCGACGACGACGTAGACGCGCTGGATGTTGGGGCGGAACTTACGGTTGGTGACGCGGTGAGAGTGGCTGATGGAGCGACCGGCAACGGGGTGCTTACCGCAAACTTCGCAAACTTTGGACATAACTGACCCTCCTTGGGCGACAAACGAACATGTCGCGTTAACAAACAAGCCTGAACTATAGCACAGAAGCATGTCTCTGTGCGCAATCTACACAGAGATATTCCTCTTTTGGCGATAGTGCCCACGCCACGGCCCTGGACGTAGATCCGATTTGCGTGCGGCAGAGGGGATTATGCCAGCTCGCAACAAGGTTTTCAAGCGCGTCCCACAAATATATATAGGTTTATGGAGCTATTGGCTCCGTTTACGGATTGACTAGTATTTATGCTCGCATTTGAGCCCGAGGTTGGCTACACTATGCCTTGACCATTAAAGGGGTACGAGATACCCACATGGAATTACATAGCTGTCAATTAGCAGTACTTCCTGTGGGTGTCTGGTCCGCTTTGAGCGGTCGGGCATCTATTTTTTTGACTGTGTCAGCAGTCAAGACATGTGAGGAAGGAGATCGATGGGCACGACTTCCCCCAAGGCGGTCATCATGGACGAGACCGCCGTCAACCGAGCGATGACCCGCATCGCGCACGAGATCCTCGAGCGCAACGAGGGCTGTGAAGACCTCGCTCTGGTCGGCATCGTCACGCGCGGCGACCTTCTGGCAAAGAAGCTCGCCGAGGCGATCAAGGAGATCGAGGGTGTCGACGTTCCGCTCGGCAGCCTGGACATCAGCTTCTATCGCGATGACTATGCGACCAATTTCGCTCCCGCGATCCACGCTACCAACATTCCCTTCAGTGTCGACGGCAAGCGCGTCGTGCTGGTGGACGACATCCTGTACACGGGTCGTACAATCCGCGCCGCTCTGGACGCCGTTATGGACCTGGGCCGTCCGAGCCGAGTCGAGCTTGCAGTTCTCGTTGACCGCGGTCACCGCGAGCTCCCTATCTCGCCGGACTTTGTCGGCAAGAACGTTCCCTCGTCGCACGAGGAGAACGTGCACCTATATATGAAGGAAGTCGACGGCCGCACCGCTGTCGAAATCAACGACGTCGCGCCGGGTTCCCACGTGGGCTCCGCGCCGCTGGGAGGTGAGTAGTACCGTGGCGTTCAATCATAAGCATCTGATCGACATTACCGAGTACTCCGAAGAGGACATCAAGCTCATCCTCGAGACCGCCAAGGCGTTCTCCGAGGTCAACGAGCGTGCCATCAAGAAGGTCCCCACGCTCAAGGGCAAGACCATCGTCAACATGTTCAATGAGCCCTCGACGCGTACCCGCAGCTCCTTCGAGCTCGCCGAGAAGCGTCTTTCGGCCGACAGCCTCAACTTCGGCGGCTCCTCGACCTCCACGGTCAAGGGCGAGAGCCTCGTCGATACCGTCGAGACCCTCAACGCCTACAAGATCGACTGCATCGTCGTGCGCGACAAGCACGCCGGTGCTCCCTACATCGTCACGCAGAATTCGCCCGCTAGTGTTATCTGCGCCGGCGACGGTAAGCACAACCACCCCACGCAGGCTCTGCTCGACCTGTACACCATCTGGGAGCACAAGGGTGACTTCCACGGTCTGAAGGTCGCCGTCGTCGGCGACATCGCCCACTCCCGCGTTTGCGGCTCGCTGATTCCCGCGTTGAAGATCATGGGCTGCGAGACCTACGCCGTCGCCCCCGGCACGCTGCTGCCGCCGGCGCCCGAGGTTCTGGGCTGCGACCACGTGACGAGCGACCTCGATTCCGTCCTGCCCGAGCTCGACGTTGTCTACATGCTGCGTGTACAGCAGGAGCGCCTCGAGGGCGCCCCGTTCCCGACCATTCGCGAGTACCACAAGCTCTTCGGCCTGACCAAGGACCGTGAGAAGCTCATGAAGCCCGACGCGATCATTTGCCACCCGGGCCCCATCAACCGCGGCGTCGAGTTCGACTCCTATATGGCCGACCACCCGCAACGCTCCGTCATCCTGGAGCAGGTCTACGCCGGTATCTGCGTGCGTATGGCTATCCTGTATCTGCTGCTTGGAGGTGCCGATAATGGCCTTGCTTCTTAAGAATGCCCACGTCGTCGACCCGTCCGTCGAGCTTGACGGTGTCGTTGACGTCTTGATTGACGGCGACAAGATCGCCGAGGTCGGCGAGAACCTCGCCGCCGAGGGAGCCGAGGTCCGCGACCTTTCCGGTAAGTACCTCGTCCCTGGCCTGGTGGACATGCACGTCCACCTGCGCGAGCCCGGCTACGAGGTCAAAGAGGACATCGAGAGCGGCACCCGCGCAGCTGCCAAGGGCGGCTTCACCGGCGTGTGCGCCATGCCCAACACCGACCCCGTCACCGATAACGGCACCGTCGTGGAGTTCGTCAAGTCCCGCGCTGCCGAGGTCGGTCACTGCCGCGTCTATCCGTCGGGCGCCATGACCCGCGGTCTTAAGGGCGAGGCCATGTCCGAGATGGGCGATATGGTCGCCCACGGCGCCGTCGCCTTCACCGACGACGGTCGCGGCGTGCAGGGCGCGGGCATGCTCCGTCGCTGCATGGACTACGGCAAGATGTTCGGCAAGGTCTTTATGAGCCATTGCCAGGACGAGGACCTGGTCGGTCACGGCCAGATCAACGAGGGCAAGGTCTCTACCCGTCTGGCTCTTGAGGGCTGGCCGGCGGCAGGCGAGGAGCTGCAGATCGCTCGCGATATCGAGATCGCCAAGCTGACCGGTGCCAAGCTGCACATCCAGCACATCTCCACCGCCCATGGCCTGGAGATCGTTCGTGCCGGCAAGGCAGCTGGCGTGCAGGTCACCTGCGAGGCCACCCCGCACCATATGTTCCTGACCGAGAACGACCTGGACGAGACCTACAACACCTCGCTCAAGGTCAATCCGCCGCTGCGCACCGACGAGGACGCCGAGGCCATCCGTCAGGGTGTCATCGACGGCACCGTCGACGTTATCGTCACCGATCACGCTCCCCACACCCCGTGGGAGAAGGCCCGCGAGTTCGAGCTTGCGCCCTTCGGCATGATCGGCCTCGAGACCTCGCTGTCGCTCGTACTCACCGAGCTGGTCAACACGGGCAAGATGGGCATGGATCGCATGGTCGAGCTCATGGCCATCAAGCCGCGCGAGATCCTGGGTCTGGACCAGGTTCAGGTCAAGGCGGGCTCCGTTGCCGACCTGACCGTCTTCGACGCGTCCGCCACCTGGACGGTCGGCGAGGACGGCTACGAGTCGCGCGCCGAGAACTCCGGTTTTGCCGGCCGTACGCTCACCGGTCGTGCCACCGATGTGTTCGTCGGCGGTAAGCAGACGCTTGCCGACGGCTGCATCTGCTAGCATAGCTTTATCGCTTTTATGCGCGGCGCCCTTGCGGTGCCGCGCTTTCTGTTCGCCTGAACCATGCAACCGCATGGGGGATTGGAGCGTCTATGCCCACACCTTCCACTGCACGCATGCACGACTTCGAGGTCGTCTCGAACCAGGAGATCGCCGACGGCATCTTCTCGCTCGTTATCTCGGCCCCCAAGCTTGCAAGTGCGCTCAAGCCCGGTCAGTTCGTGAATATCGCCGTGCCGGGCGATGCTTCCTCGCTGCTTCGCGTGCCCCTGAGCTTCTATCGCGCCGACGTCGAGGCCGGCACCGTCGAGCTGTGGTACGCCGTCGTGGGCGATGATACCCGTCGTCTGTCGCAGATGGTCCCTGGCTCCACCTCCAACCTGCTGGGCCCTGGCGGCCGCGGCTGGTTCGTGCCCGAGGGTGCCAGGAAAGCACTGCTCGTCGCCGGCGGCATTGGCGTTCCGCCCGTGCTCTGCCTGGCTGGCATGCTTGCCGAGCAGGGTGTGGCCGTCGACGTGTGCCTGGGCTTTGGCACCGCGTCCAAGGCCGTGGGCGTCGATGAGTTCCGCGCGCTGGGAGCCACGGTCAACGTGTGCACCGACGACGGCTCGTTGGGCACGCACGGCTTCTGCACCGATCCTGCCGCCGAGCTGCTCGGCGAGGGCGGTTACGACTATGTCGCCAGCTGTGGTCCCGCCGTCATGATGAAGAAGGTCGCCGCCGCTGCCGCCGAGGCCGGCGCGTATTGCGAGGTGTCGCTCGAGCGCATGATGAGCTGCGGCTTTGGTGCCTGCAACACCTGCAATGTCGAGACGGTCGACGGTATGAAGGGCGCCTGCATGTGCGGCCCCGTGTTTGATGCTTCCAAGGTGGTGGTCTTCTAGTGGGTACCGTGAACATGGCCGTCGATTTCGGCGGCGTCAAGATGCAGAACCCCATCAACACCGCAGCCGGTACCTTTGGCTACGGTTGGCAGTTCCAGAACTTCTTCGATGTCTCGCAGCTGGGTGCCATCACCACCAAGGGCTGCGCCGCCGAGCCCTGGCCCGGCAATCCCGCACCCCGCATGGCCGAGATTCCCGGCGGCATGATCAATTCCGTGGGCCTGCAGAACCCCGGTGTGGCCGCTTTCGCCCGCGAGTCCGGTCCGTGGCTCGAGCAGCTCTCCAAGGACGGTTGCCAGGTCATCTGCCAGGTCGCCGGTCATTCCGTGGACGAGTTCGTCCGTGCGCTCGAGATGTATGTCGAGCTGTGTCCCTGGGCTGCCGGCTACGAGATCAACGTCAGCTGCCCCAATATTGCCGCCGGCGGTGCCGCTATGGGCTCCACGCCCGAGGGCGCCTCTTCCGTCATGGCCGCCTGCCGCAAGGTGACCGATAAGCCGCTGTTTGTGAAGATGGCCCCGGTCAACGTCGCCGAGATTGCCAAGGCTCTCGAGGCCGCGGGAGCCGATGGCCTTTCGGTCATCAACTCCATTCAGGGCATGGCCATTGACGTTCATACCCGCAAGTCCCGTGTGGCCAAGCCTAAGGGCGGCCTTTCGGGTCCGCTGTGCCACCACATTGCTGTTCGTATGGTCTGGGAGGTTGCCCAAGCCGTCGACATTCCCATCAACGGCGTCGGTGGCGTCATGACCGGTGAGGACGCGGCCGAGTTTATCCTGGCTGGCGCTACCTGCGTATCGGTCGGAATGGCCAACTTCGTCGATCCGTGCGCTTCGCTCAAGATTGCGCACGAGCTCGAGGCCTGGGCCGAGTCCCAGGGTGTGAAGGACATCAACGAGCTGGTAGGTGCTTTCGAATGCTAGAGACCGATGCCCGCGACCGCGTTATCGTCGCCCTCGACTGCGACCGTGAGCGTGCGCTCGAGCTCGCCCATGAGCTTTCGGGCCATGCCGCCTGGCTTAAAGTGGGCATGACGCTCTATTACGCCGAGGGTCCCGAGATCGTCAAGACCTTTAAGGACCTGGGCTTCAAGGTCTTCCTCGACCTTAAGTTCCATGACATTCCGCATCAGGTGCGCGGTGCCGCTCGCTCGGCCTCGCTTGCCGGTGCCGACCTGCTTTCGGTTCACGGCTTGGGTTCGGGTGCTATGCTCGCCGCCTGCCGTGAGGGTGCCGAGGAGGCACGCGAGGATCGAGCCAAGCTCGTCGCCATCACCGTGCTCACGAGCATGAATCAGGATGCGTTGAGCGAGATCGGCGTCGAGTCGCCCGTTGCCGAGGAGGCCGCCCGTCTGGCAAAGCTCGCCCAGGCCAACGGTATCGACGGCATCGTGTGCTCGCCGATGGAGGCTCATGACATGCGTGAGCTGCTGGGTCCCGATGCGCTGATTGTGACCCCGGGCGTGCGTCCGGTTGGTGCTGCGCTGGGCGATCAGTCCCGCGTTGCCACGCCTTCCCAGGCTATCGAGCGCGGCGCGAGCCATATCGTGGTTGGCCGCCCCATTACCGGCGCCGACGATCCGGTTGCCGCGTTTGACGCCATCGTTGCCGAGCTGGTCGAAAACGTCGCATAAAAGATTCCCTTAAGTCACCACTTTTGGGTCTTATTAGCACAAATTAGCCCCTGTGCCTGCGAAAACTTTCCCATCCTTTGTGTGGAATCGCAGGTCAGGGGCTCATCTTTTAGCGCGATATATTGCACTTTTTGCGGGTATCGTCTAACCTATGGAGCCGCGATTGGCCATTTTGTACGTTTTACGTGCTAAAATGCCAAATATTGAATCAGATATAACCCAACTATTTGGAGGTACGAATGGCACTCCCTCAGCTTACCGATGAGCAGCGCAAGCAGGCTCTTGAGAAGGCTGCCGCCGCGCGTCACGCTCGCGCAGAGCTCCGTGAGCAGATCAAGAAGGGCGAGAAGTCCCTCGAATCCGTGCTCAACTCCGATGACCCCATTGCTTCCCGCATGAAGGTTTCCACCCTCATCGAGTCTCTCCCCGGTTATGGCAAGGCCAAGGCCGCCAAGATCATGGAGGAGCTCGGCATCTCCGCTACCCGTCGCGTCCAGGGCCTTGGCGTCCGTCAGCGCGAGCAGCTCCTCGAGCAGCTGACCAAATAAGTGAGCGCTCAGGATTCAAAGCTCTTTGTGATTTCTGGACCGTCAGGCGCGGGCAAGGGCACGCTCGTCACTCGTGTGCGCGAGCGTCGCTCTAACCTGGGCCTGACGGTTTCGGCTACCACGCGAGCCCCACGTAAAGGCGAGGTCGATGGCGTCAATTACTTTTTCCTGACGCGCGAGGAGTTCGACCGCCGCGTGGCAAACGGTGAGTTTGTTGAGTGGGCCGAGGTCCACGGTAACTGCTACGGCACGTTGGTGAGCGAGGTCCAGTCCAAGCTCGCCTCTGGTTCGTCTCTCATCTTGGAGATCGATGTCCAGGGTGCCCTGCAGGTCAAGGAACGTTTCCCCGAGGCCGTGCTGATCTTTATCAAGCCCCCCTCGCTCGAGGTGCTCCGCGAGCGTCTGGTCGGTCGCGGTACCGAGACGCCCGAGACGATTGAGCTGCGTATGGCAAACGCCGCCCATGAGCTTGCCCTTGCCGACCGCTACGACGACGTCGTGGTGAATGACGATCTCGACCGCGCGACCGATGAGCTCGTTCGCGTTCTCGATATGCATGAAAGGATCTGAGGTCCGTGTCCGTTGTAAAGCCTTGCATTGACGATCTTCTGGAGAAGACCGATCACAACCGCTTCCTGCTCGCTTCGCTTGCCTCCAAGCGTGCCTGCGACATCAATAGCATGCTGCGCGGCCAGCATAACCGCGTGCTTGCCGTTCAGGATGTCGACGACATCACCATCGCGCTCTCTGGCGCCGATACCATCTCGATGGCTATGGACGAGATCGTCGACGGCGATATCTCCTACGACGAGGCCCGTTACGAGAAGGCGCTCGGCCATAAGGTTGCTGAAGCCTAAATGGCAGCTCGCGTCTGCCTGGTCCACTATCACGAGGTTGGACTGAAGGGCAAGAACCGCGCACATTTTGAGCATATCCTCATGGATAACATTAAGGCGGCTTTGGCCGCCTTTTCCGTGAATGCCGTGTCTCGAATTTCCGGTTATATCCTCGTGACCTTTAACGAGCATCAGGCCGACGAGGCGGCGCGTGTCATCCGCACCGTCCCCGGCGTTGCCCGTGTGTCCCTGGCGTACCACACCAACCGCGACCCGCAGGAGTACTGCGCCGCCGCCGTCAAGGCGCTGCGCGAGTTTGGCCCCTTTGATTCGTTTAAGGTGCACGCCAAGCGCTCCAATACCGACTATGAGCTCACCTCGATTGATATCAATCGTCAGGTGGGCGAGGTGCTGTGTGAGGCCTTCCCCGATAAAAAGGTTCAAATGCACGACCCCGACGCGATGGTGCACGTACTGGTGGTCCAGGGTAGCGTCTACGTGTATGCGCGCTCTGAGCGCGGCGTGGGCGGTCTGCCGGTGGGTTCTGCCGGCAAGGTTGTGACGCTTCTGTCGTCGGGCATCGATTCTCCGGTGGCGACCTGGATGCTCGCGCGTCGCGGCGCGGTGTGCGTGCCGGTACATTTCTCCGGTCGTCCGCAGACGCCCGATACGAGCGAGTATTTGGTGCAGGACATCATCCGCGCGCTTGAGCCGGGTGTCCAGATCGGCCGCCTGTACGTGGTGCCGTTTGGCGATTGCCAGCGTGAGATTTCCGTCACCTGCCCCAGCAACCTGCGCGTGATCATGTATCGCCGCATCATGTATTCGGTTGCCGAGCGCATTGCGCATATCGAGGGCGCCAAGGCTTTCGTGACCGGTGAGTCGCTCGGTCAGGTTGCCTCCCAGACGCTCGAGAACATCATGGCCGTCAACGAGGCCGTCAGGATCCCCGTGTTCCGTCCGTTGATCGGTTCAGACAAGCAGGAGATCATTGCGCGCGCTCAGGAGATCGGTACGTTCGATATTTCAACCGAGGCAGCGCCCGACTGCTGCACGCTGTTTATGCCGCGTCGTCCCGAGACGCACGCCAAACTCGATGCCGTGCACGAGGCCTGGGAGCTGTTCGACCACGAGGAGATGATCGAGCGCCTGCTTAAGCAGACTGAGTACATTGACTTCTCCAGCAACACGTATAAGGCCCCTAAGACCTTAAAACGCAAACATTCGGAGCTTGCTCCGCGTGAGATTTACCAAGATCACGAATAATGTTGTGTATAGACCGGCGGTGCATTTGCATCGTCGGTCTTTTGCTATCTGGGCAAATGATGCCAAGATGTTCATTCGCTGACGTGTGCCTGAATAAATGGACATGTTCCCGCAAGGTTTTGGTCAGCTTTTGGTTTGACCGCGAAAACTGGTGTGGACGTGCGGAAGCTGCGGCGTTCGTTTCCTGACACGATGGTGCTGGGAGGTTTTGCTATGGCGCAGCGCGAACAACATGAACGGGTCAAAAAGATGGACCGCTGGGCAGAAAAGCTGCTCGGTCACAAGGCGGTGGTGGTGGCGATTCTGGTTGTCATTGCCGCCGCGAGCGGCTTAGCGATGGCAAGTTTTAATAGCCGCTCCAGCGGCGTGTCGTTTGAGCGTAGTGATGAGGCGAGCTCCTCGGATGTGCGTGGGGCTGGGGATGCGTCTCATGATTATGCCGATGAGTCTTCGGCCAAGAGCTCCTCTGCTGCCGAGGTGTACGTCGATGTGGATGGCGCCGTTGTGAGGCCTGGCGTGTACCGGCTCAAAGATGGAGCACGGGTGTCCCAAGCGATCGATGCCGCCGGAGGGCTTACGGCCGAGGCGGATGTGACAGGGCTTAATCGTGCGTCCAAGATCACAGATGGCCAAAAGATCTATGTTCCGACGGTGGGGGAGCAACAAGCGGCTGCGGCGGTCGACGGGGGCGAAAGCGGTGCCGCCACGACACCTGACGCGGGGTCTTCGTCGGGGCTCGTGAACATCAATACGGCAAGCGCGGCAGAGCTGCAGACGCTCTCGGGCATCGGGCCTTCTATGGCACAGTCGATTATCGATGAGCGGACAAAGAACGGGGCTTTTGCCTCAGTCGATGACCTGATGCGCGTATCGGGGATCGGCGAGAAGAAGCTCGCCAAAATCAAAGATTTCATCTGCGTATGAGTGTGATTGAGCGCGAGCAAGTGATGCCACCACGGCCATTGATGCCGTGGACGATGGCGCTTTGTGCCGGCTTGTGTGTGAGCTGTGGCTTGGTACTTAACATAGTGGCCGATTTGCTGTTGGGAGAGCGGGCAGCACCCGTCACGTTGCTTATAGCCATTTCCGTTGCTGCTGCGGCTTGCATCGTATTGGCTCGGTCCTGTATGCGCCTTGTGCGGTGGAGATGTTGGCTTTATGCCGCGGCCCTTGGCTTCGTGGCGGGGGCGGTCGTGTCCGCGGGCTGGGCGATCGGGGCGCTGCGTGCTTCGAGCGCACTGGATAATCGGGCTGCGAGCAGTCTCGAGTTTGTTGTGCACGGCGACCCGTCCATCAGTGACGGTGCATACTCCTATACCTGCGATGCGTATGCGGGCGAAAAGCGTTTGGGTCAGGTGCGGCTGTCGTGTGACCGCGAGCTCGACGCCGGTTCGTATGTACGAGCTATCGGTCGAATTTCGCGCTTTGAGAACGATGCGTATGGGCGCTCACGCGTGCTTCGAGGCGAGCTTCGAAAAGTGAAGGTCATCCGGTTGGTGCCGGTCGATGAGGGCTCTCCGGAACCGTTGCTTTGGCTGCGAAATGAGCTCCTTGCTGTTATCGCTCCCTCGACCGATCCGGCGCGTTCACTCATTGCCGGCGTTGTCTGTGGGCGCTCGTCCGAGCTGCGCGCCCAGTCGGCAGGCGATTGGTTTTCGGTGACGGGAACGGCGCATCTTATCGCCGTATCGGGCAGCCATTTGGCTATCGTGGGGTTTGTAATCGAGGGTGTATTGCAAAAGACTCGGTGTTCACGTGGTCTTCAACGGGCGATATTGGCGATAACGCTTGTGGGTTACGCTGCCTTTACGGGCGCGTCACCCTCGGCAGTGCGCGCGTGCTGCATGGTGTTCGCGACGCTTGTCGTAAACGGCGCGGGGCGTCGCCGGCATGGCGCATCGTCTCTCTTCGTAACCATGTCCATCTTTGTACTGCTGCGGCCGACGGTGCTGTTCGAGATGGGCTTTCAGCTTTCATGTGCCAGCGTCTTTGCCATCCTGTGCTTTTGTCCGTACGTCACCTATGCTTTGGGGGAGCTGGGTGTGCCGACGGGCATTGCCGGCATGCTTTCCGTCACACTGTGCTCGCAGTTGGCGACACTTCCCATTACCATTCCTGCCTTTGGTACGGTCTCGCTCATTGCTCCGCTGGCGAATGCGGTCATCGGTCCGGTGGTGAGTCTCCTGCTTGCTGTGTCGATCGTGCTGGTTCCCTTTTCGCTCGTGGAGCCGTTGCAAGCTTGGGCACTCGTTGTGCCCATGATTGCCGCACGCTGCGCGTTGTTTTTCGAGCAGCTCTTTGCCGCCGTGCCGGGTGCATCCGTGAGCGTGCCGCCCGATAGCATGTGGATTTATCTAGTGCCGTGTTTGCTGGCGGTTCTGCTGGCCTGGTGGCCGCGTCCCCGTGCACGTCCTATGGCGTTAGGGCTTGCATGCCTGGTGCTCTTGGCTGCGATTCCGTACATCTACTGGGATCGATTCGCTCCGCCTTCGGTGACGGTGCTCGATGTTGGCCAGGCCGATGCCATTCTTATCCGCCAAGGTGGGACCGTGGCGCTCGTCGACTGTGGGCTCGATGAGCGCGTGGTGAGCGCGCTGGTTCGCAATAACGTCCACCATATCGATGCCGTCTTCGTGACACATTGGGACGAAGACCATTGGGGTGGTCTTCCCGATGTGCTCGATCAGTTTTCGGCTGGAACCATTGTGGTCGCGGCCGATGCGCTTGACGGTGCGCCTGCTGAGGTCCTGAATCGCCCGGGCGTAACGTATCGGCAGGTGGCATGCGGAGACACGGTCGATATCGGCGCGTTTCGGACACGTGTGATGTGGCCGTTTGACACGGTGGATGGCGAGGGCAATGAGGACTCTCTTGTTTTGCTGCTCTCCTATGCTCAGGAAGGCAAGAGCCTGCGTGTGCTTCTCACGGGCGATGCCGAGCTCGATCAGGAGCGCGAGTTTGTACAGGAGGTGGGTGATATCGATGTGCTTAAGCTGGGGCATCACGGCTCAAAAGTTTCCGTCGACATAGACCTACTGGAGACGCTTAAGCCCGAGCTCTCTATCGCGAGTGCGGGTGAGGGCAACCGCTACGGCCATCCATCCGATGCCTGCATCGATGCGGTTCGCGATGCGGGTGGCGCATTCGCTTGCACCATCGAACAAGGAGACATTACCGTTTCGCCGACCGCGAAGGGCTTTGACATGCGATGCCAGCGGCCGTGATGACATCGTTGGCGCGCGGTGTGCCCCTGGGCTAAAATGGCACAGTACGAATCCGAGTGTCTGCGAGAGGGGAGCGCGATGTCCGAAACCGGTCTGCTGCCGGCATATCTGATCGTCGGTACCGATGGGGTCAAGCGCGACCACGCCGTCTCGCGTATGAAAGCTCGCTTGGAAAAGTCGGGTATGGTTGAGTTCAATCTCGATGAACGCGACATGACGAAAGATCCCGATATCGAGTCGATCATCGGTTCGCTCAATACCTTTCCCATGGGTAGCGAGTTTCGCCTGGTGATCCTCGACGGCTGCTCCAAGCTCGCCAAGGCGGTCTCGGAACCGCTTGTCGAGTACCTCGCAAGCCCCAGCCCCACGACGGTCTGTCTCATTATCGCCGACTCACTTGCCAAGAATACGCGCCTGTATAAGGCAATCGCCAAGATCGACAAGAAGGCTATCGTCGATTGCTCGGGTACCAAGCGCTGGGAACTGCCGCGCCGCGTCCAGCAGATGGCGACGCAGCACGGTAAGTCCATCTCGACGGCTGCTGCCGAGGAGCTCGTCTCGCGCTCTGGCGAAAACACGCGTATGCTCGATAACGACCTGGCAAAGCTCGCCCAGATGGTCGAGGCGCCCCAGATTGAGCTTGCCGACGTGGAGCGTTGGATCGTGCGTACGGCCGAGGTTCAGCCCTGGGACTTCCTCAACGCCGTCTCGGCTCGCGATATGCGGCGTTCGCTCGAGCTCTTTAAGCTTCTGCCCTCCAAGAGCTACGTGTGGACCTACACGCTGCTATGCGGTCGTATCCGTGAGCTGATCGTCGCCAAGGCGCTCGATGGGCGTGGGCAGGGGCGTGAGCTCGCCGCGACGCTCAAGCTTCAGGCCTGGCAGGTCAAGAATCACCTTACCTGGGCACGTCGTTTTTCGATGGCAGAGCTCGTTGCCGCGCTCGAGGGTGCCGTCGATGTGGAGCTCGCTCTCAAGGGTTCGGCCGATTCGGAGACCGCGCTTTTGCTCTGGATTACGAACATCTTGAGAAAATCGTGATGATACCTGCCTATTTGACAAATTCGTTCTATCCCTTTGAGGGGTAGCGTGCTATAGTAGGCGCTTGCATGACCTCACCGTGTCTCAGAGGTGTCATACATTTTTTGCAAGGAACTCGAAAGGAACTCCAGAAGTGGCAAACATCAAGTCTCAGAAGAAGCGTATCCGCACCAATGAGGCAGCTCGCATGCGTAACAAGGCTGTCAAGTCCGAGCTCAAGACGCTGACCAAGCACGTCCAGTCCGCCGTCGCCGAGGGCGACGCCGAGAAGGCCCAGGCCGCCCTCAAGACCGTCACCAAGCGTCTCGACATGGCTGCCGCCAAGCATGTTATCCACAAGAACCAGGCTTCCAACCGCAAGTCCGGTCTTGCCAAGCTCGTGAACAGCATCAACGCCTAAGTTTTAAATTTCACACCACACAGATTACGCGCATAAATGGAGCCTGTTTTATGGAACAGGCTCCATTTTTTGTGCCGCTCGGGTAAGATAGTCCGCATGAATACTTCAATTGACATTTCCCACATCCGCAACTTCTCGATCGTTGCGCATATCGACCATGGCAAGTCCACGATCAGTGACCGCATCCTCGAGCTCACCCATACCGTCGATGAGCGCGACATGGAGTCGCAGCTGCTTGACACGATGGACATCGAGCGCGAGCGCGGCATTACGATCAAGTCCAATGCCGTCCGCGTGTCTTATGACGCCGACGACGGCGAGACGTATCAGTTCAACCTGATCGATACGCCGGGCCACGTGGACTTTACCTACGAGGTCTCACGTTCGCTGGCCGCCTGTGAGGGCGCCGTGCTCGTCGTGGACGCCACTCAGGGCGTCGAGGCGCAGACCGTTTCCAACGCGACGCTCGCCATGAACGCCAACTTGGACATTGTTCCGGCCATCAATAAGATCGACCTTCCCTCGGCGCACCCCGACGAGGTTAAGACCGAGATCGAAGACGATCTGGCCATTCCCGCCGACGATGCCGTGTGCGTGTCGGGCAAGACCGGCGAGGGCATCCACGATCTGCTGGAGTCCATCGTCTTTTTGATCTCGCCTCCCAAGGGCGATGCAAATGGCCCTCTCAAGGCACTTATTCTGGATTCGTACTTCGATGAGTACCGCGGCGTCGTCGCTACGGTGCGCGTCTTTGACGGTTCAATCAAAAAGGGCGATACCCTGCGCATGATGCAGGCCAAGGGCGACTTCTTGGTCGACGGCGTGGGCGTCAAGCGCCCCGCCGAGACGCCGGTCGATGCTCTGACCGTCGGCGAGGTCGGCTACGTGGTAACGGGCCTGAAGGACCCCGAGGCCGTGCGCGTGGGCGATACCCTTACGTGGGCTTCGAACCCCTGTCCCGAGCCGCTGCCGGGCTACCGTGAGGCCAAGCCCATGGTCTACACGGGCCTGTTCCCCATCGACAACAAGGACTATGAGAACCTGCGCGACGCGCTCGATAAGCTGCACGTCAACGATCCGTCGTTGGTGTGGGAGCCCGAGACGTCGGTGGCGCTGGGCTTTGGCTTCCGCGTGGGCTTCCTGGGCCTGCTACACATGGAGGTCGTCAAGGAGCGCCTGGAGCGCGAGTTCAATCTGGACCTGATCGCCACGAGCCCCTCGGTCGACTACCACGTGTACAAGACTGATGGCGAGATGATCGATGTTCGCAGCCCGCAGGATCTGCCCGAGGCCACGCGCATCGAGCGTATCGAAGAGCCCTACCTCAAGGCAAAGATCATCTGCCCGCCCGAGTATACGGGTGCCGTCATGCAGCTCGCTATCGAACACCGTGGCGTCACGACCGATATGATCCACCTGACGAGCAAATCGGTCGAGATGCGCTTTGATATGCCGCTCGCCGAGCTCATCTTGGACTTCTTCGATCAGCTCAAGAGCCGCACCAAGGGTTACGCCTCGCTCGACTACGAGTTCAACGAATATCGCCCCTCCGAGCTCGTCAAGCTCGACATCCTGCTTTCGGGCGACGAGGTGGACGCTCTGTCGTTTATCGTACACAAGGATAAGGCTTATGGCCTGGCCCGCGGCCTGTGCGACAAGCTTAAGGAGATCATCCCGCGGCAGCTGTTCGAGGTGCCTATCCAGGGCGCCATCGGCAACAAGATCATCGCCCGCTCCACCGTTAAGGCGCGCCGTAAGGATGTGCTGGCCAAGTGTTACGGCGGCGATATCTCGCGAAAGCGCAAGCTGCTCGAGAAGCAGAAAGAGGGCAAGAAGCGCATGAAGGCCATCGGCTCGGTCGAGGTCCCGCAGGAGGCCTTTATGGCGATTCTCAAGGTGGACGAGTAGTTCCATGGCGCTTTCTGAATACAGCAAGCGGCTGCTGGGCGCCTATGCCGAGCAGCCGTTCCTTATGGCTCCCATGGCGGGCGTAACCGACCCCGCCTATCGCATCATGTGTCGCCGCCGCGGTGCCAACCTTGCCTACAGCGAGATGGTGAGCGTTGCGGGCCTTGCCTATGCCAGCAACAAGACGTGGCGCCTGGTATTGCCGGCCGACGAAGAACAGCAGATTTGCGTGCAGCTCTTTGGTTCCAAGCCCGATCAGTTTGCGAGTGCCGTCGCTGCCGTCGAGGAGCGCGTGGGCGATCGCCTGTCATTGATTGATATCAACATGGCGTGTCCGGCTCGCAAGGTCGTTACCAAGGGCGAGGGCTCGGCGCTTATGCGCACGCCCGATCTGGCCGAGAAGATTGTCGAGGCAGCGGTGGGCGCGGCGCATGTTCCCGTGACCGTGAAGATCCGCAAGGGTTTTTATGCCGAGGATCGCAACGCCGCAACGTTTGCCCAGATGCTCGAAGGGGCGGGCGCCTCCGCAGTTGCCGTGCACGGTCGTTGTGCCACGCAGCTCTATACGGGCCAGGCCGATTGGTCTGTCGTCGATGAGGTTGCCGAAGCCGTCGAGATTCCCGTGATTGGTTCGGGCGATGTGTTCTCGGCCGAGGACGCGGCGGAGCGTCTGCGCGGCTCGGGTGCCAGCGCGGTGTTTATTGCGCGCGGTATCTACGGTAATCCCTGGGTGTTCGGCGATGCACGCGCCCTTGCACTCGATGGCACGCCGGTTCCTTCTCGCTCCTCGGTCGAGCGCCTGGAGGCCCTGCGTGAGCATCTGACGTTGACGCACGAGCTTCTGCCGCTTATGTCGCGCGCCCGTACGTATGCAAGCTGGTACTTAAAGGGTATGCCCCATGCCGCCGCCTGGCGCGCTCGGGTGGTGCGTTGCTCCGCGTACGAGGAGTTTATGGCGCTGGTCGATGATATCGAGCGCGACGTGGTGGCCTGCGAGGCCGCCCTTGCCGCCGGCGAATCGGTGCCCGCTCATCCGCTGGAGGCCTAACGGTGGCCGTTACCGCGCTGTATGTGCACGTGCCGTTTTGCGCTCAAAAATGCCGCTATTGCGACTTTGACTCGCAAAGCTTGGCCCCGTGCGACCTGGATGCTGCGCTCGATGCCTATTTTGAGCACCTGTATACGCGGCTCGATGCCTTTGGCAACGCTGGGGCACTCAGGCAGATCCGCACGGTCTACGTAGGCGGCGGCACGCCGTCGCTGGCAGGGGAGCGCTTGGTGAAACTTGCCCGTCGTATCTCCATGTGGTGCAAGCCCGTTGAGTTTACCTGCGAAGCCAATCCTGAGTCGCTGACCGCTGAGCTCGCCACCGCGCTTGCCGAGGCGGGTGTCACGCGCATCTCTCTGGGTGTGCAAACCCTCGACGATACCGAGTTGGCTGTTATTGGCCGTATCCATAATGCCGAACGGGCGCTTGAGGCTATCGCGACGGTGAAGGATGTTGGGCTCGATGTGTCGTGCGACCTTATGTGCGGGCTTCCCGGACAGACTATGGCGAGCTGGCGATACACGCTTGATGGCGTGCTTGCGGCAGCCCCGCTCCATGTGTCGGTCTATCCGCTCACGCTCGAGGAGGGCACGCCGCTTTACCGCATGGCGTGCCGTGACGAGTCGCTTGAGCCCGATGAGGATTTCCAAGCCGCATGCATGGACGTTGCGCGCGAGCGGCTGAGTTCGGCGGGCTATCACCCGTATGAGGTGGCGAGCTACGCGCTCGATGGGCATGAATGTGCTCATAATATCGCCTACTGGACTGGTCGGGGCTATCTGGGTTTGGGTCGTTCTGCCGCGGGTATGCTCGATGCCGAGGACTTCGATCGCCTGGCTGGGCTGTTTCCCGGCGTGGCCCCCCGTGGTGACTTTCACCGCGTGCGTCTGGTCCAGCGCAACGATGACGCGACGGCGTTTGAGGCCGAGTACCTGACGCGTCGCGAGGCGGCAGCCGAGGACCTGATGCTTGCTTGTCGCATGACGCGCGGTATTGCTTCCGACCTGTTGGTTCGCGCGGCTCGTGTTATCCCTGCCGATGAGCTGACGGCGGCTTGTGACCGCGCTCTTGAGCTTGGGCTTGCCACTTGGGCGCCCGAGCACGGTGATACCCATGTGGGGCCTTTCGCCTCTGCCGATGTCATCGCTGGCCGCATCTGTGCCCGCCTGGCGCCGACCCACCTGGGCTGGCTCGATGGAAATGTTCTGTTCGAGCTGTTTTGGGATCTAGCTTAGGCCGCTCGGGTAGAATTACCGGAATATATACGCTGCTGTGAGCAGGAGGTTGCCGCGCATGGCGACGATGAACGAAAAAGATTACTACGAGATCTTGGGTGTCTCCAAGGACGCCACCTCGCGTGATATTCAAAAGGCTTTCCAGCAAAAGGCCCGCAAGCTCCATCCGGACGTCAATAAAGAGCCGGATGCCGAGGAGAAGTTTAAAGAGGTTTCCGAGGCCTACGCCGTGCTCTCGGACGAGCAGAAGCGTGCGCGTTACGACGCCATGCGGTCGGGCAATCCCTTTGCCGGTGCACCGACGGCTTCGCCCTATGGCGGTGGCTATGCCGGCAGCGCCGGTTACGGCAATCCCTTTGACGGCGGGTTCCCCTTCGGGGGTGCCTGGGGACAGCCCCGTCGCGGCCAGGCGGCCTACAACCCCGAGAGTGGCGCCAACGTGGTCGTCGATATCAAGCTCGACGCCAAGGAGGCCAAGAGCGGTGCCCACAAGACCGTTCGCTACACCCGCTTTGACACCTGCGGACATTGTGGCGGATCGGGCTCCGTTTCGTCAGAGCATGCCCACACCTGCCCGAGCTGCGGCGGTCGCGGCCATATCGATGTCGACCTGTCCTTCCTGTTTGGTGCGGGCACGTTCCAGACGGTTTGTCCTGAGTGCGGCGGTTCCGGCAAGGTCGTTGCCGACCCGTGCCCCGATTGCGGTGGCAGCGGCCGTACCCGCGTAACCTCCGAGCAGACGATTGAGTTTCCCGCCGGCACGCATGATGGCGACGAGGTGCGCATCCCCAACATGGGTCATGCCGGCACGAACGGCGCTTCGGGCGGTGACCTGGTCGGTCGTGCTCACGTTGAGGCCGAGCGCCTGGAGGGTAAGGCTCGCACCGGCTTCTACCTCATGGGCATCATCGCTCCGTTTTTGGTGCTGTCGGCCATCTCGGGCGTGTTCTCCGCCTTTGCCATGATGTGCTTCATTCCGTTTGCCATGGGCTTGTTCATGGTGCTGTCGGACGGCGTGCTTCATCGCAGCCTGCTGTGGTGGAAGCGCGGCGCGATGCAGTTTGCCAATGGATTTGCCAACGGTTTTATGTTCGCGCTCGTGTCGGTTTGGTTCGCGAGCTGCTCGCAGCGGGCCGTGCTTTCGCCGTACGGAATGCAATAACATCAAACCCTCTGTTTGCGCCCGGCCCAGCTTGGGTATAGGACGCACTGTGACAATAATGAAAGTTGGAAGGATTCGGTCGTGTCGGAAAATAGGGATTACTACGAGGTACTTGGCGTTGACAAGGATGCCGACGCGCGGACGATCAAGCGCGCGTTTCTAAAGAAAGCCCGTACGGTACACCCGGATGTTTCGGACGATCCCGAGGCCGAGGCCAAGTTCAAAGAGCTCAACGAGGCCTATTCCGTTCTTTCCGACGAGCAGAAGCGTGCTAACTACGACCGTTACGGCACCGCGGACGGCCCCGGTGGCTCTGGCTATGTCGACATCAACGATATCTTTGGCGGCATGGGCATGGACGACCTGTTCTCGTCGTTCTTTGGCGGCGGCGCCGGCGGTGGCGCTCGCAGCCGTCGCGAGCGCCGTCGCGGTCGCGATATGGCCATCTCCCTTTCGGTGACGCTCGAGGAGGCGGCGCTCGGCTGCAAAAAGACGATCAGCTACGACCGCCTTGCTCCTTGCGATGACTGCAATGGTACCGGCAAGGCCGAGGGCGCGACCGAAAAGCAGTGCAGCCGCTGTCACGGCACGGGCTATGTGACGACGGTCCAGCGTTCTTTCCTGGGCCAGGTTCAGTCCTCTTCGCCCTGTCCTGACTGCCACGGCGAAGGCACGGTCATCGATCATCCCTGCGAGACCTGCGATGGCCAGGGCCGTACGCCTTCTCACGAAAAGATTGACATCGATATTCCCGCCGGTGTTTCGACCGGTCGCCAGCTGCGCGTGAGTGGTTTTGGCGAGGCCGGCCTTCGTGGCGAGCCGTCGGGCGACCTGATCGTCAACGTGCGTGTCGCCGACCATGAGCGTTTTAAGCGTAATGGTGATGACCTCTATCTGGTGAGCGATATCTCGATTGCGCAGGCCGCGCTCGGTTGCGAGATTGAGGTTGAGGGCATTATGCCTGACGAGGTCGTTAAAGTAACGGTTCCCGCCGGCACACAGTACGGTGACACCGTGAGCGTCAACAACTACGGCATGCCGCGTATCGGCGGTGGCGGCTCGCGTGGTCGTCTGATTGTGCAGCTGCGCGTGGTCGTTCCCACCAATCTCTCCAACAAGCAGCGCGAGTTGCTTCGCGCCTTTGCCGACGAGATGGGCGATGACGTCGCATCCGGTAAGAAGTCGGTGACCGACCGTATCAAGAGTGCCCTCGACGACATCCTCGATTAAGGAGCCCGTGTGCTCGCACCTCATATCTCTGTTGTCAACCTCGGTTGTCGTGTCAACCGGGTTGAGTCCGACCGTATCACTGCCGATCTTATGCGCCTGGGCTTTGCGATGGTGGATCCCCGGGACGCCGATCTGATCGTTATCAATACCTGTGCCGTGACGGGGGAGGCCGAGGCCAAGACCCGCAAGGCCGTCCGTCACGCCCTGGCCTATCCCGGCGAGCCTTACGTGGTCGTAACCGGCTGCGTCGTCAACCTGCATCCCGAGGAGCTGCTGGAGCTCTCCGATCGCGTGATCGCCGAACCGTCCAAGATAGACGTCGCCGAGCGCGTCTGCGAGGTGCTGGGTGTCGAATCCGATAGCGTGCCCGCCTGCAGCGATGGCGACGTGGTCGATGCGCTCGGCCGTTCGCGGCTGGGCGTGAAGATCCAGGATGGCTGCAACCACCGCTGTACCTATTGCATCGTGTGGAAGGCCCGCGGCCCCGAGCGTTCCGTGCCCGTCGAGTCCGTGCTCGAACAGGTGCGTGAAGCCCAGGAGGCCGGCGTGCCCGAGGTTGTGCTGACCGGCGTGAACCTGGGTGCCTATGACGGCAAGAGCGCGACCGACGAACATGTCGAGATCGATGAGCTGCTCCAGGCCATCATGGAGCGCACCGAGATCGCCCATGTGCGCATCTCCTCGGTGGAGCCCATGGATATTTCCGAGCGCTTGCTCAAGGTGATGGCTCGCTATCCGAAGCGTATCGCGCCGTTTTTGCACCTTCCCGTGCAGTCTGGCTGCACGGCGACGCTGCATCGCATGGGCCGACCCTATAGCGCCGAGGCCTTTGAGGACACGGTGCGCATGATTCGCACCAACTTGCCCCAGGCGTCTCTTTCGTGCGATGTCATCGTCGGTTTTCCTGGCGAGACGGACGAGGAGTTCGAGGAGTCGCTGGCGCTGTGCCGTCGCGTGGGCTTTTCGCGCATGCACGTGTTCCGCTATAGCAAGCGCCCCGGCACCCTCGCCGCCGACATGCCCGACCAGGTACCCCCTGAGGTCATGGCCGAACGCAGCCGTCGCATGCGTGCCGCCGCACAGGAGCTTGCGATCGCCGATGCCCGCCGCCGCGTGGGCACGGTCGAGCGTGCGGTGCTCGAGTATGGCGACAACCTGACGCTCGGCTCGTTCCATCATGCCCGTCTTGATGATACCTGTGGACTCACAGCCCCGTGCCTGCTCGATGTTGCTATCATCGGAGTCGATGATTCCGGCTTGGTCCATGCACGCAGGGAGGTTCATGGAAGCCTCGAAGATTAGACTTACCGTTCCCGAGGGTATCGACCCCTCGCGCGTTTTGGGCGCCGGCGATGGCGTCCTTCGTGCGCTCGAGAACTTGGTGCGCGCCCATGTGGTTGCCCGTGGTGACAGCGTTGCCGTGAGCGGCGATCCGGACGAGGTCGAGCTGGTCGCGCGTTTTTTCGAACATGCCTTTCGTGAGGCTGCTGCCGGGCGCACGCTTTCTGCCGATGATGTCTCGCGCTGTCTGGCCGTTCTGCGCGACGGCGAGCATGATGCCTCGTCGTTGCGCGATGACGTGCTGCTATCGTATCGCGGTCGCGTCATCCGCCCCAAGACGCTCGGTCAAAAGCGCTATGTGGATGCCATCCGCTCTTCTACCATCACGTTTGGCCTGGGCCCTGCCGGTACCGGTAAAACCTATCTGGCCATGGCGCTCGCCGTTGCCGCGCTCAAGCGCCATGAGGTAGGCCGCCTGATCCTGACGCGCCCGGTTGTCGAGGCGGGGGAGAACCTGGGCTTTTTGCCCGGCACCCTCGAGGAAAAGATCGATCCGTATATGCGCCCGCTCTATGATGCCCTCTTTGACATGATGGATCGCGAGCGCACCGATGAGCTTATGGAGCGTGGCGTGATCGAGATCGCCCCGCTCGCCTACATGCGCGGTCGAACGCTGAGTGATGCCTTTGTGGTGCTCGATGAGGCACAAAACACGACGCCCGAGCAGATGAAGATGTTCCTGACGCGCCTGGGTTTTAATTCCAAGTTCGTGATTACCGGCGACCTGAGCCAGCGTGACCTGGTGGGTCGTCGCGGCGGTCTTGCCGATGTTGAGCGGATTTTGGGTCGCGTCGACGATGTGGCGTTTTCTCACCTGGAGCGCGCCGATGTGGTGCGCCATGCCCTGGTGGGCCGTATTGTTGAGGCCTATGATGCATACGACGATGCGCGTGAGCGGCGCGCACACGATCGAAAGGAGTCCCGTTGAGTGTATTGATCAGCAACGATGCCGAGCTCGATACGCTGCTCGATGCTCAGGAGGTGGAGCACATCTGCGGAGTTGTGCTTGCCGCCGAGGGCGTTGAGCGTGAGGTCGAGATTTCCCTTTCGTATGTCGATGAAGACGAGATGCACGAGCTCAACCATGAGTGGCGTGGTATCGATCGCACGACCGACGTGCTCTCGTTTGAATGCGACTCGGCCTTTGACGAGGACATTCCCGCTGACGAGACGCTCGAGCTCGGCGATATTATCCTGGCGCCGCAGGTTATTGCCCGCCAGGCCCCCGGCTTTGGCAACAGCCCCGCCGATGAGTGCCGACTGATGCTCGTGCACGGAATGCTGCACCTGCTGGGTTACGACCACATCGAGGACGATGAGGCCGAGGTCATGGAGGCACGCGAGGATGCCATCCTGCGCGACCTGGCGCTTGAGCGCGGCGAGGACCCCAAACTCGTCCACGTCGGCCCCATAACCAATCATGCCCACGACTAGGAGCCGTCTATGATTCCCGGATCGAACAAGGACCATCCGTCCTTTTTAAAGTCGTTCTCATACGCGATGGAGGGCTTCGTCACTGCCGTCAAGACCGAGCGCAATATCAAGGTCATGCTCGCGGCGGGCGTGTGCACCGTCATTGCCGGCTGCATCGTGGGGCTCGATATTGCCGAATGGGCTACGGTCATCATCTGCTGCGGCCTGGTGATTCACGGCGAGCTGTGCAATACCGCCATGGAGGCGATTGTGGACCTGGCGACCCAGGAGCTGCATCCGCTGGCCAAGCGCGCGAAGGATATCGCCGCTGCCTCTGTATACGTTCTTTCCATTACCGCCGCGATCGTGGGCTTGCTTGTCTTTGCTCACGCGCTCGACTTTATTTAGAAAGGGATTCCCATGTCCGACAATATGCAGCCTACCGATGAAGTTTTGGACGACGAGGTCCTGGACGAGGCCGAAGGCGCTGCTTCGTTTGACGAGGTCGAGGAGTTCGACCCGTTTGAGGGTATGAGCGACGAGGAACTCGATGCCCTGTGCGATGAGGATGAGGGCCTCGCGGGCTTTGGCGACGTGGAACCCGGTTTCCGCAGCGGCTTTGTGGCCCTGGTCGGTCGCCCCAACGCCGGCAAGTCTACGCTGCTCAACGCCTGTTACGGCAAGAAGGTCGCCATCACCTCTCCGGTGGCCCAGACGACCCGCCGCCGTATGCGCGCCGTCGTCAACCGCCCCGGTTATCAGCTGGTTTTTGTCGATACCCCGGGTATTCATAAGCCCAAGGATGGCTTAGGTTCCGAGCTCAACAAGAGCGCGTTGTTCGAACTGAACGATGTCGATGTCGTCGCGTTTCTGATCGACGCCACCAAGCCGATCGGCAGGGGAGACGCTTGGGTCGCTGAACGCGTCAAGAATGCCCGCTGCAAGAAGGTTCTGGTGCTCACGAAGGCCGATGAGGCCGATCCCGCCCAGGTTATGGAGCAGCTCAAGTCCGCTCACGAGTTTATGGAATACGACGACGAGATCGTGACGTCGTCGGTCAAGAACTTCAACGTCGATGCGTTTATCGAGACCGTCGCTCGCTTTTTGCCCGAGGGCCCGCGCTGGTTCCCTGAGGACATGGGCACCGACGCGTCCGACGAGACCCTCGTGGCCGAGTTTGTGCGCGAGAAGGTCCTGCGTCGTACCCGCGACGAGATCCCTCACTCCGTGGGCGTCATCTGTGACACGCTCGAGCAGACTAAGAAGGTCCTGCGCGTGCACGCCACGATTTACGTCGAGCGCGAGGGGCAGAAGGGCATCATCATCGGCAAGGGCGGCGAGATGATCAAGCATATCGGTATCGACGCCCGTCGCGATCTTGAGCGCATCTTTGGCACTCAGGTCTTTTTGGAGCTCGACGTGAAGGTCAAGGCCGGCTGGCGCGATGACGAGGCGCAGATCCGTCGCTTTGGCTACAATGCCGAAGATTAAGCCTCGGCGTTCATGGCAGGCTCTCGCACATATCGCACAAAGGTGCTCGTCCTCGACAAGACGAAGCTCAAGGAAACCGACCTGATCTTGACGATGCTCGACGAACGGGGGCGGCAGGTGCGTGCCGTGGCTAAGGGCGCACGTAAGCCTGGCGGTCGCCTTGCGGCCCGCTGCGAGCTCTTCTGTACCGTCGATATGCTGCTCGCGCATGGACGGTCGCTCGACGTGGTTTCTCAGGCGGAGCTTATGGAGGCGCCGCTCGGTGCTGCTCCTGACTACGAGACGACCTGTGCCGCCAGCGCGATTGCCGAGGTTGCGCGCGTGTGCTCGTTCGAGGATGCCGAGGATCCATTTACCTTTGCCATCACGCAGCGGGCGCTCACGCTTGTCGGCAGCGGGCTCGACTCGGCACATATGGACCTGCTCGTGGCGGCCTTTGTCTTTAAGCTGCTGTCGCACGTTGGTTACCGACCCGATTTCTCGGCATGCGTGCTGTGCGGAGACCCCATGCTGTCGTATTTTTCGCCCCAGGCGGGCGGCCTCATGTGCGGCTCATGCGCGTCGAGCGTTCCGGGCGCCGAGTTGGTCTCAACCGGCGAGGTTGCATGGCTGCGCGCCCTCATGTCTATGACGTTCGATGCACTCATCGCCGAGCGAATCGACCCGCATACGGCTGCGTTTTTGCTGGGGCTTTCGCATGTTTGGGCCGCCACGCACACCGATCAGCGGCTCCGTGCGATGGAATTCATGTTGGGTCGGTGATGATACGCAGGCGCGCTCCGCTTGTGGTAACATACCGACCTGTTGGTACCTCGACCTTGGATGTTCGCTCCACCGGCGGCTTCCCAGTCCGAGGCGAATAGAGTCGTCCGCGGGCGACGCGAAACGAAAGGTGAAACAATGACTGTTTCCAAAGAGCGCAAGGCGGAGCTGACCGCCCAGTTCGGTAACTCCCCGGTCGATACCGGTAACCCCAAGGTTCAGGTCGCCATCCTGTCCGAGCGCATCAAGGAGCTGACCGAGCACATGAAGTCCCACCAGAAGGACTTCCACACCCGTCGTGGCCTGCTCATGCTCGTCGGCCGTCGTCGTCGTCTTCTCTCCTACATCAAGAAGAACGACATCGTCGAGTACCGTGAGCTCATCAAGGCTCTGGGCATCCGCGACAACATCCAGTAAGGATTTGTACATGCTAAGAGCGTCCTGCGCAGCGGGGCGCTCTTTTTGTGTAAGGGCGTGAACAATCACGCTCTGAAGCGTGGCGGGGGCAGGGGGCCCGCGTCACATGAGAAGCCCGCAGGCAAGGGGCCTGTGGGGTAAAGGAGAACAATGACACTCGTATCCAAGACCTTTGAGCTGTACGGCAAGACCTACACCTTCGAGTCTGGCGAGCTTGCCAAGCAGGCCACCGGCGCTTGTCTGGTCAAGCAGGGCGACACCACGATGCTCGACACCGTGGTCGTCTCCAAGGAGCGCAAGAATTACGACTTCTTCCCGCTGACCGTCGACTTCAACGAGAAGATGTACGCTGCCGGCCGTATCCCGGGTGGCTACCTCAAGCGCGAGGGCCGTCCCAGCGAGAAGGCCACGCTCACGGCTCGTATGATCGACCGCCCGATCCGCCCGAGCTTCCCGGACGGCTTCCGCAACGAGGTGCATATCGTCGCCACCTCGCTCGTCGCCGACCAGGTCAACCCCTTCGACGTCATCAACGTCATGGGTGCTTCGCTGGCCATGACGCTCGGCGGCGTGCCCTTCGAGGGTCCGCTTGCCTGTGTGCGCATCGGCCGCAACGTGGAGACCGGCGAGTTTATCGTCAACCCCACTTATGAGGAGCGCGAGAACTCCGACCTGGACCTGGAGCTGGGCGGCTCTGCCGACTTCATCTCGATGGTCGAGGCCGGCGCCGAGGAGATCTCCGAGGACGACATGCTCGCCGCTATGAAGTTTGGTCAGGAGGCCCTCGCTGCCTTCTGCCAGGCCCAAGACGAGTTCGTTGCCGAGTGGGAGCAGGTCAACGGCGCTATCGCCAAGAAGGAGTACCCGCTCGATCAGCCCGTCGAGGAGGTCCAGGAGCGCATCTTCGCCCACTACGACGAGATGGCCGCTGCCCTGCGCGACGCCGACAAGCTTTCCCGCATCGGTAAGGTCGAGGCTCTGAAGGAGTCCATCCGCGCCGAGTTCACCGACGAGGAGCAGGCCGCCTGGGAGCGCGAGATCCCCGTTGCACTCAAGAAGCTCGAGAAGAAGGCCATGCGCACCATGGTCGTCGAGACCGGCGAGCGCGTCGACGGTCGTGCCGCCGACGAGATTCGTCCCATCATGGTGAAGGACAACTACCTGCCGCTCGTTCACGGCTCCGGCCTGTTCCAGCGTGGCCAGACCCAGGTGCTCTCCGTCCTGTCGCTCGGTATGCTCAACGAGGGCCAGCGCCTGGATACCATCGAGCCCACCGAGGGCAAGCGCTATATGCACCACTACAACTTCCCGCCGTTCTGCACCGGCGAGACCGGCCGCATGGGCAGCCCCAAGCGCCGCGAGATCGGTCACGGCAACCTGGCCGAGCGCGCTCTGCTCCCGGTGCTTCCCGACGAGAACGAGTTCCCCTATGCCATCCGTGTGGTCTCCGAGGTCATGGAGTCCAACGGCTCCTCTTCGATGGCTTCGACCTGCGGCTCCACGCTCGCCCTTATGGACGGCGGCGTGCCCATTAAGCGCCCGGTCTCCGGTATCGCCATGGGCCTGATCCAGGAGGAGGGCAAGACCGTGGTCCTGTCCGACATCCAGGGTCTCGAGGACTTCCTGGGCGACATGGACTTTAAGGTCACCGGCACCACCGAGGGCATCACCGCCCTGCAGATGGACAACAAGGCCACCGGCCTCACCTTCGATATCTTGGCCCGCGCCCTGCAGCAGGCCAAGGAGGGTCGCGCCTTCATCCTGCGGAAGATGCTCGATGTGATCCCCGAGCCGCGTCATACCACGCGCAGCACTGCTCCGCGCATCGTCTCCATCCAGGTTCCGACCGATAAGATCCGCGACGTCATCGGTTCCGGCGGCAAGGTCATTCGCGGCATCCAGGACGAGACCGGCGCTTCGGTCGACATCCAGGAGGACGGCACCGTCTTTGTCGGCGGTACCGGCGAGTCCGTCGATCAGGCCGTCGAGCGCATCAAGCTCATCATCAAGGTTCCCGAGCCGGGCGAGGAGTACACCGGTCGCGTGGTCTCCATCCAGCCCTTCGGCGCCTTCGTGAACCTGCTGCCCGGTAAGGACGGCCTGCTGCACATCTCCCGCGTTGCCAAGGGCCGCGTGGAGAAGGTCGAGGACGTCCTCAACGTGGGCGACGAGGTCAAGGTCGTCGTCATCGAGGTCGACGATCGCGGCAAGATCTCGCTCGATCGTCTCGACAAGCCCGAGGCCCCGGCTCGCGCCGAGGGTGCCTCCGAGGGCGACGGCGAGCACTTCCAGCGTCGTGAGCGTCCGCGTCGCGAGCGCTCCGAGCGCAGCGACCGTCCGCGCCGTCCCGGCGACAACGGAGGCCGCAAGCCCCGCCGTCACCACGACGCCGAGTAGCAGCCGTACATAAGCAGCTCATGCAAGGGCGACTCCGGACAGGGGTCGCCCTTTTGCTTGTGCCCGGGAGGGGCGCATATGAAGTTTCCTGCTCTACAGTCCTGCGCAAGACGGAAAGCACATTAAGTGCTTTCCTTTGCGTGCGGAACTCGCGATAAACTTCATATGCGTCCCTCCCGGGCGCAAGCAAAAGGGCTGGTTAACGCTGTTGGTCGCTTGCTGGTCTTCTGTTCTTAGTTGATATACTTTTTCGCATCTAACGCTTAGCCTAGGGGGTTGGCATGACAAATAAGGTTGAATGGGACCGCATGATTGCCGGGGAGCTCTATAGCCCCTATCGGGTTAACGACCATTCGTTTAGTAGGGTGCATGCGGCTCAGAAGTTGTTTAATGAGTCGGAGTATTGGGCTGATTCGAGCGCCTTTGAGGAACTAAAGAAGTGTTTTTGCGTTGCTCCGGACGATATGGTCTTAACGGCTCCCGTTTATTTTGATCACGGTGACAGGGTTTCGTTTGGTAACCATTTCTATGCGAATACCGGTTTGACGATTCTGGACGAAAATTACGTGACCTTTGGCGACAACGTCTTTCTAGGACCCCATGTGAGTATATTTACTGCTGGGCATCCAATTGACGCCGATGTGCGCAATCTGGACCTCGAGTATGCTAAGCCTGTCGTAATCGGCAACAACGTCTGGATGGGCGGCGGGGTGATTATCAATCCGGGCGTATCAATCGGAGACGATGTGGTCATAGCCTCAGGTTCAGTTGTTGTTAAAGACGTTCCAAGCCACGTCATCATCGGCGGCAATCCAGCTCATATCATTCGAGAGATTACCGACAGCGATCGCAAGCTCTGGCAAGGCCAGCTGAATGCCTACAACGAGGCAATTGGATCATAGCCTCAGCATTCCCGCAGATAAAACCTACTAAAACAAACCTATCCCTTATTGGCAGGTTTCCCGTGGGGCGGGCACTGATGAAGTTTATCGCGAGTTCCGCACGAACAGGAGGCCACTTAATGTGGCCTCCGTCGTGAGCAGGACTGTAGAGCAGGAAACTTCATCCGTGCCCGCCCTCGCGGGAAACCGGCGGGATAGACGGGTCCAGATGGGGCTTTGATGCATGGGTGGTCTGTTGTTGTGCAAATGGGTATCATACTGTGGTTAATGCGTCGACTCCGTGATGCATGTTTGTACGTTCCCGACGGCCGGTTTGCCAGAAGCGCCCCGCCGGTTGTTCCAGACCCGTTTCGAAGAAAGGAAACAACACTCACCTATGGCAGCTAAAAAATCATCTCCCTTGAAGATCATCCCGCTCGGCGGCCTTGATGGCATCGGCAAGAACATGACGGTCTTCGAGTGCGGCGACGACATGGTGCTCGTCGACGCTGGCCTCATGTTCCCCGACGATTCTCAGCCCGGTATCGACCTGGTGCTTCCGGATTACACCTACGTTCTGGAGAACGAGGAAAAGCTCCGCGGCATCATCGTCACTCACGGTCACGAGGACCACACCGGTTCGCTTCCGTATCTGCTGCAGGATCTCAACAACAAGGTGCCCATCTTCTCGAGCAAGCTGACGCTCGGCTTTATCGAGGGCAAGCTTTCCGAGTTCCGCATTCGTGCACCCAAGTTTCGTGAGGTCAAGGGTGGCAGCCACGTCAATCTGGGTGGCATCTCGCTCGACTTCTTCTCGATGACGCACTCCATCCCGGGCGCTCTGGGCGTGTTCATCCGCACCAACCAGGGTACCGTTATGCACACCGGCGACTTTAAGCTCGACCAGACGCCCATCGACGGCGTCACGCCCGACTATGCCGCTATCAGCCGCTTTGCCAAGCAGGGCATCGACCTGCTGCTGTCCGACTCCACCAACGCCACGGTCCCCGGCTTTACCAAGTCTGAGGCCGAGGTTGGCCCCAATCTGCTGCATGCCATCAAGAATGCTCCGGGTCGCGTGTTCGTCGCGTCGTTCTCGAGCCACATCCATCGTCTGCAGCAGATCTGCGACGCCGCTCGCAAGTGCGGCCGCAAGGTTGTCGTGACCGGTCGTTCCATGCTCACCAACACCCGCGTGGCGCGCGAGCTCGGTTACCTCAACATCGATGACGCCGATATCATCGATGCCTTCGATATTGATAACCTGCCCGACGACAAGATCGTCGTCATGTGCACCGGTTCGCAGGGCGAGCCTCTGTCGGCCCTTTCGCGCATGGCCAACGGCGAGCACAAGACGCTCTCCATCCACGAGGGCGATACCGTCATCCTCTCGGCAACGCCGGTCCCCGGTAACGAGAAGGCCGTTCAGCAGGTCGTCAACAGCCTCGCCAAGCTTGGCTGCGACGTGTGGGATAAGAACCGCGCCCTCGTTCACGTCTCGGGTCACGGTAGCCAGGAGGAGCTCAAGCTCCTGATGGCCATGGCCAAGCCTACGTACTTTATGCCGGTCCACGGCGAGGCCGTGCATCTGCGCGCCCATGCTCAACTTGCACGCAAGATGGGCCTCAAGGAAGATCATATCTTTATCCTCGACAACGGAGATACGCTCGAGATGCGTGGCGGTATCGTCAAGCGCGGTACGCCCGTCGAGTCTGGCGTCGTCTACGTCGACGGACTGCGTATCGGCGATACCGACCCCATCGTCCTGCGCGATCGTCAGAAGCTTGCCAACGACGGTATGGTCACGGCCGTCGCTATCGTTTCGCTCAAGCACAAGAAGATCGAGGCCATCGAGTTCTCGGGCCGCGGCGTCTCTTTTGCCATCGACGACCAGTTCTCCGAGGACGCCTCCGCATCCATCATGAAGACGATCGAGAAGGGCAAGTTCAGCTTTACGAGCAGCGGTTCCGATGCCATTCGCAAGGCCGTGCGCGACTCGCTCTCTAACTTTATCTGGAGTCGTACGCGCACTCGTCCGATGATCATCCCGGTCGTCATGGAGGTTTAGTTTGGCGCGCGGATCTGCACAAAACGCCAAAGGCAATAAAGCCAACAACCAACCGGCATCTGCTAAGGGTGCCGGTTCCCATCTTCGTGCCAATAAGGGCCATGAGGCCGAGTTCGACGATTTTGAGCCCCTGGTCGAGCCTTCGGCCAACCGCGATATCGCCGGCGTGGTCATCGCCGTTTTGGCGATTGCGTCCTTCATTGCCGTGATTTCGCCGGCGACCGCACCCGTTACGGCTGCGGTTGCCGGTTTCTACCACCTGGGCTTTGGTCTGGGCGCCTACGTGCTGCCGATCGTCATTTTGCTGTTTGCCGCCACGCTCTTTTTAGGCGAGGACTCGCCGCTCAACGTGCGCTCTGTTGCGGGCGGTGCCGTGGTCTTTATCGCCGTCGTCTCCATTCTTTCGCTGATGGTGCCGGGTACGAGTGACTCGTGCGACCTTATGTTCACGCCGCAAAACCTGTCCGCCTCGGGTGGCTACATCGGTGCGTTTATTGCGAGCGCGCTGCAGAATGCCCTGGGTAAGCCTATTGCGATGGTGGTCCTGTTGGGTCTGGCCGTCGTCGGCTTTGTCATCATCGGCTTTTCGGTGGGCGGCGTTTTGCGCTCTGCCCGCGACCGTGCGGCCGATTTTGCCGAGCGCCGTCGTGCCGACGTCAATGCGAGTCCGTGGGGTGATGACGAAGCCCTGTCGGTGCCCGGCGTTGCTCGTCCGCACCTGAGCATTCTTCGTCAAAAGGGATCCGATGCTGCCGTGACCACGGTCATGGGCAACGATGCCGACCCGGTTCTGGACGATGACGACGAAGACGAGGATCCGTTTGTTGACGTGTCCGATGCCGTTGAGGCCGAACGCGCTAAGACCACGCTGCTCCCGCGCCGTCATGCCAGGAAAGGCAAGTCGGCTCCTAAGCTCAATACGAGTGAGCCCGACCCGTCTTGGTCCGAGAGCGAGATTGAACTTACCGAGGGTGATGACGAGGACGACGAGTCCCCGCTCGAGACTGCTAAAACCACCTTGCTGCCGCGACGTCAGGCAAAGCGCGGTCAGGTGACCGGCCAGCTTTCGATGGAGGATGATCCGGCCAAGATCGACGAGTCCGAGCCTCCGTTTGCCGTGAATCCCGTCTCGGCCGCCCCTCAAATTCCTGATTTTCTCAAGCATCCCAAGGTTGCCGATGCGGCTGTCGCGGGCGCTGCCGAGACGTCTACTTCTAGCGATGGGGGAGCGGGCAATGCCCCCGCGGATAACGAGGGCGAAGATGAGGACGGCCTTAAGCTGCCGCCGCTCGAAATCTTGCATGCAAACCCTCAGTCCGCTTCTGCCGCGTCTTCGGACAAGGAGCTGGAACAGACCGCCGAGTCGTTGCAGTCCACGTTGCTTGAGTTTGGCCGTAGCGCTCGCGTCGTCGGCTGGATTGCCGGCCCCACGGTGACGACCTTTAAGCTGCAGCCCGGCGAGGGCGAGCGCGTGAGCAAGATTTCGAGCCTTGAGGACGACATCGCGCTGTCGCTTGCTGCTCAGTCCGTGCGTATCTTTGCGCCGATTCCCGGCACCTCGCTCGTGGGTATCGAGATCCCCAATCGCAAGCGTCAGAACGTCAACTTGGGTGACGTGCTGCCCTATGTTAAGGGCGGTCCGCTTGAGCTTGCCATCGGCCGCGATGCAGAGGGCACGCCGGTCGTCGCCGACCTCGCCAAGATGCCCCACCTGCTGATCGCCGGTACCACGGGTTCCGGTAAGTCGGTCATGATCAACTCCATCATCACGACTCTGCTCATGCGTGCCCTTCCCGAGGACGTTCGCCTGATCATGGTCGACCCCAAGCGCGTTGAGCTTGCGGGCTATAACGGCCTGCCGCATCTTTACGTACCCGTGGTGACCGAGCCCAAGCAGGCCGCGAGTGCCTTGCAGTGGGCGGTGTCCGAAATGGAGCGCCGCCTGAAGGTCTTCGAGCGCCTTAACGTGCGCAAGATCTCGACCTATAACGAAAAGCAGGCCGCCGGCGAGTTTGAGCATTACGATAACCCGCCGCAAAAGATGCCCTACCTGGTCATCATCATCGACGAGCTTTCGGACCTGATGATGGTTGCCGGCAAGGACGTCGAGGCTTCGATTGTGCGTATCGCCCAGCTGGGCCGTGCCGCCGGTATCCACCTTATCGTGGCGACTCAGCGTCCGAGCTCCAACGTGGTGACGGGTCTCATCAAGGCAAACATTACCAACCGTATCGCCTTTAACGTCGCAACGGGCATCGACTCCCGCGTCATCATCGACCAGATGGGTGCCGAAAAGCTCACCGGCTTGGGTGACATGCTGTTCTCAAAGGTCGACTGGGGCAAGCCCCGCCGTATCCAGGGCTGCTTTGTTTCGGATGACGAGATCAACGAGATTGTCGAGTTCGTCAAGTCGCAAAGCGAGCCCGACTACCATGAGGAGATCCTATCGGCCGTGGCACCTGCCTCCATGTCCATGACGGGTGGCGGCGGCATCGTGCGCACCGGCGTCGCCGAGCCCCAGGACGACGATCCGCTTATCTGGGAAGCCGCTCATATTGTGGTGGAATCGCAGCTGGGCTCCACATCTGGCCTGCAGCGCCGCCTGAAGGTTGGCTATGCGCGCGCCGGGCGTATTATGGACATGCTGGAAGAAAAGGGTGTCGTCGGACCGCCCGACGGTTCCAAGCCGCGCGAGGTCCTGCTGGATGAAGAAGGCCTTGCCGCGCTGGAATCCGTCGACGCCGAGATGGCACGTGAAGATCGTGAGTTTGGAGGATTCTGATGGCTGCACGCTTTGGTGACATGCTGCTCGAGCAGCGTCGCCGAATGGGCCTTTCCATTCAGCAGGTCGCCAACACCATCAAAATCAGGCCGCAGATCATCGAGTTTTTCGAAACCGGTAATTTTGCATCGATGCCCCCGCGCGGTTATGCCCAGGGCATGATTTCGAGCTACGCACGCTTTTTGGGCCTCAATCCGCGCGAGGTCGTCAACGCTTATTTTGATGAACTCATGGCATATGAACGCGAGACGTCGCAGCAGGGCGGTCGTTTTCAGGACGCCGCCGGCTACGTCAATTCGCGTTCCTCGGTCGACAACGGCCGTTTCCTGATGGTTCAGGGCGGACGTTCGACGCGTTATGGCCAGCGCCCTCAGCAGGCTGGCTATATTACCGAGTCTGGCTCGAGCGAGGAGATTCGTTCTCAGCGCGATCGTTTTCGCAGCACGCCGGCGCCCGAGGAGCGCGCACTCCCCGCTGCCCGCGGTGTCGCTCGTGACCCTCGTGCCGGCTACGGCGATGGCGGTTATTCCGATCGCGGGTACCGTGGCGTTTCTTCCGGTCGTCCGCGCGGCGGCTATGCAGACGCCGATACTACGCAGGTGACGCCTCGCCTTCGATCTCAGTCGCAGCCCTATAGCCAGCGTTCCTCAGCGGCTCGTTCGGGCCAGCGCAACTACCAGGGTCGTGGCGAGCTCGCCCCCCGCTCGGGTCAGCGCAATATGCAGCGCCAAGGTAGCTATCGCGGACGTTCCGACAATAACCGCGGTCGTATGCCCCAAGGCACTGGTCGCGGTGGCTCCAATCGTGGGCGCGGCGGTGGGCGTGCTCCCCAGAACAACGGTCTCGATCCTCGTATCGTTTACGCCGGTATCGGCGCCGTGGCGCTGCTACTGATCGTGCTCATCGTGGTGCTCCTGCGTGGCTGCGGCTCCTCGGCGCCCGAGTCGACGCCCGAGACGCCCGTTGCCACCAAGACAACGACTAAAAAGTCTTCCAACAAGACCGAATCCGTCGATGAGGATGAAGATACCGATGAGACGACGGACGAGTCGACCGATTCGGACGCCGCCAAGACGACGGCCAAGAAGGAAGAGAACGAGGTCACAAAGGTCAAGATCTCCGTTGCCAAGGGCAAGACTGCTTGGATTGAGGTCAAGGTTGATGGCAAGTCGGTCTATGGCGCCCAGGCGACCGGCCCCTTTGAGCAGGAATATACGCCCGAGTCCTCGATCGAGATCACCACGTCCAAGCCTTCCGATGTCACCGTTACCAAGAACGGTGAAAAGGTCCGCTACGACACTAAGACGTCGGGCGTGGCACGCGTGACGATCACCGTTCCCAAGAAGGAGACGACCGACTCCGAGGACGGCGAGAGCACTGACGGCACCGATGATGCCAACAGCGCGGATGGAACCGAGGCCCAGTCCACGGAGGGCACCAATACCGCTACCGACGGTCAAACGACGACCGATTCTACCGATTATTCGTACGACAGCTACTAAGCCGCTCGTAAGCGAAAGGATTAACCATGGCTAAAGATTCCAGCTTCGACGTCGTGTCCGAGGTTAATATGCAGGAGGTCGACAACGCCTTCCAGCAGACCACGCGCGAGATTTCCCAGCGCTATGACCTGAAGGACTCCGGCGCCACCATCGAGCTTTCGAAGGGCGACAAACTCTTTACGGTCAACGCCCCGGCCGACTTTGTCTCCAAGCAGATTATCGATGTCCTGAGCTCCAAGCTCATCAAGCGCGGCATCGATCTTAAGGCCGTGTCCTGGGATGCGCCTCAGGCTGCATCGGGCGGTACCGTGCGCGTGCTCGGTCACATCGTCGAGGGCATTGACCAAGCGACTGCCAAGAAGATCAATAAGGACATTAAGGATCAGAAGCTCAAGGTCAAGGTGACGATCGAGGCCGACAAACTGCGCGTCTCCTCTGCTTCCAAGGATGCGCTGCAGACCGTGATCCAGTTCCTGCGCGACCAGGACTACGGTCAGCCGCTGCAGTTCACCAACTACCGCTAATTCATTCGAAAGGACCGCTCTCCAACATGGATACACCGTTGGGCTCCGTGCTCTATATCACCCTCGGGTGCGCCAAGAACGAGGTCGATACCGACCGTATGCGTTCGCTGCTGACCGCCGCGGGCTACGAGGAGGCATTCGATCCGCAGGATGCCGATATCGCCATCGTCAATACGTGCTCGTTCCTTGCCTCTGCAACGTCCGAGAGCATCGAGACCACGCTCGAGCTTGCCAACGAGGTGCAGGACGGCGTACGTTCCTGCCCGATCGTCATGTGCGGCTGCGTGCCGTCACGCTACGGTGACGATCTGCCCGACGAGCTGCCCGAGGTCGCGGCCTTTGTGAAGGCCGACGAGGAAGACGGCATCGTGGCGGTCATCGATGACGTGCTGGGTGTTGAGCGCGAGATTGCCGCCTATATTCCGCAGGTCAAGCGTACCGTCGAGGGCGCTGTCGCCTATGTCAAGATCTCTGATGGCTGCAACCGCTTCTGTAGCTTCTGCATGATCCCTTATATCCGCGGTCGTTATCACTCGCGCAATGCCGAGAGCATTATCTCCGAGGTGCGCGACCTGGTCGCCGGTGGTGTGCGCGAGATCGTTCTTATCGGTCAGGACACGGGCATTTGGGGTACCGACTTTGCCGACGAGGACCTCGCCGAGGGTTCGCCGCGCAATCTGGCGCAGCTGCTGCAGGCCGTTGCTGAGGCGGTGCGTCCTCATAACGTGTGGGTCCGCGTACTCTACCTGCAGCCCGAGGGCATGACCGATGAGCTTATCGAGACCATTCGCGATACGCCCGAGGTGCTGCCCTATATCGATATTCCCGTCCAGCACTGCGACGCGCGCATCCTCAAGGCCATGCGCCGCTCCGGTTCGCGTCAGGAGCTCGAGGACCTGTTCCGCGACCTGCGCGAGCGTATCCCCGGTATCGTGATCCGCTCCACGGCTATGGTTGGCTTCCCGACTGAGACCGACGACGAGTTCCGCGATCTTATCGACTTTATGGACGCCGTTGGCTTTGACTACACGAGCGTCTTTGCCTACTCGCGTGAGGAGGGCAGCCTGGCCGCCAAGATGGAAGGTCAGGTCGATGAAGAGGTTAAGCTCGAGCGCGCCCAGGAGGCTATGGATCTGGCCGAGTCGCTCGGCTTTGCCGCCACGGCGGCCCATGTGGGCGAACGCGCCCAGGTGATCGTCGACGGTATCGAGGAGACCGAGGACGGTGCCGAGCTCATCGGACATGCCTGGTTCCAGGCTCCCGATTCCGATGGTGCGGTGCATCTGGATGCCAGCGAGGCATCCGTGGGCGATATTCTTACGGTCGAGTTTACCGATAGCTTCTGTTACGAGCTTATCGGTCATGTTGTGGAGTAGGAGAGCGTCGTGGCTAACGAGAGCAATAAGGAACTGACGAGTGTTTGGACGCCCGCTAACATCGTGACGTGCGTGCGCATCGTCTTTATTCCGGTGTTCATGATCGTGTCGGCGCTGTCTCACACGAGCGTTGCCGGTACGGATTGGAGCACCTTCGACGGCCCGCTTGCCGCCGCCGCCTTTATTCTGTACGTCATCCTGTCGTGCACAGATAAGGTTGATGGCTACCTGGCTCGTTCGCGCAACGAGATCACCGATTTCGGCAAGTTCTTGGATCCCATCGCCGATAAGTTGCTCGTGTTCTCGGCCCTGCTGCTGTTCTTGGACTTTGGTGCCGTAACCGTGTGGTCGGTGTTCATCATCCTGTTCCGCGAGCTGCTGGTGAGCGCCCTGCGCATGGTTGCGAGTGCGGCCGGTGTGGTCGTTGCGGCCGATAAGCTCGGAAAGTACAAGACGGCGACTACGATGGTTTCCATCTGCGGTTATCTGTGCGTCTTTGCGATGGCCGGCTTGCATCTTGGCCCGGTGGCGCTGACGCTCGGCATCTACTCGGTGTCGCGCTTCCTGTACGCCGTGGCCGTTATCTTGACCGTTATCTCTGGCGCTCAGTACTTCTGGAACTGCCGCAAGATCGTCTTTTCGGTCTAGGTCCTGGTAGGCATGACGGAATCATTTGAGCAGATTGCCACGCACAATGAAGAGCTCGCACGCGATATTGTCGAGCGTGCAACCGTTCGTGGTGTGACGGTTTCGACGGCTGAATCTCTGACAGCGGGTATGATTGCCTCGACGATCGCCGATATCCCGGGTGCCTCAGCGGTGCTGCGCGGCGGTGCGGTGACGTACTGCGACGAGATTAAGCATCGCGTACTCGGCGTTGAGCAAGAGACGCTTGACCGCTATACCGCGGTGTCGTATCAGACGGCGCGCGAGATGGCTGCCGGTTCGCTGGAGCTGTATCAGAGCGATATTGCCGTGAGCGCGACGGGCTATGCCGGCCCCGGTGGAGGGACCGAGGACGATCCGGCTGGCACTTTTTATATTGGCTGGGCGTATCGTTCGGCCGACGGGGGAGTGCCGGTGGTGGACTCCATTCGTTGTCACTATGAGGGCGATCGTTCGTGTGTTCGTGCCCTTGCGGTCGCGGAGGCGCTGGGTCGCATTGTCTGCGTGATCCATTCTATGGAATAGACGTGTTTTAAGGGGCCTCCGGGCCCCTTAATTGTGGAGATAGGGACCTCTGGCGAATTTGCTATTTGTTCAGGTAGTTGGCGTATTCTTTCTCGCCGCGCCTTGTTTGGTCCGCCTGTGGTCAAGTTTTTGGTCAGTGTTTGGTCGGCGTTTGGTTGGGTTTTGGAAAGGTCGGCTGCATATGATTTATCTGAACGGTTGACCACGAACAGCCGTTCGTTTATTATCGATGCAGGTTGTTAAGAGGAGGGCTATTCATGGCCAAGAATTCAGGTCCCGTACGTACCGTTCATGCTCGCACGACGGGTAAAGAGCGCGATGAGATGATCGCCACCACCAAGGCCGAGATCGAGAAGAAATTCGGCCAGGGTTCCATCATGAGGTACGGCGACGGTGGTCCCGAGCTCGAGGTCGAGGCCATTCCCACGGGCGCCCTGGCCCTCGATGCCGCGCTGGGCATCGGCGGCGTGCCGCGTGGCCGTATCGTCGAGATTTACGGTCCCGAGTCCTCCGGTAAGACAACGCTTTCGCTCGAGATTTTGGCAGAGGCCCAGGCTATGGGCGGCGTCGTGGCATTTATCGATGCCGAGCACGCGCTCGATCCCACGTATGCCGCACGTATCGGCGTGGACATCGATGAGGTCCTCATTTCCCAGCCCGATACGGGCGAGCAGGCGCTCGAGATCGTTGACATGCTTGTGCGCTCTGGCGCCATCGACGCCATCGTCGTCGACTCTGTCGCCGCTTTGACCCCGCGTGCCGAGATCGAGGGCGAGATCGGCGATACTACGGTCGGCCTTCAAGCCCGTCTGATGAGCCAGGCGCTCCGTAAGCTCGCCGGCTCGCTCGCCAAATCTAAAACGACCTGCATCTTCATTAACCAGCTGCGCGAGAAGATCGGCGTCATGTTCGGCAACCCCGAGACCACGACGGGCGGCCGCGCCCTCAAGTTCTTCTCGTCGGTGCGCATCGATATTCGCCGCATCGACAGCATCAAGCTCAAGGACGAGGTCATCGGCAATCGTGTGCGTGCCAAGGTCGTTAAGAACAAGGTGGCGGCACCGTTCCGCTCTGCCGAGTTCGACATCATGTACGGCACGGGCATCTCTAAGGAGGGCTCGATTCTGGACATGGCCGTCGAGTGCGGTATCTGCAAAAAGATGGGCTCTTGGTTTGCTTACGGTGAGGACAAGCTCGGTAATGGACGCGAGGCCGCTAAGGCCTTCCTGCGCGAACACCCCGATTGTGCTGACGAGATCGAGCATAAGGTTCGCCTCGCCTGCGGCCTTGAATTCGATGACGACGCTCCGTCCGAGGTCGAGCTGACCGATCAGCCCGAAACTGAGGAGTTCGATGAGCTTTACGCCATCGATGGCTCCGCGATGCTCGATGATGATGACGAGTAGCGGATGCCCTCATGTCGTATACGGTGACCGAGGCAACGGTCGTCTTTCCCGATAAAAAGGCGGCCTCCTCGTTTTCGAGTGGGTATGCATCAAAAAAGCCTTGTGCACATATCGACTGTGAGCTCGAGGGCGGTTTTGAACGATCCATCTGGATTCCTGTTCGTGTCGCGCGCCTATTCCTTAAAAATCGCCCCGATCTTCCCTGCGATTGGGATGAGTTTCGCGAGGCGGTCCAGCTCATTGAGCGTAAATGCGCGCTTACCATGGTGACTGAGATGCTGTCGCGCCGCGACCATGCCACAGGTGAGGTCCGTGACAAGCTGGCTCGTTACGGATTTCGCCAGCCCGCAATTGATTTCGCCGTCCAGCGTGCCACTGAGTATCGCTTTTTAGATGAGACCCGCTTTTGTTCGTACTTTATCGAGGAACGCAAACGACGCGGTTGGGGACAGCGCAAGATTGAGACCGAGCTCAAGCGCCGCCATGTTGTACTCGATGATATCCCCGGCTATCCCGAGGATTATTTTGCCGTGGAGGACGACTTGGCTCGCGCATCGGCTTTACTCGCGAAGCGTCGTGTTCCCGAGACACGTGGATTCGAAAAGCTCGTCCGGTTTTTGATGGGCAAGGGCTTTTCGTACCACATCGCCGCCGATGCCGTTAAGGCGCGTCTCGATGCTGAACGTGAGGAATGTGCAGTTTAGACACATGCTAGAGGCATGCGTTTTGCGTACCAGCCGTTCACCGTGTTTTAGACGCCGTATCGGGTCCATTTATTTGACAGTTGTTGCGGTTCAACGTACGATAAACACTGTCATTTGCTTTGTGATATGTGCTCATCTTTGATGAGTTTGTTTATATGTTTCATCTGTATCCGACCCGCATAAGCTGCGCCCATATTACTCAAATGTCGCGAGCCGTTCGCAAGGACGGTTCGCTTTGTTGTGTAACGAATCCATAAAAAGGAGTGAGCATGCCTATCATCGCAGCGCTCGTTGGCATCGTTTTGGGTGCCATCGCCGCCATTGCCTACATGCGCACCGCCAAGCAGGGTAGTCTTCACGAGGCCGACGAAAAGATTCAGTCGGCACACGCACAGGCTGAGTCCCTAATCGGTGATGCGAAGCGTCAGGCAGAGACCCTCAAAAAAGAGGCTCTGCTCGAGGCTAAAGAAGAGATCATCAAGAACAAGCAGGCTGCCGAGGCTGAGGACAAGCAGCGTAAGAACGAGATTCGTACGCTCGAGAATCGCGTGATGCAGCGCGAGGAGTCCCTCGATCGCCGCAACGATGCCCTCGACAAGCGTGAGCATCAGTTGTCCAGCCAGGCTGGCCAGGTCGAGAAGCGTTCCCGCGAGCTTGAGGAGCTCTGTGCCAAGCAGACCTCGGAGCTCGAGCGCATCGCCGACCTGACCCGCGAGGACGCTCACAAGGAGCTCCTCGACAAGGTTCGCGGCGAGGTTACCCACGAGGCCGCCACGATCATCCGAGAGTCCGAGCAGCAGGTTCGCGCCGAGTGCCACAAGACCGCTCAGGAGATCCTGTCCCTGGCGATTCAGCGCTGCGCCGCCGATCACACCGCCGAGGTCACCGTTACCTCCGTGCACATTCCTTCCGATGACCTCAAAGGTCGCATCATCGGCCGCGAGGGTCGCAACATCCGCACCTTCGAGCAGGTTTCTGGCGTCAACCTCGTGATCGATGACACCCCCGAGACCGTCGTGCTTTCGAGCTTCGATCCGGTCCGTCGCGAGACCGCACGCGTCGCTCTCGAGAACCTCATCGCCGACGGCCGCATTCATCCTGCTCGCATCGAGGAGATGTATCACAAGGCCGCCGACTTGGTTCAGCAGCGCGTGCGCGAGGCTGGCGAACAGGCTGCCTTCGATACCGGTATCCACGATCTGCACCCCGAGATCGTTAAGACCCTGGGTGCTCTGCGCTACCGCACCTCGTTTGGTCAGAACGTGCTCCAGCATTCCCTCGAGGTTTCCGACCTGTGCGGTGTGATGGCTTCCGAGCTTGGCCTGGATGTTGTGACCGCCAAGCGTGCCGGCCTGCTTCACGACCTTGGCAAGGCTATCGACCATGACGTCGAGGGCCCGCACGCCGTTATTGGCGCCGAGCTCGCCCGTCGCTATGGCGAGAAGCCCGTTATCGTTCATGCTATCGAGGCTCACCACGCCGACGTCGACCCCAACACGGTGCTCGATGTTCTGGTCCAGGCTGCCGATGCTGTTTCTGCCTCTCGCCCCGGTGCCCGTCGCGAATCGGCTGAGAACTACATCAAGCGTCTTGAGAAGCTCGAGGAGATTGCCAACTCCCATGACGGCGTCGAGCGTACCTATGCCATGCAGGCTGGTCGCGAGGTCCACGTCATGGTTCAGCCTGACAAGATTTCCGATGCTCAGTCCACGGTCTTGGCTCATGATATCGCCCATCAGATCGAGGAAGAGATGGAATATCCCGGTCAGGTGCGCGTTGTCGTGATTCGCGAGAGCCGCGCTGTCGATATCGCTAAATAACATGAACGACGCGAACGAGCTCATCTCATTTATCGCGTCGATGTCGGGGGAGGGCAACCTTCGCGTCGAGGAGAACCTTGGCGAGGGGTATGTCCGCCTCCGCGTTTCGGAGGCCGAGCGGCGCCAAGCAAAGCACGACATCCAGCATGTCGAGGATATTGTCATCGAAATGCTGCGGAACGCTCGTGATGCCGGCGCCGACAAGGTCTATCTCGCCACGACCAAGGAAGATGGCGTTCGTACGCTCGTCTTTCTGGACAACGGCTCGGGCGTTCCGCAGGATATGCAGGAACGCATCTTCGATGCCCGCGTTACCTCCAAGCTCGAGAGCATGAAGATGGACCGTTGGGGCGTTCACGGTCGAGGCATGGCATTGTTCTCGATTAAGCAGAACACCGATGAGGCACGCGTTGTTGCGTCGGATGTTGACCTTGGCTCGGTCTTTAAGGTGAGCGTCGCTACCGACCGCCTTGGCGAGCGTGCCGATCAGTCCAGTTGGCCTCAGGCCGTGAAGGACGAGGACGGCCACTATGTCTGCGCCCGTGGCCCTCACAACATCATTCGCGCCGCCTGTGAGTTTGCCCTCGAGGAGCTGCGCGCCTGTGATGTCTATCTGGGGTCTCCGTCCGAGATCGCCGCGACGTTGCATGCGCAGGCGTCCAGTCGTCTCGATGCTTCTCGTCTTTTGTTTATCGATGACGAAGCCGAGCTTCCCGTGGTCGATCGTCTTGGTCTTGCTTCGGATGCGGAAGATTTTATCCGTATCTGTTCGGGTTTGGGCCTTGAGATGTCCGAGCGTACGGCGCATCGTATCTTGGCGGGCCAGATTAAGCCCGTTCGCGGTGTGACCGCACGCCTGCTGCGCGAGCGTGATTCGTCCTCACATGCGTCTGCTCCGGTCGATCTTGCCAAGGATCGTCGCGGGCTGCGTATTGCCAAGGACGATATGGCGCAGTTCTCGCGAGCCGTGGAACGCGACTTTAATGATCTTGCATCGCGGTACTATCTCAACCTTTGCGGCGACCCCAAGATTCGTGTTTCGCGTGATCGTATTACCGTGACGTTCGATCTTGCCAAAGAGGAATAGCATCTTTACCGAGTCCGTTCGGTACGATACAGTAATTGCAGTTAAAACGTACTTTTAAACGCAGGAGTTTCTTCATGGATTGCCTGAAGGTATCAAGCAAATCGTCGCCCGCGTCCGTTGCCGGCGCCATTGCCGGCATGGTCAAAGATGGTGTTCCCGTCAATATTCAGTGTGTCGGCGCGGGTGCCGTCAACCAGGCCATTAAGGCTGTGGCCATTGCACGCGGATTTTTGATTCCGACCGGGTTTGATATTTCCTGCGCGCCGGTGTTCTCCGACATTCTCATCAATGGGGAGTCGCGCACGGCCATCCGTCTTTCTATTTACGTTCATCAGATTAATCGAGCTGCTATGGATAACGTTGTGATGGACGACGTTAAGCCTGTGGCATAGAGTGTTTACTCTTTGCCCGCGCTCTTTGATTCCGCCTATTCCACCTCGTTAGGACTTATACACATGGACCAGGGTTCAGTACGCGATATTCTTGCCGGTAAAACCTATTTTATCCGCACCTTTGGCTGCCAGATGAATCAGCACGACTCCGAGCGCGTGAGTGGCCTGCTCGACTCGTATGGCTGCCTTATGGCGCTCGATCCGGAGCATGCTGACATTGTCGTGTTCATGACGTGCTGCGTTCGCGAGGCAGCCGACACCCGTCTGTACGGTCAGTGCAACTCTTGTAAGAGCCTCCCGCCTTCGCCCTCGGGCAAGCGCGTGGTCGCCGTGGGCGGCTGCATCGCGCAGCGCGACGGCGAGGGTCTGCTCACCAATGTCGATAACGTCAATGTTATCTTTGGCACGCATTCCATCGCCCATGTGGCCGAGCTTATTGCCGAGGCATTCTTGGACGGCAAGCGTCATATTCGCACCAATGAGCACGAGGATACGGATGCTATGAGCATGCCGTGGCATCGTGAGACCCAGTATCACGCCTGGGTCCCCATTATGACGGGTTGCAACAATTTCTGCACCTATTGCATTGTGCCGTATGTACGCGGTCGCGAAAAGAGCCGCCCTTTCGAGGAGATCGTCGACGAGGTTACCGGTCTAGTACGCCAGGGCGTGCGTGAGATCACGCTTCTGGGGCAAAACGTCAACTCCTATGGTCGCGATCTGTTTGGCAAGCCGCGCTTTGCCGACCTGTTGCGTGCCGTGGGCGATACGGGTGTGGAGCGCATCTTCTTTACTTCCTCGCACCCCAAAGACCTGCTGCCCGAGACCATCGACGCTATGGCCGAGACGCCTGCCGTCATGCCGCAGCTGCACCTGGCAGTTCAGTCGGGCTCGACGCGCATCCTTAAAGAGATGAACCGTCGCTATACGCGCGAGGATTATCTGGGGCTCGTCGATCGCATCCGCAATCGCATGCCCGATATCGCACTTTCGACCGATATCATCGTGGGCTTCCCCGGCGAGACCGAGGAAGACTTTGAGCAGACGCTCTCGCTTGCCGAGACGGTCCGTTATGCTCAGGCCTATACGTTTATCTATTCCAAGCGCGCCGGTACTCCGGCCGCCGAGATTAACGATCCCACGCCGCATGAGGTAATTCTTGAACGCTTCAACCGTCTGGTGAAGGTTATCGAAACCACAGCGCACGAGTATAACCAGGGTGAACTCCACACCGTTGTGCCGGCGCTTATTGAGGGTACGAGCAAAAAGAATGACGCGGTGCTGCTAGGTAAGAGTCCTAAGAATCAGACCGTTCATGCACCGATTCCCGAGGGCTACAGCATCGATCAGTTGGTTGGCAAGATTGTCGATGTTGACGTCGACGTTGCCAAGACGTGGTATCTGTCCGGATCCGTTGTGGGCGAGCCGCGCTAATGATTTCTCCTTGGGCAGGCCTTTCCGCCGTTGCGATTGTCGGTCCGACCGCGGTTGGCAAAAGTGATGTCGCAGATCGTTTGGCGGCTCGCCTTTCGTCCGAAGTGCTGTCGTGTGACGCGATGCAAATCTATCGAGGTATGGATATCGGGACTGCCAAGATGGCACCCGAGGAATGCACGGCGCCTCTACGCTTGGTCGATATTGTTGAACCGGGCGTTGCATATTCTGCAGCGCTGTATCAGACAGACGCTCGTGTGCATGTTGAGCGCTTGCTGGGCGAGGGCCGCCTACCGGTGTTTTGCGGGGGTACAGGCTTGTATCTTAAGGCCGCCCTGGATGAGATGGATTTTCCCTCGGGCGAGCTTGAGGACGATCGCCGCGCGAGGTATCAGGAGCTTGCCGAGCGCATTGGCGAGGAAGCGCTACACGCGCTGCTTGCCGAGCGTGACCCCGAGTCCGCTGCGGTCATCCACCCCCATAATGTTCGTCGCGTGATTCGCGCGCTCGAAATGCACGATGATGGCGTGTCCTACGCGCAGCAAAAGTCACAGTTTAGTGTTCCGCGCGAGCATTATCACGCTCTGTGGTTTGGATTGATGCGTAATCGCGAGGCGCTTTACGAGCGTATTAACCTACGCGTCGATCTGATGTTTGAGCAGGGTCTTGTTGATGAGGTTCGTGGTCTTATGGACCAGGGGCTGGGAGATGCCCTGACTTCGATGCAGGCGATTGGCTATAAAGAGATTATCGATGCCTTTGACGGCGTGATTTCTATGGATGAGGCTCGCGAACTCATCAAGATGCGTTCGCGTCGCTATGCCAAGCGTCAGCTTTCGTGGTTTAAACGCGATGACCGCATCGTGTGGTTCGATATGGACGAGTTTACGATCGATGAGGTCGTTGAGGATATCCTCCACCGTATCGAGGTGGCCTAATGGCTCGGTTTCCCCTCGTTCCTACCGCGCCTGAGCCCGAACGTGCCGTTCTTGTCGGAGTTGAGTGGCGCGATAACGCCTGGCCGCTCGATCGTTCGCTTGACGAGCTTGAGCGCTTGGCCCATACGGCTGGCGCCCAGTGCGTGGCGCGTTTGTCACAGCGTCTGGTTAAGCCGTATCCAAAATCGTTTATTGGTTCCGGTAAGGTTGAGGAGCTTTGCGGGCTCGTGCATCGTATGGATGCCGATGTTGTAATCTTCGACGACGATTTAACGCCCTCGCAGCAGTCTTATCTGGAGAAAGCCGTGGGCGAGCCAGTTAAGATTATCGACCGTACGGCGTTGATTCTCGATATCTTTGGCCTGCACGCTCAGACCCGTGAGGGCCGCCTGCAGGTGCAGCTAGCCCAATTGCAGTATCTGTTGCCCCGCTTGCGCGGTATGTGGAGCCATCTTGCTAAAGAGCAGACGCGCGGTGGCATTGGTTCGCGCTTTGGCCAGGGCGAAAGCCAACTCGAGGTTGACCGACGTTTGATTCGCAACAAGATTGCCGCGCTTCGTCACGAGCTTAGGCAGGTTGAACAGCGTCGCGATGTCCAGTCAAAGAGTCGTATCGAGTCGCCGGCGTTCCGCGTTGCCTTAGCCGGTTATACCAATGCCGGTAAGTCGACGTTGCTCAATCGCCTGACCGGGTCTACGGTGCTTTCACAGGATAAATTGTTTGCCACGCTCGATCCAACGACGCGCTCGTATCGCTTGCCCGGTGGTCGTGGTATGACCATTACCGATACCGTTGGCTTTATTCAAAAGTTACCGCATGGTCTCGTTGATGCCTTTAAGTCCACGCTGTCTGAGGTCCTTGGTGCCGACCTGATCCTTAAAGTTGTGGATGCCTCTGACGAGGATTACGAGCGCCAACTCGAGGCCGTCGATCGCGTTCTTGACGAGATCGGTGCCGGCGAGCGTTTGACGCTTACGGTGTTCAATAAAATCGATCTACTCGATAGCGCCGATCGATTGAGTTTCCGTCGTCGCTATCCCGAGGCTGTGCTGTTCTCGGCCCAGACGGGCGAGGGGCTTGACGACCTCGTCGACCGTATTGCTCGTGAGGCCGCTGCCACCGATGTGTTGCTCTCCGCTGATATCCCGTATCGCGAGGGCGCCCTCATCACGTTGGCGCATGAGCAGGGAACCCTTCTGCATGAGGAATATCTTGAGGACGGCGTTCGCATTGTGGCGAAGTTGCCGGCCCGAATCGCGCCGCGTCTTGAGCGCTATCGTACGGAATAAACGAGTTCTAGCACGCCTAGGATGACAGGCTGATGGAGCAGGTAGAACGGTAAGGCATGCCGACCGAGGACTGCGAGCGCCGGAATGGGATTGGCGTATGCCCATGCTGGCGCTTCGAGGCTTGATGCTTGTGCTGCCTGGGCAGCAAAAAAGCCGGTAAGGTACATAAAGACAAACGGAATGAGCGGATAGTAGTCTCCCGAAACAAAACCCGGGTCCGGAAATCCTAGCCATGCCAGGTAGGGGAGTGGGTAGACTACTTTTGGAATGCCCCAGGTTAGGGCAAAAAGAATAAGGCACGCTGCGATGCCCCACGAGCCCGGTAATTTTTGGAGTAACGGACGGGTGAGTGCAACCACCGCGGTGCACGCCGCCATGCAATAAATGATGCCAAAGTTTACGGAATCGTCGACTGATACCAGTGTGGTTGCAATCCATACGATCAAGGCTGCGGCTGCGTATTTGAGGGTGCGCTTAACGTTATTACGCGAGAGCGTGCACATCCAACCGGCGATAAACAAAAATACCCAGCTGATACTAGCGCGCCAAATATCCTGGATAACCGTTTCGGTAAACCATGACATATCCCATCCATATAGGTAGGCCAAATCGTAGCAGGCGTGAAAACCTGCCATCGACAGCATCGTAAATCCGCGGACGGTATCAAATATGGTTATGCGTTTTTGCATTACGAGAACCGGCGCATTAAACCGACAACCTTACCCAAAATAACGGGATTCGTCGCGTAGATGGGCTCCATAGTGTCGTTCTCGGGCTGCAAGCGCACGCGCCCCTGCTCCTTGTAGAACGTCTTGACGGTCGCCGAGCCATCGATCATGGCCACGACGATTTCGCCGTTCATGGCGCTCTTTTGCTCGCGAACGATAATGTAGTCACCGTTGTAGATGCCGACATTGATCATTGAGCTGCCGTGCACCTCAAGGATAAAGGAGCCCTGATCAGTGGCGATTTCGGTCGGGATGGTAAAGGTATCCTCGACATTTTGTTCGGCCAGAATGGGAATCCCAGCCGCGACGCGACCGACGAGCGGCAGCGAGACCGTTCCGCGGGGCGCCGTGGGCTCATCGGATTTGGAAATCGAGACAGAGGATCCATCCTCATCAAAGAGCTCTAGAGCGCGAGGCTTGGTGGCATCGCGCTTGAGCAGCCCTCGAGCCTCCAGGGCAGAGAGGTGAGCGTGCACCGTGCTGGGGGAGGAGAGGCCTACGGCCGATGCCATCTCACGCACACTGGGCGGATAGCCCTTCTCCTGCTGATATTCCTTGATGAAGTCGTAAATCTGCTGCTGACGCTTGGTAATTTTGCGAGCCATCAGGGGATCCTCTCTGCCAATGTCAAACAAATGTTCGATTTTTGCTTGACAGGAACAACTGTTCGAAGATAATAATAACCGAACATTCGTTCTCGCGCTAGACATTTTTGTCCGCGCGGCTTGATAAAACTGTTCTCAGCAAAACACGCGAGAGGAGAACATGATGAACGCAACGGATATGGTCCAGGGAAACCTCGCTCTTAAGCTCGAGGCGCCTGCGGCGCCGGCTTTCACGGTTGTCAAAGGCGGCCGGTCTGGTTTCCAAACACTGCCTGGTAAGCCCGTCCGCAGCCAGTGCGTCGCCACGACTTCGGCCCCCGTTGCCCTGAAGGCCTCGACGATTGTCGCTCTTGCCGTTGCGCTCACGCTCTTCTTTGTACTTGCCACCTCGATCTTCAGCGCTCGTCACGCCGCATATGCCGAGTCGGTATCCAACGTTACCTACGAGACCGTCCGTGTTCAGTCTGGCGATTCCTTGTGGTCGCTTGCCCAGGAGCATCCGATTGAGGGTCTTTCCACGCAGGAAACCTCTGATATGATCCGCAACGTCAATCACCTGGAGCATGGCTCGCTCGATGCCGGTGCGCATCTTAAAGTTCCCGCACGTTCCTAAGAATTAAGTACCGTCGCATGGTACCCTTGTAATCGTTTTAGAGGAGGTACCATGCGCTGTCCCAAATGCGGCAAGGCACATACCCGCGTCGTAGATTCCCGCATGCAGGAATCTAATAACACCATCAAGCGCCGTCGCGAATGCTGCTCATGCAATTATCGCTTTACGACATTTGAGCGTTGTGAAGACCCTATCGAGGTCATTAAGTCAGACGGATCCAAGCAACGGTTCGATCGCAATAAGTTGCTGGTCGGTTTGATGCGCGCCACGATCAAGCGAGATATCGACACTAAAAAGCTCAACGAGATCATTGACGATATTGAGGTCGAGCTTCGCTCCCGTACGCTCACGGCCGTTACGTCTCATGAACTGGGCGATATGGTTCTTAAGCGGTTGGCCAAGATCGATAAAGTGGCCTACATCCGCTTTGCCTCGGTCTACCGCGATTTCAAAGACGTCGATGAGTTTCTGCAAGAGCTCGACAAGCTAAGGTGATTTCATGTCCAGCATTACCGTTAACATTAAACGTCTCGACCCAACCGTCGAGCTTCCCAAATACGCCCATCCTACGGATGCCGGCCTGGACCTGCGTTCCAACGAAGATTGTATTCTGAAGCCCTTTGAGCGTCGTCTGGTCTCCACGGGCCTAGCCATCGCCCTGCCCGACGGCTACGCCGGCTTCGTCCAGCCCCGCAGCGGCCTGGCCATTAAGCAGGGCCTGTCCATAGTTAACACTCCTGGTCTCATCGACGCCCACTACCGAGGAGAGCTTAAAGTCATCCTCATTAACCTGGACCCCACGAACAACATCCAAATCAACAAAGGCGACCGCATCGCCCAACTCGTCATCCAAGAAGTCCCTACGGTCAACCTCGTAGAAGTAGAAGAATTAGACGAAACCGACCGAGGGGCCGGCGGCTTCGGTTCTAGCGGTGTTGCTTAGACGTTTCCGTCCGCTCACCCGTGGGAGGCCCCTATATATCATTCCATGCTCAAACATTCTCGCTTCGCTGCGAAACTGCGCGTGGAACGATATATAGGGGCCTCCCACGGGTGAGCTACGTTTGCATGATTGCAACTATCGTGCTTCTTCGCTAGAAGTCGAGAGCCTTAATCAACTAGCAAGCCGGTGCGACAAGGGGATTTCTCCTATGTCGCACCGGCTTGCTAGTTGGATTGCAATTTGTTTTCAAGCAGGAAGTCTCCCGTCCGGGGCTCACCCATATCGTTCCACGCGCAGTTTCGCAGCGAGCGTAGCGAAGCGAGAATGTTTGAGCATGGAATGATATGGGTGAGCCCCGGACGGGAGGGATTAGTGCACCCCTGCGAAGCGAGAATGTTTGAGCATGGAATGATATATGGGCGGCTCCCGCCGAGCAGCGGGCTTTCGCCTAGCGGATATGCGCGGGTTTTTCGCCCCAGTAGAAGCGGCAGAAGGCTCGTTTACGTTTTTGGGGTTTGCCTACGAGCTCCATCGTGGCGACGGCGATGTCTTCGGCTGCACGTGGTCTGCGCAGTACTTCGCCGTTGATGAGCAATGCCTTGAGCGACTCCGGATGATCGTGGAGGTGGCGCAACGTCACGATGAGCTCTCGTGCCGTGGTGACGTGCATGCTGGCGCCCATGCCGGTGAGCATGGTGGTGTTGGCCTTTTCCTGTCCATAGGACTTGCCCAGCAGGATCATCGGCAGATGTGCACATAGGCACTCGGTGACCGTGAGTCCGCCCGATTTGAGGATTGCCAGGTCGCAGCCGTGCATGAGGGCCGCCATGTCGTCGACATAGTCCAACACCGTGACGTTCTCGAGCTTCATGGCATCGAAGAGCGTCTTCAGCCGGGTGGCATACTCCACGTCTTTGCCGGGCAAAAAGACAAAGTGCATGTCTTCGAAGCTGCGCAGGAAGGGGAGTGTGTGGTCCATCGCCGCGCGAAAGCGGACGTAGGGTTGAGGCAAGCTGGCACCGGCCATTACCAGCACGATGGTCTTGTCGGTTGGGAGGTTGAACTTGGCTAGCTCTTCCTCGCGATCGTAATCCGTGTCAAATCCGGCGCGAATAGGAATGCCGGTAATGCGAATCTTTGTCTCGGGCACCTTGCGCGGACGCAGCGTTTCGGCCATAAATTCGTTGGCAACACAGAATAGATCGGTGTCCTTGTGGGGCCACCAGCCCTCGACTTCGTAGTCGGTCGGCACGCAGATGACCGGATAATCGATACCCGTAATTACGCGGGCACCCACGGCAACATTGGCTGCTGTGATGTGCGTTGCGACCACGGCTATAGGCCTGCGGCTACGAATATAATCGTTGAAGGCGGGGAACATAATTCGAGACCATGCCGTGCCGCCACCCCAGAGCAGATGTCCCGTAAGCGTATATCGCCAGGTCAGGTCGTAAATCGGGCGCGTGGCTCCCGTAAAAGAAGCCGCGGTTTTATTGCCGTCGAATTTAATACGTCCAAAATCAAGGATATCGAGTACTTCGATCTCAATATCCTCGGGGATGCCATTGGTGCCGCGGATGAGGTCGAATGCCTGCGCAATCGCATTTGCGGCGGCCTTGTGGCCCGAGCCGACCGAGGCGTGCACGATGGTCACGAGAGGTTTTTGCTGAGCCAAGAGCGTGGTTTGCTCCGATTGGGGAGTGCTGTGCTTGAGCAGGGGAGCGTCTTCGCTCGTCTGCGTCTGATCCATCGATAACTCCCCTTCGACGTTGTAACACGGATTTATCATTGTAGTGCATGAGTGTCACGTTCACGTAAATTTGGGTATGAGCGCAAAGAACGACAACGTTTCGACGAGAGGACTCTCCATGACTACCGATCAGACGATCGATGTTGCGATTATCGGCGGCGGTCCTGCGGGCTATGCTGCCGCCATTTATGCGGCGCGCGCCAACCTGACGACGACTGTCCTTGAGCAGGGCATGTCGGGCGGACAGATCGCCACATCCAACGAGATTGAGAATTATCCTGGCATTCCGCTACTGAGCGGTGTCGAACTTGGTGAGCGGTTCCAACAGCATGCTGAAGGCCTGGGGGCTCAGGTTGAATGGAGTATGGTGACGGGCGTCGATTACGATGCCGATGCGGCTCAATTTACCATCCATCATGATATGGTCGACACAGTGGCCAAGAGCGTCATTGCGTGCATGGGCGCCACGCCGCGTCCTGCGGGTTTTGTCGGCGAGGACACGTATCGCGGTCGTGGCGTTTCGTACTGCGCGACGTGTGACGGCATGTTCTTCCGTGGCAAACAGGTCTTTGTTATCGGAGGCGGCAATTCAGCATGCGAGGAGGCACTGTTCCTGTCCGACATTGCCAGCAGCGTGACTATCGTGCTGCGTCGCGATCAGTTCCGTGCACCCGAGGGCGTTGTGAATAAAGTTCTTGCTAAGGACAATATTTCAGTTAGGTACCAAACTAGTATTGTTGAGCTTTCTGGTGGAGCGATGCCCACGACAATTATGTTCAAGGACAATGCGAGCGGCAAGACGTATGCCGAGACCTTTGAACCTGGCTCGTTTGGCATTTTTGTCTTTGCTGGCACGCAACCTCATTCCGAGCTTGTTGAGCATCTAGTCGATCTGGCTCCCGACGGCGGCATTGTTACCGATGATTCGATGGCCACCCGTACGCCCGGCTTATTCGCAGCCGGCGATATCCGTTCCAAGCGTTTACGTCAGGTTGTGACTGCCGTTTCGGACGGAGCTATAGCGGCAACCAGCGCATATACTTTCTTACGCGGATAAGTACGATAATATATCTTATGTAAGGTTGCTGTCTTTAAGCAAAGTGGTTGGGCGGTGCATCAATGTGCCGCCCAACCACTTTTACTTTGCGGCTATGTGGTATGTAAAACTAGATAACCTAGAATACAATATAGAAAACGAACGGAGGCCTCTTATGAACCACGCTAAACATGTTATCCCGATGTCCGATACATCGGACTGCATTAAACCGGAGGATATTCAGCCGACGGTGCTGCCGGATGCATTTATACAGTCCGATATGGTGGGTAAACTCAACGCGTTGAGCCTGCCGCGCTATGAACAGCTGCCCAATGTAACGCTCTATCGCGATCAAGTTATTGAATATGTTGCGCTGTGGATGGAGCCGCTTTCGATTTGCGTAGAGCAGCCCGTTATCACGCCATCGATGATCAATAACTACGTGAAGGTCGGCCTCGTTCCTGCTCCGGTTAAAAAGCAGTATGGCCGTGAGCAGATTGCGCGTCTCATCGCCATTTGTATTTTTAAGCAGGTGCTGCCCATCGCTGCGGTTCAGGCGCTCTTTAATATTCAACGCTTAAGCTACGACGCTCCGACGGCTTTCGATTATGTAGTCGATCAACTTGAGGCATCGATTCGTGCAGCGTTTTCCGTCGAGCAGACTCCCGTGCCCGATACCGCACATCAGGTTACGCGCGAGTCGTTGCTCGTACGCAGTGCGGTATCGTCCTTCGTCTCGATGGCATACCTGATGAGCTATCTAAAGTTTAATGGGTTTAATAGCTAACCGAGGTATAAGACGGGCGGGATAAAGGGCCACTGGCCCTTTATCCCGCCCGTTCGTTTGTCTAGTTGGGCATTATCGGCCCGAAGCCACGCCCATGCCGTAGCCGATAATGAGCCCGTGCATCTCGGCATAGTATGAATCGAGTCCGTTGCAGGGCAAGATAATAGTCTTGGAGTCAGGCCAATGCTCCACAATGCGGCTCGCAAGTGCCTGGGCGCCTGCCTCATTCTCGACATGGTCGATAACGACCTCGCCGCCGGTAAAGCCCTCGGCCTCCATGGTATCGACAATCTTGCCAAGCATCTTCTTTTCGCCACGGGTGTGACCAACGAGTTCAATTTTGCCCGCTTCGCTCGCCGTGCCCAAAATGCGGATATTGAGCTTGTTGGCAATAACGCCGGCCGCCTTAGGGATACGTCCGGCCTTAGCAAGGTTTTCGTAATTGCATAAACTAAAGAGGATCTTGCTGTTCTGCTCCAAGCTATCGAAATAGGAGCAGGCGTCCTCAAAGGAGGTATCCGGGTTGCTTGCAAGATAGCGGTCGAACAGCAGGAAGATCAAATCCATTTTGCCACCTGCGGCTCGCGAGTTAACCAAATGAATCTGACGGTTGGGCTCTTCGGCAAGCACCATGTCGCGCGCGGTGGCCGCGGCATTGTAGCTTCCCGAGACTCCCTCGGAGATGGGCATGCAGATCGTCTTGTCGGCAAGCTTAAAAAGCTCAGCCCACTCCCCTACGCTTGGGCAGGCGCTCGAAGAAGCGCTCGACTCCTCCTGCACAGCGCAATTGAGCTCGTGAACGTCGAGCGTGAGGTCATCGACAAACTCGCGCTCCCCTACTCGGATCTTAAGGGGTGCAAATGCAAAGGTGGTATGAGGTGCGGTTGGTTGCCAATCGCGAAGATTGCAGCTCGAATCTGAGATAAGTGCCCAGCTCATTGAGGGTCCTTTCTAGTTGTTCCTCAACAATTATAGCTATCTTTTGGACAGACGTTGTTCATATCTAGTATTCAAAACTAGATTGTTGCTTATTCGCAAAACGGGCGGTCGAGATAAAAGAATGGACCTCGCTCCCAAAGGATACGAGGTCCACCTTCGTTTGCTGAGTTAAAACACTTAGTAACGTACGAAGATGTAGTTGTTGTTCATGCCAGCAGCAACTGAGCTGATGATAACGCCCGTCTTGTAGTCGGAAGCATGGATCATCTGGCCGTTACCAATGTAGATGCCGGTGTGGTAAGAGTTAACCACAACGTCACCAGGCTGGGGATCGGACACGCGAGTCCAGCCCATAAAGGTGCCCGTGGTGCCAAGGCGGCAATAGCGGCCGGTGAGGCAGTAGCTTACAAAACCGGAGCAGTCAAAGCTGTTCGGTCCGATGCCGCCCCAAGAATAAGCATAACCGAGCTTGCTGTAGGCGCGCGAAACAACGGTACCACCGTCAACGGACTGGCTCGGTGCGGAAGGCGTCGGAGCCGGGGCGGGCGTCGAAGGCTGCGGCGTAGGAGCAGGAGCGGGCGTGGGTGCAGGCGTGTTGCCGCCGTTGTTGGTCGTACCGCCACCATTGTTGGTGTTCTCGGTCGTACCGGCGGTGTCGTTGCTCACCGTGGCCTTTTCGGCGGTGCTGGCATTTATGCCAGCCTGAAGCGCGGCGTTGGCCTCGGCCTCGGCAGCAAGCTCGGCCTGCAGCTGTGAATCCAGGGAGTTCACGACACTCTGGGCCTCAGCCTGCTGGGCATTGAGCTCGTCGACCTTCTTCTGCGTCGCGGCGACGTTCTTCTCCTGCTCGGCTTGCTTATCGGTGAGCTGCTGCTTAAGGTCCTTGACATCCTGAATGGTCTGGGCCTGCTTGTCGGAAACCTTGCCGTAGTAGAACAGACGATTGAGCATGTCGCCCAGATCGTCGACGCCTGTCAGAACCTGAAGGAGACTCAGGCCACCGGTCTTGTACTCACCGGCAACGTAGCTCGAAAGCTTTGCCTGGCCCTCGGCAATCTCTTGCTGCTTTTGCGTGATCTCGCCTGCAGTCTGATCAAGCTCCTGCGTCTGCGCGGAGAGTTCTTCATGGATTTGCTGGGTTTGCGTGCCGATCTGCTCGAGCTTGGTACGAGCAGCGGCAAGGTCGGATGCAGTATCGGCATAGGCCGGAGCCACGAGGCCCAGGCCCAAAACACAAGCGAGGGTTGCCGTAGCAGCGCAGCGTGCCATGTTTCTGTGCGTGTTTGCTGTGCGCATGTAGCTTCCTTTCCGGTATCTAAGGGTAGCGGCTAGTCCACCGTTACCAGGCTAAAGAGCTCAACGTCCTCGTTAGAAGGCGTGAGCTTCTTGCGCGGGTTGAGAAACGCAAGCTCAAGGATACAACCGTAGCCTACGAGCTTTGCGCCCATAACTCGCACCAGTTTACCTGTTGCCTCGACGGTTCCGCCCGTCGCGACCAAGTCGTCCAGAATCAACACGGTATCTTTAGAGCTGATGGCATCGGCGTGGATCTCGATAGAATCCGTTCCATACTCGAGCTCGTAGCTCTCGCTTACCGTCTTGCGCGGTAGTTTGCCCGGCTTACGTGCGGGAACAAAGCCGGCACCCAGGGCGACGGCAACGGGCACGCCGACCATAAAGCCGCGGGCCTCGGGTCCTACGACCTTGGTAATGCCCATGTCGGCAAAATGCTCGGCCAGGGCATCCACCATGGCCTTCAGGGCCTCGGGTTTGCCAAAGAGCGGCGTGATGTCCTTAAATACGACTCCGGGCTCGGGATAGTCGGGGATATCGACGATATGAGATTCGAAGTCGTACATGGCGTGACCTTTCATGGATTGCCGGGTGAACGGCGGTTATTTACCCGTGTTAGTAGACGGGTTATGCGAGGGGACGACGACCTTGGACGGCTGCACGAGCGACTCGTCGTGCGCGGCAACCGCGGGGACGCTTGCCCCATCGCTTTTAGCCTTGGTGGATTCGGAACGCGCGATCTCCTCATCGAGGGCATCGATGTCAGCGTCCTCGACAACGGCGTTGAGCGACTCAAAGACACGGTTCTTAAGTAGCGCGGTATGCACACCCTCGGTGAGGTCGTGCAGTTTCTTAAAAGCGCGCTCGAGCTTGGCGTCGCGCTCGTCATCGGAGGTATCCATGCCGAGCATGCTCACGAGAACCTGCTCAAACATCGAGGACTCGCGATTTGCCGACGATACGTACTGACGCAGGTTACGCGGCTCAATGTGGAAGCGCGACAGCTCCGAGCAGTAACGGATAATCGGGAAATCTCTGCCATCGACAAGCTCACGGTTCTGCGGGCTCTTGATGATGCGAATAAGATCGTTCTCGGCAAGGGAGCGGATAAACGAAATCTCAACACCGAGCATGTCGGGGATCGTCTCGATAGGATGCAGCTTTTGCTTGGTCTCCTTGGGCTCCGTCTTAAGCGGAACATCGGACAGAAGACCCACCTCGTAAGCCAAAGTGGACAGGTCCGTTGCGTTTTCCAAGCGCTGTTTAATGACGTTGAGCGGCATGTAGCGGGTCTTCTGCAGGTGCAGGATGACCTCGAGACGATCAACGTCTTCCTTGGAGTACTGGCGATACCCCTTAGGCGTACGATGAGGGGTGATGAGCCCCTCATCTTCTAGAAATCTAATTTTTGAGTTCGATAGATCGGGGTATGCGCCTCGAAGTAGGTTGACGACTTGGCCGATACTCAGATAGTTGCGTTCGGCCATTACCTACTCACCGGTTTCGATGCGCTCCGGCGTGCTCTCGTGATAGATGAGCGTAAACGTACCGATCTGAACGGAAGAGCCGTCGTGCAGCGGAGCACCGTTGACGATGGCGCCGTCAACCCAGGTGCCGTTGAGCGAGCCCAGATCCTCAATACGAGCGCCCAGGCCCTCACGAATAATGCGTGCGTGGCTGCGCGAGACAGTCATGTCGTTGAGGAAGATGCCGTTCGCGGGATCGCGGCCGATGGTGGTCACGTCATCCTCGAGCTCAAAGGCAGCGCCGGTCTGCGGACCCTTGACGATGGACAGAACCGGAGCGGTGATATGTACGTTGGCCATAAGGTCGGGAACGGTGACATCGCTCGAAGGAACACGGAAAACGCAGGTAGCGTCCGCAGTCTTATCGTTCTGAGGCATATTGTTAACCTTGTTGTCCATGACAACCCCTAACTATCGCGGACGTGCCGCAAAAAATGTACTGTATGTAATCATACCCCAACGACTTAGTCTTCGATTTCGGGGTTAAGAAAGTCGATGTCTTCGTCCTCGGGATGCGCGATGGCCTGTTTAATGGCCGCCCCGCCCTTAATGGAATAGATGATAGCGGTGAGCATGGAGAAGATGACGCCGCCGTATACAAAGAAGATGCCGAGAGGCACCGAGCTGCCGTTGAGGCCCGGGAATGCTGTGAACGTGGCGGGCAGCAGATGCCAGCCGTCGATGACGGGGAACCCAAGCAGCATGAGCGAGAAGCCGGTCATGAGCAGCGCCGTGGCAATCTTGCCGGGAAAGACGACGTCAATGGGACGACGGTGATAATGACGCACGATGAGCGTGCCGATGCCCAGGTAGATATCGCGACCGATAATGAGCACGCAGACCCAGATGGGCAGCTCGCCGCGAACTACCAGGCCCAGCACGCCGGTAAACAGCAGCGCGCGGTCACAGATGGGATCCATAACCTTGCCGAGCCACGAAACCGTTTTGGTCATGCGGGCAATCTGACCGTCCATCCAGTCGGTGGAAGCCGCGATGGCATAGATGACAATGGCGACGACACGGTTGTTGTCCGTCACAAACAGGTACAGGAAGACGAGCGTGAGGACCAGGCGAATAAAGGTAATGAAATTGGAAATCGTGAAGATCTTATTCGACGGGTAATCGGAAGTGCCGATAAGCTCCTTTTTGATCTTCTTCTTGATGCCCACAGGACTCCCCCGCTGGTAAACGACAAAACTTTCGATACTATACCCGTTCTGGCGATGTCTATCCAGCGTAAGCATAGAGAGTCCAGACATATGGAGGGTGCTTCTGGGGTGCGCGAGATTCCGCATTTGTGTACGTCAGCCTCCAAAAACGATATTTTTCGGCATCTTTGATGGCTGACGTACACGTTTTGATTCGGTGATTACATCGATCGGGAAAGTTGTTGCTTTAAGCAAATTAATCATGATGTGCGGGTCGAGAAGGGTTGGCGCCAAAAGAACCCAACGGCCGTTACGGCTTCGTTAGAAACGCGCCCCACCATGGATGGTGAACCCGAAAGGTAAGGCGCGCGGGCACGGCGACTCGGCCCGCGCGCCCGGAAGAGAAAGGATAAACCCATGGGTTATATGCTCGAGACGCGCGGGCTCACCAAGCGCTTCGGCCGCGGCGACCAGGCGCAGGACGCCGTGGCCGACGTGAGCCTTCATATCCGCGAGGGCGAGGTGTACGGGCTGCTCGGCCCCAACGGCGCCGGCAAGTCGACAACGCTCAAGATGATCTGCGGGATGCTGCGGCCGACGGCCGGGGAGATCCTCTTTGCCGGGCACGCCTGGCGCCGCGAGGACCTCTACGCAATCGGCAGCCTCATCGAGGAGGCGCCGCTCTACCCCAACCTCACCGCGCGCGAGAACCTGCGCGTGCGCACCACGCTGCTGGGCCTTCCCGAGAGCCGCATAGATGAGGTACTCGCCGCCGTGGACCTCGCGGACACCGGGAAGAAGCGCGCCGGGCGCTTCTCGATGGGCATGCGGCAGCGCCTGGGGCTCGCGCTGGCGCTGATCGCCCGGCCACGCCTGCTCGTGCTCGACGAGCCCACCAACGGCCTCGACCCCATTGGGATTGAGGAGCTGCGCGACCAGATCCGCGGCTTCGCGGCGGCGGGTACGACGGTGATCGTCTCGAGCCACGTCCTCTCCGAGGTGCAGCAGATGGCGGACACCGTCGGCATCATCTGCGGGGGGCGCCTCGCCTACGAGGATGCGCTTCGGCCCGGGCAGGACCTTGAGGAACTCTTCATGAGCTTCTGCCGGGAAGGGCGACGAGCACACGGGGAGGTGGCGGCATGACGGGCGAGAAAGGCGGCCTGCTCGCGGGCCTGCGCGCCGAGGCCCTGAAGTCGCGCCACGCGGCACCGGTTCGCCTGGCCGTGCTCATGGCGCTGCCGATGCCGCTGCTCGGCGCGATGCCCTACCGGGGCGTGCAGATCTTCAGCGCGTGGAACTACTGGTACGCGCTCTTCCTGCCCGTGTCTCTCTCGCTCGTGGTGGCGTGCGTCGCGCGGGCGGACGCTCGCACGCGGATGCGGGGGCTTCTGGGCCTGGGCTTCCCGCTCGGGCGCGCCTGGTGGGCCAAGGCGCTCTGGTGCCTCGCGCTCTGCACGCTCTCGAACCTCGTGGTCTTCGGCATCTACCTCGCGGGATCGGCGTTCTCCTCGGAGGGCCTCACGGCCGCGGGCACGCTCACGATGCTCCTCTGCGCGCTCGTCAACACGGTGACCGCGGCGTGGATGATCCCCGCAGGGCTCTTTCTCACGGCGCGGCTCGGAATGCTCGCGGGCATCTTCTGCCCGCTCGCCGTTCAGCTCGTGGGTGGGTTCGCCTGGTCGTTGGTGCCGCTGCCGCAGCTCTTTCCGCCGTCGGCGAGCATGGTCATCCCCACGAGCTTCATCCCCGTGCTGCCGAGCGGCGAGCCACTCGCGGCGGACATGGCGCTCGGCGGGGCGCTCGCGTCGGACGGCATGCTCACGCTGGCGGGCCTTGCGGTCAGCGCGCTCGCGTTCGCCGCGCTCACGGCGGCGGGCGCGGCCTGGTTCGCGCGCTCCGAGGAGAGGTGATGGCCATGACACGACTCTCCGACCCGACGCCGCGCATGACTCTCTCGCGGGCCCTGCTCTCCGAGGGCCTGCGCCTGGCGCGCTCCCCGCTCACGGCGGTGCACCTCGTCTGCGGCCTGGCAGCCGGTCTTGCCTGCGGCGAGTACTTCTCCGTAGCCCGATGGGACCCGGCGCTGGGCGCGGACGCCTACGTCCAGTTCCTCGGCGCCCTCATGCCGCTCATGTCCGCCATCGCCTGCGGGCTCGCCGTGGACGAGGAGCGCGCTGCCGGGCGCCTCGCCAACCTCACGGCGGTCCCCTCGCGCGGGCGCGCCGTCGCGGCGAAGCTGCTCGCCCTTGCGGCGCTCGGCGCCGCCGCACTGGCCGTGGCGCTCGGCGTGTTCGGGGCCGTGCTCGCCGTCGCCGGGCGCCTGCCGCTCGGGCCTGCTCCGCTTGCGGCCGCCTGGGCGGGCATCGTGCTGGGCAGCCTGCCCCTCTACGCGCTGGGGCTCGGCGTGGCCCTGCGCCTCGGCCGCAACGTCGCCATCGGCGCCGGCGCGGCGGGTATGCTCCTCGCGTTCTTCTCGGTGGGCGGACTTGCGCACGGCCTCATGACCGGCGAGCTCACCGGTGCCCTGGTGACGCCCCTGAGCTGGGTGCCGCTCGCCTGGCCCGCGCGCCTGGGGTCGCTCGGGGTGGAGGCCTTCATCGACGCCGCGCGTGCGGCGGGCCCTCTCCTCACGACTGCGCTCGCTGGCCTCGTGCTCACCCTGGCAGCCGACGCCGTCCTTCTCGCCTGGTTCTGCCGCTTCGAGGACGGGAGGGTAGATGCGTAGGAGGCCGCTCGCCGTCATGCTCGCCCTCCTCTCCGCAGCGCTCGTCCTGGGCGGGAATGCCCTGCTCGACGCGGCCGAGGCGCCCGCGGCTGCGCGCAGGGCTCTGGACCGCTGAGTGCGGCGCTAGTACAATTCCGACGAGAGTTTCAGGAGGTCAACATGGCGAGGATACTGGCAGTGGATGATGAACGGGCGATCCTCGACGCGCTCGCGCGCGTCCTCGGCCGCGACGGCCATGAGGTCGTCAGGGCGCCGGACCCGACGGCGGTCCCGGGGATGGACCTCTCGCGCTTCGACCTCGTGCTCTGCGACGTCATGATGCCGGGGCTCGACGGCTTCGAGCTCGTGCGGCAGATCCGCCCGGACTTCGACGGGCCCATCGTCTTCCTGACCGCGCGCGTGGCCGAGGAGGATGCCGTGGCCGCCTACGGCCTGGGCGCCGACGACTACGTCCGCAAGCCCTTTGGGGCCGCGGAACTGCGCGCAAAGGTCGCGGCCCATCTACGCCGTGAGCGCCGGCCGCGCTCGCACGCTCTCTCCTTCGGGGAGGTGCGGATCGACCTCGGGGCGCGCGACCTCGCCGTGGGCGGCGAGACCGTGCCGCTCACGCCCACCGAGTACGCCATCTGCGAGTACCTCGCGCGCCACCCCGGGCAGGTCATGAGCCGCGCGCAGATACGCGAGGCGGTGCTCGGCTGGGAGAGCGACGCCGACGACGCGGCCATATCCATGCAGGTCAGCCGCGCCCGGAGGAAACTCTCCGAGGCCGGCGCCGATCCGATCGCGACCGTCTGGGGGATGGGGTACAAGTGGCAGCTCTGAAGATCGGGGCGCGAGGTCGCGGGGGCATGCCACTCTCCTTCGTCATCGCGCGCTACTTCGCCTACGCGTTCGCGGCGGTCGCCACGGCGTGGCTCGCCTCGTTCATGGTGCTCTCCGTGGCGATCAACGCGGGCATCGTCTACGAGGCAAGCTGGGGGCCGGCCAATGTTCGCGAGGTCGCGGAGGGCCTGGGACGCGACGGCGTCTGCGGGCAGCAGGACGTGCCGACGGCGTACCGCTACCTCATCCTGAACAAGGACGGATACGTGCTGATGACAGACCTCGAGGGCACGCGGCTCGAGGACGCGAAGGAAATGGCCCGTACGGCACTCGCCGCGGAACCGGGCACAGTGAAGATCGAGGGCGGGGGTTCGGGCCTCACCTACGCCGCGTTCCCGCTCAAGGGCGGCGGGGCCTGCGCACTCGTCAGCGAGTACCTGCCGCAGTGGGTCTCGCGCGACCTCGCCGGCCTGCTTCCTAACCCGCAGAACCTCATGCTCGTCGGCGCTGCGGCGGGAAGCGCGCTCGCGCTCGCGCTCGTGGCGCGCCGCGCGAGCCGCGTGATCTCGCGCAAGATGGCGCCGCTCGCGGAGGCGGCGAGTCGCGTCGGCGCGGGGGAGCTCGACTTCGCGGTCGGCAGCACCAACGTGCGCGAGGTGAACGACGTCCTCGCCGCGATGGACGCCATGCGGGCCTCCCTCGCCGAGTCGCTCGAGGCCCGCTGGGCCGCGGAGCGGGGGCAGCGCGAGCAGATGGCGTCGCTCGCCCACGACCTCAAGACGCCGCTCACCGTGCTGCGTGCCAACGCCGACTTCGTGGCGGAGGAGCTGGAAGACGAGAATGACGCCGACCTCTCGGCCGCCGCGCGCGACATAGCCGGCGGTGTCGAAAGGCTCGACGGCTACGTGCGCCTGCTCATCGAGGCCTCGCGCGGGTCCGGCGGGGCGGAGAGGGCCCCCATGCGGCCGGCCGAGCTCTGCGAGCAGGTTCTCGCCGAGGCCGCCCAGATCGCCCGGGCGCGAGGCGTGGCGCTCGACGTGGCCACGGGCCCCGCTGTCGCGGGCGCGCCCGAGGCCCCGCTCGACCGAACCACCCTGGCGCGAGCCGCCGCGAATCTCGTGGCCAACGCCGCCGAGCACGCACGCTCGCGCGTGGCTGTCTCCTGCGACGTCGCGGGCGGCCACCTCGTCATCGAGGTGGCCGACGACGGACCGGGCTTCTCTCCCGCCGCCCTCGAACGCGGCTGTGAGCGCCTCTTCACAGAGGACTCCTCCCGCTCCTCGCGCGACGGAGGCCGCCACTACGGGCTCGGCCTCCACGCCGCCTCCGAGGCCGCGAGCACCCACGGGGGCTCCGTCTCGCTCGCCAACAGCCCCTCGGGCGGCGCGGTGGCCACCATCGCGGTCCCCCTTTGCGGGATCTGACGACTTCCTCGATGTCTACCTCGACTGCGATATGTCGCTCGCCGAGGCCGCGACGAGATGGTGTTGCGTCTGCCCCGCTTGGTGCTTCTAGCTCAAATTTGATCTGATGTAAGGCTCGTGCAATCCTGCATGGGCCTTTCTTTTAGCAATTGCTCGACCGATTCGTGGTTTGATACACATATTATCAAGTTAAGGGGACAAGGGGTCATACAGAGCCTCTCAGATCGCCTGCCGCACTCCCCCGCCATTACCTCTGCGGCATCCTCGTATAGAGTTCATCCCGCTTAGCGTTTCGTTGCAACTGCCCGCTTGTCCACCGATCAAGTGAACTACTGGAATAAATACAGCGACACGCTTGTACGTTACAGTCGCTATATCTGCGTAAATCGCCGCAATAAATACAACCTGTACTCGGCTGTATACCAGCTACGCGTATGTAGATTCATATCGCGTTAATAAATCGGCTCAAGCGCGTGCAAAACGCGCAAGTAGCAGCAAAAGGCGATTATCGCGCAGGTAGATTTCTGGCACCCTGTTGCTTAATCAAAATTAAGCAATTGCTTAAAACAAAAAAGGTCAGGCACTAGGTGCCTGACCTGCAAACTTCTGGTCGGGACGACTGGATTCGAACCAGCGACCCCTTGACCCCCAGTCAAGTGCGCTACCAAGCTGCGCCACGTCCCGAAGCTTTTGTTTGTTGCTCTGCTCTCGCTCGCAACAGGGAGTATATTAACCCGAAACTTTGGACTTGTGCAAGAACTTTTTTAATTATTTTTGAGCAAGTCCAAAATTGTATCTGCGAGCTGGGGTTTTGTTAGCACAGGAAGTTCCTGCGTCCCTGCTGTGCTCACGATCCAAGCCTTATTGGTATCGGTTCCAAAGCCCGAATCGGCGCGCGTGACATCGTTGGCGATGATCGCATCGCAGCCCTTGCGGGCCAATTTACGCTCAGCGTACTCCACAACGTTATCGGTCTCGGCTGCAAAGCCAATCACGCACCGCTCTCCCTTTTGGCGCGAGAGCTCAGCCAAAATATCAACCGTCTCGACCAGTTCGATGCGATCGAGGCGTTCGTTGGCCTTTTTGAGCTTGTGGTCCGCAGGGGATACGGGGGTGTAGTCGGCGACGGCGGCCGCACAAATTGCCGCGTCGGCCGTCTGGAAGGCGTTTAACGCCGCCTCCAGCATCTCTGCGGCGGTCTGCACGCGCACGCACTTTACGCCGCGAGGAACATCGAGCGATGTCGGTCCCAGCACGAGCGAGACCTCGGCACCGCGGCGAGCGGCCTCCCCCGCCAGGGCGATGCCCATCTTGCCCGACGATCGGTTTCCAATAAAACGCACGGGGTCGATCGGTTCGTGCGTAGGACCGGCGGTGATCACGATGCGCTTGCCTGCAAGGTCCTGGGGTGCGGGGTTGAATATCTCGCAGATGGCCTCGACGATGTCCTCGGGCTCGCTCATGCGTCCCGTGTCCACGTCGCCGCAGGCAAGGTAGCCGCTGCCGGGTCCCACCACATGGACGCCACGGTCGCGCAACGTGGCCATGTTGGCCTGCGTCGCCGGCGCCTTCCACATGCCATTGTTCATGGCCGGCGCGATCACAATGGGTCGCGGCGTGGCGAGCAGTGTCGTGGAAATCAGGTCATCGGCGATGCCGTTTGCCATCTTGGCGATGATATTGGCCGTCGCGGGCGCCATGACCACCAGGTCGGGCTCCTGCGCCAGCGAGATATGGTGGATGGGGTCGGAGGGGTCGTCGAACAGGCCCACAGCGACCGACTCGCCCGTGAGTGCGCGGAAGGTGAGCGGGCCCACGAACTCCGTGGCATGCTCGCTCATGACAACCTTGACGTGCGCACCGCGCTTTTGCAGCAGGCGCACGATATTGCACGACTTATAGGCGGCGATCCCGCCGGTAATGCCCAGCAGGATCGTTTTTCCCTCAAGTTGCATTGAATTGTTGGGCGCCGCCATCGTTTACGCTTCCTTGCTCGGGAGCACCAGCAGGCGGTGGCAGTACGGGCAGTGCGTAATCTCGCTACCGTCGTGGTTGAGGTCGCTCATGGACGATGCTTGCAGCGCGGTGTGGCAGACCGTAGGGATGTTGCCCTTGATGGTCTCGACGGCCAGGCCGCGGAACTGCTTGAGCAGGCGCTCATAATCGGTGAGCACGTCGGTCGGCAGCGTAGCGGCAAGGGCGGTGCGCTCCTTGGTGGCGGCGTCAATCTGGGCCTGCAGGTCGGCGGCCTTGGCGCGGGCGGCCTTGGTATCGGCCTTCACACCCTCCTCGAACTTGGCGATGATGGCCTGCGCGCGAGCCTCGCGGTCGAGCGCCTCCTTATGGGCGACGACGACATCCTTGCGGGTGTGCTCGATCTTGTCCAGACGCTTTGCCAGGGTGGCGAGTTCATTCTCCAGGTCCTGAACCTCGCGGTAGTCGGAACCATCGACGTGACGCTTCTTGGCAGCCTCGATGGCGTTGTTGGTCTGAATCTCGGTGGTGTTGAGATCGTCGAGCTCAATGTCCAGATCCTTGCGCTGAGCGTAGAGCTTGGTCATCTCGGACTTGAGCTTCACATAGGTCTTGCGTTTGGAAGCGAGCTCCTTGAGCTCCGGCATATTGGCAAGTTCGCTCTTGTTGCGGGCGAGCTCCAAATCGATCTGTTGCAGCTTGAGTAGCGTAGCGCCGGCGCTCATAAGTTCTCTCCTTTTGTCACAGTCCACCATTGGCAAGGGTTCAGTATTTTAATCGTATGACGGGGGTCGACCCCGGCGTCAACTGCAGAGTTCATCAAGATATCCACGAACGGCTCTTCGGAGCGGTCGTGGCCGAGTAGTATCACGCCCAGGCCACGCAAGGCAAGGTCCTGCGCCACGTGGTAGCCAGCTTCTCCAGTCACAATAACATCTGCGCCTGCGGCGATGGCAAGCTCACCAAAATCGCCGAGGGAGCCGCCCAGAATGGCAACGGTGCGGCACGGGTGCTCGGCTTCGCCCCATACGCGCGGGTCACTGCCATAGGTCGTGGCGGCACGATTGGCGAGATCGCGCAGGTTGCAGGCGTCATGGAGGGTCGCAAGTGCGCCCAGACCGGTGAGCTCAGGCTCGTCCACATGCTCCAGCGAGCTCATGGGCTCTGCGCCCAGCAAATCGCTCAGGCGAACGCGCGCTTCGTGCGAGCGGTCCAGGTTGGTGTGAAGCGAGATGATGCTCACGCCGCAACGAGCCGCTTCGTACAGCGCAGCGCTGCACTGGGGACGTGCGGAATCGGCCGGACAAAAGGCCTCGGGCGCCTTGATATAGATGGGATGATGAGTCAGCAGCACGTTGGCGCCCGCCTCGAGAGCGCGGTGCACGTTGGCCTCGGTCGCGTCGAGTGCGCAGGCAATACCGGTGATCTTTGCAGCGGGATCTCCCACAGATAGCCCTACATGATCCCATCCCTCTGCGTCCGCCTTGGGGTAGCGTGCCAGCAGCGCATGTTCAAGCTCGGAGACAATCATGCGGCGCCTACGATCGAAAGCAGCGTCTGGGCAAAGTCGTCCAGATCGTCCGGATTCACGCGGTCATCAAACGAGATGCGCAGCGAGCCCAATGCCTGCTCGCGGCCAATGCCCATGGCGCTGAGCACGTGGCTCGGGTCCATGCTGCCGCTCGAGCAAGCCGATCCGGCCGAAACCTCAAAGCCGGCGGCATCGAGCTTGATGATGAGCTCCTCGGAGTCCATGCCGTCTACGTAGATTGAAACCATACCCGGCAGACGATCCGCCTGCGCGTAGTCGCCCATCGTGGCGTGAATGCGAGGATGGGCCGTAAGCGTGGCGTAGAGCTTGTCGGACAAGGTCTGCAGTTCCGCGCGCTCCTGGGCCACGTGGGGCGCCAGCGTGCTGGCGGCAGCGGCAAAAGCCAGCTGCGTGCGCAGATCCTGCGTACCGGCACGACGGCCGGCTTCCTGTCCACCGCCAAAGATGCGCGGACGCAGCGGCGTGCGGTTCTTAAGGTAGAGAGCGCCGGATGCGACAGGGCCGCCGACCTTGTGCGCGGCAACGGTCATAGCATCGACGCCCAGCTCGGTGACATCGAGCGGAATATGCAAGTAGCCCTGGATGGCATCGGTGTGAAACAAGGCGCCGTCAGCATGTGCGGCGGCGGCCAGCTCGCGGATGGGCTGCACCACGCCGGTTTCGTTGTTGGCGACCATAATGCTCACGAGCGCAACGTCGTCACCTAGCAGCTCGACAAGCGCAGCAGGCTCAATGTAGCCCGCGCGGCAGGGCTGCACCAGGTCGACGGTAAAGCCGGCGGCACGCAGCAGCGGGAGGTTATCCAGAATCGAATCGTGCTCGATGGCCGAAACGATGACACGATCGCGCTTGCGATCGCGCTGACGAGCGCCCTCGGCAAGACCGAGCAGCGCCAGCTGGTTAGCCTCGGTGCCGCCGTTGGTAAGGATGATCTCGGACGGACGAACGCGTGCACCAAAGCTACGGGCGATCTCGCGACGGGCGACTTCCAGGCGTGCGGCGGCCTTGCGGCCGAGCGAGTGCAGCGAGTTGGGGTTGACGCCGGCAAGCTCGCTGTCGTCGTACTCGCGCTGCGCAAGGAGCGCCTCGGCGCGCATGGGCGTCGAGGCGGCATAGTCAAGATTCACGGGTATGCGGTTTTGACCTGCGGTCATAAGGGTTTATGCCTCCTGTGCGGCCTCGTTGCCCAGCTTCTGCAGCAGCGCAACCTCGGCGGCGGGATCTTCGGACTTAAATACGGCGGAGCCGGCTACGAGCACGTTGGCGCCGGCCTTGACGACCTCAGCGATATTTTTTGAAGAGATACCGCCATCGACCTCGATCAGGGGCGATACGCCGTGGCGCTCACACATGGCCTTGAGCTCGTGGAGCTTGGCGATGGTGCCCGGGATAAAGCTCTGGCCGCCGAAGCCAGGGTTCACGCTCATCAGCAGCACCATATCGACGACGTCGATGATGCTTTCGAGCACGCAGACGGGCGTGGCAGGGTTGAGCACCACTCCGGCCTTGACGCCGCGCTGCTGCAGATGGGTGAGCGTGCGGTGCAGGTGCGTGGAAGCCTCGTAGTGCACGGTGATCATATCGGCACCGGCGTCGGCGTACCAATCGACCGTCTCGTCGGGATTCGACACCATCAGGTGCGCGTCGACCGGTACATCGGTGGAGCGCTTGACGGCCTTGAGGATGTCAACGCCAAAGGTGAGGTTACCGGTAAAGTGACCGTCCATGACGTCGAAGTGCACGTAGTCGGCACTGGCGATCTTGTCGAGCTCGCCCTTGAGGTTGGCCATGTCGGCCGAAAGGACGGACGGAGCGATTTTGATGGAACCCATGGTAGAAGCCTTTCTGCGCTAGTCGGTGAGTCCGTAGAACTCTTGGGAGGGTACGCGATCGGTAAGAATCTCGAGCGCCCTATCCAAAGTAACACCGTTGTAGAGTGTTTGCTCCACGGCAAAGGTGAGCGGAATGTCTACGCCCAGTGAACGGGCGAGCTCGCTGACGCTGCGGGCCGCGACGGCGCCCTCCACCACCATATGCGTGCGTGCCTGGTACTCGTCGAGCGAAACGCCATGAGCGAACTCGTAGCCAAAGGTGCGGTTGCGCGAATGCTCGGAGGTGCAGGTGGCGACAAGGTCGCCCATGCCGGCGAGCCCCATGCATGTCATGGCCTGGCCGCCGCGGGCGTGCACCAGGCGGCTGATCTCGGCCAAGCCGCGTGTCATGATGAGAGCAAGCGTGTTATCGCCCGCACCTGAGCCGGCTGAGATGCCGCACACGATGGCGATGACGTTTTTCATGGCGCCGCAGACCTCGACACCGGTCATGTCTTGCGAAAGATAGATGCGGAAGGCCGTGGAAAGCAGCAGCTCCTTAAAGGTCTCCCCCACCTGCGTATCTTCACTGGCGATGACGGCGGCCGAAAGCCCGCCGCGGCAGATCTCCTCGGCATGGTTGGGACCCGAAAGCGCCGCCACGCGCGACTCGTTGCCGATCTCGCTGGCGATGACCTCGCTCATGAGCAGACCGGACTCGGGCTCGATGCCCTTGGTGAGGCACAGAACCGGTGTCTCGTCCGCGATGAACGGCGCCGCCTGATGGCACACGTCGCGCAAGTGCGTGGAGGGCACGGCAAAGATGATGGCCTCGGCGCCGTCGAGCGCCTGGGTCAAGTCCGTCGTGGCAACAACGTTTTCTGGCAGCTCGTAGTCAACCAGGTACCGGGGGTTGCGGTGCTCGCCATTGATGCCGGCGGCCGTCTGCTCGCTGTGGGCCCACATGGTCACGCGCTCGGCTCGCGCGGCGGCAAGGCCGGCGACGGCAGTTCCCCAGGAGCCGGAGCCAATCAGCGCAACATTCATGACTCACTCCTAGTTATCGTCGGGCTCGGTGACGCGCTTGGTAAACGAGAGCTTGGACTCCTTACCGGTCATGAGCTTTTTGATGTTCGCGCGATGGGCCCACACCACGGTGATGCCGATCATCGCCATGCAAAACTTGAGGCCCAGGCTGCTGTACGGAAAGACCGCGCAGGCGGCGATGGGAAGACCGATGGCGGCGGCAAGTGAGCCCACCGACACAAACTTGGTGATGGCGACGGCCACGATAAACATGCCAAGCAGCGACAGACCAATGGGCCAGTACCAGGCAAGAATCACGCCCAGGCCCACGGCGATACCCTTGCCGCCGTGGAAGTTAAGGTAGGGCGAGAAGATGTGTCCCCACACGGCAGCCAAGCAGATAACGCCGAGCATCCAGTCACCGGCGGCACCGGGAGCCATGATGCTCGCAGGGAAGCCATAGCCCACGCTCGCGATGAGCGGACGGGCGATAAGGACGCAGATGGCGCCCTTAAGGCAGTCGAGCAGTAGTGTGAGCGCGGCCACCTTGGGGCCGGCCACGCGCAGGGCGTTGGTGGTGCCGATGTTGCCGGAGCCCGCCTTGCGAATGTCGGTGTGGTTAAACACGCGGCCCAGGATCAGGCCAAACGGAATCGCTCCGATAAAGAACGAGACCACGGCGCAGATGGCGGTCAGCAGAATCGGATTAAGCATCCTTTTGCTCCTTCTTCCTAAAGAAGAGTCGAATGGGCGTGCCGGCGAAGTCGAAGGTCGAGCGCATGCGGTTCTCCACGTAGCGCTGGTAGGTGTCGTTGACCAGGTCGCTGTGGTTGACGAAGAAGGTGAACGTCGGCGGGTTGACGCCCGTCTGGGTCACGTAGTGCATGCGAAGGCGGCGCTTGCCGTCTACCACGGTGTGGCCAAACTCGCGCAGGTCGGTGAGGAACGTGTTCAGGCGCGAGGTGGAGATCTTTTGCGAGCGCGTCTTCTCGGCCGCATCGACCATCGCCCAGATCTTCTCGACGCTGCGGCCGGTCAGGGCCGAGATACGCAGGTATTGGGCCCAGGGAGCCATGACGCCCAGACGGCGGTCGACGGTCTCCATGCAGGCCTCGCGCTTGCGGTCATCGTCGAGTAGGTCCCACTTGTTGAGCAGCACCACGATGGCACAGCCGCGCTCGATGGCAAGACCCATGACCTTCTGGTCCTGCTCGGTGACGCCCACGGAGGCATCGACGACGAGCAGCGCCACGTCGGCGCGGTCGATGGCACGCAGGCCGCGGACCATGGAGTAGTACTCGATGTTCTCGTACACGGTGCTCTTCTTGCGAATGCCCGCGGTGTCGACCATGCGGTAGTGCTTGCCGTCACGCTCGACGACGGTATCGATGGCGTCGCGCGTCGTGCCGGCAATGTTGGAAACGATGGAGCGATCGGCACCCAGGATGCGGTTGAACAGCGAGGACTTACCGGCGTTGGGGCGGCCGATGATGGCGACGTTCAGCGCGTCGGGGAACTCGTCGGCGACCTCGTCCTCCTCCTCCGGCAGCAGCGCCACGATGTCGTCGAGCAGGTCGCCCGTGCCATGGCCGTGCAGGGCCGAGAGCGGCGTGGGCTCACCGATGCCGAGCGAATAGAACTCCCAGATGTTGTCGTTCTCGCGATCGGGATTGTCGAGCTTGTTCACCAGCAGAAAGACCGGCTTGTCGGAGCGCTTGAGCATGCGGGCAACCGACTCGTCCTCCTCGGTGACGCCGGTGCGGCCGTCGACCACAAACAGGATGACGGCAGCTTCCTCGGCGGCGGCAAGTGCCTGGTCGCGGATGGACGTGGCAAAGACGTCGTCGCTCTTGAGCGGCTCGATACCGCCCGTGTCGACGATGGTGAACTCGCGGCCGTTCCAATCGGCCGTGTGATACGAGCGGTCGCGCGTGACGCCGCGGGACTCGTGGACGATGGCGTCCGAGGTCTGGGCCAGGCGGTTAACGAGCGTGGACTTGCCCACGTTGGGGCGTCCGACGACGGCGACGATAGGTTTCATCTGCTCTCCTTTAATGGGTAGGGTCAGCGGAATTAGTAGAGTCAGCAGGCACAATGCCAAGGATGTGCTCCAGGGTATCGAGCAGCTCATGCGGCATGGTCGATACCACATGAACCTCGGCGCCGCGACTGGTAAGGCTTGCGAGTAAATCGTCACGATGATACTCGTCAAGTGTCATGCCGTCAGCGTTGAACATGAGCTTAGGCACAAAGAGCATAACCCCCGACAGGTCTTGCGGCAGCTGCTCAAGGATATCGCTCGCGACGATGAGGCCGGTCACGTCCACGTTGCCGCCAAAGTAGCGATTTTTGATGGCTGTGACGGTGCCGGCGAGGCCGTGCGACGATTCCACAAAGCGCGCGACCGTATCGCGCGCGCTGGCGCCCGAGAGGCACAGCAAGCGCTGGCCACGGGCGGCGATTCCCTCGCGAACGCGGGCCAGGCGCTCGGCATCGGCGGCGAGCACGTTGTCGGTCTCGTCCAGATAGGAGCGAATCATGCCGATGCCGTCATAGTACTGCGGGTAGCCGTCGTAAAAGTCTGCCTCGGGCGGCTCGATGCCGGCGTCCAGATAGAACTCGTCGCTCATCTGGAAGGTGTGGCGGCCAAAGCGCTCGTACGCGCGGTCCTGGAAAGGTCGGATCATGGCAATGGTTTCGCGCGCGAGCTCGGGCTTATCGCTATAGGACCAGCTAAAACGGTTCTGATGCTTGGTAAAACCGAGCGGCACAATGCCCAGGCTCGTGATCTGCTCGTGATCCTCGCAAAAGCGAAGCGTCTTTAGCAGTTCTTCGCCGTCGTTCATGCCGGGGCACAGCACGATCTGCGCGTGGATTTCGATGCCGGCTGCCATGATGGCCTCGAGCACGTCCATGCCGCGCTGGGCGTTGCGGCCCATCATGCGGCGGCGAACGTCGGGGCTCACGGCGTGGACCGACACGTTCATCGGACTCATGTTGCGATCGATGACGTTTTGCACGTCCTCGTCGGAAAGGTTCGTGAGCGTGACAAAGTTACCCTGCAAAAAGCTCAGGCGGTAGTCGTCGTCGCGAATGTAGAGCGTGGAGCGACCGCCCTTGGGCAGCATGGTCATAAAGCAGAACACGCAGGCGTTGACGCAGGTACGCATGCCGTCAAAGATGGGGCCGTCGAACTCAAGGCCCCAGTCCTCGCCCGGGAAGCGGTCGAGCTCGACGGGGGTGACGGTTCCGTCGCGCGGGTCGAAAACCTCCAGCTCGACGGTATCGTCATCTGCCTCCCAGAGCCACACGATCATGTCAGTGAGCCGCTCTCCGTTGACCATGAGCACGCGCATGCCCGGCTCGATACCCACATCCCATGCGGGCGATTCGGGACGCACGTTCTTAACGAGCGCGCCCTCACCCGGCTCGGGGTCGCGGCTGCGCCCGTAATCGGCCACCTCGGCGGCGTATGCGGGTACGGTCTGGTCCATGGTTAGCGGCAAAGCTCCTTGATGCGCGCAACGGCGCGTTCGATGTGTTCTTGCGGAGTGGAGGCTCCGGCGGTGATGCCGATGTGGCGCATGTTGGCAAACCATGCGGCCTCGAGCTCGGAAGCTTCCTCGATGTGATGCGTGTGCTCGCAGGCATCGGCACAAATCTGCGCCAGGCGACGCGTGTTGCCCGAATTTTTGCCGCCCACGACGACCATGCAATCACAGCGGTTGGCGAGGGCTGCGGCTGCCTGCTGGCGCTCGCTCGTGGCGGCGCAGATCGTGTTGATCACACGCAGCTCCTGCACGCGCGGGGTGATGGAGGCCACAACCTCGGCCAGGTTCTGCGCGGTCTGGGTGGTCTGCACAACCAGGCCCACCTTGCCCTTGAGCGGCAGTGCGTCCGCATCGGCGGCGCAACTCACGACTTGAGCGTCATCACCAGCGTGGCCCAGAATGCCCTCGACCTCGGGATGGCCCGGCTCGCCCACGACGATCACGCGGTAGCCCTCGCGCACTAGGCGCTCGGCCGCCACATGGACCTTCTTCACGTAGGGGCAGGTGGCGTCGACCACGGTAAGGCCACGCTCGCGAGCGGCGTCAATGACCTGCGGCACCACACCGTGCGCGCGAATGATCACGGTGCCCGATGCGGCGTCGTCCAAGGTGTCTGCCAGACCAACGCCTGCCTCGGCAAGCTCGCGTACCACGATGGGGTTATGGATGAGCGGGCCCAGCGTGTGGACCTGAGCGCTCTCCTCCGCCTGCGGCGCGGCGGCCAGTGCCATGTCGAGCGCACGCTGCACGCCGTAGCAGGTGCCGGCGTGGGCAGCGATTTCTATGGTGGGGACGACCTCCTCAGCGGCGGTCGCGGCAGTATTCATGACGTTCTCACACATGGCTAGAACCTGCCCGGATGCTCGTCGCACAGCTCGTCGCGCATGGCGTAGACGCGGTTCATGGCCTCGGACTCAAACCATGCCAGGCGCTCCTTGCGCTTAAGCTCGGCCGGTGCGTCGGATAGCGAGATGGCCTTGCCGGCGCGGATCCAGCACTTTTTGGGGCGCATGAGCTTTTTGCCTTTGGGCGTGATATCGGACCAGCCACAAATGGCGAGTGGGTTGACGGGAGCCTTGCCCATCTGGGCGATAAGCGCAAAGCCGCCATGGACCTCGGGCTTGGTCTCGCGCGAGCGGATGCGCGTACCCTCGGGGAAGATCAGGACATCCTCACCGCGCTGCAGTGCATGCTGGGCGGCGCGCAGACACTTCATGTCGGCGGTGCCGCGCTCGACGGGAATGCCGCCCACGCGGCTAAAGGCCCAGCGCACAATCTTGCTCTTAGCGAACTCGGACTTAAAGATGGGGCGGATGCGGCGGCCGCCAAAGAACAGCGCCGTCTCCACGGCCAAGAGTTCGGCCATCGAGGTGTGGTTGCAGATGACTACGCTGCCGCGGCCTTCCTGGCGCTCAAACAGCAGGTCGGCATCCTCGACCTTCCAGCGCCACATAAGCTTGGAGAAGACCCACAGGATGCCCATGACCACAGCGACAGTGCCGCGGATGAGCGCCGGGAACTCGGCGTAGGGGGCGTTGTAGTAATCCTCGGGCGTCTGCTTAAACAGGCGCATGGGCTACCTCCTTTGGTTGATGAGGTCCTCGATTATCGAGACGACCTCGTCGATGGTGTGTGCGGTGGAGTCGACGTGCACGGCGTCCTCGGCGGGCACGAGCGGTGCGACCTCGCGGCTGCTGTCGAGTTTATCGCGCTGCTTGAGGGCGTCGAGGGTCTCGTCGACCTCGACCTCAAGCTGTTCTGCGCTGAGCGGTTGGGCGTCGTTTTGGTGGCGCTGCAGCACGCGGCGGCGGGCGCGCTCACGCGGGTCGGCGGTCAGGAACACCTTGACCTGCGCGTTGGGAAATACGACGGTGCCGATGTCGCGACCCTCGGCCACGATATCGCGGTCCTCGGCGGCGCGGCGCTGATGGATGAGCATGGCGGCGCGTACGCCCGGGTAGGCCGAGACCTTGGAGACGTTGGCGTCCACCTGCGGGGTGCGGATGGCAGCCGATGCGTCCTGGCCGTCGATGGTCAGGCGCGTGTCCTCGCCGGTGCCGTTGGTAAAGCGGATTTCGATCTGCTTGGCGAGGGTGTCGATGGCCGCCTCGTCGTCCAGGTCGATGCCGCGGTCGAGCGCAGCGAAGGTGACGGCGCGATACATGGCGCCCGTGTCGAGCTTGTTAAAGCCCAGCTGGCGGGCGATCTCCTTGGCGATGGTGGACTTGCCGGAACCGGCGGGGCCGTCGATGGCGACGATCATGCAATGCTTCCTTTCGGTGGTTGACGTGCTGGTATGGGACGCGGGCGCTGGGGCTTTGCGATTGCCTAGCTCGTGTAGCGCTCGCGGTAGGTGTTGCGCTTGGGCGCGGAGCCGTGGCTGCCGTGGTGACGCGTGCGACTCGCGTTGTTGGTCGCCGGCGCGGCGCCGCGTTTGGAGCTGGCCTGCTTGGGCGGGATACCGCCGGCCTTGAGGACCTGCACCTCGCGATCAGTGAGCTCGCGCCACGAGCCCTTGGAGACGTCCTTGAGCTCCAGGCCGGCAAAGTTGCAGCGGTGCAGGCGGATCACAGGGTGGTGGATCTTGCTCAGCATGCGCTTGACCTGGTTCTTGCGGCCCTCGCGGATGATGACCTCCACGGCGGTGGTGCCGGGCTTGATGCCTTGCGGAGCCACGGCCTCGGCCTCGCGTGCGTTGATGACACGGCAGATCGCCGGCTGGCACAGGCCGTCGTCGAGCGCGATGCCGCGGCGGAGTGGTTCCAAGTCGCGATCGGTCAGGTGGCCGTCCACGAGCGCCTGATAGGTCTTGTAGACGTGCTTGCTGGGGTGCAGCAGGTCCTGCGACAGGTCGCCGTCAGTGGTAAAGAGCAAAAGGCCCGTGGTGTCGCGGTCCAGGCGGCCCACCGGGAAGAGCCCCGGAAAGCGGTCGCGCGGGACCAGGTCGGCAACGCAGGGGCGCTCCTGCGGATCGCTCATGGTGGTGAGGTAGCCGGTCGGCTTGTAGAGCATCAGGTACACGGCGCCCTGGTTGAGCTTGACGGGCATGCCGTCGACCTCGATGTGGTCGCGATCGACGTCGACCTTGGTGCCTAGTTCGGTCGCGACCTGGCCGTTGACGGTCACGCGGCCGGCAGTCATCAGGTCCTCCGAGCCGCGGCGGCTCGCCACGCCCGCGCGCGCCAAAAAGCGCTGCAGGCGCATCGTGTGTGGGTAGACGAGCTGGGCGTCGGACGTGGGCGGCACCGTGCCCGTGCCGGCCGCGCCGCGCGTCTCCCCTACTTCGTTAGTCCTCGTCATGCAAATCCTCCGAGGTCTCGCCGGTGGGCAGTAGCTCTGCGTCATCAGTGTCCTCAACATCGGTATCGAGCAGTTCGCGCTCTTCGTCCAGGTCCTCGGCCTGCTCCTCGAGCGTGGACTGAATGCTGCGGCCGCTCAGGCGCTCGCGGATAAACTGACGCGACTGCTCGTCGGGGGCAAACTGCTCCAGATCGGGCAGGTCGCGGGTGGAGCGCAGGCCGAACTTTTCCAAGAAGGCGTTGGTCGTGCCGTAGATGATGGCCTGGCCGCGCTCGGGGTCGCGACCGAGCTCGCGCACCAGGCCCTTGTCCACGAGCGACGCGATGACGCCGTCGGAGTTGACGCCGCGGATGCCCTTGACCACCTCGCGCGTGACGGGCTGGTGGTAGGCGATGACGGCCAGGGTCTCGAGCGCCGCCTGCGACAGTTTTTGCGTGTCCCAGCTCAGCACATAGGCCTCGACCACATCGTGGTAGGCGGGGTGGGTAAACAGGCGCCAGCCGCCGGCGACCTCGCGCAGCTGAAAGCCGCGGTTTGCCTCCTCATACTCAACCTTGAGCTCGGCCAACAGCGACGCGCACTCGCCGGGGGCGATATCCAGCGCACCTGCTAGCGCGGGCGCGCTCACGGGGTCGCTCGACACCAGCAGCAGCGCCTCGAGGGCGCCTTTGAGGCTGTTTGCCTCTAGCGTGGAAAGGGTTGACATGGTTGCCGCTCCTATTCGGTGAGCTCGGGGCCCTCGCCGGGCACGTATGCCTCGGCGCCCTCGACGCGGGTGATTTGAATGGTTCCAAAGATCTCGTCCTGGCTCAGCGTGAGCGAGCCACGTTTGGCGAGCTCCAGCATGGCCAAGAAGGTGACGACGAGTTGCTCGGTGGTGGCGTCGCCGTCCAACAGCTCACGGAAGGTGCAGGTTTGGTGCGCCATGGTAAAGCGGTCGACCGAGGCCACCGTCAGGTCGAGCGGCACGCGATGCGGTGCCACGTGCTCGGCTTCCAGCAGGAAGGTCTGGCGCTTGCCGTCCAGGTCGGCACAGATGACGGCAAGGCCGCGCAGGGTGATGCCGGCCAGGTAGTCGGGCATAAGGCCCAAAAACTCGGGGTCGGGGCCGGCCACGCGCGGATGCATGCGGCTCTCGGCCTGCATGCGCGCGCCAAGGGCCGCCGCCGCGCCCTTAAACTGCTTGTACGCGATCAGGCGCTGGATCAGGACCTCGCGCAGGGCATCGCCGTCGAGCGCGCTGAGCTCCTCGAGGTCTTCGTCGTCCTCGTAATCGTCGTCGTCCTTGCGTGGGGCCTCCTGGGGCACCAGCGAGGCTGCCTTAATGTCCAGAAGGGTTGCCGCGACCAGTAAAAAGTCGCTCGCCACGTCCAGGTCCAGCGCCTCGATGCGATCGACCTCGGCAAGGTATTGCTCGGCCACCTCGCTAATCGAGATGGCGCCGATATCAACTTTTTGGCGGGTTACCAGCTGCAGCAGCAGGTCGAACGGTCCGCTGTAGACCTGCGTCGACACGCGATACGACATCTTCGACCTCCTTTGACGGCGCCTTCGCGGCGCGGTTTGGGTGCATGTTGCGACCGTTTTGCACGGTCAACCTGTAAGTTTACCCTAGATGCCGGCGATTGCGAAGTCGAGCAGCCGCTCAGCCAGCGGATACACGGTAACGTCGAAATAGCGTCCGATCACGTCGATGCCGGTCCACATGGGCAGCAGGTACAGCACGATGATAAGAATCGGCATGGCGTATTGCTGCAGGCGGTAGTAGTTGGCGAGCGCCTTGCCTTTGAGGAATGGGACGATGATCGACGAGCCGTCGAGCGGCGGGATCGGGATGAGGTTAAAGAACGCGAGCGACAGGTTGACCACGATAAACGTGGCACCGAAGTTCATGATCTGGGACGCCACGGCAAAGGACATGCTGTTGTAGAGGTTCCCATACGCTGCGTGCATGAGGGCGGCCGCAAGGCACGCGAGCGCGATGTTCGATGCGGGGCCTGCCGCGCTCACCAGGACCTCGTCGCGCTTGGGATGCTTGAGGTTGTTAAGGTAGACGGGCACGGGCTTGGCAAAGGCGAACACCGGGCCGCCGGCGGCGAGCATCAGCAGCGGCAGGAGGATGGTGCCAAACGGGTCGATATGGTTGAGCGGGTTGAGCGAGACGCGGCCGCGCGAACGAGCCGTCTTGTCGCCGAGCGCCCAGGCCGCCGCGGCATGCGCGCTCTCGTGAATGACGATGCCCACAATGACGGCGACGGCGCTCGCGAGCAGGTTCATGAGGTAGCTGCTGGACATAGTGCTCCCCTAGCGGACGCGGCGCGAGGCGCGCGTGAGCAGGTAATCGGCCACAAACAAAATGACGGCCACGATGGCGTAATCCAGACGGAACACACCGCCAAAAGGCGACGTGATGACGCCGTAGCCGGCGATGGCACTCGGCAGCGCGCGCGAAAGCTCAACGACAAAGCCCACGATCTGCAGCTTGGCGGTGAGGCCGCTAAAGCACAACAGCACAGTCATTGCGCTCATAAAAATGCCGCAGATGCGACAGGCGATGGCGATGATGCTCATCGCCACGGCGGCGGCTTTACGAGAGTTCACGCGCGGTCTCCTCTTCGATCTGGGTGGAAAGCTCCAGCCATTCGTCCTCGAGCTTGGGCAGCTCTTGCTTAAGGCCGTTATATTCCCCCAGCGCGGCGTTGAACTTGTCCTGATCGGCATAAAGCTCTTCGCTTGCCATCAATTCCATAAGCTCGTCATAGCGGGCGCGCTTTTTGTCGAGTTCCGCCTCGATCTTCTTGAGCTGATTGCGCACGCCCTTGAGCTTTTTGTTGAGTGCGGCACGGGCCTGGGCCTCGGCACGCTTTTGCTCCTTGGTCTTTTTGCCCTCGGCAGGCTTGGGGGCCGCAGCGGGGGTGTCGACCTGGGCGGCGCTGGCCTTGGTGGACTTGGCCGCGGCAGGCGCGCTCTCCGTGGACGCCTCGGCGGCGGCGCGGGCTGCAAGGTCCTCGCGCTTGTAAAGGTAGTAGTCGTAGTCGCCGTCGTAGACCGTGACCTTGCCGTCGCGGATATCGATGACGCGGTTGGCCACGGCGCGCACCAGGTGCTCGTCGTGGCTGATCAGCACGATGGTGCCGGGGAAGTTTTGCAAGGCGTTCTCGAGCATGTCCACCGAGTCGATATCCAGGTGGTTAGTGGGCTCGTCCAGGCACAGGAGCGCCTCGGGCGCCACGAGCATCTTGGCGAGCGCCAGACGCGCCTTTTCGCCACCGGAGAGCACGCGTACCTGCTTTTCGATGGAATCGTTGTCGCTAAACAGGAAGGCGCCGAGCAGGCTGCGCTGCTGCGGCACGGTCCACTTGGGCGTGACGGTGTCGATCTCTTTCAGAACGGTGTTCGATTCGGTCATGCCTTCGAGCGCGTGCTGGGCATAGTAGGCCACACCCACGTTGGTGCCCAGGTCGCGGTTGCCGGTGGTGGGCGGCTCCAGGCCGGCGATGATCTTCATGAGGGTGGACTTGCCGGCGCCGTTAGGGCCGACGAGCGCCACGTGCTCGCCGCGGTAGAGCTTGAGGTCGATATCGCTGTAGATGTGCTTGTCGCCGTAGGACTTGGATACACCCTCAAGGCCCACGACCATGTCGCCGGAGCGCGGCGGGTCGGGGAACTTAAAGTCGATGTGCTTGTGGCCCTCGGGCAGGATGACGAGCTCCTTTTTGATCTGCTCGATCTTGCGGATGCGCTCCTGGGCCTGCGCGGCCTTGGTGGGCTTGTAGCGGAACTTGTCGACGAAGACCTGCATGTGGGCGATATCACGCTCCTGGGCGGCGCGCTTGGCGCGCATCTGTTCCAGGTTGTCTTCGCGCTGCTTAAGGTAGCTGCTGTAGTTGCCGGTGTAGGTGGTTACGCGGCGGTTCTCGAGCGCGGCGACGTGGTCGACGCAGGCGTCCATAAAGGCGCGGTCGTGGCTGACGATGAGGACGGCGCCGTCGTAGTTGGCGATAAAGCCGCGCAACCACTGGACGCTTTCGAGGTCAAGGTGGTTGGTGGGCTCGTCCAGAAGCAGCAAGTCGGGGTGGCGCAGGAAGAGCTTGGCCAGCGCGATGCGCATCTGCCAGCCGCCCGAGAACTCAGAGCACGGGCGTTCAAAGTCAGTGACCTTAAAGCCCAAGCCGGACAGGATCTTGCGGGCGTTGCTCTCGAGCTCGTAGCCGCCCAGGTGCTCAAAGCGGTCCTGGACCTGGCCGTACTCGTTAAGGAGCGCATCGACGTCCTTGCCCTGCTCGGAGAGCTCGGTGATCTGGGCCTGCAGCTCGTTGGCGCGTTCGCCCATGCGGCGGATTTCCTTGGCGGCGGCCATGACCTCGGCGAGGATAGTGGTGTCCTTTTGCTCCAGGTTGGTTTCCTGCTCTAGGTAGCCTACCTGGCAGTCCTTGGCGTACTGGACCTGGCCGGCGTCGGGGCTGTCAATGCCCATGATGATTTTGAGCATGGTGGTTTTGCCGGCGCCGTTGGGGCCAACGAGCGCGAAGCGCTCGCCGGGGTTGATCTGGAAGGACGCGCTGCTAAAGAGGACGCGCGCGCCGAAGCTTTTTTCGATCTTGTCGACCAGGAGGATCATGGTGCCGCCTTTGACCTTGTGTGCCTATATGAAAAAAGGCCCCAACTTGCGTTGGAGCCTCATTCAATGCTCGGGTGGAGACGAGGGGGATCGAACCCCTGACCTCTTGACTGCCAGTCAAGCGCTCTCCCAGCTGAGCTACGCCCCCGTGCGAAGAAGTACTATACGGGAACTCGGACGGCGATGCAAGGACATTTTTGGAAAATATTCTGCGGCGCGTGGAACGGGCACGAGGCCGAAGAGACGCACGATGCCCGAAATCGCCCGCGGGGCGCGCCCCGCGGGCGGCGGCGTGGCCGCCGCCCTCCTTCCCGGCACCCGCCCGGCCGCCCCCGGGGACCTCACGCCACGGAACCGGCCCATCTACTACGTTTGGCCCACATCCCCCGACCATGACGTCTCGGGCATAAATAAAACCGCAGGTAGACGGCCTTCGGCTTTCGCGAAATACGGGGTGTGGTCGAGGGGCCGGGGCTAAACGTAGTAGATGGGCCGGTTCCGTGGCGGCAGCGTCGCGCGCGGCCGACCGAGGGCGCCCGGAGGTGAGTAAGCAGGCTATTTGTAAGCGAAAACCACTGCTATGAAAAAGAAAACAGACCAGACATATTGCCTGACCTGTTGAAAAACCTGGTGGGCCCTCCGGGATTCGAACCCAGAACCCAGGGATTATGAGTCCCCTGCGCTAACCGTTGCGCCAAGAGCCCTTATGATTAGTGGTTGCAAAGGTAATGGAGGACTTCCGTGTAGAGAAGCGTTGCCCCACGTCGTGAAATACTACCATGCTCGCGGCACCCGTTCAACGCACGATCTTGTCGACCAGGAGGATCATGGTGCCGCCTTTGACCTTGTGTGCCTATATGAAAAAAGGCCCCAACTTGCGTTGGAGCCTCATTCAATGCTCGGGTGGAGACGAGGGGGATCGAACCCCTGACCTCTTGACTGCCAGTCAAGCGCTCTCCCAGCTGAGCTACGCCCCCGTGCGAAGAAGTACTATACGGGAACTCGGACGGCGATGCAAGGACATTTTTGGAAAATATTCTGCGGCGCGTGGAACGGGCACGAGGCCGAAGAGACGCACGATGCCCGAAATCGCCCGCGGGGCGCGCCCCGCGGGCGGCGGCGTGGCCGCCGCCCTCCTTCCCGGCACCCGCCCGGCCGCCCCCGGGGACCTCACGCCACGGAACCGGGCCATCTACTACGTTTGGCCCACATCCCCCGACCATGAGGTCTCGGGCAAAAATAAAACCGCAGGTAGACGGCCTGCGGTTTTCGCGAAATACGGGGTATGGTCGAGGGGTCGGGGCTAAACGTAGTAGATGGGCCGGTTCCGTGGCGGCAGCGTCGCGCGCAGCCGACCGAGGGCGCCCGGAAGTGAGTAGGGCACCCATCTAACGACCGATTTCCAGCCAATTGCACAATACGTTGGCTCGTAACTCCATTTCCGTTGTCTTTTGCGCCTTAGTTTTGCACCTATAGCGCAAACCCAAGCGCGAGCAAAGACTTCGCACGATCGCATCAAGCTGCTCGGCATCGTTAAGCATGTCGTGCGTAACCAGGAAGACGTCATACCCCATACTTTGCAGCGCCGTCATGCGTTTGGCATCGTGGTCGAGCACGGCGCCTGATCCGTGGATGACCTCGCCCTGAATCTCCACGATGCCTGCCTTCATTATGGTTGGATCCACGATCACGATATCCCCGTAGCAGACTTTTTGCCCTGCAATGCTCTGCGCCGATGCGGTTAGCGGCGTAAGGTCGTTGACGTAAACGTTTCTAAAACCGGCGCCGCCGCGAGAGCGAGGAAGCGATAGCAATAAAATTCCTGCAACTTCGAGCGGAGAAGCGGCTATGCCCGTCACCAGCTGCGCGGCGTTGTAAAACTTCGTACCCCACTTTCGTTTTTTCATCTTACTGGCATTCTCATGAAGCTCGTGTATTTCGATGAGCGGCTTCCTCATCCAGAGCGAAGTGCCCTTTAGCTTTGTGACCTCATTCGTTTTCTTTTGTCCATTGGGCCCCTTCGCATTCACCTGTTCTCTGACTTTTATGCGCGCATAAACGCGTTTCCAATGTGGTTCTTCTTGGCTTCCATCGAGGTCAAAGAGGGATTCGGTGGTTGCATTCTCGGCAGTGTCTTTGGCTTTGTCTAGCTCCGCTTCTGCTGCGGCGGTGAGCTCAAAGACTGAGAACCATCCGCAGAATTCGTACATGGCAAGGACAAGATCGGTTGGAGATACAAAGCGTGCCATGGTAAATAGCGTCGCAAGTGGATCTGTAACCCTAAAGCTCATCGCGGTTTCCAGCGTGCTGTCCACCCCAGAAGCATCATCACAGTGGATAGTTGTCCGTAATCCCGAATGGTAGTTAACGCCACCGGGCACTGTTGTGGTAATAATCGGGGTCTTGAGGACGTCGACTACAAAGGGCGATTGAGATAGGGCACGCCAGCCGTCTTCGGAGTTGGGCAGGCGCGGGTAGAGATCGCGCACCTGAGGCGGGCAACGCCAGTAGCGGAACGCGGTGTTTGCACAAATGATCTCGTCCATGTTGGTCTCCCCTAGTGTCGGGCGTGAGCCATGCGGCTTGCGAGTCCGATTATCTAGGTGCACATCATGCGGGTAAGTACCGGAAGCTGACCAAATACTGACCAAAAGCTTGACGGGTTTTGCTAAATAGCTGAAGCGCGTGGTAAAACCGCAGGTGCTTGCTCAAAGCTTGAGGGTCCCTGTCTCCATAATTGCTCGCTAATTGAGTGAATAATTCAACGAATGAACGTAATCATTTTGGGGAAAACGTTCGATGACGTCAGCAAGGTGGATATGCATTGAAAACTTGACGATGCCAACAGATGGCCAAGGATTGGCCGCGAATTTAAAATCGAAGGCAAAAAGTTCTTGGAAAATCTGGTGCGGCTATGTTAATATCTCTTTTGCCGAAAGGCGACGGGCGATTGGCTCAGGGGTAGAGCATATCCTTCACACGGATGGGGTCACAAGTTCGAATCTTGTATCGCCCACCATCAAAAGATCAGGTCAGAGGTTTAGAGCCTTTGACCTTTTTTATTTTGAATCAAGGAGTGATTCTAAAAATTAATTGGGGCTAACAGAATCGCTATTCTTGGCAAGAGTATACGCAAGGTTGCCAGACGAGGTCTTCGATGCTGCAGTGTAAGGTTTTTGCGAGTGTCAATGCCGAGGATACCGAGTTCTTATAGCGTCCAGTTCATCACTCCGCCCGCTGTCCTAGATAAACTCCCCAGTCTTTAGGTCAACGAAGTCCGCGAGCTTTATCTTTCCGGAGAAGCCGCTCCCCTTGTGCTTTCCCGCATAGGTCTCAGAGTCGAACTTGAACGAAATGTTATTAAAGCTTACCGGTCTTTGTCTTCCTGATCAGCCCGTTTTCCAGCACGTAGCTCAGTACCCTCTTATGGCTTTCTTTATCGTTGCCGTTTAGGTAAAAGCAGCAGACACCTTGTTTCGAGCCCGCCGCGATGAGCGTTTCGGGATTCGAGTATTTGGCCTCTACGACGACGCCATCAAGAACTGCCGTTCCGACAATGTCGTCCATGAGGGCGGTTTTGAATGGAGAGAAGAAGAACATCCATTTGCCGCATTGGACGGGATCAATGTCGTGGATTCGTTCCTTATTGATAAACCAAATCCATGAGAACGATTTGACCTTGGCAATCGAGCCGGATTCGTTAAGAAGCGTTTCTTCGACGGACGGCGTTAATTCCTCGTTGTTGCCTGTGTTATTTGAGCTTGCCATTTAATTTATCCTAACAGTCGCCCTTAATAAAGCTCCTCGCCAGCAGCCTCGAGCGCTTGTATTGCTGCGCGTTTTAGCTCATTGAGACTTTCGTAGTCGCTTTCCGACAGCGGGATTATTCGCACGTTGAATGAGTCACCGTACTTGTAATCGGCATACACATCGCAATTGCCCCTACCGAGAAACTGTATGGCCGCTCGATCAATTGCCTTTTCGCCTTGGCCTACGTAGTACAGATCTTTGGTTGCATTATGGACAATGAAGATGCCAGTAATTTCACCTTGCTGTGTCAGGGCCTTTCGCTGAGCGATAAACTCTTCGGCGCTTGCGACGATTTGCGGATCATCTTCTAGGAGCGATTGGCGTATCCCCAGTAGTTCCTCTTGTTGCTTTGATGCCGTAATAACAAGAAGGAGCCCGTCCACAAAAAAGAACAACCCAAAGAGCAAGAAAGGAAAAGAAAGCGAACCAAATATGTTGCCACTCGATGACAGAGCGGAAAAGAGACCGACAATTGCCAATACAAGACCAGTAGCGCTGAAGACTTTTTCAATCGGGATGAGCCTTCTTGGAGGGGCCGATGCGACGGTTTTGATTTGATAGTACTTCCTCATGGTATGACTCCAGTGATATAGGCAATTGGATCCAAATGGAGCTTTATAAACGGCAGTATTTGAATTGCAATTATCTTATCGCTCTGGCAGATGGGGTGTAAGGCTCAACATCGGTAATGGATCGAGAGGCAGTCGAGCTGAACAAAATAGTGCCGCCGCAGCGATGGCTGATACGGCACCAATCTCTAAGAAATTGATTTAGTGGATGGCTAAAGGCTTCTGCAATAGCTGCATTCACCCCTCCCCTGGTCTCGCGTAAACGGGGTCTTGGCAGCGATATGCGACGGCTAGAAACACTGTTCCCAACAGGAAAAGCGTCACGGAAGCGGCGATCCAGTTGCTGTCGCCGGTTTTGGGGAGTGTCGCAGTGGTTGCGGTTGCGGTCTTGGGCCTGGAGGTCTTGGTCACCGTAGTCTTGGTCGTTGTGTTTGTCTTGAGCTTAACGTAGCCGTTAAGCTCCAAGTGGTCGGCATCGGTCCAGGCCCAGCCGGAGCCCGATACACTGCGAGCCGGACCCCGGCTGTCAATCAGAGAAAGGAAGGGACGCTTTGTGGCCTCCACACAGCGTCCCTTCTTCAAATTATTGTGTGAATATGATTTGAGCATACGGCGGAGCCTGGATCCACTATGCTCCAACTTGGCTACAAATCATAATTCTGCAACGTCGAATACTTGATAAGCGACTGATAACGCGGATGTCCCGATTGAACAGCCCGTTTGTAAAGCTTGATATATTTTTCAAATCCCTTTTGAACTGCAAATTCATTTCCGCGAAGAGCCTGATATTCGTTCTGGCGTAAGTGTGGACGCACCTGTTGATCTATATATATTGGTTTGTCTACAACAACGGCTTTCGAATAATCAATTCCGCATTTATTTTTGGCATCGGTAAAGAATGCGTGCCCATGGCAAATATGCGAGCGAAAAGGTATGGCCCACGTATGACCTTCGATTTCGACCAAAAAGACAATGTAAGGACGATTTTGCTTTTGCTCCATCTCTTTGAACGGCGGGTTTGGATGATCTTGGTAAAATGAGTTTGTCAAAAAGACGATTTTAGAATTCATGCAGACCCTCCGAAAAAGAAAATGCCTCCAACCCAAAGAGATTGAAGGCATCTTCTCAGTGGGCTTTCTTTTGATTCCGTTGGTCGCGCCCTACGACCAAAATCTTCTCAGTGGGCTTTCTTTTGATTCCGTTGGTCGCGCCCTACGACCAATTTCTGATTTAAGTATACCCAAGCAACGGAGGAAATGATTGGGATTTCGAAATATGAAGGATTAAATTAGGCCTGAATTAGGCCGCTCAATCTTGACCGTACATATCTAGAAATCCAGATTCACCTAGACAATTAACTTGTATTCACGCCCAATCTTGCTTATCACAAACAGAAGTATCCATATAAGCCCCCATTGACCTTAGCTTTCGCTAACAAGCAGCACGGCGTCAACTCAGTTATGCCTCGTCGTCGGCGTCGAGCCCTTCAGACTTCTTGGCGATATCAGCCAGACCAGGATTCATCTTTTCGCAAGCGCCGTCCACTATCTTCTTCAAGCTTTCAAAGAAAGAGAAGGCTTTGCGATCCTGTTTAAGTTCTGTCGCGGGCTCGAGGGAAATCGTTGTAGGTTCGTCGATTCCAGCGAAAAGGGCCGAGTACAACTTCCCTACGTTCAGCTTCGGATCTTCGACATCAATGGAAAAGCCGTCAACACCCTCGATCGCGATCTTCCCATCCTTCAGCCCGACCTTATATGCCTTCTGAGCCATAGCGTTTGAGTCGTTTCCTAACAACGTCAGCACCTCCTTCAACAGTCTTGGCCACAAGGTCGAGCACCTTGTAGTCGTCGCATTCGTATTCCAAAGCCCCACTCTTCACGTCAACTTTCCCATTTTCGCCGCGCACGAGCACGATGACGTTATCGACGTCGAGGTTGACGACAAAAAGCGGGTTGTGCGTGATCATCAGTACCTGCCGGTTGGCACTCATCCTCTTAAAGGCGCCAAGGACGTGCTCCTTAATCGCTACTTGCGAGATTTGATCCTCCGGCTGGTCGATAATGTAGACTCCTGATTTAGTGTCCTCCTCCGCCAAAAGATCGAAGTACAGAGTCCCGTACAGACCAGGCGACGGTTCAGCGTCGATGCCTATGGACTTGTTAGTGATTTTCCTTCTCTCGGTTACACGGTCAACCACCGCATGAAGCTTGTTGCGAATCTGATCGTAGCACGTCGCCATGGAAGGTTTTTCACCGGTTACCGCTGCAGCTATTTCCTCCGTAGTCAGCTCAGTCTCGGACTGAATGCCATCCAGCAGAAGCGATAGCTTAGGCTTGTTGAACACTTCCCCAAGGACCTCATTGCAGTAGCTTATGTCGGTACTACCAGAAGTGAGTTCGGAGACAAATATGAATTTCCCCATAGGATTGGGGATCCTAATGCCCACAGGAACGTCATATTCGAACTTCCTGTCGCACCGCTTTGCGGCAAGTAATACTACATCGGCAATTTTCCCAGAGACATCATCAAGAGTCGCCGAATAGTCATCGATATTTTTCTGCTCGTCAGTCTTCCTCTTCGAAAGAACCCTGCGTTCCTCGCTCGCAGCGACCTTGACTGCTCGGGTCTTCACGTCGTCGCGTTCGTAGACCAGCCTATGCTTCTCGACAAGCTTGAGAAGCCTGTCCATCGCCTCAATTGCATCGGCATGGGCCTCGGCAGCCTCAAGACCCATCTCTTTGAAAAGTTTCGAGTAATCTGTTATTGCGTTGGCAAGGTCGCTCCTGCAGGAGAGCAACTTAGAGCAGAGATCATCGATGTCCTTAAAAGAGATCGTCTTCGAAAATCGGGAGATGGTAAGCTTCTCGGACTTTGGCAGGTCTCGCAAAACCACCTCATGCTTATCAAGCCGACGGAGTGCATCGTTGAAGCGCGCTTTCGACTCGAGGGCGACAACGCACTCGTCGAAGAAGCGCTTGAGCGACTCTTTGATTGAGCTGACATCAACGTGGGATTGAAAGTACTTACCGAAATAATCGTCTTGCCCCTGCCCCGAATGCAACTCTTCGAGGGTCCTGCGGACGCTGTCCTGGTCGTCAAACTTGAACTCTTCTGCATCAGAGAGAAGAGTGTTGATGCTTATGCATTCTTTATCGCAATAGGCCTTGTATCCGTCGGCCAACTTGTGATCATCCAAATGCCGGCAATCGGTTAAACGGTGAATCATCATCGACTTGCCAATGGAGTTGTCGCCGATAATCGCGTTGATTCCAGGCGAAAGCGGTATGTCGAAGCCCTTGCCGTCAATTGAAAGTTCCAGCGAGTCAAGTTTCGAGGAACTAGCGCTGAAGAAGGAGCAGTCACCGACCTTGATTCTCGAGGGGTCGGTGATCGCCATGAGCAGACCTTCGAAAGTTGGTAGGCATTTCAGGCTGGAGAACGAAATCTCACCGCCTTCTCTCCCTGGATAGGTCGCCCAATCATGGCAATCGCTCCCGACAACAAACGGGACGGCATCTTTGGGATAGGCCTCGATGAGCCTCTTGATGTCGAGCTCTCGCCGCTTGTTGCGAATTTCGACCGCATCGACAAATTCGGTCAAAATCACTTCGCTGGCGCAATCCGCGCCGAGACTGCTAACGTCCCGCTTCGCTTCCTGGCCGGCCGATTTCTCGTGTCCGATGAGGACTGCGTTGAGGCCGATGTCCCTCAGGACCTTGGCGAAGCCGTCTTCGGTGAAAGCGCCGCTATTGAGATCGTCGTAGCGCGGCTTCCCGGTCTCGTCACAGACGACCTCGGCGATTCCGTTAATCACATCGGGGTGCCGGTCATCGAAGATCGCTACGATATGGACGACGGTCGGCTTCTTGCCATCGGCGCGAATGGACACGCTGAACTCAATACCAGGAAGCACTTTGTTTAGGCAGCCATCCCCCTCCCTCTCCTTCAAAGCGAAGTAAAGGTCTTTGTCAAAGCAATCGTGGTCAGTGATTGCGCACATGTTGATGCCATGAGCCTCCAAACCGCGAAGCAGCACGTTAACATGGTCTTTGTCGCAATCGGAAAGTTCCTTCTTGCCTTTGTCCTTTGTGACGACACTTGCAGCAGAATGGATATGGAGATCGATTTTGGTCGGCTTCGTGACTATGCGTTCCAATTGCACCTCCTATGCTGTCCGGGCGATTTGCCTATCGCCCAACATTGATATTACAAGGCCGATTGTCCATCTTGGACGATAGGCCGGTTATATGAACCTCTCATGCAAAACTCCTTCGTCCCTATGATAATCCCATCCCTCGATGCGGGTTAGATACTAATCGGCCTTTAGCCTCATTGCTGACAAGCTCGTTGAGAGCGGCTTCCGCCTTTGATGTCAACTTCATTCGACGGCTCCCTCAATGGTCTCCAAGCAAGTGCGAATGCCACCCATGCGGTTCCATGCGTCCCAGAATCTCACAGCACCTAAAAGTGCAAGTTAGCGCCGGTCCGGAAGAAAGGTTTTGGGGTGATCATATTTTGAAGAAAGGTACTCTGCTTCATTCCCAGCGCGAAAACGCATATGGCTAGTACGTCAGATGTTGCATGCGCGAAAAGGGCAACGCTCCCCATCCGGAAGTGTTGCCCTCAAAGCTTCAACAGAGTTCTTGTATTGCAGCTAAGTGCGTTGCGCCGCCTCAACAGCGATATGCGGCGGCTAGAAGCGTTGTTCCAAGCAAGAAAAACGTAAAGGAGGCTGCGATCCAGTTGCTGTCGCCGGTCTTGGGGAATGCCACAGTTGTCGCAGTGACAGCCTTGGGCTTGGGGACTTTGGCGACCGTGGTCTTGGTTTCTGTCGTTGTTGTCTTAGTTGGCGTGGCCGTAGGTTTCAGCACGGGATTTGCCGTGGGCCCCGTGGTGGGCTTTCCGGCAGCGGGGTTAGCATCGGCGGCAGGATCACTCGTCCCACCGCCCGTCACGTCGCCCCCATCGGTCTCCCCCGCCGGAGGCGTGGCGACATCGGGTTCAACCACCACATGCGATGCCACGGACCCGTCGGCATCCACCACGCCGCCCGTGCCAAAGGCCCCGCCCGCAGGCGCCACAAAGCGCGCGGATGCAAGCGACCCGCCCAGGCAGGCGATGCCGCCGGCAGCCCCGCCCAGCAGACACACACCATAGGCGCGCACGCCCGCCCCGGAGCTCGCGCCCGCGGCGACAACTCGTCCACCGCCGCGAACGGCAAGACCGTCCGCGATCACGCCGGCCACCCGCGCATCCGCGATGCCGGCGCCGTCGGCCCGCACGTCAACCTTGCAGCCGTCCACCGCGAGCGTCCCCGACACGTAGATTCCGCACTGCGAGCCCGTGGCCACCAGCGACCCGGTTCCGCGGAGCGTCAGATCGCCCCACACCTCCATTCCGCACCGCGAGATGTCCACGTCGGGCGCGCTCGTCTCGACAACAGCGTTCTGCCCAGTCAGCGTCACCACCAGGTCGTCGTCCGCACCGATGGCCTCGCCCGCGTAGCCGTTTAGCTCCAGATGGTCGGCATCGGTCCAGGCCCACCCGGGGCCCGACACGCCCGGCTCGTAGTACGTGGCACCCGCGATGAACAGGCTCTCCGCGCCCGCGGCATAAGAAGGCCCGCCCAGCAAAACGCATAGGCAAGCCATGGCAGTAAACAGGATGTAGTGACGGCTGGTGTGGAACGCGGCAGCAAACATAACCGCTCCGATCTTCGCAAGAGCCAATGGAAACTGCGCCAGAAAACTACCTGGTAGCAGCAGTTATTAGTGTAGCGAGATCAAGGCACGGTTAAGGCAAAAGCCTGCGATCGATCCCCGAAATTAGGTGTAAATCGTTTTGCCAGTCGGTGAAAGGAGGAATTGATGACGACAAGCGAGTTCGAATAGTCTCCGTAAAACGAGTCACTTAAGAATACGATTTGGGAACTCATGCCCGCCATCTAAAGAAAAATGCCTCCAACCCAAAGAGATTGAAGGCATCTTCTCGGTGGACTTTCTTTTTATTCCGCTGGTCGCGTCCTACGACCAAAATCTTCTCAGTGGGCTATCTTATGTTTGCGTTGGTCGCGCCCTACGACCAATTTCTGACCTAAGTCTACTTAAGATGTAGATGGCGTGGCAATCGTTTCAATGCCTAATTTCGGCAATTCAACTTATCCAACTTTTACTCAACTTTACAGATGAGAAAGAACTTCATAACAAAAAATATGGGGACCGGAGAAATTACCCAGCAAGGCTAAAGAGTTTCTTTACTAGAAACGCGACTTTTCTAGTATTTAGAATTGCTTTAAATAGAACGTCCAGGTCGTCGTCGTTTTTAACAGCAAGCGTATATATCGAATCCGCATCGTTAACGGCAAAGCGGTGCTTTATAGAAGGCTCGAGTTCATTAAAAATACCTTCATCTAAAACGATATTGAGGGGATAGAGGGCACCCAATTCGAACTCAAGCAATCGAAACCTGTATGATTTCGACCGGATTTCAAAAGCATAAGAACCATCAGAATAAAGTTCATTTGCATCTTTAAGCTTAGGCATGATTGCTGAGTTGACATCAGCAATATTGGCCAAAGTCTCAAGGGCCATGGACATATTAGCCAGCGCGTTATTATCGCGATCAAGGTTAATCCTTCTATCTAAAATAGCAATGACCTTACCTTCGCTAGCCTGAGCTAATTGATCCGCTTGTAAGTTAAAGTATTTAATTACATTGTCAGTAGACTGACCAGACCCGTTTTCGAAAAGCTTATCCCAGTAGTTTTCTTCAGTTTGCATGCGAACCGTCCTTAATTATTAATGGATAACCTTACCGATAAAGGAAGATGGTCGCTGATTTGTTTATTAGGAGCAACGTTTGAAATGAGACCGGTATCAGAAATAGCCCTAAGATGACTAACAGACTTAATAGCATCAACTAGACCAGGAGTAACCAAGACCTGATCAAGACAATGCCAATATGTCTCCAAATCTAAATTTGTACAGTAAAAGGAACCATATTGAGGACCATCTTCGGAATAATTGCAGAGCATTGGGCTATACAAATACTCATACCTGCGGCGCTGCCAAGTACGATACTGTTTGCGAGATATAACCTCTTTAAAATACACGGCATTAAAAAGGTTGGGCGTTTGCATGATTTCATCGTAGGGCTCAACGTTGAAATCACCAATTAATATTGCTTCCGCACCTGCTAGCTTCGCTCTTTCCTGCCTAACATCCTCAAGCAGTTCTTGAGCGGTAGCACGTCGGGCAACGTCATGTGGGTGAGAATGCTTGTCTTGAAGATGGATTCCGGCAAGAACATATTGTTTGTCATAAATGGAAAACGAATAGACGATATATCGAGTCTGCTCTTGAAAACCAATCAATTCGATTGAGTTCTTGATTACCACAAGAATCTTTGCGTCATCGCACATCGTAGGTAAGATGCAATAACTAGCAGGAAGAATAGCGGAGAGGGCAACCAAATCCAACTGCCCCCATTCTGCAAATAAAGCTATATCCGCGTTGGTATATTCGATACAGTCGCGAATCAGTTCAGGATTATTTTTACGACCTAAATTCCAAAAGAGTAGGTTGATATCTACATCTTCCAAGAGAAACCCCTGCAGTCAGCAAAATAATTAATAGCAAGGAAATGCATGAACGAGCGTTAGCTATTCTTCCTCCACACCATCTTGTCCACGACGCCGGTGTAGCTCTGGATGATCTTGACCACCTTGGTGGACACGGTCTCGTCGGCGTAGTCGGGGACGGGCGCCTCGGGCAGCGACCCCTCGGCGTCGAGCTCGACGGCGGTGCGGACGGCCTGCAGCAGGCCGCGCTCGCTGATGCCGGCCAGCGTGAAGCACGCCTTGTCCAGGGCCTCGGGGCGCTCGGTGGAGGTGCGGATGCACACCGCCGGGAACGGGTGCCCGACGCTCGCGAAGAAGCTGGACTCCTCGGGCAGGGTGCCGGAGTCGGAGACCACCGCGAAGGCGTTCATCTGCAGGCAGTTGTAGTCGTGGAAGCCCATGGGCTCGTGCATGCGCACGCGCGGGTCGAGCTCGAAGCCCGTGGCCTCCAAGCGCTTGCGGGAGCGCGGGTGGCAGGAGTACAGGATCGGCATGTCGTACTTCTCGGCCAGCGCGTTGATCGCGGTGAACAGGCTCGTGAAGTTCGCCTCGGTGTCGATGTTCTCCTCGCGGTGGGCGGAAAGCAGCATGTACTTCTTCGGCTCCAGGCCGAGCTCGGAGAGGACGTCCGACGCCTCGATCTTGTCCAGGTTGACGCGAAGGACCTCGGCCATGGGCGAGCCCGTGACGTAGGTGCGCTCCGGGGCGCAGCCGGTATCCTTCAGGTAGCGGCGGGCGTGCTCGGAGTATGCCAGGTTGACGTCGGAGATCACGTCGACGATGCGGCGGTTGGTCTCCTCGGGCAGGCACTCGTCCTTGCAGCGGTTGCCCGCCTCCATGTGGAAGATGGGGATGTGCAGGCGCTTAGCCGCGATGGCGGACAGGCAGCTGTTGGTGTCGCCCAGGATCAGAAGCGCGTCGGGCTGGACCTGGACCATCAGCTTGTACGAGGCCGCGATGATGTTGCCCACGGTCTCGCCCAGGTCGGCGCCCACGGCGTCCAGGTAGACGTCCGGGTCGGCGAGCTCCAGGTCGCGGAAGAAGATGCCGTTGAGCGTGTAGTCGTAGTTCTGCCCGGTGTGCGCCAGCAGGCAGTCGAAGTGGCGGCGGCACTTCTTGATGACCTCGGACAGGCGGATGACCTCGGGGCGGGTGCCCACGATGATCAGCAGCTTCAGACGGCCGTCGTTAGAAAAATTAACTTTAGAATTATCGTTACTCAACATGAGAGCCCCATTCTTTACAATTTGTTATAGCTGATATTTAACGCGAATTCATGCTTTTAGCGGTTTTTTGATATCTTGCGATTACGGATAAGCGGTAGATAAATACCGACACCTCGGCAGCACTTGTCGCGAGGCACATTGTATAGACATTAAAATAATCAGTTACAACAAGAATGATAAGTGCAAGCAGCTGGACGCAGAGACCAATAAAATTTGAAAAATTTGCCCTTGATGAAAGGCCTAGGGGGACAAGCACGGGAAAACAAATAACGTACGACGGGAATATCACCATTATTGCTGGAAGTAGACAGCGCACTATCATGCCGGCCTCTACATAGCTTGGTCCAAAAACAAATTCGCAAATTTGATTCGCATAGATATACAGCACTGCAGCCCCTACAACAATAAAAGGAGTTGTAGTAAGCAATATTTTCTTAACAAGCCTGAAATCTTTGTTTTTAACCATATACGGATATAGGCTATCCGCAATAGGGGAAACGATTGACTTAGAAACGGACAAGAATTTTTCTGAGGCAGAATAGAATCCAACAACTGGCAAGCCTGCGTAGAACATATTGAGAACAATTGGATTTGCTGTTGAGTATACCGTGGAAGAAATGCGTGAAAAGAAAAACGGTAAAGAGTCCTTCGCAAGTAACTGCACCTCGACAACCGTGGGGCGGTGAAGATGTATGCCAAAGACTCTACGATCATACCTAAGACATACCGCTAGCGCCGTAACATTTCCAACTAACAGACAGATCGGAAGCGCTAAAACGTCACTGTCTGAGTGGAGAAATATAAATGTGCACGCAGTTGCAAAAGCGCGTATCGCTACAGTCCTGAAGGTTATGACTTTCATGCGCTCAAGCCCTCGGTATAAATAATCAGGCAGCATCGCAGCAGCGACATAAGCTAAATAATAGAGAGCGTAGAGTAGGAAATATCGGCTATGGTATGGAGACGAGCAGCATGCTACCGCCAAACAACATCCACAGATAATAGCTGAAATGCCTTTTAGAGCGAAAACATTGCCATAAAGATGTGAAAGAAATACAGTATCTTCAGCATGCTGTGCGACTTTTGATGTTGCAGATAAAAGGATTCCAAAATCTAGCACAAGCGACATAAACGTCATAACAGAAATGGCGACGCCAACGACACCATAAGTTTCCGGTGTAAGCACGCGTGTTTGATATGGAATTGTGATCAGAGCGAGAACTTGAGATGAAAACGTTAAAATATACAGAAATAACGTATTTTTAAGAAGTTGCTTCTTGGAATTATCGATCATGAACTATTGCTTTCAATTTAATGAGACGTCCACGTACTACGTTGGGAACTAAATACTTAACGAGTCTTTTGAGTTTCTTTTTAATTGTACGAGAAGGTGTGACATCGGCAGCAACTGACGCGATGCCCGTCTCATGTATCCGCCTGTATACGTTGTCTCTCAAACCAGGTCGAACTACTGGATGTGAAAGCTGAGCATTCAATTGAATTTCCCGTTGATAATCAATAGGAACGAAGGTAAAAAGGCTCTCTACCTCTGACCAGAAATTTCTAGCCTTTTCAGTGTTTAAGGAAATTGAAGAAAGCTGAACCCAAGGATAGAACTGTGGGTAGCAATTCGATGACGCGCAGTCGCCAATGGTCACATCACCAACGCGTTCAGAACTGGCGTATTTACACGTATAGCAGCTTTCCCTATTTGCTGACCCCGTAACAAACAGCGCCATATACGGATCGTCAAATTCATCTCGTCCTTTATATCGCAAACCGGGCGCAGTAATATCAACTGAATAAGTCGTTCTCGCAGAGACGTCTTTCCTTCTGAATGTAATGCTTTGCGCTGGTTTTCCACCAGTAATTGACTCGACATGCTCTTCCCATACCCTCGGAGAAGGTACTCCATGACAAATCAAATCCATCGTAATCAGATTGTCATATGCTTTTCCCAAATATGAAATCAAGCCAGCAACCTGACAAGGACATCCTGAGAATAAGACCCTTCTACCAGATTTAAGACATTTTTCAATTTGACAATATATTCCCTGACAATCGCTTTGAACGTACTTTGATTTCTGAAGAATCGAAATTTCATTTGACTTAGTTATAAGTCGATGATAAACGTGCCCAGTTGAATCAACAGCTGCCCCGACTACGATCCCTCCATGATCGACAACATAGCGTGCGCACGTAGAAAATACACCGCCCGAACTGCTCTCATTTCGCAATTGATGGTCATTGGAAAATGCTGCATACATATTTGAAATTGGACGCAACGTGCAGCGGTTAATAGCAGGGCATACTCTGAGGCATTTACCACAAGCAAGACACGATGCACCGTTTATCGAGGGATAAACAAAGCCTTCCGCATCTGGGACCATAGATATCGAATCGACAGGACACGCATCGGAACATGCAGCGCAGCCAGTGCATGCTCTACCCACGCATGAAATATCCTGATTACTAGTCATTTAAGGCACCCTTAATCCACGCCATGCATCGAGAGCGCTCCTCGCAAAGGGCTGATTCAGCATAGCTATAGTCTAAATCGATACTAGGAAGCTCGCATGCGCTTTCAGCCAACATGCGCTTATCCATTCCAACTAAATTAAGCAAATCAACAATTCGGGCACGATTTCCTCGAATGGGTTCCATGGCGACGAACGGCTTACCCATATTCACTGAAAAGGCCGTTCCGTGAAATGAATCAGTAATAACATATTGTGCGTGATCAATAAGCCAAACAAATTCCTCTGGGGTCATACCCAATAGGAGCCTATCGAAAACCTTGTCCTTAAAGGTATTGTTGCTGATTCGCCAAAGAGGCAGTCCCGAATCTATTGAGAAACGCTTCCAAAGTTCCATTTCTTTATCGGTTCTGCTCGCGAGATTGAAAACCAGAATGTATCGTTCATTCCCTTTGAATCCTTCGGGCTTTTGGGAAAAAGCACGCCAATATTCACGATCGAGAAGTAAAGTCGGATCGAGACACCTAAATACTGGCTTCTCCGTCAACGGCGCGATTTGCTCTACTGCATGAGCTTCTCGCACGCTTATCGCATCGAATTTATTAAGGAACTTTCGAATTTCTTGTTGCTCCATCTCGTTATAGGTATGACTACCGAGGCTCGAAGCAAGTGAAAGACGGCGAGTTGCTTTGCCAAATTGAAGAAAAAATGCAGGCTCAATGCCGCCGGTGATAAAAGGATTCCAAACCTGATCGCTGCCGACGATTAGTGCATCAGCTTCAATATCAGCCATTTGAGCACACGAAGTATACACCCGTTCCGTTCGAGGGAGCCTCGAATGGAATTTTTCAAAAGCGCGCGCATGCAGTTTAGCACGCTGGAAAATGATATTTTTGGCCGCTGCTATAAGGCCAGCTTTAATATCACCATCCTTGATGAGCTGGAAAGGGGTCTCATTTCCTTTTCGCTCATGAGGATTAATGAAATTGAGAATCTCCGCCTTGCAGCCAACATTCTTAAGTGCTTCTAGAGTTGCAAATGCTTGCAAACATGCGCCATAGCTCCACGTCATGTGAAAGGTCAGCAGATAGTTGTTATTCGACATCAGATATCCTTTCTAGGGATTAATTCATGCGAACAGATTGAATAAAGAAGAACAAATGCGTAGACAAGATGTTGATAAGGAAAAAATCCATTTAATAGCAACGGAAATAAAATGAAAACGGAGAGGAGTGCAGCTGCACCCTTATTTAAAGAAGCGAACAACGAATGAAATAAAGTACATAAGCATGCAAGATACAGGCAAAGACCAGTTAGGCCAAATCCATACAGCAACATTACCAAGTCGTCATGAGCCCAAATATAAAGACTGAGCGCACGTTTATTGAGCTCATAGATTGTTGAAAAAGCGTTTCCAAAGGCTATGCCCATTGAACCAGAATTAGCCCATGCCAGGATATCTGTGAGCCAAATTTCGTTTCTACCATTAGTAATTGCGGATAGCAGCGAGTCTGCGTATATATTTCCGCTAGCAAACTCAAATTTATTAGCCATACCAGACTTCAGAAATACGGCCTCTCCAAAAATTAAAACTAGGAGTAGCAAGGCAGCTTTAGTCCATTTGTAAGCAAATAGATTTTGAATGAGTAGCAGCAAACAAATAAGAACTGGCACAAGAAACGTTCGGGCGCCAGTCTCCAGCGTCGCATATATGATGACAAGCGAGCACCCGCAATATACAGCCTTAGATCCATTAGTCCGAACGAGAAAAATAATAAGGACAAGCAAAAGAGTACATATAGACGCAAGAGTGTGTTCTGTATTGCATAGTCCCTTAAAGTAGGGGGCTTCTCCCCATGCAACAACATAACCAGTGCCAGTTGCAAGTAGTAAAAGAAGAAACATGGATGAAGAGATTACGACAACTGATATATAAGTTCGATATTGGAGCAATGCCTCGAAAATAGATGTTCGAAACCTAGGCGAACATATAAGGGAGATCATCAACATTGTGCTTGCGAGATACACCAAGTCGTTTAGCTCCTGAGAAGCGCTTATCATAACAAGAGTTGAATGGAGTGACAGAAGAACGAAGCAGAGCAGGCCTAAATAGGACAGATGTGATCTGCGAGTTGAAACCCATTCAAATATAAGTAGAACTACAAGAGCGAATCCAAGAATCTTATTAATAGGTATAGAGCCAAGAGCACCCTGAAGTAAAGTAGTCACAATATACGTTGCAACAATCAATACAATTGGTCTAGCCGCCATCCCTGTTTCGGAGACGATATTTTGATCGGCAGCATATAGGGCCTTTGCCATTGAAATCAAGCTATCAACTCCCTATATAGAGCGAATAGTGTTTGAAGATACGCCTGAAATGAGTAGCATTCACGCACCTTGTTATATATACGGCTTCCCGCAACCGATATCGCTTCTGGATTTGACAGCACATTCACGAGCGTGTTCGCAAGCATTTGAGTGTCCTGGGCATTTACTAGCCAACCTGAGTCTCCATTATCGATAATCTCGGAGATTGACCCGACTGATGATGCGATAGAAGGGATCCCATAAGCTGAAGCCTCAAGAAGCGAAAATGGCATTGCCTCGTGATGAGAAGGCAGTACGTTTAGAAGATATTTCGAAAAGAACTTACGATTGGGATCTACGATGCCGCGATATTTAACACGATGAGAAAGATTTCGTTTTTCAATTTCAACTTGAACCTTGATGTGATCCCTACCGCACAGCTCGAAAATTAGTTCTGGGTCAAGCTTGCCATCGATCAGAACAAGCGCATCCAATAAATCCAAGACGCCCTTGTCCTTAGAGATATTTCCCAGAAATAAAACTCTAGTGCGGCCCGGCGTGTATAAATTCTCATCTGGACAAGAAACGGCATTGGGAAGAATTAATACACGCTCACTTGGATAATCCAATTTTTGGAACAAGGGGTTCAGATATGTTCCTAAGGCAATGATGCGATCTGATTTTAATAGCGACCAATCTATCAGCTTTTTCATATGACTTGAGGACCGAGATCTAATCTTTGCCAAGTCACAGTGAATGTGAAGTACGACAGACTGTCGATATCTTTTAGCTAGGAATATGATAACGCACGACCTGATCACGCTCGCATTATCAGCCATGTGTATATGAACAATGCCTTCGCCGGTTGAAAAGCGTTTTCGGGCCTTTAAGAGCGCGCTTACAAAACAACGGATCTTTTGAAGGGCATTTCCCTGATTGGTAGTTATTAAATAGCAAAAATCAATTTGCTCGCATCTATCTAGCTCAAAAGAAAGCATGCGCGTTAGCGTACTAATGCCTCCTAAACAGCTCGGATCAACACCAAACATAGTTAAGGTGCCAAGCTCCGTCTTATTCCTAGTCATCAAATCGTCTCCCTATTAGACGTGCGGGACCCCCCCCCAAATGCAATTTTCTTCATAAGGGCTACGAACGACAAGCGCACCAGCAGCAATTACTGTTCCATCGGGAATATGCACACCTTTTAAAATCGTAACGTTTGCCCCAATCCAAACATCGTTACCAACAACAATGTCTTGGTCATTACTGGGTAATTTTTCAGTTGGCCTTACAGCTCGCATAGGCTTGTCTTTAACATCAGTGCGATGATCACCAGAGATTAGAGTTATATGTGGGCCAAACATAACATCGTTACCGATAATTACTTCTGCGCCCGTTGTCCAAATTCTTGTATCGGGCCCAAATGACACATCATTACCGACTGAAATGTTCTCCAAGCCTTGCAAATCGCAACGCTTTCCAAGCGAGAAACCCTTTCCGCACCGTGCAAAAGACCGTTTAACGAGGGGCTGAACTATAGCTTTACGAGGAAGCGCTTTCACACTGCGGCCAAAACATAGAAGGCACCGCGAAAAAGAGCCCATGCGGCTAGACCTCCTCGTAGTAGGTATCGGGGTTCTCGGGGTCGAAGGGCTCGTTGGCCCACATGACCGTCACGAGGTCCT
>CATXID010000005.1 GCA_958369225.1 uncultured Collinsella sp.
AAACAGCCGCCTGGACAAGGTGCGCCATATGTTTCAGAAGGTAATGTAAAGATACCTACCGTCAACGCCGAGAAATTTATGGGCATTGTCCGCAAGCACCTTGCCTTTGAAGAACTGACCCCCACTCTCTTGCGGGAAATGATCGAGAAAATTGTGGTGCATGAGTGCAGCTATGATGAGAACGGCACCCGCAGGCAGGACATTGAGATTTATTACAGCTTTGTCGGCAAGATTGACTTGCCCGAATAACCGCCCGACCTATCCGACACAATGGCCAAGTGTCGGATAGGAACGGCAAAATTTTTTGCACTTCTATTGCTTCTTTATCACACATAAGCAAACGGACGTGTCGCGCAGCACCGTAGCCGTTCCGCGCAACGAAAAGCCTCACCGCCAGCGATCTCGTGCGCACATCGGCCGCAAGCGGCACGGGAGAGGCCGTCCCGATTAGGGTAGCGGCGCCGCGACTCGGAAACGCGCCTCCGTCCTCCACGCGACGTCCCGACGTAACCCTCGCGAGCGCCCCGGCAACCGCCGACGGGCCGCATCCCATGCCCGGAGGGTCTCGGCGCCCATGGCCGGTTCCATGCCGCACGCCTCCGCCCCTCCGATCCGAAACCCGCCCTGGCGCTCCTTGGACGCGCAGGGTCGCACGCCGGCGGGCGGCCAGCAAGGGCCGCGACACTTTTTCGGGTTCTTCGCCCCATGCGCTGCGCGCGCGAACAACGCGAAAAACTGACGTCGGGAGATTTCTACAACCACGTCCGACTTCGCTTCCTCCCTTGCCGGCACGCCCGCGCTGCATGCGACTCACGCGACGCAAGGCACGCCACAGGGGCGGGCCTCAGAGTCTAAGGAGCAAGACATGAACGACATGAAGGAAAAGGCGATGGGCGCGGTCAAGGCCTTCCTCGAGCGCAAGGGCTACGAGATCGTCGACGAGGCCTGGCAGGGGCCCGAGGGTATCGGCGGGATCGACCTCGTGGCGGTGGACGAGGACGGGACCCTGGTGTTCGTCGACGCCACGGCCCGGATCGGGACGGACGGCTTCCCCGAGGCCCACAGGGCGCGCGGGCTGCGCGAGGCGCTGGCGGCGACGTGGCTCGCCGGCAACGGCGACGACTACGCCGACACCCCGGTCCGCTTCGACGAGGTGGCGATGATGGTCGTCAAGGAGAACCGAGCGCTCCTGCGCCACCACGTCAACTGCTTCGGCGAGATGGAGCCGCTCTCCTAGGCGGCGCGCCCGGCCCCGGGCTCCCGGGGCCGGGTTTCCCCGAAATCCGGCCCCTGTACCATGAAAGCGTACATATCCGTACGTTTTCATGGTACACTCCGTTTGTCGGACAAATCCGTACGGTTTTGTCCCGACGCTCCGAGACTCGGGGCGCGCCGGACCGGATGCGGCGAGGCGCGCCCCACGCTAGAGAGGACGCGACCCATGCGCACGATAGCCATTTCCAACTACAAGGGCGGCGTCGGCAAGACGACGACCGCCGTGAACCTGGCGGCGATCTTCGCCGCCCGGGGCCTTCGGACCCTGCTCGTCGACCTCGACCCGCAGGCGTCGGCCACCGACTTCTTCGGCCTCTACGACCGGGCCGCCTCCGAGCGGCGCACATCGGTCGAGTTGCTCTACGGCGGCGCGCCCGTGGAGGAGGTCGCCTACGCCGCCGGGGAGAACCTCGACGTGGTGGCCTCGACCATCGATCTCGTCGACCAGAACGAGATGCTCCTGCGCGAGCAGCGCCTCAAGTTCGCGCTCGACGACGCCTCGGGCTCCTACGACGTCTGCCTCATCGACTGCAGCCCCGTGATGCGCAGGCTCGCCTTCAACGCCTACCTCGCCGCCGCGGAGGGCGGCATGGTCGTCATCCCCGTGAAGCTCGACTCCACCGTGATGCGCGGCACGGCGCTCACCGTGGAGGCGACGCGCTCAATCGCGGACGCCCTGCGCATGCCCACGCCCAGATGGAAGATACTGCGCACCTGCGTGCCCGGCCGCATGACCAACGCCGAGACCACGGGCGCGGCCGTGCTCGACGGGTTCTTCCCAGACGAGCAGTTCGAGACGGTCATACACGCGAGCAGCAAGGTCTGCGAGGGCAGCTGGCAGTGGAAGCCGGTGGCCGCCTTCGAGCCGGGGAGCCGCCCCGCGCGCGACTACGAGGCCCTCGCCGACGAGGTGCACCGTGAGCTCGCCTAGCCAGGTGGCCGCGGGATTCACCATCACGGGGCTCCTCGACGGCGCGTCCCGCACCCGCGGGCGCTACCCGGTGTCCGAGATCGCGGTGGCCGACATCGCCGACCACCCGGCGAACGCCGCGTACTCCATGGACCCGGCCGGCATAGCCGAGCTCGCCGAGTCGATACGCCAGGACGGCCTCACCGACCTGCCGCTGGTGCGCAAGGTCGGAGACGGCTCGTGGCAGATGGTCTCCGGGCACCGCCGCAAGGCCGCCTACGCGCTGCTCGCCAAGGACGACCCCGCCTACGAGAGGATGCCCTGCCGCGTGATAGAGGGCATCGACGACGAGCGGGCGGTGACGCTGCTCCACGCCGCGAACTACTTCACCCGCGCGCTCACCGTGACCGAGCGCGCCGCCGCGACCGAGGCGCTCAGGGGCGACGCCGTGCGCCTGCGCTCCGAGGACCCGTCGCTTTCCGGCATGCGCGTCGACGACGTGAAGGCCGCCATCATCGAGCGGCAGACGGGCCGCAAGGTCTCCGGCAAGACCATCGCGCGCGAGGAGAGGCTTGCCCGCAGGATCGCCGAGGACCTCTCGCCCGAGTGGGCCGCCGAGGCCGACCGAGGCAACCTCAGCGCCGAGGCGGTGCGCTCGCTCGCGGGTATGCCGAAGGAGCGCCAGGTGGAGATGCACGCCGCGATGGAGCCCTGGCGGCGCACCAAGCGGGAGCTCTCCGACTACGTGAGGAGCGAGAGCAAAACGCAGGCCGGCCCCGACGGGCGCATCTCCAAGGCAGCGAGGCTCGTCGCCGACTTCCTGGAGAGCCCGCCCGAGAGCCCGAGCGCTGCCGACCTCTCGCTGCTGCGGGAGATGGCGCTCATGACCGCGCCCTACGCGGAGGCGGGCGCAGGAGCCCGGAAGGTCCGAAGAAGGGCCTCGCATTCGAAATCCAGCAAGTAGCCTATGGCGTCCGACATCGCGTCGGGCGTCCATAGCACTTGGGGACCGGGCGGCCTCGGACCCGTCATGCCGCGGGCCGTTTGGGAGCCCGCTTACGCGAGGCCCGGTCCCAGAGGCGGCGCCCGAGCCGGGCCGCCGCCTGCGGGGAATCCCCCGCGCCCCTAGAGAGACGCGCCCGCCGCACGGCGGGCCCGAGGAAAGGAATCCGCAATGGAAGAGAGCGTCGGCGGCGCCAGGGGCAAGGAGCGCCGCGTCACGTTCCGCATGGAGGGAGGCGACTACGACGCGCTCTGCGAGCGGTGCGAGCGCGCCGGCCTCAGCAAGTCGGAGTACCTGCGCTACCTCGTGCGCATACCGCTGTCGACGGAGGCGAACGCGGGAGACGAGCACCGCATACTCGTCGACCGGAAGGCCCTGTGGGCGATGTCGCGCGAGCTCACGAAGTGGGGCTACCACTACAACCAGGCCGTGCACGCGATGAACCTCATCAACTTCCACGCCCGCCACGGGCGCGTCGACCGCGACCTCGTCGCGGATAGCGTCCCGACGATCGAGCGCGAGCTCGCCGACGTGAACGCCGCGGCCCGAGAGATGGCGGCGGAGCTCGGTCGCATCGGCGCCGACTCGCTCGTGGAGGGCTCGCCATGCCGATCCTGAAGCCGATAAGCGGCCACGGCTCGACGGGCGGCATCCGCCGCTACCTCGAGAAGGGAGGCCGCGCCCTGGCGCGCGACCTGTTCAACCTGAGCTACGACGAGCGCGACGCCGGCGCGCTGGGGGAAGACGCCAAGGAGGCCTGCGCCTGGGACGCCGAGATGGACGCCACGCGCGCCGCCTTCGGCACGGACGCGCCCTGGCGGGGAAAGCCCGCGCGCACGTTCAAGCACTTCGTGCTCTCGCCGGACCCCGGCGACAGCATCGACCTGGCGGCGCTGCGCGAGCTCGCGTGCTCGTGGGCGCTCAAGCACTTCGGCGACCACGAGATCGCCATCGTCTACCACGACGACAACGCCCGCGGCATACCGCACGCGCACATCGTCGTGAACAACGCGAACCTCCGCACCGGCTACCGCATGCAGACCCAGCATCCAGAGGACCTCAACCGCGACCTGCAGGACATGGCTCGCGAGCGCGGGCTGTCGGGTCTCTCCAACGATCGGGCGCCCGAATCTCCCTCGAGGGCGCGCGGGCATGCCGGCGCGGGCGGGCCAAGGAGCCGCAGGAGCGTCTACCTGGGCCGGGCCGAGAAGGAGATCATGCGCTCGGGCGGCTACTCGTGGGTCGGCGACATCCGCGCCCGCGTCGCGCTCGCCAAGACCACGGCGCGCGACGAGGCGGAGTTCCTCGGCATCCTCGACGCCCTGGGCGTGCACGTCGCCGACAACTCGGCCAAGGCGCGGCGGGACGACTGGGTGTTCAGCCTGGCGGAGGAGCCGTCCAAGAAGGTAAGCGGCGAGCGCCTGGGGTTCGTCTACGGCAAGGAGATGCTCCGCCGGCGCTTCGAGCGCGAGGGCGCCTACCGTCCCACGGACGCGAGCACCGCGCGCATCCGCGAGGCCGCCGAGCGGGCCCTCGAGCTCAACGACCTCTCGGAGCTGAGCAGGCTCTCCTCGGCGCTCGAGACCTGCGCGAAGTTCGACGTCGAGTCCATCGAGGAGTTCGGGCTCAGGATGGCGACGTTGGAGCGACGCGGCCAGGCGGGCGGCGAGGGGTACCGCCGCCTCGAGGCCGCCCGCGCCTACATGGCGATGAACGGGCTCATGCCGCTCAAGACCCGCTACGGGGACGGTGAAGGGCGCGACGATGCCAGCGGCAATTCGCGCCAGTGCCACCGAGCGGACGAGCAGAAGCGCATCCTCGCCGCCGAGCGGCAGCGGGCCCAGCAGGACCAGCGTAGGGAGAGGGGCCGGAGATGATGGTGAGGATAGAGTACGAGGGCGGCAGGACGACGCTGTTCGACACGCTCTCGTTCACGGAGGGGTCGCCGTTCTCCGGCGCGAACATGCTCACGGAGTTCGAGCTCGAGATGCGGGAGGAGCCCGAGAAGGGGCTCTGGCTCACGGCGAACTGGCACCAGGTGCGCGACGACTGGCGCGCCGACGCGCCCGCGGACGGCATCCCGGCGGCGCGCAGGTCCCGCGGCTGGCGCTTCATGCTGGCCTCGGAGGCCGAGCTGGGGCGCGCCCGCCGCGTCCTGCTCGACGGGGACGAGGCGTTCGCCCGGGTGCGGGGGTACCTGTGCGACGCGGCAGCGATCGGCGCCTGCTACCGCGAGTACGTGGGCCCTCCCTCAAAACCGCTGAAGTCGCAGATAAGGGAGCTGCAGCACGCGCTGGGGAGGGCAGAGGTCCCGGGCGTGCCCGACGAGCTGGCGAGGCTGCTCGCGGAGGAGAAGGAAGAGGGCGCCGAGGAGGGCGTGCGTAAGGTCAAGGAAGATTGGGGTGACGTCGATGAAGAGGCTTGGTAGGTTCCTCGTGGCGGCGCTTAAGGTCACGCTGGGCTTTTTCGTCTGGCTGTTCCGCGCCGTGTTCAAGTGGGTGATGTGAGAAGAGGCGGGCAATTGCCCGCCTCTTCTTCTTGGCTTCTAATCTTTCTTATCGTCGATGAGCCAGCAGTCGGTTCCGTCCGTGAGCAGCGTCCTGGCTGTCCGGGATGCCGCTGCGATGCGTTCGATCTCGCCTTTTCGATCTTCGGCTTCGGACCTCAGTTTCGACTCTCCCGAGCGTAGGCTCGTGCGCATCTCGACCTTAGCCTCGAGGAGCTGCTCCTTTGCGGCGGCTCTAGGCGTCTGGGAGACCAGCCTCTTGAGGGCGTTCCCCTGGGTGCCGCGAGGAAGCGCGATGGGCGCCCCCTTCATGCCCCCGATCTTCATCTCCATGAGCGCGGCGAGGACCTGCCTCTTTTTCAGGAAGCCCTGAGATTTGTCGAGGATCCGCTGCTCTTCGATGAGGGCGCTGCGGTCGTCCATGCTGCCGTCGTAGTACATGCGCGTCATGGCGAGCGCCGACAAGGCCTGGAGGCACATGCCGAACTGGGCCTCGTAGGATTGGATCTCTTTAAGCAGCGGTTCGAGGTCCTTCTCGCGCTCGGCGGCGCTCCTGACCCCGTCTTCGACGCCGGCGAGCTGCTCGGTAATCCAATCGATTACCTGGCCGACGTCGTTGTACCTGCCCTCGATCTCGTTTCTTGCCGCCTGGCGCGCCTCGGCGGGCTTTTGGAGGTAATCGTCATGAAGGGCTGCGTAGGTTCTGGCGATGTCCAGGGCGTTTTTGACCTTCGCCTTCTGATCTCCGGCGATCATGGAGGCGATCGATTCCAGCTTGGCGTCGATGCGCTGGAGGCTGTCGCTGATTTCTGTCATGTACGCCTGGCCGACAACCATCGCCGCCGCGGCAAGGCCGATGCTGGCGATCTGCGCCGGGCTGACCCCGGTAGCTTTGAGCGAGACGTCGCCGCTCAGGCGACCCTTTGGGTCTCGGATGAGGGCCCTCACCGCTTCCGGATCCTTCTTCGAGGCGACGAGGTCCTTAAGGCTGTAGCCTTCGGGGACCTCGACTTTGTAGAGCTGCTTTCCCTCGACGAGGTCTATGACGTCCGAGGCGAGGCCGAGAAAGGCGTCCGCCCGCTCTCCGATGCCGGCGTTGTTCTCTTTGCTCGTATTGGTGTTCGCGATGACCTTGATGCTGTTGAGGTCGTCGATCGCAACAACCTCGACGCTAATCGGCGCAAGTTCTTTGTCGCTCATGCTCTTAGCGCCTATCTCGCCTCGTCGGAGCGTGCCAGGACGTCCCATTTGTTGTACGAGCTCTCGGCCTGAAGATCCCTGACGAGGGCCTCATGGCGGCTCTCGAGGTCTTTTTCCTCACACGGGAAGAGCAGGATCATCATGGGTCTTTTGAACTTGAAGTCGGCGTAGACGTCGACGTTGCCGAAACCGCAAAGCTGTGTGTATATGCTGAAGCCCATGGATTTGCCGCAACCGACATAGACGTCCTCGTAGGCGGAAGGGTCTTTCTCTCGTGCCGATTTCATCGTGACGACGGCGTAGCAGCCGGCGATCGCCATGTACCCATCGCTGAGGTCGGCTTCGCTGGAGACGTTGTTCTCAAAGTTCTCGAAGAACTCTTTTGCGGAGATCGGCGGAAGCGAGCTTGCCACGGCCTTCTTGCGGGCTTCCTCGAGTGACTTTTGCTGCTCCTTCTTGTCTTTGATTGCCCGACCCTTTGAAAGGAATGAGTCCCTGGCTTCTCCCAGGCTATCTGCCGCCTGCTTCCCCCTTTGCTGCCCCCAGTCGATCAGAGCGGGCCCGTATTTGTCCACGGCGGGCTCAACGAAGGGCAGGACGTCTTTTCCGATGTCGATAGCCTTTTTGACGTCTTGCAGCTTAATCTTTCCCAATTGCGCACCTCTGTTCATGGACAACCGGAAGCTTATCGAGAAGCAGCCGGCAGCGTCTTGTTTCTATCAAGTGCGTAAATTATCTCACCACATGCAAAACCCCTTGCCGAGATATATCGGCAAGGGGTCGAAGGGCCATATTTGGTTGTAGTTTCGATCTGCAACTCCTAATCTCGTTCGTCGTCGCCGGCTGCGCAGCAGGCGTAGGCCGTGTGCGTGAGGAGCCCCATGAGGAGCCCTATTCCGAAGGACTCGAATCCCACCCCTTTACCTCCTTCGTGTAGACCACGGTGCGCGAGTTGCTTGTCTGGTAGCTGCAGGTGACGAAGGCCCAGGCTTGGGCGATGTCTTTCGGTTCTTCCAGGACGACCTCGCACCGGGACAATTTGTCCCCGAGGTAGGAGTCGGGCGCCGCCACGTCTGCGAAGTCGGTTCGCTTGTCCTCCGAGCTCGCGTCCACCACGTCCACCGCGAAGACCTCGAGCTCGATTTCCTCGTCGCGGGTGTAGACACAGATGGTGCGGTGCGCCTCGGTGAAGGCGCGTGAAGAGTACTGCGCGAGCGGTGCGAACATGGTGCCGTCGGACATGTGGCGCCCGTAGACGATGACGAGCGGGCTATCGACGCCCTGCGCGCACCCGGCGTCGAAGCATCGGACTGCCGCCCTTGCATTTACATGTGGCTGCTGCGCCTCATTTTTGAGAGCTATCAGCTACACGGGCGACTTTCCGAAAAGGAAGGGCTCATCTTCTAATTGCACCAACGTCCCAGATCGCGAACTCACACGCCGCGATGGATTGCGCTACTCGCCGCCCGTCCGTGTCGCCGAGAGTAGGGCGCCCAGGTCGGCCTGGATCGCCTCCGCCTTACTTCCGAGCTGCAGCGGAGCCGAGTCGCCCGAGATGTTTACGCTCAACAGGTGCGCATCCGGCAGCTTTGCGGTCATGCTCCAGAATGGGAGCGTGATGATACCAGGGGTCATTTCGCCCACGCCGAGCTCCAGCAACAGCACGCGGCCGCTACTGCGCTCGCGCACAAAGCGCTCGTACCGTCCGAGGCTCTCGCGCCATACCGTGCCTTGCAGAAACGTGTCGTCGCGCACCCACGGCGTAAGCTGCCAGCCGCAGTGCGGGCATCGAGGGATATCTTCGCTGCGGATCTCGAACCCCGCCATGCCCGCGAGCATGCGCTCGACGTAGGGACTCGCGTCGAAGAGCTCGTCGCAGCACGGCTGCTTACATTGAAGGTGCGCAAAGCTTCCCTGATAGTTGCAGATTCTCTCGGCGGGAAATGTCTTCTCGACCTGGGTGTCCACATTGGTGCTCAGGATGAAGCAGTCCTTATGAGCGATGAGGGACCGTAGGTCGAGATAGGGCTGCGAGGCCGGCTCGCGCAGCATGAAGTCGATGTATCGCGCATAGTATGCCCATTGCTGCTCGAGGCTGGGGTAGAGGTGGTAGAAGCCGTCGAAAAGGCTCTTGAAGCCAAAGGCTTGCTGCCAGTCCGCCATTCCTGCGCGCGCCATGCCTGCGTGGTTGTAATGGTTGAACCCGGCGGCGCTCGACATACCAGAGCCGATGCCGACGATGATGGCGTCGGAATCGTCGATAAAGCTTCGAAGCCTATGTGCTTCTCTTTCTAGGGGCGGCATCGGGCAATCTCCTCGAAAGCCGGGGCCATATCGCCGTCAACGAGAATCGTCTCGCACGATGCATCGGGCGTCATGGCCTGGCTGTAGTTGAACACGATGTAGGTGGCGTGCTCGCAGGCGTTCGCGATCTGGGCGAGCATGCGCTTTATGACGCCGTTGTGCAGTCCCACGCCAAGTTCGAGGATGGCGACCCTGCCGTTGCGATGGGTGCGTGCAAGGCGCTCGAGCTCCTCGAGCTGGGCTGTGGCGAGGGCGTCTGGACGGGCGAGACGCTGCTCGTCGATCGACGTGCGCGTGCTACCCTCCGTTTCGAGAATGCGGTTCTCGTTGAACCCTGCACGTGTGAAGTGCCCGTCGATGTTGCACGTGACCACGAAGGTGTCAGCGTGCTCCGTAAGACGCCGTAGCCCGTTCATGAGCGGGCTGGGCTCATATTCGAGATATTCCTTTTGATGGAACCGCTCGGCCCATCGGCGTCGCGCGCTGGCATCCGGGGAAGCGAGCCCCTGCAGTATGCAGCCGATGCCGTCTGCCTGGGCGAGGTCCCCGTACGCCTCTCGGAAATGAGCATCGGCGCAGAAGAGATTGAGCCCCTCCGCCATGTCGAGTCCGTTGCTGGCGCCGATGATGACAAGATCCGCCTCGGCTAGCGCCCTGCCTATGCGAACTGCTTTCGCCGTCTCCATGCGCTACCTCCCCAGCGTCTTGCGCACGTCGGCGAGCACGTCGGCGATATCGGCGCGAACGGCGAGCCCCCGATCCTCGATCGCGCGGGGGAGAAACTGCGTCCTGTTGTTCACGGCGATGTAGCTAGCCTGTGGCAACTGCGCCGTGAGGGCCCAGAACGGCTCCTGGATAAACGCGGGCGTCATGCGGCCCACACCCAGCTCGAGGAAGAGGATCCTCTGCCGCGCGTGCGCGTCGAGCCAGTCGGACACTTTGCGGTACTGCTCCTCGTAGAGCTCGCCCTGCAGGAAATTGCCGTAGCCGCGAACCCAGGGGAACGCCTCGGCTCCGCAGTGCGGGCAGCGCGGCACGAGCTCTGTTGGAACCTCTAGGCCGTCTCCCATGGTCTCGACCATGCGGGAGACCGGCTCGATTGCGTCCCACACCTCGTCGGTGCAGCAACGGGAGCACTGGAAGAAGCGGTGGTCGCCCTGGATCTCCGCCACCTTCTCCCAAGGGTAGATCTTTACGAACTGCGTGTCCTGGTTGGTGGTAAGCACAAAGAAGTCCTTCTCGGCAAGAATGGCGTCGAGGTCCTTGTAGGGCTTGCGCAGCGGGGCGTTGAGCGTGGTGTCGAGGAAGGTGGCAAGGTAGCCCCAGCGTGCCTCGGCGGTAGGCCAGCGGTAGGTCGACCCCTCAAAAGCGCCCCTGAAACCGTAGCGCTCGGCGAATTTGCCGAAATGCTTGTGATAGGTCGCGTTGTCCTCGTAGTAGAAGTCGCCGCCGCCCGCCGCGGAGAGACCGGAGGCCCCGCCCACAAGCACGCAGTCTACCTCCTCGACCATGCGGGCAAAGTCCTCGATCTGCTGGTCGTAGGGCTTAGGCTCGCGGTCACTCAGGTCGTAGGGCGTGCCACCGCTGCGGTAGGCTGCCTGATGGGAAAACGACCGGTTGGTGAGTTCGATGACGAGATTCTCGTAAAAAGTCATCCAATGCCCTCTTTCAATTACAATGAACAGGTGTCTATAAAAAGTATCCATGTTGATTTGCGCGAGAGCAATGAACAGCTTCGGAGCGTTGTCGATAAACGAACGGTCGCTGGGCATTGTTGAGCGTTGTAATTGGAGGGCCGTGGAAGTGGAGAAAATCGATCGTCGCCGACGCTATACGCTCTCGGTTATACGGGAGGCGTTCTTCGCGCTGCTGGCCGAGGTCGGCTTCGCGAAGATGACGGTAGCGGATATCTGCCGTCGCGCCGATATCAACCGCGGCACGTTCTATCTGCACTACGAGGACAAGTTCGCACTGCTCGACACGCTTATCGACGAAGCCCTGGCGGCGGTGCCCCCGCTCGAGGGATCGGAAGCGGATGCCCTCTGTCAGCGTCCGCCGGCAAACGATGACTATTATCTGCTCTACTCGGATGACGACGCGTACGCCCGCGTGGCGCAGCGCGTTATCGAGCGCGGCGCAGAGCAGATGGTTCCCTCGATCATGGAGGAGACTGGGCTTTCGCGCGAGGACGCCTATCTGCTCTTCGTCCACAACGTTCAGGGAAATCTCGCGGTCAACCGTCTGCTCGGTTGGAAGCGGGGACCCGAGTTCGCCCACGCCCAGGAGCTGCTCAGCGCCTATTCCGAAGGGGGCATGCGGGCGGTATCGGCTCGTCACGATTCCCGTTGCTCATCTTGACCGCGTGTCATTTCAGGTAAGCAGTGCAGCTATGAGCTGAGGATAAAGCGCCATCGTGTGCCCCGCGCTCTCGACTTCTCGGCAGAAACGTGAGCCTTTGGTCAATGTATCTCAAGATTGAGCGTTGACTCCGCTTCTGATTTGGTGGCATGACGGAGTGCGACGGCATGGCATTGTCGCATCGCTGTGCTGTCGCAGCGCCAGACGTCTTCGTGGCCGCCGTTCAGCCCTCGTCGAGCTCCTTCAGCCGGGAGAGGCAGCGGTCCAGAAACCCGCTCCTGGCTTGCGCGGCAAGGAGTCCGTCGCAGAAGCGGTCGCCACGAACGCACCACGTGATGCATGCGCGTATCAGGTCAATGTCCCCATGGTCGATGTCACAGCTGTCTATGCCTTCCGAGGTGTCGATGCTATGGCGTTCAAGCGTCTCGAAGTAGCTGGTGTCCGCGAACCCGTCCAGTACATAGAAATCGTCGACGAAATCCTCGAGTCCGAGCGTCCCACCCCCAAGCTCGACATTCATGTTTCTGTCCGCCAGCTTGCCAGCGTACTTGGTTAGTCTTTCGAACGTGTTCGCTCCTTAGCTCAAAAGTCCGTTGTCGCCCAGGTAGTCCACGAAGGCATCGATGATCCGTGCCGTGCGAGTCGCGATGTCTATTTCGGTGAAGTCTCCCATGACTTGTGTCAGGCGCTTGAGTTCTGCGATCTTTGTTCCGGCTTTGCGCTTGCCATTGCCGTCGGTGTATCCCTCATAGTACTTGCGTTTATCGCAGAATCTGTAGTCGGCCGCGCGGATGTTTACACGCTTCTCGAGCAGCGCCTTGTTACCCAGCGCCTCCAGGTTGGATTGGTCGACGAGCGGATCTACCTCGTTGCGCTTCTTGGCATAGATGTGCTCAATTTCGAGCGTAGTGTCTAGGTCCATGAGTGGTTGATCTGGGTCTGCGTACGCCCACCAAGTGAGCATGGACTTCGTTACAGGCCTGCCGTTAGTGAACACGTAGGTTCGGAATCGCTCAGCAATATTTGCGCGATTGAAGTGGTGGTTAGGAAACTCCACCGGGCGGTGCTCCACGATGTTGATCATCTCGGGATACACTGGCGAACGCAGCGCATTCACGCCGGGACGCTCAATGGCGTAGGCGAGAACGAATGCCGTGATCTTGTTTAGAAAGCCGTAGAGTGCCTCGTCATCGAGGACACCTTTGCTGTCGCGGTTGGCGAGGAACCAGACGCTTAGCAGATAGGTCCACATGCCGTTGGGGGCGTAGTTCAGCACGAAGAGCCTGCGGAGCACGCGCTCGCTGAACCCTTCCTGCGCATCGACGCGTTTCCAGAAGCCGAGCAGCGCCTCGAGATCGTCGAGCGTGGCGTCCTCCTTGAGCATGGCGTAGCCATCGGCACCGAAGAAGTCGCGCAACGATGCGGTGGTCGTGTCGCGGATGCCTTTCTTCGCGCGGCGGTAGTACATATAGCGCGTAAATAGCTCATCGGTTGGTGTACCGCGCATGGGCCGGAAGATGGCGTTCGCTCCCTCCTCGAGCCCCTTCCAGCGACGGATGAACTCATCCTTGCGCCCCGTGTCGGAATAATGCTTGTAGAACTGGCTCTTGAAGATGTCGGCATCCGAGAGAGGCAGCCCTCGGTCGTTTAGAGTCGAGAAGATGCGTAGCGCGGTGTCCTGCGACTCCGCTTCAATGGGCAACAGTATCACATTGTTGATGACGCGTGTGGCCATGTAGACGGTGTAGGTGGGCCACTCGCTCACCAGTTGCTCAATTTTCCTCTGGAAGAAAGCGAAGTTGCGGGCATAGGCGCTCTTCCAGCTATCGCCTACATTGCCCTCTCGTAAAATCTCGAGGAATTCATTCTTGTCGTTGTCCGATGCAACCTCGGAGTCGATCTTGAGGCGCTCCATGTCGGGCTCGTCGAACTCGTCGGTTTTCCATACACAACGGGCGATTGCCTCGCGCATCTTCACAGACTGCTTATCCTTCATGTTGGTGAACTTGTCGTAGAACGCGCGGAGCAGCAGCATGATGGTGGTGAGGCGCTGCTGGCCGTCAATGATCTCAAGTTGGCCAGAGAGGTTCTTAAAGGTGACGATGGGTCCTAGAAAGTATTCGTCGTTCTCGCTGTCGAAACGCTCATAGTCATCGCCTGGAAAAGCGAACGAGAACAGGTCATCCCACAGCGTTGCACATTCATCCTCGCCCCAGGCGTAGGGCCTCTGGTAGTCGGGGATGAGGAAGTCTGATCGCTTATCGGTGAGAAGATCGCGAATCGATCGCTGGTCGATGTTGAGCTTGGACATGAGCTGTACCTTCCGCGCGGGAACAATCAAGATGACACGGATTATATCGCCGAAGTCGTCATTCGCTCTATTGCTGCGAGCTACTGAATCTAGCGACCTCTGGCCAACCCTTACGGTTTCATGTCGTGATCCATATCGGCGCCGATCAATGCCCGTGATGCTTCTGCTTGCGCCTTCTTTGGAGAGCGCGAACGAGGGATGCGATCTACAGACGACTGAATAGCTCCATCCGTTTTGGTTACAAGAAAACATGCTGCGCGCCTGCAGCATGAAGGGGAGGGAATCCTATGAAAATCGTTGTATTGAGTGGTAGCCCGCGCAAGGGCGCCAATACCGACACCATGGTCGAGGTGTTTGCCGAGACCGCGCGCGAGGGCGGCCATACGGTCGAGGTCGTTCGCGTTGCCAGCAAGATAATCGCTGGTTGCCTAGGGTGTCAGTATTGCTTCGCCCACGAGGGCTCTTGCGTGCAGAAGGACGACATGGCCAACGTGATCGAGTCGCTGAAAGACGCCGACATGGTTGTCTTCGCTTCGCCTATCTACTGGTTTGATATCACCGCGCAGGAAAAGGCCGCCATCGACCGTCTGTACGCCTTCGGTGCTACGGGCTTCCCGTTTACCAAGACGGCCCTTTTGCTCGATAGCCACAGCGAGGGCGTCTATAATGCGGCGATCGCTATGTACAAGTCAGCCTGCGCGTACTGCAAGTGGGAGGACCAGGGCATTGTCACCATTAGCGGCATGACCGAGCGCGACAGCATGGCCTCCTCGCCCAAGCTGGAAGAGGTGCGAGAGCTCGCTCGCAAGCTCGCCTAGCGCTCATCTCCAATAACGAACAAGGCCCGAAGGGTTCATTTGAACCATTCGGGCCTTGCTGCGTTTCAAGGGGGCTGGGCTGTCGGAACCGGCCAGACGGCTGTTAGTCAAACAGGCTCGGCATGTCGTTTTCTTTCATGAGGGCACCGGCGGAGGGCAGACTCTGCGCGGTGAACTTCTCGGCCGAGACGCCGGCGCCAAGGATTTCCTCGGTCGTGCCGACGGTGGTGACCGAGCGGCCCTTCTTGGCCGTAAAGGCCTGGACGCCCTGCGTGTTGGTGGTCGTCTTGGTCTTGAGCAGCGACGTGTTGAAGTTCATCAAACGATAGTCGCTCGAGACCAGCGCGATGTCGCGATCTTCCTTGAGCACCTGGGCATACAGCAGCTTGCTGCCACCGTAGATGGCGTTCTTGAGGCGCTTGCGGTTGGTCTTGGTGACGTATCCAGAAAGCGCGACGCGCACCACGCGGCCGTTTTCAAAGACGAACAACACGTCGGCCTTGTAGTCCTCGGGGTCGATGACCCAGATGACGCTCTCGTCGGGTTCCATCTCAAGATCGGTCGGCAGGTACGAGCCCAGCTGGGCCGACCTGGTGTCCTCAAACGCCGCAACCTTGCACTTGTACACCTGGCTCTTGTTGGTAAAGACCAGCAGCTCGTGGGTGTTGGAGGACGGGAACTCGATAAAGGGCTTGTCGCCGTCCTTGTACTTGAGCGTGGTGGCCTTCTTAAGCACGCGGTCCGTCATCTTCTTAAGGTAGCCATCGCGCGAGAGCATGATGGTGACCGGATACACCTCGACCTCGGGCTCCAGGCTTACCTCGATGACCTCGTGGGGCTCGATCCTGCCCGTGCGCCGCGGCATCACGTACTTCTTGTTGACCGCGGCCAGCTCGTCGCTGATGACCTTCTTGATGTTCTTCTCGCTGGAGAGGATCTCTTCAAGCTCGGCAATCTCGCCCTCAAGCTTAGCGATGTCCTTGGTGCGGTTGAGGATGTACTCCTCGTTGATGTTGCGGAGCTTAAGCTCGGCAACAAACTCGGCCTGGGTCTCGTCGATGCCGAAACCCTTCATAAGGTTGGGCACGACCTCGGCTTCGAGCTTGGTGCCGCGGATGATGGCGATGGCCTTGTCGATGTCGAGCAAAATCGCCTCGAGGCCGTGCAGCAAGTGCAGACGCTCGGACTTTTTGCCCAGGTCAAAGTTAATGCGGCGACGCGTGGACTCAATACGCCATTTGACCCACTCGTGCAGAATCTGGCGCACGCCCATAACACGGGGATAACCGTCGACCAGCACGTTAAAGTTGCACGAGAACGAATCCTGCAGTGTGGTCGAGCGATAGAGCTTGGCCATGAGCTTGTCGGGGTCGACACCGCGCTTAAGGTCGATGGCGATGCGCAGGCCCGAGAGGTCGGTCTCGTCGCGGATGTCAGCGATCTCCTTGACCTTACCCTCTTTGGAGAGCTTGACGATGCGCTCGATGATGACATCGGTCTTGGTGGTGTAGGGGATTTCGTACACCTCGATGATGCGCTCTTCGGGAATCCAGCGCCAGCGGGAGCGGATTTGGAAGCTGCCGAGACCGGTCTCGACAATCTTCTCCATCTCCTCGCGGCGGTAGATGATCTCGCCGCCGGTCGAGAAGTCAGGCATGGGCATGTACTCGAGCAGGTCGCAGTCGGGGTCCTGCAGGTAGTGCATCGTTGCGGTGCAGACCTCGTTGAGGTTGAAGCCGCAGATGTCGGACGCCATGGCGACGCCGATGCCCTTGTTGGCCGAGACGAGGATGTTGGGGAACGTGGTGGGCAGCAGGCGCGGCTCCTTCATGGCGCCGTCGTAGCTGTCGACGAAATCGACCGGGTCCTTGTCGATGTCCTTGAAGATCTCGGCGCTGATGGGGGAGAGCTTGGCTTCGGTATAACGCGAGGCGGCGTAGCTCAGGTCGCCCGAATAGTACTTGCCAAAGTTGCCCTTCGACTCCACGAAGGGGGCAAGCAGCGCTTCGTTGCCCGTCGCCAGGCGCACCATCGTCTCGTAGATCGCGGCATCGCCGTGCGGGTTGAGCTTCATGGTCTGGCCCACGATGTTGGCGCTCTTCTGGCGCTCGCCCTTGAGCAGGCCCATCTTGTACATGGTGTAGAGCAGCTTGCGGTGCGAGGGCTTAAAGCCGTCGATCTCGGGGAACGCACGCGAGACGTTGACGCTCATGGCGTAGGGCATGTAGTTGACCTCGAGCGTCTGCGTGATCGGCTGATCGGTGACCTCGGAGTGCAGGCCGATGACGTTCTCGGCGTTGACCTGCTTTTTCTTTGGCTGGTTCTTCGTCTTCTTCTTTGCCACGATATCCTCTTGAACTTCTTATGGGCCGTCGTTATCGATTTGCTGCTACTGCAGGTCCAGCTGGTCCAGGTATTCCTTGCCGTGCTCGGAGATGTGGCGCTTGCGGCCCGCCTCGTCGTTGCCCAGCAACAGGTTGAACATGGTTTCCATCTTGGTGACGTCCTCGGGTTCCACCTTGATCAGACGGCGCGTCTCGGGGTTCATGGTGGTGAGCCACATCATGTCCGGATCGTTTTCACCAAGACCCTTGGAGCGGTTGATGGAACACTTCTGGTCGCCGATCTCTTTGAGGATGCCGTTCTTCTCGAGCTCGGTGTAGGCAAAGTAGGTCTTTTCTTTGCAGTTGATCTCGTAGAGCGGCGACTCGGCGATATACACGTAGCCCTCGTCGATAAGCGTGGGTACCAGGCGGTAGAGCATGGTGAGCACGAGCGTGCGGATGTGGTAACCGTCGACGTCGGCGTCCGTACAGATGATGACCTTGTTCCAGTTGAGGTTGTCCAGGTCGAAGGCGCCGAGGTTCTTGATGCGCTTGTCTTTGATTTCCACGCCGCAGCCCAGCACGCGCATGAGGTCCATGATGATGTCGGACTTAAAGATGCGCGGGTAGTCCTCCTTTAGGCAGTTGAGGATTTTGCCGCGGACGGGCATAACACCCTGGAACTCGGCATCGCGCGAGGTGCGAATGGCGCCCGCTGCCGAGTCGCCCTCTACGATGTAGATCTCGCGACGGCTCTTGTCCTTGGAGCGGCAGTCGATGAACTTCTGCACGCGGTTGGCCATGTCGGTCTTCTGCTGCAGGTTTGTTTTGATGCTCTGGCGCGTCTTTTCGGCGTTCTCGCGCGAGCGCTTGTTGATGAGCACCTGCTCCATGATCTTGTTGGCGGCATCTTTGTTCTCGATCAAGTAGGTCGAGAGGCGCTCCTTAAAGAATGCCGTCATGGCCTGCTGGATAAAGCGGTTATTGATGGCCTTCTTGGTCTGGTTCTCGTAGGACGTCTGGGTGGAGAAGCAGTTGGTCACCAGTACCAGGCAGTCCTGGACGTCCTGCCACTTAATGCCGCTCTCGTTTTTGTTGTACTTGCCCTGTTGCTTAATGTAGGCATCGATGGCGCTGGTCAGAGCGCTACGGGCCGCCTTCTCGGGTGAGCCGCCGTTCTCGAGCCACGATGAGTTGTGGTAGTACTCCTGCATCATGAAAGTGCGCGAGAAGCACATGCAAGCAGTGATTTTTACGTTGTAATCGGGCAGGTCCTCGCGATCGCGACCGCGACGGTCGGCCTCGATAAAGAAGGGCTCGGTAAGATAGTCGGCACCGACCTTCTCGAGCACATAGTCCTCGATGCCCTTGGGGTAGCAAAAATCCTCTTCGGTAAATTCGCCATCGTCGCCCTCGATGCGCAGGCGGAAGGTCACGTTGGCGTTGACCACGGCCTGGCGGCGCATGGTCTCGCGATACCAATCGTGGGGGATGCTGATGGAGGTAAAGACTTCAAGATCGGGGCGCCACTTGATGGTGGTGCCGGTACGGTCCTCGTTGCTGGGCTCAATCTCGAGTGCCTTCTTTTTGGCACCGACGACCTTGCCCTTCTTAAAGTGCAGGGAGTACTTGTTGCCGTCGCGCCAAACCGTGACGTCCATGTACTCGGATGCGTACTGGGTCGCGCACGAGCCCAGGCCGTTGGTACCGAGCGAGAAGTCGTAGTCGCCGCCCTGGTTGTTGTTGTACTTGCCGCCGGCGTAGAGCTCGCAGAAGACGAGCTCCCAGTTAAAGCGCTTCTCGGAAGGGTTCCAGTCGAGCGGGCAGCCACGGCCGTTATCCTCTACCTGAATGGAGCCATCGCGAAAGGCGGTAAGGGTGATGAGCTTGCCGTAGCCCTGGCGTGCCTCGTCAACGGCGTTGGACAGAATCTCGAAGGCGGCATGCGCGCAGCCATCGAGTCCGTCCGAGCCAAAGATAACGGCAGGGCGAAGACGTACGCGTTCCTCGTCTTTGAGCTGGCGGATGCTGTCGTTACCATAGTTTGCGGTGTTTTTTGCCATACTCGCTCTCTCGGTGCTCCTTTGCTGCGTTTAAGTCATATAGATAGTCAAGGTAGCATAGCCCAGCCCACAGACGATTCCAACCAACACGAAATCCATCGAACAATCGTTCGGAGTATATAGACTGATAATACGATATTGGAAAAAATAGCTGAATGAAATCAATAGATATTTGATTCCATTTAGTAGAACCTCATATATACTAAACAAAAACGAATCAGAAGAGCTTTTATTTAATAGAACGGTGATGATATGAAGATTATCGAACGTCCTCAATATATGGAAGCGCTTCTTGGCGCTAAGGGAACGCCGGACATCAAGGTTATTACCGGCATTCGTAGGTGCGGCAAATCTGTTCTACTGGAAGCTCTTGCCGATCGCATTCGTGAGGCCGGCCCCGATGCCAATATTATCCGCATCAATTTCAATCTTCTCGAATTCGAGGAACTAACGGATTATCGAGCATTGCATCGCTACGTTGAGGAAAGCTATTGCGAGGGCCTCGATAACATTGTGATGATTGATGAGGTGCAAACCTGCGTTGGGTTCGAAAAAGCGGTCAATAGCCTTCATGCATCGGGTAAATACGATATCTACGTTACTGGCTCCAACGCATTCTTGCTTTCGAGTGACTTGGCGACGCTTTTTCGCGGGCGGACATATGAGGTCGAAGTATTTCCGTTCTCCTTGCTTGAGTTTGCGACATATCACGGAATTCATAACCCGGACGAAGCGCTTGACCGATATTTGAGAGAGGGCGGAATGCCTGGCTCGTATTTGTATCCTAGCGAGCGAGCTCGCTATCGATATATTGCGAACGTGCTAGATGTCTTGGTTTTGCGTGATGTGGAAGAAAAGCATGGGGTTCGTAACAAAGTGCAACTAGAACGTGCATGCGATTTCCTAATGGACAATATCGGTAACATATCTTCTGTTAGTGGGATTGCGGCTGCGCTGGATGCTGCCGGAACGCGCGTTTCCGTGGCAACGCTCGCCCAGTACCTCGGATACTTTTGCCAGGCTTTTGCGTTCTATCGAGTGCGCCGCTATGACGTAGGCGGTAAAAAGTACCTCGCTTCGGGTGATAAATACTATTTATCGGATCATGCAATCAGATACGCAAAACTTGGAACTAAAAAACTCGACTTCGGGCATGTATATGAAAATATGGTCGCTTTAGAGCTCCTAAGACGCGGTTGGGAAATCTATATCGGGGTGCTTTATAAGAAGGAAATCGACTTCGTGGCAATTCGTCGCGATGAGCGAGTGTATATCCAAGTTAGCGATGACATTTCGCGTCAGGAAACCTTTGAGCGCGAAGTGGCACCTCTGCTTGCGATACGTGATGCGTATCCCAAGATGGTCATTGCGCGAACAAAGCACGAGGCTGTTGATTATGAGGGGATTAAGGTGGTCGACCTCGCCCGATGGCTGATGGGGGAGGGGTCGAATGTCGAATAGCGGGCGGTGGACGCCTATCTAAATCATTGCGCTGCTCGGGCGCCTTGAGGGTCTTCTTAATAATGCGGGTGAGCCCACGTTCCTTACCGATGAATTCCACTTACTCGTTTCTGCCCGAGTAAGTTTGAAGACGGATGAGCCCGCTTCATTTTGTTTGCGGCTGGATACGTTTGTCGAAAAGTGCCGCGTGGATGGCTCAAATCGAACATTGGGACAGGCGTCTCATTTTATGGGCCGAGGGCGTGCGTATACGAGTCTTTTTGGTCCATAGGGGATGCTGGGCGGTTGCTAGTTGGGCCACGGGTCACTTCGCCGGCTCTGCTTTTCGCCATGCGCTCATAGTGGAGGCCGATGCCACGGAGTCGACTTGCGATTCGGGCAACGGATGAGCGGCAAGCCGAAAGGAGCGGTGAGGATGATGAAGCCCATGACGAAGAAGCTGCTGTTAGGAATTCCCACCGTGACGCTTTCGGCCGTGCTGGCTTGCACGCTTACCGGTTGCGGCGGAAATGCGCCGAGTGGCTCGGCTGGCAGCTCGGGCGGCGGCAGTGCTCCCGTAGAGAAGAAGGCCTATGAGTCGCAGACGGTCGAGGTAGCTGGTATAACCTATGAGTCGGTAGCCCACGGTACGTTCTATCGCGGCGACGCTAAGCTGCAGGACGGCTTTTACCTGCACGTCAAGATCACCAACAACAATGCAAAGAACAGGACGTTTAGCTCCTTTAACGTGCATGCTGCCCAGGGCGATCTTGAGGCAGGCGACCCGTTGTTTACTTCCGGCAAGGCGGCCGTGCTCGATTACGTTGCAAGCGAGGCTCCCGATGAGCTTCACGAGGGCATCGATCTCTCCGAGAGGCCAGATATCGGTCCGGGCGAGACTGTTGAGTACGTGTATTTCTGGGCGCCCAAGACGGCGTACTACGGGCCCATCACTGTCGAGTTCGTAGATGCTTACGCCCCCGCCAAGAATCATGAGGCCATGCACTTTGACACCACGGGGTGCGAGACCAAGGAGTTCAAGGCGGCCGGCGGTGTGGCCGATTCTGGTGACGCGGCCAATATGACCGGCATCGATTGCGCATCGTACAGTATCGAGGCCGCCGATGGGTACACGCTGGATTCGTCCAACGAAGAGCACGAAAAGGCAGACTTCTTCCACGACGAGACTGGAGGACGCTTGCACATCAGCATCTTCCCGCGCTCGCCGGAGGAAGAGGTTGCAAGCCTAGAGCAGGTCTACGAAGGCAAGGAGACAACAACCGACCAGGTCGAGTACAACGGCATAACGTGGCTGCGCTTTACCGGTCCCGACAACGGCCATACGCTGTTTGCGACGGCTCCCGCAACGGGTGAAACCGTCCGCGTGTCGATTGGCTGGAAGATCGATTGGGACGCCGCCGTGCCCATGATGGAGGCGCTAAAGCTCAAGTAGCGCTGTGATTCCCATGTCAGGCGATTCAGGGCTGGCTCCGAGTTATCGGGGCCAGCTCTTTTTGGTGCTCGATGAGCAGGGCCAGTGCCTCGCACGGTTTCGGGTACAGCGGGGTGCCGTGCGCGCAATGACGAACATGGTTTCCATAATGACAGATATAGTTGACATCTTCTGATGGATGCAATATATTTCTGTCATGTTGCAACGGATATCAGTCCATTACTACGAAAGGAACTCCATGCCGGGCAAAAAGAACCTACGCATGAAGGCGGCGCGCGCGGCGGCTGGCCTTTCGCAAGCCGACTTGGCCCAGGCCGTGGGCGTTACGCGCCAGACTATCGGTCTTATCGAGGCGGGCGGCTACAACCCCACGCTCAATCTGTGCGTGGCAATCTGTAAGGCGCTGCGCGTTACGTTGAACGACTTGTTTTGGGAAGACGAAACCGACGCCGACCCTAATGCTCTTTAGGAGTTCACTATGAAATATGAAGATCTGAAAATCGTGCAAAAGTGGCGTGAATATGCCGGCCCAAAGGATGAACGCCTGGAGGTTGAGAACGCGAAGATCTACAAGATTGGTTTCGTGCTGCTTTCGTTTGGCATGTTGATGATCTTTTTCTACCAGTTTATAGCTCGACAGGTTGCGTGGGTTCACAGCGACGCCAGTGAAATGCCGCATGGCTTTGCAACGCCGTTCGAGGCAGCCATGTATTTGTGGCTCGTTCTCGTGATGTTGATTTGCGCAGGACTGCAAACGCGGAAGGGCTATGTCGATACCAATCGTTTTGGGCAAACCGAGCATCTTCCTGTTGGATATTTCCTGCTTGTCAGCGGTCTTAGCGGCGCCGCGTTCGCGCTTGTTATTGCCGCAATGCGCTGTATCGCTGAGGCGCAGATCGTACCGCTCGAAAGCGTTTTTTGGTTGGCGAACTTGGCCACGGGCGTGTTCTGCGGCGCGACGATTTTCGCGGCCACGTTTGCTGTCCTGTGCGCAACGTTTTTCACGGCGAAAAGACGCCGTGCCAAGCTCGAGGCAGAACTCGACTCCACTGACGATAACTAATGCGCAATGGGCTGGCTCTGGGTATTCAGAACCAGCCCCTTTTGGTGTTCGATGGGCAGGGTCGGCGTCTCTCGCAAAAGTAACTAGGAGCTAGCGAGGCCTATCCGAATTGGCCTCATCGGCGGTGTCGGTTTCGAGCGCCGTGCGGCGGGCGCTGTAGGCGACGAGGCCGGCACCTGCCGCGGCGAGTGCTGCAGCGGCTGCCGTAAGGGGAGCGTTGACATCGCCCGTGCCCGCAAGCGCGCCCGCTTTTCCGAAGCGCTTGTTAGTGCCGTGGTCCTTGCCGCTGCCGGAGCTGCTTCCGCCGGAGTCGCCGCCCTTGTCAGCACCGCCGCCACTCGAGCCACCATCGCCGTCTGCTGTCATCGGGGCGTCGTGAAGTCCTGTCGTATCCGCGCTGCCGCATACGCCGACCTGAACTTCTGAGCGCTCGCATGCCGCGTCGGGCACATGAAGCTCGTGCAGCACGGCACCCAGCGCCGAGTTTGCACCCGGTCGAATTTCCTCGAGCGTTACGGGATCGAGCGCCACCAGATTACGCGCCTTCGCATACAGCGTTACGCGTTTGCCCACTTCGTCGCTCCAACTCTCGGGGATGGCGAAGCTCATGCGAAACTGTGCCGTGCAACCCGGTGCCAGCACGGCGTTGCCGTTGTCGGCTACCAGCGGGTGCATTGCAAAACGTGCGCCCAGCGTCTCGAGCGCGTACTTCACGTGTGCCATGTCGTTGGCCGAAGCGTCCTCGGCAAGCTCTGGATCGTAGATCGAAACCATGCGTGCGTTCACTCCGAATCCGATGGATGCGCTGGAGAACGGCTGGCTGGAGCCCTCTCGGTATAGATCAATCGTGCCAGCGGTCAGCAAGGTGTTGCCGTCGTTTCGCACCGTGACCATGAAGGATTCGCCTGCTGCTCCGGGCACCACCGCGCCCGAGGTAGCGACCGCGCCCGTCGGAGTGGCACACGCCACCAAGGGCACTTCGATGCCGTGTAGTTCTGCCTCGCTCTTCTCCGCGCTCACAATGTGCGTGGCGAGCGCGGAGAGCATGCCCCCCGACGTCAAAAATGTCGTTATCTGATCGACGGGATGGTCCAGCTCGCACATCACGAACGGCTCCGTAAACAGATCACCTGCCAAGGTGCTGGCGAAGATGCGGAAGTGCTTGCCCATCACTGCTACTGGGTTGCCTTCTTCGTCGTAGGTTTGCCCCACCTTGCCATCGGTGTTCTCTACATAGAGCACGCACCTGCCGTTGTTGCTTACGCTAAACGATGCCGGGCCACAGCCCGCGGCGCCCACGGGCTGCGTTGCAAATGCCGATGCGCCTCGTGCCCAAGTAATATGCTGCAGCTGCTCGTTGACGGTAGCCAAAAAGCCCGTGTGTTGCGGCCACGGCACCGCGTGGGGTACTGCCGCATCTGGCGACATAACGCCCCAGCCCGCAATGGACTGGCCGATCACGGCGTACGATGCGCAGCCGCAACCGTCTGCGGTCTCGTACGCAACGGGCACCACCATTTTACCGTTGGTATTCTCGGGCTCGCCCAGCTCGATACTCGACGGTGCCTGCGGAAAGCGGAGAACTTGGCGGAACGTCAGGCTGTCGCCCAAATCATCCGACCACAGGGTGAAGCACTCCAGCGCAACCTCAGCCTCGCTGCCGAGCGCCTTTTCTGCGGTGGTTCCGCGGCGGTGGAGGTAGGCACCCGACAGGCGCCCGTCGACCAGCGTCTTGCCCACCGTGATACGCGGGCACTGCAGGCAATGGTAGCCATCCTCTTGCAAGCGGCCGCGCGAGATGCTGCGCCATGACGTATGCGACACCACGCGAACTCCGTCGTTGCTTATGCGCAGGCGCACGACGGACAGTATGCCGGATGTGCTTGCCGTATCGAAAAGGGTACTATCGCCGTCGCGTCGCTCGCCCGAGACCAGCAACACGTAGGCGTCCCGGTTTCCTCTTCCGTCCGCATATTCCACCACGTCGAAGTCGTAATCGTATATGCCGTCGCGCTCCACGTCGCCCTCGCCAAACCCAAGGGGAAAGTCCACGGGCGCGGGAGCGGACCACGTGCCGTTTGCCTTTGTGTGCACCACCAGGCGCGAGCGGCCATTGTCGCCGTAGCGCACCGAGGCGATACGGAACAGGCATTCTACGCCGGCAATCATTGCCAGCTTCATGTGAGCTTCGCTGAGCACGCCAGTAAACAGCACGTTGTCGTTCGAGGGCTTGATACCGCCACGCTCGTCTTCCGACACGCCGGCAGAATTGGCGTTGGGGTCCGCAGCGGCGTCCTTCGCCTGCCCGATATGGGTGTACGCATACATCGGCGCGGCGTTTTCGTCGTTCTCTATCAGTGCGTGGACGAAATGCTCGATCTGTCCCGTGTCGTCGCTTTCTGCATCCGCCTCGAGCTCAATGCGCGTGACCGCTTGATCCCAATCGCGCACGACAGGCGCGGCGTTTACGGCAGTGGCCTTAACCTCGGCGCGTGCGAGCAGCTCGGCGTTGGTGACGATGGTGGCCGATGCGATAAATTGCGGCACGCCGCCCGCCTCGATGTTGCCGGGCGTGCCGAAGCAGGCATCCAACGTGTAAGGCGTATCTCCACCCAATGCGAGCTCAGAGCGCTGGAGCACATACTGGTTGCCATTGTTCACCGACATATTCCACGAATCGAGGAGTGTGGGCCACGACCCCGACCAAGCCTTGGTGGTCCACTTGAACATTACGAACTGGAGTATCACATCGACATCGACGTCTGCACCTACACGCAGTCGCGGAAGCTGGTGTCCATCTGCCTTCTCGTACCCAATGAACAGCGTGAGGGATGCGGCGCCGCGCACGGCAGACGAAGCGACGCCTGCAACGCCGGCGCCAAAGGTGACGGCAAGCCCGATCTGGATGGTGAACGAGCCCGACGTGTTTGAATAGTCGAGCGAAATGTTTTTAAAAAACGCCGCGCCGCTGCCGTGTGTGTGGGCACCCACGGCGAGCGCCAGTTTTGCCAGCACCCAGGGGTTGACGTTTAGGAAAAACGGCACCGGTCCTAGGGTAAACTGCTCGGTCCAATTGAGGTCGGTTCTTACCTGGAAGAGGGCCTTAATATTGCCGTATGCGGGGTCGTTGTTGTCGCCCCAGGTTTTGCCCACCCAATCGTAGGCAAGCGAGCCGTACAGCTGTGTGGCGATATCCATCGTGAACAGCAGCGTGCAATGGTGGCGAAGGAGCTTGGTGTTTCTTGGATCGGTACCCGAACCGGCACTCATACTCTTGTACTGATTCCACTTCCCCTCCATCTCGTCGAGGTAGCGGTTTGCCTGCTTGGCGCCCGACTCGCGCGGCGATTTCTTCCAGTATTCCGGATCAGGGTTGCCCGAATCGTTCATATAGCTGGCTGGTTTGTATCCTCCGCCAAACAGCACGTATCCAGCAAACGAGAAATCGAAGAGGATTGGAAATGTGGGCATCCAGCACGTGAACTTATTGCCGCCGATGCCGGGAAACGCCGCGGGGAAATCAAACGGAGTGATCTCTTGGTCCATGGTGGTGGGGACGATAGTGGTCGAGCCCGATTCCGCCTTTGCGGCCGGCGCAGTGACAACGGCCATGGGGGAGGAGAGTGTATAGGTCTTGCCCTGGTAGTCGAGGACAAAGCGTAACTTGCATCCTTCTTCCAGAAGGCTCGACGCTGCATCGAGGAACTTGTCTTCGAGCGTGAACGTCGCCAGATTATCCGCGCCCGATGCGCTGGCCTTGACTTGGCCAATCTGCGTGACGGTTTCGGGTGAGCTGCCCGCAGCGGGCATCACTTTATTGATATGCAATGTTGCCTGCCCGCCCTGTGGCAGATGTGCCTGAACGGTAAAGGCGTGCGTGTCGGGTTGGTCGTTTGCTGCTTCGTCCGCTGGCATTGCCATAAACGTGGTGTCGGCGTACTGGATGTCCCATTCGTCGAACGTGAGCTGGCGGAAGTACGGCTCGCCGTCGGAGAGCGGACGTGTGGGCGCGGTTATGGCGGTGCCGCCCTGGATACGCGCGAGGGGAATCTCGACATCACGGTAGCCCGCCATGCTAATGGAGATGCCGCCGTTAAAGTCGTACGCGTCAAGGAGCGTTGCCTCGTCCACGTAGCCTTCCGAAAGCGGCGCGACCTCAAAGATGGCCGTGCCCTCGTCATCGGTCGTGGCGGTGAGCTGCTTGTCTGCGGCATAGCGCGATGCGAGCGTGACCTGGGCACCTGCGATGGGCGTATTCTTATTGGCGACGTCGACCACGACCACACCAAACATGGTGCGCGAGAGAACGAGCACCCTGAAGGGATCTTTTTCGTCGGCATAGGCTGCGGTGGGCGCGAACGGCAATATGAAGGCGTTTGCGCTTCCCGGCACGCGCGGCAACATAATGCTCGCCAGCGAGGACGCTCCGGCAACAAGTAACGAACGGCGATCAAGCATCTTTGGCTCCCATCCCGCAAACATCGGAGGAAATAATCCAATTTTGCGAGAAGGTGCCCCGTGGCGGTAGTGCCGTTCGATGGCCAAAATGTCCAATTTGAGCGCGCGAAAGCGCCAGGCCCCGGAGCGCGTTCGATGCGCTTGGCAGCCCGGTCGCTAACGCAACATATGCGCGACCAGTTCGGCGCGTGTGCCGATGCCAAGCTTTGCGTATACGCCGGATAGTCGGTTTTTGACGGTGCCCGGCGACACACCCATATGACGAGCGATTTCGGCATTGGTCCACCCACGGCAGGCGAGCATGGCCATGGTGAACTCCGTGGTCGTTAGATCGTCGGCCACATCCTCGCCCGAATCGGGGTTGTGGATGCGCCGCCAGCCGTAGCTGAAGCGGTACGTGATCTCGATGATGCGCGCGAAGTCGTCAGGGTATTGCGTTTTTAGGCATGCCTCGATAAGCCCCTGCAAAAGGCCGTGGTGCTCGCCGATGAGCTCGATAAGGCCGTCGGGGCGCGCAATGTCCCAAGCGGCTCCGAAGTGCGTTTTTGCGGCGTCGATGTCCTTGAGGCTCATGCATGCCATGGAAGCTGCCAGGTGCAGGAACAGTTCCGAGATCGGATAGCTTCCCTGTTTCATGATCAGGGCGTTTTCCGCCATGCCCAGACTGCGGCCGTATTCGCCGCGCAGATACAAGGCGTGCGCCATCACGTAGCTGGCGAACAGGCGCAAGCCTTCGGGCAGATGCGCCGCAAGCGGATAAAACTCTTCGGCGGAATACGGGGAAGGCAAGTGCAGCAGGACGCTCGCGGCGGAGGCGAACAGGATATGCATGGCGTGGGCGGCGGGCGATTCCTCGTCAGTTGGCGTGTCGAGGATGCCCGCAAGGCAACGGCGGGCATCGGCGATACGGTTGAGCGACAGGCTGGCATATCCGCAGATAAAGCATGCGGAATAGCGCAGTGCGGGGTCGGTGGCGTCAAGATAGGGGTGTGCCGTCTCGGCGGCGAGGGTGGCCTGTCCGCGAAAGTACAGCGCTTCTGCCGTGGCGATGGTGCGTGAATCGGGGTCGGAAATGCCTGCAACCGCAGCGTCAATCTGCCCCGGCACAAAGGCGGTGCACATCAACGGCATGGGAACGCATGGGTAGCCATCGCAGTCCATTTTCCATCTCCCAACAGCTGGCAACACTAGCAGCAATTGTACTCCTGTTACTCGGGACTGGAATTTGTGGGCATCGCCTACGATGATGCCGAACGTGTAAAGGAAGAGTCTGTTGGTGATGCTCCCGAAGTGGTTGTCGAAGCCTGGCTGACCTCGACATTAGGAAAAATTGCCACCCCTGCAAAAAGCTCTGATGCAGCGATGGGAAACACATCTTCTGGGCATTCCGTCGTCTCCAGCCAGCGCTGGACTGCTGCTGTCGCCTGCGCGTTGGCGAGTGGGGCGTGGGGACCGTCCGGCGACCAGCGGTGACGGGCGAGCCCTGCCGCGTGCGTGGGCCTCCATCGGCGTAGACCCATGACCCGCATGGCATCGGAGAAGTCCACCATGGCGTCCAGGACCTTACCGTCCGGCACGTCCAGCCTAGCGGCTCTCTTGAACCCGAGGTCGAAGGGGGGCGTTGTACAAGGCATATGGGGACGAGTGGAAGTGGATCAAAAGAGCGTTACTTGACGTTTCATGCATAATGCCAACCGCCCCGCGACATCACGTTCGCAGCGCGCAGGGGCCGGAGAATCTTCGCTATGAGAGTTGACGTCTAATACCTTGCATCGTATAGTTTGTATAGCATAGTATATGACGAGAGGAGGTGTGCGGATGGAGGCACAGATGAAGCGCGGCTTCCTGGAGGCCTGCGTGCTCGCGGCCGTCTCCGGCGAGGAGTCCTACGGCTACCAGATCGTGAAGGACGTACCGGCGAGCATGGGGCTCACGGAGTCGACGCTCTACCCGCTACTCAAGCGCCTAGAGAAGGCCGGGTGCATCACGGCGCGCTCCGCCGAGCACAACGGGCGGCTGCGCCGGTACTACCGCATCACGGACGACGGGCGAGCGCGCATCGAGGAGTTCCTGGCCGAGTGGCCGTCCGTACGGGAAATTTACGCATACGTTGAGGGGGCGCACCATGACGCGCGATGAGTTTCTGGGCCGGTTGGGCGAGCTGCTCGCCTGCCTGCCGGCCGAGCAGGTGGAGGAGACCAAGGCGTTCTATGCGGAGGCCATCGCCGACCGCATGGAGGACGGTATGAGCGAGGAGGAGGCCGTGGCCGCCATGGGCACGCCCGGCGAGGTAGCGGAGGCCACGCTCGACGACCTGCCCGCCGTGCCGCGCGCGATCGCGAGGACGCGCCGGCGCAGCACCGCGCTGCTGTGGGTGCTGACCATCGTGGGCTCCCCGGTGTGGGTGCCGCTGCTCGCCGCCTTCGCCGCCGTGGCCGTCACGGTCTATATCTGCATCTGGGTGCTGGCGCTCTGCGTGTGGATCGTCGCAGCGGCACTCGGGGGCGTGGGCGTAGTTGAGCTCCTGCTTGCCGTAAGCGGCGTCACCATCGGCCACTTCCCGTACGCCCTCGCCTCGGCGGGCGTGGGGCTCGGCCTCGTCGGCGTGGCGCTCTTCGTTGGTGCTGGCGCTTGGGCCGCCTCAAAACAAATTGCGCGCCTCTCGGCGCTCTGGGCGAGGAAGGCCGCCTCGCCCTTCTGGAAGGGTAAGGGCGAGAAGGGCGGCGCTGCCGCGCATCTCGCGGCGTAGAAAGGAGTGAGTACCATGACCAGCGCGAAGAAGATCTACCTCGCCGTGGCGGGCGGGCTCGTTGTCGCGGGTGTTGTCCTTGCGGGCATTGGCTTTATCGCTTCGGGTTTCGACCCGGCCGTGTTCACAACCCAAATCGACACGCGCGACAGCACCATCGTGCTCGGCGGCGTCGAGGTGGACGACCCGACGGGCCTCCCCCTCATCGAGCAGCTCGCCGGAATCGGCGAGGTCGACACCTCCGGCATCACCGCGTCCGAGTCCCCTGCTGCCCCGGAGGCGCCCACCGCTCCCTAAGCATAGCGTGCCCGGACGCCCCGTCCGTCGGGCTGTGCAAGCCTGTGGAACCCGGACCTCAACCCCAACCCAACCGGCCTCGAGCCTGCGTCGATTCGCTCTCAGCGCCGCGCGGGGAGGGCGTGACGCATGCCCAAAAAAGTACGAGGAGAAAGGAACGCGCCGCCCACAGCCACGCCCTTCCGCCTTCATGGGGCCACGAAGGCGTACCGCGGGAGGACCGTCCTCGGCCCCATCGACCTCGCCCTCGAGGCGGGGCGCGTCTACGGGCTTATCGGCGAGAACGGCGCCGGGAAGTCCACGCTCATCCGTATCGTCACTGGCACCGCCAGCCCCAGCTCGGCCTACCCGGGGCTCTCCGCGCGGGAGAGTGGATTTGCAACGGTTGCTTAAACAATTTTTACAGGGACAGCCCTGCGTTCCTGAACTCAACTGGGCTCATGTAGCCCAGTGTCGAAGGGGCAGTCGCCCCAGTCCGCGTACCAGACCTGCGTGCCGCCGAGGGAATACTTCCTCCAGTAGGGCCAGTGCGGGACGTCCATCCTCTCCTCCTTTCGGGGCGTCAGGCGTCGGGCCCAAGGCCGCACCTGCGCCCCAGCTCCGCCACGAGGGCGTCGTTGTCTCTGACCGAGACGATGGCGTCGCCGTCGTAGGGCGCTTCGATGTAGACGCGGTCGAGCGAGTTGGCCGTCCCCGCCCAGAGCGTCCTGGTGCGCCGGACGCCCCGCACGTGGGCGTAGGGTATCACCGAACGCGTCCCAGCGTACACGACGACGAGGCGGTCGCCGTAGAGTTCGAGGCGATTGCTGCGGACGGGAAGGGCAGCCAGGGCCACGAGGGCCGGGATGGGCAGCAGCGCGAGCCAGCCCCATAGGAGCGCGGGACTCGAGCTCAGGAAACACGCGATACACGCCGCGGATAAACCGCCCGCCACAATCACCATGGCCGCTATGAACCACGGGTCTGTCCTGCCGGGGAACACCCGCTCCGGCCGCTCGCCCTTCTCACCCATTACGGCCTCCCTCCCGACGCCCCCCTCTGGCGGCGCGTGGGGCCGGAGAGTGCCTTGAACCCGTCGCCAACCATCTCGCCCCCCGTTCCGTGGGCCTTCTGTAGTGGTATGTACCCCCGACTGTTCGGCGGATGTCGTACTATTAGACGTTTGTCGAACTTTTGGAGGAGTACCTCGACTGGAAGCGCGGGTTCAGTGGAGCATGAACCTAATCTCTGTCTCTCTTGCTTTTTCTGATTTGTTGAGAAGCCGGCATTTGGGGGCATTTTGGATAGCGAACAGTTCAAACAAGAAGCTGAGAAAATAGAACAAAGCCTGAGTGCCTTGAGAGTCGCCGAGCGCAATGCAGTGATTCCCTTTATGAACGGCGACTTTATCCAATGGGATCTATATCTGGCATCCTCCTCTGAGTATGCGATGAGACTGATAGACGGATTCATCTCCATGCTCGGGTCGAGGAATCTTGTTTGCGTCGCCCAGCTTCTCCGCGCACAGATTGGAGTCTGCCTGCGGACATTCGCGTTATTCGCCGCCGAAGACCGGGATGACTTTCTCCCAAAAGGCTGCCAAGTACCATGGCGTGAGCGTTGGGGTAGTCATCATTCAGCGTGGATACATCCGGATGCGCATAGATCCAGACGATTCCAGCGTTCTCGTATTTCCCGTGCAGGTAATCGAAGAGGGCAAGCGACACCATACAGTTGCCGCCGACGGTCACGACTCTGTCGGGGTTTTCTGCCGTAAGCTTCCTCTGCGCATCCTGAATCCCCGCCAGGACTTCGTCCTCGGCATAGATGCGAACTGCCTCCCATTTCTCATGTCCAAGTTTTGGGACGCGTTTCACAATGCCGAGTGGGACCCCTGGACAGTCGGATCACGTGGTGGCCCCCTTTGAGAGGCTCACGAGCATGGTGGTCCCGTTCTCGGAACTTGCTTCGACCTCTACCGTGCCACCGTGAAGCGCTGCAATCTCCCAAACAAGCGCTAGTCCGAGTCCTGCGCCGCCGTATGCCCTGCTGCGAGATTTGTCTAGACGAAAGAACGGCTGGAAGATGCTCTCTCGGTACTGCTTGGGTATTCCCGGGCCCTCATCTTTGACTCGCAGGAGCACGTGGCTGTCGCTGTCGCTAATGGAGACGTTGACAGTCGAGCCGGTGCGGCTGTAACGGATGGCGTTTTCGACCAGATTGAACACCAGCCGATAGAGGAGCGTATCACTTCCGATTGTCAAAGCGTCTCCAGCGCAATCGAGGGTTACCTCCTTATCCTCGGCAAGTGGCGCAAGGTCGGTGAGGACCTCTTCGGACAAGGGGCCAAGTTCAACATCGTCCTCGCAAGGAACGCTGCGGAGCTCACTCATCTCGAGCAATACCTTGCTCATTCGAGACATGCGCTCGGTTTGTTCTTGTAGCAAGCCGAGCAGCTCGGCTGTTTCGGGTCGCAAACCGGAGTGCTCGGAGATGAAAAGTTCAATCTGTGCTTGCATAAGGGCGAGCGGGGTGCGCAGCTCGTGTGCGGCGTTGCCGGTAAACTGACGCTGTGCAGAGAACCCTTCGCCAAGACGGGCGATCATGTTGTTGAAAGAGGCGCTGCATCGTTGTAGCTCGGTGGGCACATCTTCACTGAGTCTGATTTCGCTTAGGTTGTCAGGCTGCACACGCTCAACCTGGGCGGCAAAAGCCCGTAGCGGTTTGAGCGCACGGCCGCTCACAAAGTATGCCAGCACGCCGCCAAGGAGTGTGACTCCAGCCGTGATGCGCCAGGTTGTCGTGCCAAAAGACTCCTGTGCGTCGTTTACGACGATCGTGACTTTGTCATCGGGGGTCGCTTTCGTTGGGTCGAACGCCTGGGGCGAATCTTCGCCGGTTGCGTTAAAGGCCGAGATGTTACTGCCGATGGCATCCATGTAGCGCATGCCCGTATAGCCGACCAGGCAGTTTGTCAGCACGCATGCCGCACACGTGAGCAGTGCCGTCATAATCGTTATGCGCCATTGCAGCGAAAGCCTTTTCATTCGTTATCCTCCATAACGTAGCCCTCTCCAATCCGATTGCGAATCGGGTCGTATCCCAAAGCGCTGCGTAACTTTTTGCGGAGCGACGAGATGTGAACGCGGGTTGCATTGCTAAAGCTGTTCACGCTGCTATCCCAAACGTGCTCGATAAGCTCCTCTTGGCTTACCGGTCGCCCCTGATTAAGCATCAGGTATTCCAAGATTCCCGTTTCCTTGCGTGTAAGAGATAGAGCCTCACTGTCCACGGAAGCGATGCGCGCCTTGGTGTCAAAGCGGAGCTTTCCGCAGGTTAATACTATGTCGCTTTGTGCGAAGCGCCTGAGGGTAAGGCTGCGGATCCTTGCCGCAAGTTCGTCCAGATGAAACGGCTTGGTGAGGTAATCGTTGGCGCCGGCATCGAGTCCGTCGACCTTATCGGATACTTCGCCGCGCGCGGACAGAATCAGCACCTTGGTCTCGCGGTCGGTTTTCCTAAGTTCCCTGAGCACGGTCATGCCATCGATACGGGGAAGGTTGAGGTCGAGTACCACGAGGTCAAAGACTTCGACGCCCAGCAGGTCGAGCGCCTCCTGTCCATCGTGACAGCAGTCGACGCTGTACGCCAAGTTTCGCAAACTGCGCGCGATTGCATCGCACAGTGCTCGCTCGTCTTCGACGATCAAAATACGCATAACAGTCTCCTTGCACATTCCAAATCGCGCTTAACACGGATTTTATAGCCGATATGGTCCAATGGTCGCGTAACGAAAGGAGTGGTCAGGTTGTTCAAAGCGGTAAAACCCGTGGTACAGGTCGTTTTGTTGATCGTCGGAATTGCCATGGTGTGCTTTGGCGTTATGCGTGGCGAGGCGGATGCCGTGCTGGCCAAAGCGATTAGGCTGTGCTTGGAGTGTATCGGAATTGGATAAAAGAGAAAACACTGCGTCGCATGTTTTGGCTCGATTTCGCGGATTCATTCAGGCGGCGGCGACGCTCGTCACCAACATTCACCTGCCAAACTTTGCCAAAGGCGGCATCTATCAGGGCGCGGGGAAAACAGTCTGCGTACCTGGACTTAATTGCTATTCGTGCCCCGCGGCATCGGGTGCGTGCCCCATCGGGTCGTTCCAGTCGGTGGTAGGTTCATCCAAGTTCAACTTTTCTTACTACGTCACCGGTACGCTCATTTTGCTCGGCGTGCTGCTGGGACGCTTTGTATGTGGCTTTCTGTGCCCGTTTGGCTGGCTACAAGAGCTGCTGCACAAGATTCCCGGCAAAAAGTTCTCCACGAAAAAGCTCAAGCCGCTCACGTACATCAAGTACGTCGTGCTGCTGTTTGCCGTGGTGCTGCTGCCCGTCTTGGTGGTTAACGACGTGGGCATGGGCGACCCGTTCTTTTGCAAGTACATCTGTCCACAGGGTGTGCTCGAGGGCGCCATTCCGCTGGCCATTGCCAATGCCGGCATTCGATCTGCGTTGGGACATCTCTTTACTTGGAAACTTGCCGTTCTCATTGCCGTGGTAGTGCTGAGCGTTTTGTTCTACCGCCCCTTCTGCAAATGGATTTGTCCACTCGGCGCATTCTATGCGCTCATGAATAAGGTATCCCTACTGGGGATCCGGGTCGATGCATGCAAATGTGTCTCGTGCGGCAAGTGCTCAAAGGTTTGTCAGATGGACGTTGATGTGGTCCGCGCGCCCAATCATGCCGAATGCATCCGGTGCGGAAAGTGCATCGGGGCCTGTCCTGTCGATGCCATCAGCTATCGCTATGGCCTGGATGTGTCGGCGGAAAAGCTTCCCTTGACCGCCGATAAAAAGTAAACAAGCTTCGACAAAACGGAGGAATGATCATGAAGCTTTCTAAGATTGCGGCCCTGTTTATGGTGCCGGTATTGGCCTTGTGCCTTGTGGCATGTTCGGCGCCCGGTGGCAATGCGAGCGAATCTGCGAGCTCCGATCCTATGATCGCAGAACTCACTGCGCAGAAGCCGGCCAATGCCGACGAGGCCGCCGAGCTGTATGCGAAGCTCATGCAGAAGGAGAACGAGATCTTTTCGAGTGATAACGCGCTGTGGGAAAAGGTATTCAATGCGGCAAATAAAGACTCGACAATGATTGAGGACGGCAGCAATTACGGCGATTTTCTGCTCAAGACCATCGACGGTGCCAAGGATGAGTTCACGGCGGATGAGCTTAAGACACTCAAGGCCGGTGCACAGCAGATCAAGGAGATCGAGGACAAGCTCGAGAGCTTGGAGAAGGAGTTCCCCGGCTGTGGAAGCACGCCGAGCGCAGGCGAGAGCGTCGACGCTTCGGCCGCTGGCATGACGGCCGGTGCCAATGCTTCGAGCGAGGCGACGAAGTTCCCCAGCTTTACGGGCAAGGACCTGGATGGCAACGACGTGAACAGCGACGAGCTGTTCTCTAAGAACAAGGTCACCGTCATGAACTTCTGGTTCACTACTTGCAAGCCGTGCGTGGGCGAGCTGGGCGACCTTGAGGACCTGAATAAGGAGCTTGCCAAGAAGGGCGGACAGGTCGTGGGCGTCAATTCCTTTACGCTCGATGGCAACAAGGGCGAGATTGCAGATGCCAAGGACGTGCTGAGCAAGAAGGGCGTGACATATAAGAACATCTGGTTCAAGTCGGATAGCGAGGCCGGTAAGTTCACGTCAAATTTGTTCTCGTTCCCGACAACGTATGTCATCGATCAGAATGGCAACATCGTAGGGGAGCCCATCGTGGGAGCCATCAGCTCCGCCGAGCAGCGCGCTGCACTCAACAAACTTATCGACCAGGCGATTGCGAATAGCGAGCAGTAAAAAACACGTAAAGCATCGCGAGGATCGTGTGTCGCTGTGCGTAGTAGTCCCCTGCCTTTCAAGATAATCTCCACCATATAGAGGCCCCACTTGGGGCCTCTTTTTTGGGCGCCGTCCCGTTCGTTTTTTGGTGCGGTTCCCTACATTCCTCACTGGTGTCGGTGAAAAATGGGGATAGAGTAGGACAAACGCGTCGAATACGAACGGCGGGGGAGAGTGGGCGAGTGCGCCCGCGTGGGAGAGGTTGCCGTCCATGTTGGAGCTCAAAGGTATTTGCAAAAGGTACGTTACGCAGTCGTTTACGCAGGTGGCGCTCGACAGCGTGAGCCTGGCTTTTCGCGATAACGAGTTCGTGGCCATTCTGGGACCTTCGGGCTCGGGTAAAACCACGATGCTCAACGTTATCGGCGGACTCGACCACTTTGACTCGGGCGATCTGTTGATCGACGGTATTTCGACCAAGGACTTTCACGATCGCGATTGGGATGCCTATCGCAACAACCGCATCGGCTTTGTGTTCCAAAGCTATAACCTCATTCCGCATCAGACCATTTTGGAAAACGTGGAGCTGGCGCTCACGCTCACGGGCGTGGGGCATGCCGAGCGCCGCCAGCGTGCGCGCGAGGCGTTGGAGAAAGTCGGCCTGGGCGAGCACGTGAACAAGCGCCCGAGCCAGCTTTCGGGCGGGCAGATGCAGCGTGTGGCCATCGCCCGCGCCCTGATCAACGACCCCGAGATCGTGCTGGCAGACGAGCCGACCGGCGCTTTGGATTCAACGACATCCGTGCAGGTCATGGATTTGCTCAAGGACGTGGCGCGCGACCGCCTGGTCATCATGGTCACGCACAATCCCGAGCTGGCGTACCAGTACGCCACGCGCATCGTCAACCTGGCGGACGGTAAGATCACCGACGATTCCGACCCTTTCGATGTCGCCGACGCCACGCGCCGCGAAGCCAAGCCTACGCGCAAAACCTCGATGAGCTTTGTGACGGCGCTGGGGCTTTCTGCTCGAAACCTCATGACCAAGAAAGGCCGTACGGCCATGACGGCCTTTGCGGGCTCGATTGGCATTATCGGTATCGCGGCGATTCTGGCGCTGTCCAATGGCGTAAACGGCTACATCAAAAAGGTCGAGGAGGATACGCTCTCGAGCTACCCGCTTACGATCTCCAAGCAGGATTATGACCTGTCGTCCATGATGGGCGGACAGGGGGCTGCGGATGACGAGGCGTCCAACGGCGAGGATTTATCTGACGGTACTGGTGGCAAAGCTAAGGGAACCGATAAGATTCCTGTGGTCACGGCCGTAAAGGATATGTTTGCGAGCGTTAAGTCCAATGACATGACGAGCTTTAAGGCATGGCTCGATGCCGGTGGCGACGGCATCGATAAAGAAGTCAACGCCATTCAGTACGGCTACGGTGTATCGCCGGTTGTCTATCGTGCCGGCAAGGGCGACGAGAAGCCCGTCCGGCTTGTTCCCAACGCTATGACCGAGGCCATGAGCGGAGGCGCAAGTTCGGCGGCAACGGTGAGCATGGAATCCATGGGAACCTCGGTCTTTAACGAGATGATCGACGACCAGAGTCTGCTCGACAGCCAGTACGATGTCATCGCCGGTCACTGGCCCACGTCCGCCAACGAAGCCGTGATGGTGCTTTCGAGTCGCGGTACGGTGGGCGACTACACGCTCTACAGCATCGGTGCGTTGGATATCAATGAGCTTAACAATCTGGTTAACAGCGCTATGACGGCTGACGGTGGGGTCGAAGCGCCCGAGACCGGTACCGACTTTACCTACGACGATGCGTTGTCCACGACGTTTAAGGTGTTGTCGCCGTCCGATGCCTATCGCAAAAACGAAGATACCGGCATGTGGACAGACATGTCTGGCGACGCCGACTTTATGGCCGCCAAGGTTGCCGACGGTATCGACGTGCACATTGTGGGCGTGGTACGACCCGACGAGACGGCCAATGCGAGCGCGTTGTCTCCGGGCATTGCCTATACGCATGCACTGACTCGCCAGCTTATGGAGCGCGCCGCCGTTTCGCAGATTGTGCAAGAGCAGCTTGCGCATCCCGAGACGGATGTCTTTACGGGCAAGTCTTTCGATGAGCTGCAAGGCGAGGCCAAGCAAGGCGTGGATCTGGGCAGCATGTTCAGTGTGGACGAGGCGGCGCTCAAGAGCGCGTTCTCGTTTGATGCGTCTGCACTCTCGGGTGCGGCCGGCGGTATGGACCTGTCGGGTCTTGACTTGTCCGGGCTGGACATTGACCTTTCGGACGTTGGCAAGGATATCGACTTCAGTGACATCATGGCAAAAGCACCGGCCCCAGATTTCTCGGGCATCTTTGACGGTCTGGAGCTCACACCCGAGCAAATGCAGCAGGTGGGAACGCTTGCCAACCAACTGTTTGAGGGCTTTTTGCGGTCTGATCAGTTTAGGGCGCTGTCACCCGAAGATCTTAAAGACGCGTCAAAGCTCGCTGCCGCATTCTCGACGTATCTTGAGAATGATGCCGCAGCCCAGCAATACCTGGCTCAGCTCAAGGCGCTCGGCGGCGATGCCCTGGCCGAGCGCCTGCAGCAGACGATGACCGACTATGTGCAAAAGCAGCTGGCTCCGTATCTGCAGCAGGCTATGGATCAGGTGATGAAGGCAATCAGCGAGCAGATAGCGTCGACGGTATCGTCCCAGCTCAAGGCGGGCGCGGCAGGGCTCATGGACCAGATGGCGACGCAGATGTCTTCGAGTTTTGCCAACCTGGCGAGCGCCATGCACGTGGATGCGAGTGCCTTTGCTCGTGCCATCCATTTCAACATGGACGTCGAGGATCTGAGCTCGCTCATGATGAGCTATGCCAAGGCGTCGAAGCTCACCTACGACAACAATCTGACCACGTTGGGTTATGCGGACGAGGCGGATCCCATCTCGGTCAAGATTTTCCCGCGTGACTTTGAGGCCAAGGAGCGCGTACTCGACCATATCGATGCGTACAACAAGCAGGTCAAAGCCGCCGGCCACGACGAGCGGGCAATCTCGTACACCGACTACATGGGCATCATCATGGGTTCGGTGACCGACATCGTGAATACCATCAGCTTGGTGCTCATCGCATTCGTGAGTATCAGTCTGGTGGTGAGCTCCATCATGATCGGCATCATCACCTACATCAGCGTGCTGGAGCGCAAGAAGGAGATCGGCATCCTGCGCGCGATTGGCGCGTCAAAGCGCAACGTGGCCAACGTGTTCAACGCCGAGACCTTTATCGAGGGCCTCATCGCCGGCGTCTTTGCCATTGTCGTTGTGGTGCTCGTGAGCTTTCCGGTTAATACCTGGGCGCTTGCTGCCAAACAGGTCCCCAATCTGATGAGCCTGCCCGTGCAGGATGCGCTGGTGCTCATTGCAATTTCGGTGCTGCTGACGGTCATTGCCGGCCTGCTGCCCGCCCGTAGCGCATCCAAGAAGGACCCCGTCGAAGCCCTGCGCTCCGAATAATGTGACAAAGGGACAGTCCCTTTGTCACATTGAGTGGCATGTAAATCGGGGTCTAATACTTTTCCGAGAAGTGAACGAGTCAAAATGGACCCCCGAAGCGTCGACACTTTTGAGATGCAATTTCCTGCGGTTTTGCCAGTCAAATCCTGCGGTTTTGACGTCTAAAAATGTCGATGCTTCGGGGGTCCAAATACAGCCGTTCACTTCTCGGAAAAGTATTAGACCTCGATTTTGCAAGGGCCCAATTACCGTTCGGCACGTTAAGAACTCCCTTTCCCCGCTTAATGCTTGACGGAGAGTCCCCTGGTTTATATACCTATCGGTAGGCATATAGGATGTAATGCCGATAGAAATGGAGTGACCATGGCTCTCACCGCACCAGCCGAAAAAGACCGTCCTCGCGAGAGCAGCGTATTTGCTTGGATTGTCGTTATTGCGCTCGGCTTAATGTCCGCCGGAACGACTGGCACATATAGCATTATTGCCGGCTCATTCGTTGCTCCAGTATGTGAAGACCTGGGCTTTGAGTACACCTCTTTCTCTTTCTATTTCACTGCGATTCTTCTTGGCCTTGCACTTGGACTTCCACTTTTGAGTCGTTTCATTCCAAAAGTAATAGGCAAACCGTGGCATATTTGCGTTGAACTTGTCCTTATTGCCGCCGGCGCCGCAATGGCGTTCTACACCGAAGTCTGGATGTTCATCGTCTCCGCTGCGGTGATCGGCATCTGCTTTTCGTTCACAACGGGCGTCTGCATGTCCGATGTTATTGACCAATGGTTCAGTAAATCGTCCGGTCTTGCCATCGGCCTTGCTTGGGGCGTTAATTCTCTCTGTACGCTGTTGTTGAGCCCTGTCATTACGCTGGTCATCGAGCAACAAGGCTGGCGTACGGGATACATCGTACTTGCGGCCGTTTCTGCAGCTATGATTTTACCTGCGAGTGCATTTATCATTCGCCTTAAACCCTCTGATCGCAACATGCTTCCGTACGGAGAGACCACCTCTGAAACCCATGAGAGCCACAGCGTCGATGAGCGGGAAGATACCCTCTCGGGCATGGCACTCCGTGATGCCACGAAAACGCCGTCTTTTATTCTCTGTGTCCTCCTGCTTTGCGTGGCGCAGCTCACCTGCTGCATGAACCAGTTGTTTCCAACCTATGCAAGCGAGGTCGGTTTCAATCCCATCGTAGGAAGCTTAATGGTCTCGGCAGCTTCGTTCTCCGACATCTTCCTAAATCCCTTCGTAGGCAAAACATGTGACAAACTCGGCGCTATTAAAGCAACGGTCGCGTGGACAGGTGTCAGCATTTTTTCATTCCTACTTCTCATCATTGGCGGAAGCAATGAGACCGTTTCCATCATTGCAGCTGGCGTAAACGATGTCATGTTCGCCATTGTTGGAACCGCAATGCCGATGCTTCTCCTCTCGCTCTTTGGATCACGCGATTTTGGAAGGATCTATTCAATCGTTTGCTCAGCGGGCTATGTCGTCGGTGCTTTTGGAATGCCGGTCATGATGAAGGTTTACGGCATGGCAGGGTCATTCCAGGGAGTATTTATCTTCTGCATTGCCTGCAACCTTATGATTGCTGCGTTTGCTATCGTTTCCGGCTTTCTCAGTAAGGCTGCTGAAAAGTAATAAGCGCCGATTGCATCGGCATAGATTGCCATGCAACAGGGGTCGACTCCAAGCCAGACTGGAGTCAACCCCTGTTTTCGTTTTAAAGGTTGCCCGCAGGCACCATGGGTGCCAACATGCGCTTCAGCTTGGCTGGCCTATTTGAACATAAGCTCGACTATTCCCGCCCAAACCGCTTTTTCATCAATATCCTCACCTTGAGCGACCGTATTGCTCGCTCCCTCCAGAACGGTATAAAGAATTTGTACGTAGAGCATCACGTCGGCACTATCGGAAAACGCGCCAATCTCTGCACCATGAAGAAGGATGTCTTTAAGCGCATCCATGGTTCGTTTGGTCGCCGTCGCTTGACGTTCCTGAACTGCAGGAATTCGATTTGCTTGAACGCTAACCTCGGCCAGCACGCGCCGGCGCTTTTCATCGCTTCGATAACCACCTATAACTGAATTGCCGAGCTCGATAAGCGCGGCCTTGAACCCGTCCCTATCGACTATTAGCGAGTAGTCGCGCTGATAGTCGATGGTCGGAAACATGCTGTCCAAGAGCGTAGTGAAAATCTCCTCTTTAGAGGGAAAGTAGTAGTACACCGACGGCTTGGATATACCGACAAAGTCGCAAATCTTTCCGATAGACGCTTTGTCATAACCGACTTCTGCCACAAGATCGTACATTGCGTCCAATATTTTTTTTCTTGTGCTCACGCTGCATTTCTCCATTGCAAATCATTTCCGCACTACCAACATTATTAAGGATGGCAACGGAACATCAATTCGTGTCCAAACATGACCACTATATACGGTGAACGGTATGTATCAGTAGGCGAGCGGAAATTATTCAAAACTATCTACCGAACGGTAGGTATAGTAGTACTATAGCAGGTGAAACCCCGCTATTGTCGCGGCCGGACAGCATCGCGGGAAACCCGACGGAAGGACCAACCATGTACGAGAACTATCGTATGCCGGGCGAGTTCGAGAAGCGCTCCAACGTCTATGTGACATGGCTTCCCGATTACATCCGTGCAGAGGGTTACGATAACCGCCAGCCCTGCGTTGACGTGATCAAGGCTCTGCTCGAGTATGGCGACGTTACGGTCAACCTCAATTGCGGCACCCCCGGCTCCTATGAGGAGGCTTGCTCGCGCCTGAAGGAGGAGGGGGTTGATCTCGATCGCATCGAGATCACGCAGTTCGAAGACTCCAACTTCTATGTCCGCGACAACGGTCCCAGCATCATGGTCGACGACAAGGGCCATTCTTATATGGTCAACCCTGCTTGGACTTATTACGGCGTGTGGGACAAGAACTCCCCGGAGTGCCAGTCCGCACGTAAGGCAGCCGTTCACATGGCGGTTGCGCTCGGTTGCTTCGATATCGTCAATTCCGAAATGGTTTCGGAGGGCGGCGACCGCGAGTTTGACGGTCACGGCACTCTGATCGCCATCGAGGACACGGAATGCCGCAAGCGTAACCCCGAGTTCACGAAAGAGGAAGTTGAGGCCGAGTATAAGCGCATCTACAACCTCAACAAGGTTATCTGGCTTCCGCAGCCTATGCTCGAGGACGACGACTATCGACTGGGCATCCTCGACGAGAAGGAAGACGGAACTCCCGTCTTTGGCATGAGCTTTGCGGCTCACATTGATGAGATGTGTCGCTTTATCACTCCGAACAAGATTCTTCTTGCCGAGGTGTCCGATGAAGAGGCAGCTTCGAGCAAGGCTGGCGCAGAGTCTCGTCGCCGCATTGAGGCGGCCTACGAGATCCTGAGCAACGAAACGGACTGGGAGGGCAAGCCCTTCGAGATCGTTCGTATGCCCACCGCCGAGCCGATTGAAGTCGTTATCGCCCCTGGCGATGAGGATTACGAGCTCTATAAGGGCTTCATCGACGAAATGGGCGGCAAGTTTATGGATGGCACTCCCTGGCCCGAGGGTCCCGTTCACTTCTACGCAGCAGCGAGCTACTGCAACTTCCTCATCTGCAATGGCGTCGTTCTTGGTCAGCGTTATTACCACGAGGGCATGAACGAAGTCGTGAAGGAGAAGGACGAGCAGGCCAAAGCCGTTCTTGAGAGCTGCTTCCCCGATCGCAAAGTCATCATGATTGACTCTCTCGCGCTTAACCTGTCCGGCGGCGGCGTGCACTGCTGGACCAAGGACGTGGCAGCCAGCTGCTAGCGAGCCTTTGAGCCTGCACTGTCTGATTTAGGCGCCACACTTACTGCTCCCCGAGGGATATCCGTGTTTCCCTCGGGGACACATTCGACATTCATCTATTACTAAATGGAAAGGAAATAGGCATGAACAACAGCCTCCGCGGTCGCGACTACATCAACATCCATGATCTCTCCTCCGAGGATTTCCGCTATCTCATTGATCTTGCCTGGAACCTTAAGGCTCAGAAGAAGTCTGGTGTCGACCAGCGCTACTTCCCCGGTAAAAACGTCCTCGCCAACTTTGAGTGGGGTTCGACCCGTACTCGTTGCGCATTCGAGACCTCCTGCAATGATTTGGGCATGGGCTTCACTTATCTGACCAACTCCCACATGGGTGACTGCGAGACCGTCAAGGATGCCATGCGCGTCTTTAACGGCATGTACGATCTCATCGTCTACCGCGCACAGAAGGACGAGCAGTTCCTCTATGACGTCGCCGACCTGGTTGACATCCCGGTCATCAATGCCCTTACTCTCGGCGATCACCCGACTCAGATGCTCGCTGACGCTCTTACGATGGAAGAGCAATGGGGCGGTCTGCGTACGAGCCGCGGCAAGAAGATGGCTTTCGTTGGCAACTGCGCCGGCGCCCCGGTGTGGTATGGCCGTCTGTGCGCTATGCTCGACATGGACTTCCTTGCCATCGGCCCCGACAACCTCCGTCATCAGATGTGCAAGGAAATGATCGAAGAGGTGGAGGCCTGCTACGCCAAGTACGCTCCCAATAGGACCTTTACCATCACCTCTGACCTCGATGCCCTGGATGGCGTTGACGTTATCGTTACCGAGGAGTGGCGCTACATCAACCCCGAGTGCGGCGAAGAGGTTCTGGATCCCGACGACTACAACTCCTGGCTGGGCGATGCCGAGTCTTTGTACCCCTATCGCGTCACCAGCGAGCTGTGCAAGCGCACCAACAATCCCGACATCTTCTGCATGCATGAGCTTCCCTCTGTCCATAACGCAGATCACCGTGTTGGCAAAATGCTCCTCGACCAGTGCAAGAACGACCTTCATCGCGAGATCATCACCGAGGGCTTCGAGATTGCCGACGAGTGCTTTGAGGCCAACGCTTCGGTCATCTTCCGTGAGGCAGAGAACCGTCAGCACACCATCAAGGCCGTTATGTGTGCCCTTCTGGGTCTCTAGGAGCTGTATCAATGGAAAATGCAAAGTTAAAGAGCAGCAAGGTCTACGCATGGGTTCTCGTAATCGCGCTTGGCCTCATGTCTGCTGGTACGACCGGATCCTATAGCGTAATCGCCGGCTCCTTCGTCGCGCCCGTGTGCGAGGAGTTCGGGTTTGACTATTCAATCTTCTCGTATTACTTCACCGCGACGCTCATCGGTCTTGCGGCGGCGCTTCCGTTTGTCGGAAAACTTATCCCCAAGGTTGTTGGCAAGGTTTGGCTCCCCGTCGTCGAGCTTATTCTGCTCGCCGCCGGCGCAGGCATGGCCTTCTACACCGAAGTTTGGATGTTCATCGCCGCTGGCGCCCTGATTGGCATTTGCTTCGCCTTCACCACCGGCGTCGCCATGTCCGACGTTATTGACCAGTGGTTCAAAAAATCTGGTGGCCTGGCAATTGGTCTCGCCTGGGCAGTGAACTCGATTTACATGCTCATCATGAGCCCCGTCATCACCTCTGTCATCGAGGCCGCTGGCTGGAGGACTGGTTATCTGGTGCTCGCTGGCGTCTCCGCCGTGCTCATTCTCCCCGCTTCCGTCCTGATTATCCGCTATAAGCCTCAGGACAAGGGCATGCTGCCCTATGGCTACGTCGAGGGCGAGCCGGACGCCGAGACCGAGGAGACGACCGAGGATAGCACGCGTGGCGTTAGCTATGCGCGCGCCATTAAGTCGCCTGCCTTCTTCTTCTGCATCGGCTTCCTCTGCCTCGTTCAGCTCACTTGCTGCATGAACCAGCTCTTCCCGACGTATGCTTCCGAGGTTGGTTTTAGCCCCATGGTGGGCGGCTTTATGGTATCCGCTGCATCGCTCTTCGATCTGTTCCTCAATCCGATCGTCGGCACCACTTGCGATAAGTTTGGCAGCACGAAGGCTATTCTGGGCTGGCTCGCTGTCTCCATCCTCTCCTTTGTCATGCTCATGATGAGCAGCGGCAACTCGACGCTCAGCATCCTCGCAGCAGGCGTGAACGACGTAATGTACGTCATCGCTGGCACTGCCCTGACCGTTTTGGTTATGGACGTCTTTGGCTCCCGCGATTTCGGTCGCATCTTCGCGCTGATCTGCTCCGTGGGCTATATCGTCGGCGCCTTTGGCATGCCCGTTATGATGAAGGTCTATGAGCTTGTCGGCTCCTTCCAGGGCGTCTTCATCTTCTGCATCGCATGCAACGTTATTATCGGCCTGTTCTTGCTGCTGGCAAAAAAGACTGGTAAGAACCTCTCCTGGGACGAATAGTTCGATTCGTCTTAGACATACGCTGTAGGGCTTAACCTACAGCCGCTTTGGGGCATCGACTAACATCGGTGCCCTTTTTCATCGAATGTGACAAAGGGGCAGCCACTTTGTCACATTGAGTGGCATGTAAATCGGGGTCTAATACTTTTCCGAGAAGTGAACGAGTCAAAATGGACCCCCGAAGCGTCGACACTTTTGAGATGCAATTTCCTGCGGTTTTGCCAGTCAAATCCTGCGGTTTTGACGTCTAAAAATGTCGATGCTTCGGGGGTCCAAATACAGCCGTTCACTTCTCGGAAAAGTATTAGACCTCGAGATATAGATGATGTTTGCGAGCGGCAATTAGAGCGTAAGCCTTTAGTTCTTCTTTGCAGAGAGCATGAGTCTAATTTCCGGATGGGTGTATTCGTCGAACTCTTCCTTGGGCTCGGTGTCAAAGGTGTAGTACGACTTGATAGATTCGTCCTCCGTCTTGATGCTGATTTCTTCATATAGGGATCCGGCTAAAAATGCCTGTTTAAATTCATCCGACAGGCTGCATGGCGTGAGGAGGCCCGGTGTGGCAACGGAAATGTCCAACCCGTTGAGCGGGGCGCAGAGCGTCGCGATATCCTGCTCGGCGCGGGCGAGGTTGTCTGCAAGGCTTTCCTCGGGGTCGATCTGACTGGTGTAATAGACGTCCGTGAGCATGCTGTCTGCATCAAAAGAAAGGTAGACATAGGCTGCTTGAGCGCCGAGGTCATTATCGCGTAGATAGCCGATTATGCGGTAGCCGTAGTCGTGATATGACACGTATGGGTCGTCTGCCGCGACGCGTTCGCACACGGGCTCCAAGGCATCTTGCGCGATGGCGAGCTGCTCGGCGGCTGCAGCCTTTCTTGCCTGAAGCTCGTTATTTCCCTGGATAAACTGCGGGATGTAGACGCCAAGCAGCACAATGACGGGCACCACTGCGAGAGCTATGACCTGCTTCTTGACGCTTGGAATCGTCACGCCGTATGCGTTTGCCATGGCCTCGGCATTGCTCGAGGTTTCGGCTAGCACGTCTGCCGCCGTGGCGACTGCCCCTACGGCGCCGGCGACCTCGGCGGCACCGCCCAGGTCGCGCGCGAGATCGTTATCGCTGTTCTTGAGCATGCGGCCGGCAGCTTGCGCGGAAAGCACGCCGGCGACCTCCGCGGAACGGTCCTTGTTAGTCTGGGCTACCGCAAGCCTGCTCTGCAGCTCCTTCCACTGTTTGCCCTGCATTCCAAAGCGCGGCGCAAGAGCGCAATAGCAAAAGATGGCGAGTTCGATTGCGGTGAGTGCGATGGCGGTACATATGCCCGCGGGTTGGAATTCCTTTTGGTGGAACGCGATATCGTTGATCATTTGGAGCGGCAACATCAACAGGCATGCCACGAACGACATGACGAGCGCGGTCGCTGCGATCTTGGGGTATGTGCAGTACCGCTGGATGCGTTTCTTTTCTTGTTCGGTGAGCTGCTGCATGGGGCCTCGACTCTCATCGTTTTTGGGCGATGCGCACATGCTCTTGAGTATAGATGAGTGGAGGGTGTCTGTTGTTCAGACATAGCGGTCAACAGCGTGCTGTTGGCGGTCGTCGTGATCATGAACGTCGTTTTTGGAGCATGGAGCCGCTGTCATGGGGCGAATGACGCGCAAGGGGGCTGTCGCGGGACAGCCTCTCGCTGTTTGTGAGCGCCAGCAAATCGAAGGTGAATGGTTTCCCGAGAAGTGAACGACCTATTCTGGACCTCTGAAGCATTCGCACTTTTGGATGCAAAAACCGCAGGATTTGAGTGATAAAACCGCAGGAATTGGTCTTCCAAAAGTGTCGATGCTTCGGGGGTCCGATTTTACTCGTTCACTTCGCGGAAAAGCATTCACCTTCGTTGCGTGAGGCGACGGATGGAAGGGTGATTATCGTCAAGTAGCTACCTCTGCCTTGTGAATCATCTGAAGCACAAGGCATAATGCATGTGACAAGGGGGCAGTCCCTTTACCGCATTGATCTGAGAGTAGATGTTGATGATTCTATCGTTGGCCCCTATGGAGGGGATTACTGGGCATGTGTTCCGCCGCGTGCATGCGGAGTGCTTTGGTGCGCTCGACTGCTACTACACGCCGTTTTTGCCGCCGCCGCGGGTGGGAAACCGCTTTGGCGGCAAGGCGTTTAAGGAGATCGATCCTGCCAATAACCAGGGGCTCAACGTAGTGCCTCAGCTGATGTCTAAGAACGCGGACGAGTTTGTATGGGCGGCACAGGTGCTCGCCGACATGGGCTACCGCGAGGTCAATCTCAACCTTGGCTGCCCCTCGGGTACGGTTGTTGCCAAGGGTAAAGGATCGGGCTTTCTGCGCAACCTCGACGAGCTCGAGGTGTTCTTGAGCGATGTGTGCGAGCGGTCACCGTTGCCGGTATCGGTCAAGACCAGGCTGGGGCTTGAGAGCGACGACGAATACGAGCGTGTGCTCGATCTGTATTGCCGCATGCCGTTGGCAGAGCTGATCGTGCACCCGCGCGTGCAAAAGGACCGCTATACGGGATCGCCGCGCAAGGAGTTTTACGGCGAGACGCTGGAACGCGCGCCGTTCCCCGTGGCCTATAACGGTGACATTTTCGATCTTGAGGATATGGACGCGCTGGTGGAGGCCTATCCCGGCACGCGCCATGTAATGCTGGGGCGTGGCTTGCTTGCGAATCCCGCGCTCGCTCGCATGGTCAAGGGTGGCCCTGCTGCAACGGCTGCTGAGCTGCAGCGCTTCCACGACACGCTGTTTGCGGCCTATGCAGAAGAGATTGGCGGCAATGCGGTCTTTCGCATGAAGGAGTGGTGGTTCTACGCCAAATGCGCCTTCGCCGACCCCGCTACCGTCCACAAGCTCGTGCGCAAGACTAAAAAGGTCGACGAATACCGCGCCGCCGTCGATCGTGTCTTTCGCGAACAGCCGCTTGCGCCCATAGCCCGCTTCCACGGCTAGTTAGCCGTTGGGGACGTTCTTTAACGACTGGTCATTTAAGAGCGTCCCCAATGACTATGGGACGGACGGGATGCGCGTACTAGAGCAGGTTCTTCTGTACCCACGCGATGATGTCGCTCGACTCGTAGAGTGGCTTGCCGTCGATGAACAGGCAGGGAACCTGGCGTTTTCCGCCGACGGCGATAAGCGTTTGCTCGGCATCGGAATCGGTCGAGATATTGCGTTCAGGAATGGTTACGCCGTTATCGGCCAAAAAGCGCTTGACCTTTATGCAGTACGGGCAGCCGGTCATAACGTAGAGCACGAGCTCGTGATCAGTAGCCATAGGTCTCCAATCGGTTGAGGTTTTGATTGAAATACCCAAAGCCGCCGCGGTCTATGCGCGCGTCAACGACGACTCGATGGCCTGGACCAAAAACGCCGTGGCTCCGGTGCCGCAGGGCTTGTCGTAGTAGTCAACAAAGCGCTGGTCGGCAAGATAGCCGTGGGCGAGGCCCAGATACGCTTCGTTCTGGGGCTCGTGTCCCCAATTAAGGCCAATCCATCGACGATGCATCGCGACAAGCTTACGAGCCTCGTTGCTCTCTGGGTCGCCAATGCCTATGGCAATCGAGAGCTGGCCCAGAATAGCGTGTTCAAGTTCCTTCATGTCGTTCCATGTCTCGGGGTCCATGTCCAGCAGCGCTTCGTTTGCTGCATCGAAAGCCTCATCGCCATAGCGCGCCCGCGCCTCGGCACCGTAGCGCTCCTCGTTTTCTTGCACGGCGCGCCAGCGCTCCAGTTGCGGCAGGACGGCGCCCATGAGCGAGACGGCTTCGTCGAGCGACATGCCGGTGTTTTGCGCCAGCCGCGGAGCGCAATCCTCGATCATCGCCTCCATGGTGGTGTCGTAGGTGTACTTGCCGTGGTCGTAGCACCACTTGCAGTAATGGTCGGTCGTGGCGCCCGTTGCATCGGTGCCGCAGTCGTCGGGCGTGAGTATCATGCCGCAGCTCTGGCAATAATGCTCGGGCATTTCGAGCAGGTGGGACAGTGGCTCGCCGGTTACGGCGGCAATGAGCTTCATCATGTCGATGCCCGGGGTGACCTCGTCGCGCTCCCAACGGCTGACGGCTTGGCGTGTGACGAAGAGCTTGGCGGCGAGCTGCTCCTGGGTAAGGTGATGGGCGCGACGAACGGCAATGAGCTTTTCTGCAAAGGCCATAGCGGCTCCTTTCTGCTGGTTGATGGCTTAAGCATACGCGGCGGCAGGCGCCCTTCCAAGCAACCGTTGGTTGCACGACAGGAGTCCACGGCGAAGAATTGCGCGCAACGCCCCACGCCTCCATGCCGTACAATGACCGGCATGGAACCTATTGCACACATACATACCGACCTGCCGCAGAAGTTCGGCATTCCGCGCAACAGCTTTTTGGCGCCTCATCTGCAGGGACGCATCGTCTTTGAGCCGGAATTTGCCTCCAATGCAGCGGTTGAGGGCCTGGACTCCTTCTCGCACCTATGGCTGCTCTGGCGCTTCGAAAACGGAACGCCTGGCGGCACGGCTAAGGACATAGCTACCGATGCCAAGACACAGAACAGGCCCGGCACCAATGCCAAGTGGTCGAAAACCGTGCGTCCGCCGCGTCTGGGCGGAACCGAGCGTGTGGGCGTCTTTGCCACGCGCAGTCCGTTTCGCCCTAATCCCATCGGGCTTACCTGCGTCAAGCTTGATCGTGTCGAGCTCACCGACGATGGCCCCATCATCCATGTGCTGGGGGCCGACCTGCGCGATGGCACGCCCATCTACGACATTAAGCCCTACATCCCGTTTGCGGACTGTCACCCGGATGCGACCGGCGGCTGGATTGAGGATGCTCCGTGGCAAGAGCTCGATGTTGAGTTTCCGCAAGCTCTGCAGGATATGGTCCCGCCCGCAAAGATTTCTGGCTTGGTCGAGGTTCTACGCCAAGATCCGCGCCGCGCGGGCAGCAAACACGAGCCAAACCGCATTTACCACTTGGCCTACGCCGGGCTCGACATATCGTTTACGGTCGACGAAACCCAGCTAACCGTAGTCGCCGTCAACGACGCGCAAGACTAACCAGCCATTCGTCCGCACCCGTCAAATTAAGCGCCAAACTCCGCGCCAAAACCGCCCACGCTGGTGGACAATAACGCCTATCGAATCATTCCGCTCTGCACGGGAGTCCAGCATGAAATACGACTTCACTTCAATCATCGACCGCCACGGCATGGACTCCATCGCCGTTGACTCCTGGGGCGAGATCCCCGGTATGGCTCCGAACGCACCCGACGAGGGCTTCGACCGCATTCCCATGTGGGTGGCCGACATGAATTTTGCCACGGTCCCCACGGTCCAGGAGCACATCATTCAGCGTGCCCAGCACCCCATGTTTGGCTACTTTAACCCGCGCGCTGAGTACTTCGATCGCATCATCGAATGGCAGAATCGCCGCAATGGCGTCGAAGGTTTGAGCCCTGAACATATCGGCTACGAAAATGGCGTGCTGGGCGGCGTCGTGTCGACGTTGCGCGCGTATGTCCAGCCGGGCGATGCGGTGCTGGTCCACAGCCCCACCTACATTGGCTTTACCAAGTCCATTGAGGCCGCGGGCTATCGTATTGTCCACAGCCCGCTTAAGCTCGACGACCAGGGCGTGTGGCGTATGGACTTTGAGGACATGGAGCACAAGCTCGCCCAAAACCACATCCATGCCGCGGTGTTCTGCTCGCCGCACAATCCCTGCGGCCGCGTATGGGAGCGTGACGAGATCGAGCGCGCCATGGACATCTATCGCCAGCAAGATTGCGTGGTGATCTCGGACGAGATTTGGTCCGATATCATCCTGCCGGGGCACAAGCATATCCCGACGCAGTCGGTGAGCGAGGACGCCCGCATGCGCACGGTTGCCCTCTATGCGCCGAGCAAGACGTTTAATCTGGCGGGTCTGGTCGGCAGCTACCACATCATCTACAACGAGACGCTGCGCGACCGCGTGTGCGCCGTGTCCAACAAGACCCACTACAACGAGATGAACGTCCTCTCCATGCATGCGCTTATCGGTGCCTACCAGCCGCAGGGCTACGAGTGGGTGGACGAGCTCAACCAGGTGCTTGCCGGTAATATCGAGTACTTCTGCACGTATGCAGAAAAACACTGGAAGGGCGTTGCGTTTTCGCGTCCGCAGGGCACGTACATGGTGTTTCTGGACTGCACCGAGTGGTGTCGCGAACATGGCCGCGATATTCAGTGGCTGCTCGACGAGGGGGCGCGCGTGGGCGTGGGGTATCAGGACGGCCGTCCGTTCCACGGGCCCTGCCACATTCGCGTGAATCTGGCGCTGCCGCTTTCGCGCGTAAGGGAGGCGTGCGACCGCCTGGACCGCTACGTTTTTAATGCACGGTAAGTGAGCACTGCATGCGGGGCCTTCTGCCAAGTTGGCTGGAAGGCCCCGCATAGTAAAGCATCTGTAACAATTGGGTGCTCGTGTGGTTTTGTTTGCTATTATCTTTAACCATTTAAGTCTGTAAACAGGATCGTATGGAGCTCGATGAAAAGACCTCGCCGCTCGGTTGCCATATCGTTGCTTGTTGTGCTTGCAGTAGCGAGCGCCCTTGTCGTAGCGATAGCTGGCTGCTCCGGGTCGAATGACGGAGCCTCGACGTCTGCATTAGAAGGTCTGGACGCCTCGCAAGTCAAAGACGACGACCTTAAGACGCTCAACGTCGGAAGCGACCTCTATCCACCGTTTGTGTATACCGACGAGTACGGCGATATCGTTGGCCTGGATGTCGAGATATTGACCGAGGCTTTGGCTCGCATTGGTTACAAGCCAAAATACCAGCTGATCGACTGGGAAAAGAAGAAGGAGCTGCTGGCGAGCGGCGAACTCGATTGTGTCATGGGCAGCTTTAGTATGACGGGTCGCGAAAACGAATATCGTTGGGCCGGCCCGTACCTTGCGAGCCGCCAGGTGGTCGCGGTCGATCCCCAGAGCGATATCTACACGCTTGCCGATCTTGAGGATAAGATCGTGGCGGTTCAGTCCACCACCAAGCCCGAGGACATTTTGCTCAATCGCATAAATGAAAACGTTCCGCAGATCAAGGAACTCTACAGCTTTTCGGACGGTTCATACCTGAACCCGGCGCTCGTCGAGGGCCTGGTCGACGCTATCGCCGCGCATGAGTCCTCGTTCCTCACCTACGAAAAAGACTATGGTGTGACATATCGCATTTTGGATGAGTCGCTGCTAGAGGTCGGTTTGGGCACCGCTTTCGATATCAACGATACGCGTGGCATCGACGTCAAGCTCACTCATGCCTACCAAGAAATGCTTGCCGATGGCACCATGGAACGCCTGGTGTCAAAGTACTTCGATGACCCTTCGCCATTTTTGAATATGGAGGGCCTGTCATGATCGATGCGCCCGACCACGCTGCTCAGGAGCGGGGCAATCGTTCGGCAGGGGCATGGCTCCTTGTCGCTCTGCTGGGGATAGCGCTCTCGGTTGTTGCCGGCATGATGAGCTACGGTTACACGACGGCCCAAGCCGAGCAGCGCTTTGCCGACGTTGTCGATTACGTGGCGACGCAGAGCCTTTCCTACGATGCATTCAACAGCGCCTATACGACCAAAAACCTGATTCGCGTTATGGAGATCGCCGGAGAGGCTGCCCGCGATATGGAGCGCGACGGTTCAGTGGATAACGCCATGCTGGAGCAATACGCCGACCAGTTCAACGTGAGCGCGCTGATCGTGACGGACGCATCGGGCAATTTGGTGTCCGAGTCCTCAACGGGCGATGTGGACTACGGGTCGCTCGCTACGTATCTCAAAGAATCACCCGTGCTGGAGGTGGCAACTCATCCGCTTAAGTCCTATACCGCCCGCATCACGCTTGCGGATGATTCGGTCGCAGACATTGGCTGCGTGACTCGGCAGGATGGCGAGGGCATCGTTATCGCGGTAAGGCATCAGAGTGCGAAAGCGGTTGCAAGCAATACACTCAAACTGCAGAGCTTGCTTGATGGCTATGAAACCATCGATAGCGGCAATATCGTGATCGAAAGCGACGGCAAGGTCGTTGCGACCAATGCCGTTGAACCCACCGTATTGGGCGTGTTCGATCTGCCTGCGACGGATGTCTTTATTGTCGACGGTATTAAGGATCGATGCCTGGCTGGTAAGGTCAGATTGGTTAACGCCGACGGCGAGTGGTATTTGGGCACATTTGGAAAAGCGCACAAATTCTATGTGTACACCTATGCCTCGGCGCAGCGCTACTTTGAGGTCGCCGCGGCTGTTGCCGCCGGCGTGCTGGTGCTCTACGGCGGTGTTATAGCCGTTGTTGTGACGGTGCGTCGCCGCGCTGATCGTCGACGTTTGACGGACTTGCTGCAGCAGGAGCGCGACTATGGCGACAAGCTGGCAAAGGCGGCGCGTGAGGCCTCGTCTGCCAACTCGGCAAAGACGGAGTTTCTGCGTCGCATGAGCCACGATCTGCGCACGCCCATCAACGGTATTCGCGGCATGGTCGAGGTTGGCGATGCCAATGCGGACGATCTGCAAAAGCAGACTGAGTGCCGCTCAAAAATCTGGACGGCATCGGGACTGCTGCTCGACCTTGCCAACGAGGCGCTCGATATGAGTCGCCTGGAGAGCGGGCAGGTCGACCTGAACCTCGTGCCCATAAATTTGGTGGCCCTCAACTGTGAAGTGCGCGATATTCTGGAGCGCCAGGCCGAGGAGCGTCTGGTGACAATTATCTCCGACCAGCAGACGCTTAATCATCCCTATGCGCGGGTGAGCGTGACGCACCTCAAGCGTTTGTTGCTCAATATTGCCGGCAATGCCGTCAAGTACAACCGCCAGGGCGGCTATGTTCGCCTGGTGTGCCGCGAGGTGGAGCCAGCGGATGGCGTCCCCGTCTATGAATACACGATCGCCGACAACGGTATTGGTATGAGCGAGGAGTTCCAACAGCACCTCTACGAGCCGTTTTGTCGCGAGGAGCAACAGGTGGAAGGCGCTTCATCGGGAACTGGCCTGGGCGCGCCTATCGCAAAACAGTTGGTCGAGCTTATGGGCGGAACCATGAACTTTACGAGTGTCTTGGGGCAGGGGACGACGTTTACCATCCGTCTACCGTTCGAGAAGTGCGACCGCTCCGAGATTCCTCAGGCAGTTCGCGTAGATGCGGGCGATGGCGATGCGCTCCAGGGCCTGCGCGTTTTGCTCGTAGAGGATAACGATCTGAACGCCGAGATCGCGCAGTTTACGCTCAGCCGTGCCGGTGCCGTCGTGACGCATGCTAAGGATGGTGAGTCTGCCGTCGAGGCGTTTGCCGCGAGCGCACCGCACGAGTGCGACGTGGTGTTGATGGACATCATGATGCCCGGTATCGATGGCCTTGAGGCCACGCGTCGAATTCGAGCACTCGATCGCGAGGATGCCGCGACCACGCCGATTATCGCCGTGAGCGCCAACGCCTTTGCCGACGACCGCAGGCTTTCGCGTGAGGCGGGCATGGACGCGCACCTGAGTAAACCCGTGAGCTCGCAAGAGCTCGTCGAGGCGCTAGCGCACATCGCCGCCGACGCTTCATAAGCATATGGCCCGGTTCCAAGGTGGGTTGGAACCGGGCCATATTGTTATTGATGAGGCCTGCTGAGGGGCTTACTTTTCTTGAATCTGCTTGCCGCAGAGATGCTCAATTGAAATCTCGTAGAGCTGGACGCCCTTGATGTCCTTGGCGATTTCCTCTTCGACTTCTTCGGCGGAAGGGTAGTACTTAAGGGCGAGCTGGCGGACTTTGTCCTCGATAAACGCGGGGGTGTCATTCGCCAGGCGACAACGGCCAAAGACGACGGTGCTCATAACGTAGGGAGCCCAGTCACCGTCCTGGTACCACTCGTTGCCGTATACGGTAAAGCAGACCTTGTCATCGCGCTTGAGTGCGTCGACCTTGTGGCCGGCTTTGGCGCCATGGAAATAGATCTTGTCGTGCTCGGCGTCAAAGAAGTAGTTGACGGGAATGGCGTACGGGTAGCCATCGTCGCCGTTGACGGCAAAGACGCCGCGCTTGCAGGTGGCGAGCAGTTTGCGCGCTTCCTCGTCGGTGATAGCGCGTTTCTTTCGACGTAAGGGCCTAAACATCGTTGGCTTCCTTTCTGGTCGTGCGTAGTGGTTGAGCACAAACTATAGCGAAATGGATCCGTTTTTCTTGATGCGGGCGAGTATGTTTTTGAGCTTGTTAAAGTCGAGCGGTTTGGACAGATGGGCGTTCATGCCGGCGTCATGTGCCGCCTTGGCGTCCTCGGCAAAGGCGTTGGCGGTGAGCGCGATGATGGGGATATCGGCTGCATCGACCTTCTCGCTCAGACGAATCGTGCGGGTTGCCTCATAGCCGTCCATGTCCGGCATCATAATGTCCATCAGGATCGCATCGAAGCTGCCGGCGGGATGCGACAGGTACAGATCGACGACTTCGTTGCCGTTGGCGGCGCGGGTGACCACGATGCCCTCGGATTCTAGCAGCGCCTGGGCAATCTCGGCATTCAATTCGTTGTCTTCGGCGAGCAGTACGTTCATGTCGGCGAGCGAGCAGTCGAGCGCCCCCTCGACCGTATTCGCCCGCGCCTGGGGGTTCTTGTCGATATCGAGCGGAATCTGGACGTTGAACGTACTCCCCACGCCAACCTCACTCGAAATCTCAATCGTACCGCCCATCAGTTCAATAAGCGACTTGACGATTGGCATGCCCATGCCGGTTCCTTGGAACTTGCTGCGCGCATCATCACCTTCTTGGGCAAACGGTTCATAGATATGCTTTAAAAACTCGGGAGCCATGCCAATGCCAGTATCCGAAACACTAAAGCAAAAGAGCGCGCGCCCATCATCGAGTGGCTTGGTCTTTGAACTAAAGGTGACGGAGCCGCCGTGCTTGTTGTACTTAATGCTGTTGTCTAACAGGTTGATTATGATCTGTCGGATATGGGTGGGACTGCCGATCATGTATGGCCCCGTGGCGTACGGCAGACTATTGTCCTGCATTGTGATGCCGTTATCGGATGCGCGGAGCTTGCACAGCACCAGCGTATCGTCACAGAGCTCTTTGAGGTTAAAAGGCGCATGTTCCAGAGTTAGCTTGCGGTCTTCGATTTTGCCCATCTCGAGGATGTCGTTGATCAGCGAGAGTAGGTGATTGGCGGCAACACGCGCCTTGGCGCGGCTTTCGCGGGCGGCCTGCATGTCGCCGTCTTTCAATTCCTCAATTTCGATAAGACCCAGGATGCCGTTGAGTGGCGTACGGATGTCGTGGCTCATGCGCGTGAGGAATGCCGTCTTAGCGGCGTTGGCGGCATCGGCTTTTTCGCGCTCGGTTCGAGCGCGCACGAGCGTCCAGATGAGCAGGACGATGCCGACCGACAACATACCGATGAGGGCAGCGGCAATAGCGGCGCGGTTGCGATAAAGGAATCGAAGCGTGTCGGATTCCTGGGCTGTGTACGACGTGGAGGAGTAATTGCTTGCGGAGAGCGATTCTCCGGCATTGATGATGCCCTTGTTGATGATTCCCAACAGCTCGGGCTTTCCGCGCGAAATCCAGCACGAGAGCTCACAGGTGCCAGGGAGCTCGACCGTCTCGTAGCCCTCGAGATCATGACGGTCGCCAATGGTTTTTACGCGTGAACTGGGAGCGACGATGCAGTGCGCCGTTCCCTTCCTGAGGGCGTCGAACACTTCATCGCCGGATTGGTATTCGGTTACGGTCGCTGTGGGGAACAGACTTTCAAGTGCATTTTTGTTGATAAACGATGATTTGGTGCAGGCGATGTTCTGGAGGTCTTTGTTCAGGTTGCTGCCGGTGTGGATGGCAGTGAGGGACATGGTCCCCAACGATACCGACTGCACAACGCCTGTTTGCTCGGCAAACCAGTAATCTCGGTATACCGGCAGCGCAACGTCTATGCTTCCCTTTGACAGGGCCTTTGACATCATCTTGTAGCTATCAAAGGCGACGGTTTTGACCGTAATGCCAAATTTATCGTGCAGCGTCGTCGCAAGCGATGCGAGCGAACCTTCCATTTCGCCGTCTTCGTCTTCGTTACAGTAGGGGAGTTTGCCTGTAATGTAGCCGAGCGTGATGGTGCTGTCATTTGCTTTGAGCCAGGAACGTTCGGGACCGTTGAGCGATGATGAACCGCTGTTTTGGGCCGAGTAGTTAGATTTGACTTCGTCGATATAGCGTGGGTTGACGCGGGCGATTGCTGTCATGGCGGCATTGATGTCGTCCAACAGGTCGGGGCGGCTTTTGGGAACGGCAAAATAGTAGTCGCTCGAGCCGATGTAGAACATGGGGGAGGCACTGGGCGACGAGGTCGTGTCGTTCATGATGACGGCATCGACTTCGTCGTTTGCGAGCGCGTCAAAGAGATCGGATCCTCCGTCATACTCCCTGTATGTGCAGGTGATTCCTTCGTTGGCGAGCCACTGCTGGCCAACGAAGGTTTGCATAACGCCGGGGTTGCAGCCGATGGTAAGGCCTTGGAGCGCTTGGGGGTCACCCTTGGCTAGATCGTCGCGATCGGGCCTGGCATAGATGTAGTAGCGCTCGGTGCCCTCGGGGTTCGAGGAAAAGAGCAGCTTTTGGGCGCGTTCCTCGGAGTAGGAGATGTTGGGCATGAGGTCGATTTCGCCCGCCTCGAGCATGTCCATAAGTTCGGTGAAGGTGCCGGAGACGTATTCGTACTGCCAGCCGGGCGTATAGTACGACAGGGTCTGGAGGTACTCGTAACCCCATCCCGAGAGGCGCTCGCCGGGGGTGCCGTCCTGGAAGCCCTCGTTGCTGACGAGCCAACCAACGCGGACCGTTTTGACCTGTTGATCGGAGCCGGCGGCAAAGGCGGGGGCGGGCATGATGGTGCTCAGTACGGCGAGCGCAGCAAGCGCGACGGCCAGGGTGCGATATATAACTGAACGAAGGACAGCGGAAGCTCTCACATGCAATCCTAACGAATCGAGACATTACCGCACAAGGATACCAGCTCAGCCTGCCCAGTCGGCAGCTGTACCGCTAAACGCTCCCGCCCGGCAGTTGGGGACAGTCCCTTTCTGCCGGCACAAAAGGAACGTCCCTAACTGCCGGTTGTGGGACAATACCGAGCGAACGAGATTGGGCGTCTGGGAAAAGGGGTCGCGATGAACAAGTTGAGGACGCTTGCCGATGTGCTGCGACAGGCTGGCTTTGCGCGCATCACGGGCCTGTTTCTAATCTTTTACCTGCTGTGCTCGACTGCCGTCTGGCTGTCCGAACCCACGTCCCTTACGTTTGGCGACGGTCTCTGGTTTAGCTTTGAGACGGTCTCGACCATCGGCTTTGGTGACATTCCTGCCGAGACACCGGTTGCCCGCGCCATTACCGTCATTCTGAGCGTCATCAGCATCTTCTACATCGCCATGCTCACGGGCGTGGCGGTGAACTACTGCAATACGCTTATCAAGCTGCGTCAAAAGGACACCATGGCGCGCTTTATGGATGATCTGGAGCATTTGGAAGAGCTCGATCGCGACGAGCTTGCCGATCTTTCGCGTCGCGTGCGCGAGTATCGTCGACGCCAGCGCTAAGACGAACGTCGTGCGCCACAACAAGGGGGACCAAATATGAATATCACCGTGTATCTGGGTGCCAGTGCCGGCAATGATCCGGCGTTTCTGCCCGCGGTGCAGGAGCTGGGCAACTGGATTGGCGCCAACGGGCACGCGCTGGTATACGGCGGGTCCAAATCGGGGCTGATGGGTGCGCTCGCCGATAGCGTGCTCGAGGCGGGTGGACACGTGACGGGTGTTGAGCCGAGCTTTTTTATCGAGGCCGAGTTTCAACATGACGGTATCAACGACCTTATCGTGACGAGCGATATGGCGGAGCGCAAGGCCAAGATGATTGAGCTCGGCGATGCGTTCATCGCATTTCCGGGCGGTACGGGCACGCTCGAGGAGATTGCCGAGGTCATGTCCGCGGTGTCGTTGGGACACCTGAGTGCTCCGTGCATCCTGTATAACCTGGACGGTTACTACAACGACCTCAAGGCGCTGCTCGGGCACATGATTGATAAAGGGCTTTCGAGCCCGAGGCGCCAGCACGGCATCTACTTTGCCGACGATTTGCGCGAGATTGCCTCGATTATCAACGGATAAGTCTTGAGCCTGCCCCACCATGACTCCCAATGGTGCCGTTTGCGGCGCAGATGGTTGGCTCGTTCGAGCAACGCTCGCTCTACAATAAAACGTATCTATGTCGACTTTAACCGCGGGAGGACCCGATGGATAACCTTGCCAAACCCACAAACCGCGCGCTGTTTTTGGTCAGCGTTGCCGTGACCGGCGCACTCGCAGGTGCTGCGGTCTGGCTGTTCTTTTTTGCGATGGAGCACGGTATCGACTATCTATGGACCGAGATTCCGCACGCGCTGGGCGTCGCTTCGCCCGAGCTTGCCAGCGGCCCGTTTGGCTTTCTGCCGTACCCGTTTTTTGTCTGCCTGCTGGGCGGCCTGTTAATCGGTCTGTACGAAAAGATGACAGGCACCAAGACCGATGACCTCAACCAGGTGATGGCTAAGGTTAAGCAAGACGGGCGCTACCCGTACGACAATCTGGGCAAGCTTTCGCTCGCGGCATTGCTGCCGCTGCTGTTTGGCGGAAGCATTGGACCGGAGGCCGGCCTGACCGGCGTTATCGCTGGTCTGTGCAGCTGGGTCGGCGACCGCATGCGTCGCTTTGGCGCCGAGTTTAGGGAGCTTACGCTGTTGGGCACTCAGGCCGCGCTGACGGCGCTCTTTACCGCGCCCGTCTTTGGCTTTGTGGCACCGCTTGCCGGTAGCGCCGACGGCCAGGGCGAAGACGCCGACGATGAGTCCGTGTCCGGCGAGATCACCATCAAGCTGCCCAAGGCGCAAAAGACGGTGGTCTACGGCATTGCGATTGCCGGCGGTCTGGGCACTTACCTGCTGCTTGGCCAGCTTGTGGGCGGCGGCATGGGCATGCCCAGGTTCGAGTCCGCCGAGGTAGGCAACCTGGAACTTACCTGGCTCATTCCGCTGGCGTTGGTTGGCACCGTTTGCGGCTGGCTGTACTTTGTCTCTGAGCATGCAAGCGAGGCACTGTCCCATGCAATAGGGGAGCGTCCTGTCGTCAAGGCCATGCTAGCCGGTCTGGCGCTCGCCATCTGTGGCACGGTCCTGCCCTACACCATGTTTGCCGGCGAGACCCAGGCCGACGTGCTCATGGAAACCTATCTGACCATTCCCGCCGGCGTGCTTATTGTGACCGGTCTTGTTAAGGCCATGTTGACCCCAGCTCTTATCAACATGGGTTGGCGCGGCGGCCACTTCTTCCCCGTTATCTTCTCGGGCGTAAGCCTGGGCTACGGCCTTGCCATCCTCACCGGCGCAGATCCGGTCTTTTGCGTCGCCGTCTGCACGGCATCGACGATGGGCGCCGTTATGCGTCAGCCGGTCATGGTCGTGGGCCTGCTGCTCATGTGTTTCCCGCTCAAGGGGATTGTCTGCATGATCATCGCCGCAGCCATCGCCGCTGGCATTCCGCTGCCCAAGTCGCTGCGCAAGTAGCACGGTGGCGCACGACGGGGACATGCCGTTTGCCACGGATTTGCGGGGAGGGGACGATCGCGCCCTTTGTGGATTGAGGCTCGCGTGGCTACAGATCGCGTACTCGATAAACCTTGGTGCTGACGGTGCAGCTGATTGCACATAGCGCGAGGGCAAGTGCGGCGATGCCTGCACACAGACAGCCCAGAACGGCAGGGTCGGGATTCGCTCCGACAATCGACATGAGCCAGTTGCTGATGGGGTTGGAGGAGCTCAGCGTGGCCATGGTGCCGCAGCCAAGCAGGGCAAACAGGCCAACGGATAGGCGCAGCGCCTCCATGTGTCCAAATCGAAAGAACAGCGGCTGCGCCAAAAACACCATCATGAGGGAGATGAGCATCGATGCTGCCGAGGCTATTGCAATCTCAAAGACAATCTGTCCCGTCAACGGGATACCCGCGCTGTTGAAGAGCGGGAAGGAGACGATGCTCAGAAGCGCGGCGGCGCACGCCATGACAGCCGAGAAGACAATGATGCTCAGGTAGCGTGCGCAGATGATGTCTTTACGCGAGAGAGGCAGCGTTGCGCGATAGCGCTCCCAACCGTTTTGATTGTCGAAACCGGCCAGTGAGTTCATGAATATGATGGGTGACATGGCACTAACGGCGCAGGCGCCGGCGCTCATACCGGAATCGCCATCCGACGCGTTGGCGAGCGTCAGCACGACGAAGATGAACAGGCCGACTCCTGCAATGCTCGGGATAAGCGAACGAGCGATGGCGAGCTCGGACATAAAGGCGCGTTTCATTTCGAAGCCCCTTTCAGCGTGAGGCGCAGGTAGTCATCAATGGTTGCCCGATCGCAGGGAATCTCGGGAAAGGCCTCGAGCGTTTCGCAACGGTTGGGCACGAGCACGTCCACGCTATAGGCGTGGTGGGCGGCACGGGCGCCTTCGACGCAAGCCATAAGCTCGGCAGCCTGCGATTGGGTGCAGTGGGCGATGCCGGCGCGGTCGGTAATGTCCTCGCGCGGCAGGTCAAAAATAATCGAGCCATTATCGATGCAGATGACGCGATCAGCGGTGCGATCGAGGTCGGACGTAATGTGGCTCGAGAGCAGCACACTGTGCTGGCCGTCGGCGACAAAGGCAAGCAGCTCATCAAGCAGTTCCTCGCGTGCCATGGGATCGAGGCCCGCGGTGGCTTCGTCCAAAACGAGCAGCTTGGCATTGTGGCTGAGTGCACAGGCAAGCTGCAGTTTCATGCCCATGCCGCGGGAGAGGTCCTTGACCTTTGTCTTGGGATCGAGGCCAAATCGGTTGATGAATCCGGCGAACGTTTCGCGGTCCCACGTGGGGTGCGCCGGGCCTACGAGCGCCTCGATCTGGCCCACCTTGAGCGTGGAGGGGAAGGGGCACGTGTCCAGGACAAGACCGACGCGGGAGCGTAGATGGCGTTGCGACTCATCGGGCGCGTCGGCGCCACAGCGCTGCCCAAACAGGTGCACCTCGCCGGCATCAAGCTGTATGAGCCCGAGAGCGGCTCGAATCGTCGTTGTTTTGCCGGCGCCGTTTGCGCCTACAAAGCCAACGATCTGGCCGGGCTCCACAGCGACCGCGACGTCGCGTAGTGAAAAGCGGTCGCTCACACGGCGTGAGATGCCTTTGAGTTCTAAAAGGTTTTGCATGGCATAGCCTTTCTTGCAGATGGCTACTGCATGGTTTCGGGGGCTACCAGGTCGAGCATTTCGTGCAGCTTGTCGCGTGTGACACCCAGGGTTTCGGCTTGGCTCGCCGCTTTCGCAAGTAGCTCTTCGATATGGCAGAGCTGGTTTTCGCGCAAGAGCTCTTGGTTGCCCTCGGCGACAAAACAGCCCTTGCCCTGCACAGTGCAGATAAAGCCGAGTTGCTCCAGGTCGGCGTAAGCGCGCTTGGTGGTGATGACACTCACACCAAGATCGCTCGCGAGTGCGCGGATGCTGGGGAGTTTGGCTCCCGCAGCGAGTGCGCCCGAAAGGATCTGGGCTTTGACTTGCGAGGCTATTTGCTCGTAGATGGGCTTGTCGCTCGAATTGGATAGGATGATGTCCACAGCGGCTCCTTAGCTGATGGGCTACACGTGTATATAACCGGTAAGCACAGTATATATACACTATGCACAGTTACGCAAGAGACAAATTCGGATTGGGCCGGCTGCCCGGGCCCTAACTGATGAATTTGTCCTGATAGGTGCCCTATGGCGAGGTTTCGCGGCTACAATAGGGCGGTTACATCGACGTAATGCACTCAATGCAAGAAAGGATCCGCATGGCAAGCCTGTCGGATGAAATCTCGTCGCGCCGCACATTCGCGATCATCAGCCACCCGGACGCCGGTAAGACCACGCTTACCGAGAAGCTGCTGCTCTATACCGGCAGCATCCAGACTGCCGGCTCGGTCAAGGGCAAGAGCTCGGCCAAGCATGCCGTCTCGGACTGGATGGACATCGAGAAGGAGCGCGGTATTTCCGTTACCTCCTCGGTGCTGCAGTTCACCTACAACGGCGCCTGCGTCAACATCCTCGATACCCCCGGCCACCAGGACTTCTCGGAGGATACCTACCGTACCCTTATGGCCGCCGACGCCGCAGTCATGGTCATCGACGGCGCCAAGGGCGTCGAGGCCCAGACCAAAAAGCTCTTTAAGGTCTGTACGCTGCGCCACATTCCCATCTTCACCTTTGTGAACAAGCTCGACCACGAGGCTCGCGACCCGTTTGAGCTCATGGAAGAGATCGAGAATGTCCTGGGTATCAATACGTATCCCATGAACTGGCCGATCGGCAGCGGTCGTAACTTCCGCGGCGTGTTCGATCGTCAGACCCGTCGCGTTATCGCCTTTGAGGGCGATGGTCACGCCAACGCCACCAAGAAGGTCGCCGAGGTCGAGGCCGAGCTGGGCGACCCCGCCATGGATGAGCTCATTGGCGAGGAGAACCATAAGAACCTAATGGACGATATCGAGCTGCTCGATGGCGCCGGCGACGAGCTCGACTTGGATGCCGTGGCCTGCGGCAAGCTGAGCCCGGCGTTCTTTGGCTCGGCGCTCACCAACTTTGGTGTGGAGCCCTTCCTCAAGGAGTTCCTGCGTCTGGCCCCGACGCCGCGCGCCTATACCGATACGCTCACCAGTGAGCCGGTCGATCCTTGCCGCGACGACTTTAGCGGCTTTGTGTTTAAGATTCAGGCCAACATGGACAAGAACCACCGTGACCGCATCGCCTTTGTGCGCATTTGCTCGGGTAAGTTCGAGCGCGGCATGGATGCCTTTCACGTGCAGGGCAACCGCAAGCTTAAGCTCGCCACGGGCACGTCGATGATGGCCGACGATCGCGCCATCGTGGACGAGGCGTACGCGGGCGATATCGTGGGCCTCTTCGACCCGGGTATCTTTAGCATCGGCGACACCGTGTGCTCCGGCAAGCGCCACGTGCAGTATCCGCAGATCCCGACGTTTGCCCCCGAGATGTTCGCTCGCATTACGCAGGTCGACACGCTCAAGCGCAAGCAGTTCGTCAAGGGTATGGAGGAGCTTGCCCAGGAGGGTGCCATCCAGATCTTCCGCGAGCTGGGTGCCGGCATGGAGAGCGTCATCGTGGGCGTGGTCGGCGTGCTGCAGTTTGAGGTGCTCGAGCGCCGCCTCAAGGCCGAGTACCGTGTTGAGGTTCGTCGCCAGCCACTGCCCTATACGGACATCCGCTGGATCCAGAACGACCCCGACACTATCGATATCCCGGGCCTTTCGCTCACGCGCGACACGCTGCGTGTCGAGGACATGCGCGGCGGTAAGCTGCTGCTGTTCACGAGCCCGTGGAACGTGGATTGGGCAACTGACCACAACCCCGACCTTATCCTGTCGGAGTTTGGCAACGTAGCGTTTTAGCGCATCGGCGCGGTGGCCCTGCGGGGTTGCCGCGCCGGTTGCTTGCCTGATGCCGTGTGAGCGGCTATCATACCCACCGTCGTCTTATGACCGAGGCGTCCGAGCAGTTCGGGTCCGATATCCTGCTCGTTAAACCTAAAACCAAAGGAGTACATAATGATCAAGAAGGTCATGGAGGACTATAAGGTCCTGTTGCGGAGCATTCCCGCGGCAACGGTTTCGCTGTTTTTCGTGAGCGTCATCATGATGAACCTGCTGGCCAACAAAGAGCTTATCAGCCTGCCGTATCTGGCACTCGATTGCGGCTTTGTGGTGAGCTGGGTTTCGTTTTTGTGCCAGGACATGATCTGTAAGCGCTTTGGCGCCAAGGCATCCATCAAGATCTCTATCCTCGCACTGGCGGTCAACCTTGCCGTGAGCCTGTGCTTTTGGGCATGCTCGCTCACGCCCGGCATGTGGGGCGCCTACTACGACACGGGCATGATCGAGGTCAACACCGCCCTTAACGCCACCATCGGCGGCACCTGGTACGTGGTGCTGGGCTCTTCGCTTGCCATGCTCGTCTCTGCCGTGGTTAACTCCACGCTCAACCAGTCGCTTGGCCGTATGCTCAAGAAGAATAACTTTGCGAGCTTTGCCTTCCGTTCCTATGTGTCCACGGGTGTTGGCCAGTTTATCGACAACCTGGTCTTTGCCATTGTGGTGAGCCACACGTTCTTTGGTTGGACCTGGGTGCAAGTCCTTATGTGCTCGCTGACCGGCGCTGTCGCCGAGCTGCTGTGCGAGGTCTTCCTGAGCCCCGTGGGCTACAAGGTCGTGCGCGGCTGGGAGCGTGAGAATGTGGGCTCCGAGTACCTCGAGCGCCACGCAACCGCCTAAGGAGCAAGTATGCGGGTTTTGATCACGGGCGCTTCGGGCGGTATCGGAGCCGCGTGCGTGCAGCGCTTTTTGGACGAGGGCCACGAGGTCGTGGGCTTTGATCTGCTGCCGGCGGCGATCGAACACGAGCGCTACCGCCATCTGATCGTTGACGTCCGCGAGCCGGACTCGTTTCCAGTTGACCTTGAACCCCAGGTAATCGTCAACGTTGCCGGTACGCAGGATTCGGCCGACGACATCGCCGCCAACCTGTGTGGCACCATCAACGTGACCGAGCGCTACGCCTTTGTGGGGGAGGGGCTTGCCGCCAAGCCGACGCCGGCTATTAAATCCGTGGTCAATGTGGGGTCGGCGAGCGGGCATACGGGATCGGAGTTTCCCGCCTATGCTGCCAGCAAGGGCGGCGTTATCGCCTACACCAAAAACCTTGCAAACCGCCTGGCGCCGCAGGCCATCGCCAACAGTGTGGACCCGGGTGGCGTTATCACGCCGCTCAACCGTTGTGTGATGGAAGACGAGCACCTGTGGAACCAGATTATGGAGCTCACGCCGCTTAAACGCTGGGCTACCGCCCAAGAGATCGCCGAGTGGATTTACTTTGTGGGCGTGACCAACCGGTTTATGACCGGGCAGAGCCTGTTGATCGATGGCGGCGAGGCCGGCCGCACACAATTTATTTGGCCCGAATAGGAAACGCGCCCGATGGAAAGCCGTCGGGCGCGTTTTTGATGCATCGATTTTTAGCCGATGCAAGTCCAGTTGACGGGGGTCGAGCCGTACTGTTCGAGTAGCCGATTAGCTGCTGAGAAGGGACGCGACCCCATAAAGGCGGGGAGTTCTGCCGTGGCACGGTTGGCCGAAAGCGGCGAGGGGTGTGTAGAGGCCAAGCAAAACTTGCCGGTTGCCTTGCCCGCGCCGGTAGCGGCGAGCTTGCCTTCGACCATCTGCTGGGCAAAGCGACCCCATGCCAAAAAGACTACCGGTTGGGGCAGCTGGCAGCAGCGTTCGATAACATAGTCGGTCAGGGTGCTCCAGCCCAGTTTGGCGTGCGAGTTCGCGGCGTGTTCGCGCACGGTGAGCGTAGTGTTGAGAAGCAGGACGCCCTGCTGTGCCCATGGGGTTAGGTCTCCCGTAGCGGGAATGGGGCAACCCAGATCGGCTTTGAGTTCCTTATAGATGTTACGCAGGCTCGGCGGCAATTTGGTTTGCGTCGCGGGGACCGAGAACGACAGCCCCATTGCCTGGTTGGGTCCGTGATAGGGATCTTGACCCAAGATGACAACCTCGACCTGGTCGGCCGGCGTGTAGGCGAGGGCATTGAGGATGTCGTCTTGTGCCGGGTAGATGGTCTGCTCGGCACGCAAAAGGGCGATGCGCCCGAGCAGCTGGTTCGTAGTGTCACGTACCGGCTGCGGCGCATCGCCCAACCAAGTTGCTATGTTGCGGTCGCGGGTCGCGGCGTCCATGGGGCTCCTTTACGTCAGATGCTCTGTCGGTATCTATTGTAAAGGCGTCCGGAGACCTTTATGCCACGGCTACAAAAGGTGAGGCGCTTACGAGGCTCGCTCGGGCGTTCCTGCCATGCGGGCATGGTCGTGAGCATGCGCATGAAGTCGCGGGAGCTGCACGGTTGCCGCCATGACGCCGGTTAGGATGAGGGCGGCGCCAAAGAAGGCGATGGGGCTCAGGACCTCGCCAACCAAGAAGAACGAAAAGACGGCGGAGCAGACCGGCTCGAGCGAGAAGGCGAAGCCGGTGGTCTCGGCAGGCACGTGGGGCTGCACGAGTGTTTGGGTGATAAAGCCGTAGGCAGAGCAGATGAGTGCGAGCGCGACGACAACGACGATCTCGCTGGGCGTGCTGGGAAGCGTGAAGCCGCCAAAGACGCATGCGGCAATGCCCGAGAACAGGCCGCCAAAGCCCAGCTGCCAAACGCCCAGAGCAAGCGGATCGACTTCTTCGACAAAGCGCTTGGCTACGATAATGTGGCCGGCATAGATAAAAGCGGAGAGCAGCATGATGAGCGCGCCCGGATTCAGGCTGGTGAAGTCGGTGCCCGAGAGCAGCAACATGCCGCAGGTGACGATGGCGGTGCCGATGAGCACTTTGCGCTCGGGGGCGCGGCGCAGCAGGGCGGCGTTGGCAAACGGCACGATCACGACCGTCAGGCTCTGCAAAAAGCCGGCAGTGGAGGCAGAGGTGAGGCTGGAGCCCAGGCACATGCAGGTGAGCTCGGTTGCCATGATGGCGCCGATGATGGCGGCGCGAACCATAAGGTCGCGGTTGATGCGGAACGCGCGCTTGTGGAAGAGCAGCAGGCAGACCACAAAGGCGATGATGCAGCGTAGCGCGACGATGCTCGTGGCGTTCATGCTGTCCATGCCGATCTTCATGAGAGGGTACGAAAAGCCCCATGCGACGGGAACGGAAAATGAGAGCGCGATTGCTTTTTTGCGATCCATGGGACTCCTTTTGTTACAGAACGGTTTCGTACAAAGGATTCTGCTCCCAGATGTGGATGTAGTAAAGCGAATGTATCTTCAGTATGATTAAGAAATGCTAAAGTAGGCGCGAAAAGCGCTGACAAAACGTTTTACGGCTGCATTGATGTGGAGGCACGATGACATCGCGGTATCAGATTGTTTGTATGGTGGTCGATCGCGGCAGTCTTAAGGGCGCGGCGGACGAGCTGGGCTATACGCAAAGTGCGGTGAGCCAGGCCGTCAAGGCGCTCGAGCGCGAGCTGGGTACCACGCTTATCGAGCGCGGAAAGCAGGGCGTTACGCTTACGCGCGACGGTAAACAATATCTGCCGTACCTGCGCCAGATCGTGACTGCCGAGGCCGAGCTCGAGGGCAAGCGCCAGGAGCTGCTGGGGCTTTCGTCGACCGATATTCGCATTGCGACGTTTACCAACGTGAGTCGAACCGTGTTGCCGCGCGTGATCCGCGACTTTGGGGCCCTGCATCCGGGCGTGCACTTTACCCTCAAGCAGGGCGATTACACGCGCAACGCCCAGTGGGTGCACGATGGCGTGGTTGACTTTTGCTTTACGGCACGCGGGTTTACCGCTGGTCTCGAGAAGCGCGTGGTCTATCACGACGAGTTGGTAGCATTATTGCCGGCCGCGCATCCACTGACGGCAAAGGAAAAGGTGACACTCGCCGACCTGGCGTCCGAGCCGTTTGTGCTGCTGGATGAGGGCGAACAGAGCCTGGTGCTCGATGCATTTGCTGCGCATGGCCTGTCGCCGTATGTGACGAGTGAGGTGACCGACGACTACACCATCATGGCGATGGTGGAGGAGGGCCTAGGCGTGAGCATGCTATATCGCCGTACCGTTGAGGGCATGCGAGCCGATATTCGCGTGCGGCCCATCGTGCACGCCCCCTCGCGCGACGTAGTGGCAGCCTGGCGCAGTTGGGACACCATGCCTATCGCCACGAGGCGCTTTATCGACTACATGAGCTCACATATTGTCAATTAATGACTGGCGTGGCGTTGAGTGCGGTGTTTAGCGGGCTGTCGCTTTGGCTTGGGTGGCGCGATAGGTGCGTGCCGGGTGGCAGAGCAATACCGCTACGACCATAAAGAACGCCGTGGTGCCCAGGCTGATGGGGTAGACCATCATGATGTTCGCAAAGGTGCGGAAGTGCGGGAACACGCAGAACACCCAGTAGAAGCGGATGCCGCAGACGCAGATCATGGTGATGAGGGCGGGCGTGAGCGAGATACCAAAGCCGCGCAGGTAGCCCGACATGTTTTCGTAGAACATGCTAAAGGCGTACGCCGGGAAGATCGAACATACGCGGATATAGCCGATCGAGACGATGTTGGGATCGCTGTTGAACAGCGACAAGATCTCGCGCCCCAGGCCAACAATAACGATAATCGTGGTGAGCGCGACGATACCGCCTTCGACTAGGCAGACCTTGAGCGTCTTGGTGCAACGGTCGATCTGGCGGGCACCGTGGTTTTGTCCCACAAAGGTGGTGCAAGCCTGACTAAAGCTGTTGAGCAGGTTGTAGCACACGTACTCCAGGCTCATGGCGGCGCTCGATGCCGCCATGACCTCGGTGCCCAGGCTGTTGATGGCGGACTGGATGATGATGTTGGCGACGGCAAAGACAGCGCTTTGGATGCCGGCGGGCAGGCCGATCTTAACGATGCGCTTGAGGGCGACGGGGTCGATAGCCAGGTCGCGCGGGGTGACGCGGACGACGGAGTCGGTCTTGAGCAGGCGAATAAAGAGCGTAGCGGCGCTGACGGTGTAGGCGATGGCGGTGGCGATGGCGACGCCCGCGACGCCCCAGTGGAGTACGGGGACAAAGATGAGGTCCAGGCCAATGTTGAGGACGGTGGACACGGCAAGCGCCTGCAGCGGCATGCGGGTGATGCCGACGGAGCGGAAGATCGCGGCCTCAAAGTTGTAGAGCAAAATCGAGGGCATGCTGAGCAAAAAGACACGTAGGTAGAGTGAAGCGAGCGGCATGGTCTCGGCGGGAACGTTGAGCGCGGCGAGCATGGGCTCGGCAAAGACCTCGCCCAGGGCGATGACGACAAAGCCCACGAGCGCCATTAAAATCGAGGTATGGACGGCGCGTTTGACCATGTTCTGATCGTTGCGGCCGATGGCGTTGGCGATGACCACGTTGGAGCCAAGCGACATGCCAATAAACAGGTTGAGCATAAGACTGGTAAGCGGAACATTGGAGCCGACCGCTGCCATGGCGAGGGTTCCCTGGTCGCCCGAGAAGTTACCGATGATGACCGTGGCGATGAGGTTCGACAGCTGCTCCAAGATGCTCGTGGCGGCCACGGGGAAGGCGAACAGGGGAATATTGCGCCACAGCGAGCCGGTGGTCATGTCAATGTGCTTAGATACGGTGTCAGCCATATGCTCTCAATCTCTAATATGCTCTTTTGTGCTTATTTGCGCAGACGATGATACTCCTAATCGACTAGTCATTGGGGACGTTCTAAAACGATTACTCATTCAAGAACGTCCCCAATGACTAGGCGGGGAAGGCGTGCGACAATGGTGGGCGTTGTGTTGTTCGCGCTAAGGAGTTGCCATGTTGTTGTGTCCCGTTTGCCATGAGCTGCTGGTGGATGACGAACGCGGTGCTGCATGCGCGGGTGGGCACCGGTTTGACCGTGCGCGCGAGGGCTATCTATATCTCCTGCGCTCGTCCAAGAGCGGCGACTCCATGGGCGATCCCAAGTCGCAGGCACGCAGCCGTCGCGACTTTCTGAACCGCGGTTACTATGCGCCGTTGCGCGATGCGATGGTCGAGCTGGTGCGCGAGCGGGTGTCTGGACGTGCCGCGTCTACGAACTGCCCCATGACGTTGCTCGATATTTGCTGTGGCGAGGGCTATTACACCAGCGCCATGGGTGCGGTGCCGGGCGTGAATGCTTACGGCTTTGACCTGGGCAAAGAGATGGTGCGCCTTGCCGCCAAGCGCGGCGATGCGACCTACTTCGTGGCCAACATGAAGGACATCCCCGTGGCCGATGGCACCTTCGATATGGTGACCGAGCTCTTTGCTCCCTTTAACGAGCGTGAGTTTTCTCGCGTGCTGGCGCCAGAGGGCTCGCTCTACACCGTGGTGCCGGGTGCCCGTCATCTGTTTGGGCTCAAGGAGGTACTCTACGACACGCCGTACCTTAACGATGAGAAGCTGCCGAAGACCACCGAGCTCGAGTTGGTCGGAACGCGGCGGGTGTCTGCGAACATTACGCTCCAAACCCAGGCCGACATCGAGGCGGTGTTCCAGATGACGCCGTACTACTACCGCACGCGCCCTGCCGATAAAGAGCGCCTGGCAAACTTGGACACCCTTCAAACCGACATCGACTTCATCATCGCCGAGTACCGCCACAGCTAACAACCTGCCAAAAAGGGACAGGTTTGTTTTGGTAGGTTTTGTCTGGGCAAACGTAAAGGGCCGACCGCGGAGATGCGCGATCGGCCCTTTTTAGTTGCTTGGCTGCAGAGGTTATGAGAAGCGAGCGCTTACAGGCGGTCCTTGTTCTCGGCCTTAACGGCGTGTGCCTGCTGAACAAAGAACAGGTCGTAGACCACGATGACAAAGGCGACGATATTGACGGAGCTGCCGCCGAGCGCGGGAAGCGTGAGCGCGGCCTGCGCAATCGTGGCGATTGCGGCAACGATGCCGAGCTTAAACGCACCATCCACCTGCGAAGGCTTGTTGGCGCCCTTGATGCCCGCAACGCCCGCGGCGAGATCGATGAGGCCCTTGGCGACCAGCACGACCGCGGCGAGCATGGCGTTCGACCCGTACGTGGAATCGAGGTTGCCGGTCGCGATGCCGACGCCGGCGATGACGAGGCTGGCGATGCCCAAAACAAAGTAGACGAGGGCAAGGATTTTGAGAGTCTTACGAGCAGAGCTCATGGCTGGTCCTTTCGATACGAGTACGCCAACCTGGCGCACCCCAAGTGCTGCACATATGGTGAAGCACATTGTAGTTCAACGGGGCGATGCATGCGTTTGAAAGCGTCTCTTGCCTGCACGGTCCAACCTTTCAAAAAGGAAAGCCAGCTGTAAGGCAAATCGATGGCAGCCCATGTGCGGCGCTGCGATGATGAGGCCGTAACAAGGAGCTGGTCTCAAGGAGGAGTCATGATGTACGGAGCAGGGCAAGTGCGTGAGCCGCGGTCGTTGGGAAGGCGCATGGGCGATTCCGTGATCGCTGCCGTGTGCACGGGATTGATGGCGGTACTTTGCATTGCGATGCTGTGGGCCATGTCGCATGTGGGACAATAGCGGACGGTTGGGTGCCGACATAAACGGCGCTCACGTATTCGTTTTGATTGTTAAGGAGTACCCATGGGCGTCGTCGATCCCTTTTCTGTTGCTCGGGCCGCGGGGCTTGAGCTGACCGGGAAGTCCGAGGGCCTCACGCTCACCGACGGCACGATGGAGCTGCGTGCCGATTTTGGCCGCATGCTGCCGCGACTCAAGCAGGGCCGTCTGCAGCAAGAGCTGTTGGTGAAGGCTGCGCGCACAAAGGGCATCGAGCGACCATGGGCGATTGACGCTACGGCAGGCTTTGGCGAGGATTCGCTGCTGTTGGCGGCCGCGGGCTTTACCGTCGATCTGTATGAGCAGGATTGCGTGATCGCGGCGCTCCTCAAGGATGCCCTGGATCGCGCGGCAGATGATCCGGCGCTTGCGGCTGCCGTGTCGCGCATGCGCTTACATGCGGGCGAGGACAGCATTGCCGGCCTTCGCCATACGGCTGAGCTGATCGGGCGGGGCGAGCTTGCCGCCCCCGACGTGGTATATCTGGATCCCATGTTTCCCGAACGCACCAAGAGCGCGGCGGTGAAAAAGAAGTTCCAACTCTTACACCATCTGGAGCAGCCGTGCGCCGATGAGGAGACGCTGGTCGAAGCTGCGCTTGCGGCGCGCCCGCGCAAGGTCGTTATCAAGCGGCCGGTGAAGGGGCCGCTGCTTGCCGGCGTTAAGCCGAGCTATCAACTTGCGGGCAAGGCCGTTCGCTACGATGTGTTGGTGCCGCCGCGCCCGTAGCTTGCGTGCGATGGCTGGCGCTCCGTCAATGCCGTGCCGATGCGGCGCCTATTTCCAAGGGTGCGACGTCAAGTGCCAGCCGCCGCAGTATTCGCATTTGTAGCAGGCCAGCCCGCGGCGTCCGCGGTTTTCGCAGTCGGCCATAACTGCCTCGGCCTCGGCGCGCGTGTCGTAACGGTTTTTGCGCTCGCACGATTTGTAGCGCCAGGCTTCATCGCGCTCGGAGTCCAGGGCGTCGCGGCGCTCGTCCTCGCGTGCAAACAGGTCGCTCATATCGCCGCCGGTAGCAGCGCTCAAAAACTCGCTTTTGGCCTTTGACCAGGCGGCTCGCTTTTTGCTTCCCATCTGCTTCGCGCCCTTCTCCAAACGTTGGTATCATTGCTCAATCAAAGTGATACCAATAAACGTGAGGTCGCCGCGTGATGATCAGAAAAACCCTCGATACCGACATTCCCGCCGTCATGGCCATCTATGACGCGGCCCGCGCCTTTATGCGCGCACATGGCAACACGACGCAGTGGCCCGAGGGCACGCCTTCGGGCGAGCAGCTGGCTGCCGATATCGCCGCCGGTGGCAGCTATGTGTGCGAGGAAGACGGACGCGTGGTGGCGACGTTTGCCTTTCTGCCGGGGCCGGACAGTTCCTACGATGTGATCGAGGGCGGCCAGTGGCGCAGCGACGCCCCGTATGCTGTGCTGCACCGCGTGGCATCCGACGGCACCACGCATGGCGTCGCGGCTGCGATGTTTGCCTTTGCCGAGGAACGCATCGACCATCTGCGTATCGACACACACCAAGACAACCTGCCCATGCAGGGCGCCATCGCCAAGGCCGGGTTTAAGCGCGCCGGTATCGTATATGTGTCGGACGGTACGCCGCGCGTCGCGTTTGATTGGCTGCGCGAGGCATAAAGGCCGAGTCACATACCAGCGTTTCATCGAAATGAAAATGGCCCCGAGTGGGGCCATTTTTGGTAAAACGCGTTGTTGTGGGGTTCGCGCTGTTACCGCCTCAGATGAGCCAAGGCAGACAAAAGGGGAGGTGCCGGCTTTCGCAAGGCGCGAACCTACGAAAATCGCCGCGCGGCAACGCGGGGCGATGAGCTCGGTCGGGGGATAGGGCCCGCTTCGCCCGCCGGCCCGTAAATTGTATCATCCAGTGTGGAGCGTGAACGCCCGTTGCCGCGTGCGATGGGCTTGTAATAAGAGGAGAGCCATGTCGAAGCAAGCGGTCGTTGGAATCTTGGCGCATGTCGATGCCGGCAAGACCACGCTGGCCGAGGCCATGTTGTTCAACGCGGGTCGCATTCGCAAGCGCGGCCGCGTGGACGATGGCGATTCGCATCTGGACACGAATGCGATCGAGCGTGAGCGTGGCATTACGATCTTCTCGTCGCAGGCCGTGCTCGACCATGGCGATACCCACGTCATGCTCGTGGATGCGCCGGGACATGTCGATTTTTCTGCCGAGGCGGAGCGCACGCTGCGCGCACTCGACTACGCGATTTTGGTTGTGGGCGCCAACGACGGCGTGCAGGGGCACACCGAAACCCTGTGGCGCCTGCTTGCGCGCTATGACATCCCGACGTTCATCTTCATCAACAAAATCGATTTGGAGAATCCCGGCCGCGATGTTTTGCTGGCACAACTTGGGCAACGCCTTTCCGAGGGCTGCTTGGATGCCAGCGAACTGCTGGCGGGCGGGGCCGTTCAGGAGGACGCTGCCGCGTTAGACGAAGAAGCGCTCGAGGAGTTTTTTGAAGCGGGCGAGCTTTCTGTCGCAACGCTGTCGCGCATGGTTGCCGAGCGCAAGCTCTTTCCCTGCTTTGCCGGCTCGGCGCTCAAGGACCAAGGCGTGGACGAGCTGCTGGATGGCATATGCGCGCTGATGCGTGAACAGGCGTGGCTCCCGGAGTTTGCCGCGCGCGTCTATCGTGTCAGCCGTGGGGATCACGGTGAGCGTTTGGCTTGGGTTAAAGTGACCGGCGGCACGTTGCATGCCAAGCAGATGATTGACGGACGTTCCGGTGCCGAGGCATGGGAGCAGAAGGTCGATCAGGTCCGCATCTATAACGGCGAGAAGTATGAGCTTGCCCAAGAAGTTGCTGCTGGCGGTATTTGTGCCGTGACGGGTCTTGCGCACGTTCGCCCAGGGGACGCCTTGGGCGCGGAATCCGCGTGCGATGCGCCCGTCATTGCGCCAGTTCTCACCTATACGGTGCTTCCGGGCGAACACGATGTCCATGCGGTGTTCAAAGCACTGACTGAGCTGGCGGACGAAGATCCCATGCTCGGCGTAAGCTGGAATACGCATCTTGAACAAATACATCTGCAGCTCATGGGGGCGGTGCAGCTCGAGGTCGTGCAGCGGGTGTTGGCCGATCGCTTTGGCCTTTCGGTTGCGTTTGAGTCTGGCGGCATTCTCTATAAGGAGACTATTTCGCAGCCGGTCGAGGGCGTGGGCCACTTTGAGCCACTGCGCCACTATGCCGAGGTGCATCTGTGCCTGGAACCGTTGCCGGCGGGTTCGGGCGTGCAGTTTGGCACCGTGACCTCGACCGACGAGCTCGATCTTAACTGGCAGCGTCTGGCACTCACCAACGCCATGGAGCGCGATCATCTGGGCGCGCTGACCGGCTCGCCCATCACCGATGTGCGCATTACGCTCACGGGTGGCCGCGCGCATGCCAAACACACCGAGGGCGGCGATTTTCGCCAGGCCACGTACCGCGCGATTCGCCAGGGGCTCATGCAGGCGCGTGAGGCCGGCGCGGCGGTGCTGTTGGAGCCGTGGTATCGCTTTGAGCTCGAGGTGCCGGGGGAGTGCGTGGGCCGGGCGCTCTCGGATGCCACGCGCATGGGTGCCGAGTACGAGCCGCCGACGATGGCGGGAGACCGGGCGAAGCTTGTGGGTCGCGTGCCGGCATCTGAGGTGCAGGATTACGCGCTGGAGGTGGCTGCCTACACGAGTGGTCGTGGGCATCTGTACCTGGAGTTCGCCGGCTATGCGCCTTGCCATGATGCCGAGTGCGTAATCGAGACGGCCGCCTATGAGCCCGAGGCCGATCTGCCCAACACGCCCGACTCGGTCTTTTGCTCTCACGGCGCCGGCTACACGGTCAAATGGTACGACGTACCCGCCGCAGCTCATGTAAAGGTCGATCCCACCACCTTCCGCTCCTGGCGAGCAGCAGACGCCGAGTTTTTCGGCCATAGGTGATAGAGGGTCAGACTCTTTGCCGCATTTAATTGGTATAACTCGGTATAAGTTGGTATAACTGTTACCAGGGTTTACCGATCCGAGGAGGCCGACATGAATCCAAATCCCTTTAAGCCAACGGCAGGCAAGCGGCCTCCGATGCTCATCGGTCGAGAGTCGGTCATCGAAGATTTTGAGGAAGGACTCGACAACGGCGCCGGAGCGCCGGGCAGGCTCATGCTCATTACGGGAAATCGCGGCTGCGGCAAGACGGTTCTCCTGCGGGAGCTGCAACGTCTAGCCAGCGAGCGCGGATGGGCGGTTGTCTCCGATTCCGCTTCGCTTGGCTTGTGCGACCGCCTGGCCGACGCGCTTCGCTCGAATAAACCCGTTGTGACGTCAATGGAATTCGGGCCGTCGTTTGGCCGGATGTCGGTCGAGGCGGCGCGGGCAAAGGGCGAGACGTTGCGAGGGCTGGTCAACGAGCGTCTCAAGAAGCTCGGTCCAGGCAAGGGCATACTGTTTGCGATTGACGAGGCTCAATCTGCGTCTATCGAGGAGCTGGCGGCTCTTGCCGTTCTCTATCAGCAGGTGCTCGGAGACCAGGATGCCACGGGCTTGTCCGATAGCGACCAGCGCGGCCTTGCGCTAGTGTTCGCCGGTTTGCCCAGCATGGTTGATGACTTGCTCGAAGAGCCGAGCGTGACGTTTTTGCGGCGCGCCCAGCAGCGTACGCTGGGGGCGATTTCTTTGCCCAAGGTGCGCGATTCATATATCCAGACGGTCAAAGGCGCTGGTCTTTGCGTTGATGCGGGGACGGCGGACCTTGCGGCGCGCAGGAGCATGGGGCATCCCTATATGGTCCAGCTGGTGGGATATTACATGTGGCGGGCTGCTGTCCGGCGTGACTCGCGGGTCATTGAAGAACGCGATGTCGAGGATGGCCATGCGGATGCCGTCTCCGAGTTCTACGAAGCGGTTGACGCGCCTCTGTATTACGGGCTGCGCAGTCCACAACGCCTCTTTATCGAGGCCATGGCTGCTGACGAGGGTAAACCGACGCGCATGGCGGATATCATTGAGCGCTGCGATCGCACCCAGAGCTGGGCGAGTAAATATCGCGCAAGCCTGATTCGCGAGCGCGTCATCGAGGCTGCCGGATACGGCCTCGTCCGATTTACCGTGCCCATGCTGGGCGAGTATATCCGCGACCGCATTTTATGGCATGAGTAGGGTGATAAAGGTGACGGAACAGAAGATGAGCCCGCAGGCTATCGAGGTGCGCGGCGCGCGCGTACACAACCTCAAGGACATCGATATCGATATTCCGCTGGGAAAGCTCGTGGGCATTGCCGGCGTATCGGGTTCGGGCAAGAGTTCGCTGGCGCTGGGGGTTCTTTATGCCGAGGGCTCGCGTCGCTACTTGGAAGCACTCAGCACTTATACCCGCCGTCGTTTGACGCAGGCCGAGCACGCTCAGGTGGATGAGGTATTGCACGTACCGGCGGCGCTCGCGCTGCACCAGCGTCCGAGCGTGCCGGGCGTGCGCTCCACCTTTGGCACCATGACCGAGCTCAACAACAGCCTGCGTCTGCTCTTTAGCCGTTGCGCCCATCACGTGTGCCCGCATTGCGGGGCGCGTGTGGAGCCAAGCCTCAACGTAGCGGCTGGCCTGTCGCTCACGTGTCCGACGTGCGACCGCGAGTTCTACGCTCCGAGCGCCGAGGACCTTGCCTTTAACAGTGGCGGTGCATGCCCCACCTGTGGCGGCACCGGTGTCATGCGCGAGGTGGACGAGGCGAGCCTGGTGCCCGACGAGTCAAAGACCATCAACGAAGGTGCGGTGCTTCCCTGGGGTACGCTCATGTGGGATTTGATGAAGCAGGTCGCCGGCGAGATGGGCGTGCGCACCGACGTGCCGTTTAACCAGCTCACGCCTCAAGAGCGCGACATCGTGTTCCACGGTCCGGCGGTTAAGAAGCACATTCTCTACGTTCCCAAAAACGGCGAGGGCGCCACGCCGCTCGACTTTACCTATTACAACGCCGTCTATACCGTTGAGAATGCGCTCGCCAAGGTTAAGGACGACAAGGGCCTCAAACGCGTTGCACGCTTTTTGCGCGAGGGGGCATGCCGCGATTGCGGCGGCACGCGTCTCTCCGAGGCTGCGCGCCAGCCTCAGGTGCGCGGTATCAATCTGGCACAGGCCGGGGCCATGACGCTTGGTGATGCGGTCGAGTGGGTGCGCGGGGTGCCCTCATCCTTGCCGGTCGAGATGCGGCCCATGGCGATGGATATCTGCGATTCATTTTTGGGCGCGGCCCGTCGCCTGGTCGACTTGGGTCTCGATTACCTTTCACTCGACCGCGCTGGTGCCACGCTCTCCACGGGTGAGCGCCAGCGCGTGCAACTCGCCCGCGTGGTGCGCAACCGATCGACGGGCGTGCTCTATGTGCTGGACGAGCCTTCGATCGGCTTGCATCCCGCCAATGTCGACGGCTTGGTGGGCGTGATGCGCGATCTGGTGGATGACGGCAACACCGTGGTTGTTGTCGACCACGATACGCGCGTACTGGTGGAAGCCGACTATCTGGTCGAGATGGGCCCCGTTGCCGGAGCGGGTGGTGGTAATGTGATTGCCGCTGGCACGGTAGACGAGGTCGAGCAATCGCAGGGCAGCCGCATCGCCCCGTTTTTGCGCGCCGAGCCCAAGCGCTTGCGTCCGCAGGTGACTGACGAGGAAATGTTCGACCAGGGCCACATCCGTATGGCAACCGATACCATCCATACCGTCAAACCGCTCGAAGTCGATATCCCGCGCGGCCGTCTCGTTGCGGTGACGGGCGTTTCGGGTTCGGGCAAGACGACGCTGGTGCTTGAGACGCTCATTCCGGCACTCAAGGCGCAGGCAGATGGCGAGCGTCTGCCAAGACACGTGCGCTGGGTCGATGCCGAAGGCATTGCCCGCGCCAACCTGATTGACGCCACTCCCATCGGCGCCAACGTGCGCTCGACGGTGGCGACTTATGCCGACATCCATGATGAGCTGCGTCGCGCCTTCGCCCGTACGCCCGAAGCCAAGGCAGCCGGCTACAAGGCGGGCGCCTTCAGTTACAACACTGGCGCCTTGCGCTGCCCTACGTGTGACGGCACGGGCTCGATATCGCTCGACGTGCAGTTTTTGCCCGACGTCGAGATCGTCTGCCCGGCATGTCGCGGCTCGCGTTATGCAGACGCGGCTTCGCATATCCATCGCGAGGGCAAGGACGGGAGTCTGCTTACGTTGCCGCAGCTCATGGACATGAGTGTGGACGAGGCCCTCGACGCCACGGTGGGACTCAAGAAGGTTCAGGCGCGCTTGCAGACCTTGCACGACCTGGGCCTGGGCTATCTCACACTCGGTGAGCCCACACCGGCGCTCTCGGGCGGCGAGGCGCAGCGTCTTAAGCTTGCGAGCGAGATGGGTCGCGTGCAGGATGATGCCGTATTCGTATTCGACGAGCCCACGATCGGCCTGCATCCGCTCGATGTTCAGGTGTTGCTGAGTGTGTTCGACGGCCTCGTTGCCAAGGGCGCCACGGTTATCGTGATCGAACACGATCTCGACCTTATCCGTAACGCCGATTACGTGATCGACATGGGTCCGGGCGGTGGCGACGCGGGCGGGCAAATCGTCTGTGCTGGCACGCCGAGCGACATCGCAGCCTGCTCCAAGAGCATTACCGGCCGCTACCTATAGACAATGAGGCAAAGGGACAGCCCCTTTGCCTCATTGATGCTTATTTCACGCATTGAGCGGCGAGATAGTCGCGGAAGAATGGCAATTCAAATGCGACGAGCCCTCGTCCTCGTTCCCCGATGATGCCGGCATCTATCATGCGGCGTCGGTAGCGGGAGACCTGCTGCGGCGAACGCTTAAGGCGCTCGACAAGGTCAGCGGTGGTGGACTCTTCCTCGTCATCGAGCATGGCGATGAGGAATCGCTTGTCCTCTGCAGTGAGTTCCCGATAGGTTGCCGCGAGGATTCGGTCGTCCATCTCGTCGCGCGCGATTTTGATTCCCAGGTCAAAGTCGCGTGACGAGATTTCCTTCGAATCGCTTGTGAGATCCCAGGCACGGTAGCCTACGAGTTGCAATAGGAAGGGAAAACCAGAGATCGAGCGAACGGCTCTATCGATTCCCTCAGCATCTGCCAGGCGATCGTTTTCCTGGATTGTGCGAATCAAGGCCTCGCGTACGTCATAGTCGGCAATGCGACCCAGATGATATTGTTGGGCGCGGCGAAGGAACGAGACCGTCTTGTGGTTCAGCAACGTCGAGACGTTGTTGGGAAGCCCCGCCATGAGCAGCGCGACGCGTTTCCCATCGGTCACAAAGTGCTGATACGTCGCTGCGAGCTGAATCATCTCGTCGAGTGTCGGGTCTACCTCGTCAACCGTGACGAGCAGACCGGTGCCCGCCTCGTTGAGCTGGTCGATGATGTCGCTCATGCGATAACGCCAGGTTGAGGCATCGTGAACGCGATTGACCTCGATACTGCCGAGCGGTGCAATTCCGAGACCGGTGACTTCGAAGTTCTTAGACGGGTCGATAAGATGGCCGGCAGCACGTTTCGCCCCGAACTCGATTTCCTCAAGCATTCCCGGGAGCGCGGTTGTCTTTACGGCAATCCAGCCGTGGGATTCCGCCCTTGTCGCGAGCGACGACATGAGAGCGGTTTTACCGGTTCCACGCGCGCCTGAGAAGATCGAGGTCAATTCTGGGCGCCTGCGCTGGCTCAAGAAGGCACGGTCCAAATCCCGAATAATCTGTTGTCTGCCAGCGAGATGGGCAGGAACCTCACCAAAACTGGGGGTAAACGGGTTCTCGAGATATTTCACAAGACTCTCCTTTCACACCGCCGTTTAACTTCATTTTACTTTAGTTAATTCTGATTAAAAGTGAGGGCTCTTTATCTAGAGCATCAATTAGGCGTGTGTGCCGTCGGCGTGGCGCTTGAATGTGACAAAGGGACAGTTCCTTTGTCACATGCCGGCAAAGCCTGTTTGGCGCAGGGCTTCGTAGAGGACGATGGCGGCGCTGTTGGAGAGGTTGAGTGCGCTGATGCGGTAGTCGTCCGGATTGACGAAGTTGCCGCAGATATCCTGCCGAAGGATGGCCTCATGGCCGTCCTCGATATGCCCCAGCGACACCTCGTGGGCTTCCCAAGTCTCGGCGTTATCAAGCGAGTCGCAATCGCGCAGCATCGGGATGCGCTCGCAGCGCTCGGGCGCCGCGGCAAGCAGTGGCTCGGGAATGCCCGAGCTCTCGCTGCCAAAGACCAAGAAGTCGCCGTCGCGATAGGTGCTTTGCGCATAGGTGCGACGAGCCTTTTTAGTCAGCAGGTGCAGGCGCTCATCGGCGGGGGAGAGGCCGTTGCGGGCAAGGAAGTCCTCCCAGTCGGCATAGGTCGTCACGTCTAAGTTTTGCCAGTAGCCCAGTCCGGCGCGACGCACCGTCTTGTCGTCGAGCGAAAACCCCAGCGGCTCCACCAGATGCAGGCGGGCGCCGGTAACCACGCAGGTGCGGCCGATATTGCCCGTATTGGCTGGAATCTCGGGCGCATACAGCACGATATTGAACATGAATCTCCTTGGCTTAGAACGAAAAACCACCACGAAGGGCACCTTCGTGGTGGTTTGGCGGCTACGTAGGCGGAAAAATGCCCGCTTGGATAAACCTAGGCGCGGTGCCAGTCGGTCAGGCAGGCATCGAGGGAGGCGATGAGCGCATCCTTGTCCATGTGACGGCCGATGATGCACAGGCTCGTCATGCGGTCGCCCGTCTCGTCGTCCCAAATTTGCATGATCTCGGGGTTCTCGTCGATGATCTTCTGCTTCTCGCCCTCGGGTGCCGAGTCAACGAACAGGCCGTTCTCCATCAGGCGCATCTGGTGGCCAGCCTGCTCGAACATGTAGCACATGTCCGGATAGCCGGTCTGCCACAGCGGACCCTTGACGCGGATGACCTCGTCGGGCCACTCCTGCTCAACAAAATCGGTGAACTTCTGCAGGTCAAACGGCTTGCGGCGCGAGTAAACAAAGGTCTCGATGTCGTACTCGAGCACCTCGGGGTCGTCGTGCTCCTCGGGATGCTCCATGGCCTCGATCCAGGCAGCGGAGTTGTAGGCGCGCATAAAGTCGAAGCGGTCGGTATCGAGCAGTTCCTCCATGGGAACCTCGCCGTTTTGGGCCTCGATGATCACGGCGTCTTTCTGCAGGCTGCGCACGATGGCCTTGAGCTCGGCGATCTGCTCGGGCGTCACGGTATCGGTCTTATTGAGGATCAGCGTGGAGCAGAACTCGATCTGCTGGATGAGCAGGCTCTCGATGTCGTCCTCGTCGATATCCTCTGCCAGCAGGTCGCGGCCGCCGTTGAACTCGTCGTACATGCGGGCGCAGTCGACCACGGCCACGATGTTGTCGAGCGCAAGCTTGGGCTCGCCGCCCACCTTGGCCTCGTCGCAGAAGCTCGAGATGGTGTAGGCGATGGGGATGGGCTCGCAAATGCCCGAGGCCTCGATGATGATGTAGTCGAAGTTGCCCGAATCGGCGATGCCCTGCAGCTGGTTGGCCAGGTCATCCGAAAGCGTGCAGCAGATGCAGCCGTTGGTGAGCGGGATGAGGTCGTCGGTCTCGGAAAGGCCGCCGTCAGCGATGAGGCTGGCATCGACGTTGATTTCGCCGATGTCGTTGACAATCACGGCGGCGCGGATGCCGCCGTCGTTAGCGAGGATGTGGTTGAGCAGCGTGGTCTTGCCGGCACCGAGGTATCCGGTAAGCATGATGATCTTCACGGGTTTGTTGGGCATGTGCCCTCCTTTGTTAGACATGGCTTACAGCTGAATCATATGCCAAACGCCTGCTCTTATACCCACGCGCCGGCAAATAACACAAGCTACTCCCAGGCTCCCCATACATCGGGGCAATAACCGACGGTGGCCTTTTTGCCGTTGCGCACGATGGGCTCGGCCAGAACCTGCTGGTTCTCGAGCAGTTTATCGAAGCGCTGACTGGGGGTGAGGTGCTGAATGAGCGCGAGCGTCTCCTCGTCCTTGGCTTTGGGGTTGAGCAGCTTGTCGATGCCGCCGACCGCCTGCATCACGCTCGTGAGCTCGCCCTTGCTCATCTCCTTTTCCTTAAGGTCAATAAACTGCACCTTAATGCGGCGCTCCTTAAAATAGCGCTGGGCCTTCTTGGTATCGAAGGACTTTTTGGTGCCAAAAATCTGCACGTTCATGTATTTGTTCCGCCGTTCTACCTGATGAAGTTGGTCGTTGCTCGATCTGCCTCGGGTGCGTTGATGCCGGCGGCCTGTCCTGCCTCGATACAGCGAAGGAGCCAGGCCATGTTTTTGCCGATGTTGCGCATGGTGGCAAGGCCCTCGGCGTCCCCATTGGCGTCGCCGGGCACGCGACCAAACACGTTGTTCCAGTACGTGGAGGCAACCACGGGCATCTGGTTGATGGTGAAGTACTTATTGAGCACATCGAAGGTGGTCGACGTACCGCCGCGACGGGCGACGGCGACCGCGGCGCCGGGTTTGTGCTCAAAGGCATGCCCGCCTGCATAGAAGGCGCGATCGAGGGCCGAAAGGATGCGGCCGCTGGGGTGCGCATAGTAGACGGGCGAGCCAAAGACAAAGCCATCTGCCTGCTCGGCGGCAGCGATCAGCTCGTTCACCACGTCATCGTCAAAGGTGCAGCGGCAATCGAGCTTGCCGCACTGACCACAGCCAATGCAGTCGCGAATGGGCTTGGTGCCCAGCTGAAACACCTCGGTATCAATGCCTTCGGCATTGAGTTGCTCGGCGACTTCGGCGAGTGCGCGGGCGGTGTTGCCGTTTGCCTTGGGGCTGCCATTGACCAAAAGAACCTTCATCACAAACTCCCTCTGCTGTCGGTGACTTCTGCAGAGGATTATCGCACGATGGGGGAGGCGGTGTGGGCGCGGTGCTAATCAAGTTTGGTACCTGGCACCTGCACGGCTTTCCCGAGCAACGCTTTGAGCTCGTTCAAAATCGAAACGGGCTGACGGTCGACGCCGTCCAGATGGAGCGTGGCCACGCGAATGGGCGGCTGATATTCAAATGGGCCAAAGAGCACGGGCGAACCCAGGAACCGCTCGATCTCCTCTGCAATCGCATCGGTTTCTTCGGGATCAAAGTCGTCGAAAAGAGCCACGAACATCGGCCCCGTCGAGCGGAACATACGACCCTTACCGCGCGAACATTCCACCAGACAGGCGGCACATTCTGCCAAAACGCGGTCGCCCGCATCAAAGCCAAAGCGGGCATTGACCTGAGCGATATCGTCGATTTTGATGGCGATCAAACCAGCCTTGCGCGCCACGCGACGCATTTCGCCAATGGCGTTGACCAGGGCATGAATATCGCCCAAGCCGGTCACGGAATCGGTCGTATCTGCCAAGCTTCGGTTGATGATAATGCCCACATACATGCCGGGCTCGGTATCGGTGCCGTCCAAGCGGTAGCCCGTGCAGTCGCAAAGCACGTATTTTCCGGTGGCGTCCATTACGCGATACTGCATGTAGTGGAAGTGCCACGTGCCGTTTATCACCATGTCGAGCTCGGCGCGTACGTTGTCGCGGTCCTCGGGGTGAACGCGGGCAAGCCACATGTCGAGTGAGTTAAAAGGGTGCTGGGAGGGCAGGTCAAAATCGCGCACGGCGTTAACCGACCATTGCGATTCTCCCGTATCGAGATTGAGGATAAACGGATAGCGCGTCTCGGAGCTCATGGAGATCGCTTGGAACACCCGGTCGTTGCAGGGAAGCTGATCGACGATTGGGCGTTGCGGCGCGTCATCGTCTTTCGGTTGCTGCACACGATGCATAAGCTTATAGCGATACATCTTGCGATCGGCATCCATCGTCATCTGGCGACGCGTGTCGCCAGCAAGTGGATCGACGCGCGAGCAGCCAAAGCTAAAGCTGCCGATCATGGGCGCCTTGCCACCTGAGCTCGCCTCGATCAGCCTGGTACGTACCTGCTCCAAGCGCTGCTCGAGTTCAATCTCGTTTGCGGAGAGCGAGATAAGCACAAACTCGTCTCCACCGATACGGAACAGCATTTCATCGTGCTCCATGGTTTCGGAGAGCGTGCGGCAGATGCTCAGAATATAGCGATTGCCTTCGGCGTGGCCAAACCTATCATTGCAATGCTTGAGATGGTCGATGTCAATATAGGCGCAGGTGAAGGGGTCGCCTTTGCGCCAGAGTTGCTCGACGTGACGGTCGAATCCGTTGCGGTTGCCCAAGTTGGTGAGCGGATCGATATAGGCGTTGCGCTCAAGCAGCTGGCGCTCTTGTTGCAGGATGGCATGCGTCTTTTGCAGTTGCTCGCCAACGGCGCGTAGCTCAGCAGGCAGCGCGGCAACATCGAGTTCGGCGGTCGAGACGCCGTTCGCAAGTCGCTGAAGATAGGCAATAATCGATTGCTCGCCCAGGCGATATGACTCGTTCATGATGGATAACCTCCTTGGGCGGAACAACGGTTTGTATCATATCCCCAATTCGGTTTGAATTGGGGATATAAGTTAGCTAATGGAGACAAATATCCCCTTCGACGGTGGCGTTTTGCGCGCGAGCGTATCAGTTGTTATTGCCACCATCGAGCAATGCCTCAAAATCCTTCGCCGGCATGGGGCGGTAGCAGAGGAAGCCCTGAGCGTAGCGGGCGCCCATTTGTCGTAGCATGTTCGCCTGCTCATTTGTCTCGACGCCTTCGACCACGACGGGCAGATGGAGCGACTGCGCCATTTCGAGCATCGATGAAATGATTTGCGTGCTGCGGCCTTGATCGCGGTCGGTGGGCACAATCTGCCAAATGTGCTTGTCGAGCGTCACCATAAAGCCGCTTTCCTCGAGTGCGGGGATATGGGTGCACATGCTGTGGGCGGCTATTATTCGACAGGCGGTAGCGCGACGATGCGATGTTCGATAAAAATGCGACTGAGACGCTATATGTTGACGGGTATACTTGTCCCGGTTTTAAACGCAGGAACGGAGATGGTCGCATGGCACAGCCGGATACGACGCGCACGGTGGGGCTCGCGCTCGAGGGAGGCGGCTACCGCGGTATGTATACGGCGGGCGTGCTCGACGTTTGGATGGAGCACGGTTTGACCTGCGACCATATGGTGGGTGTCTCGGCGGGCGCGGCGTTTGGCTACAATTTTAAATCGCGCCAGATCGGCCGCGCCATTCGCTATAACAAGGCCTATTGTGCCGACAAGCGCTATGCGGGTGTAGCAAGCTGGCTGCGGACCGGCGATATGTTCAATGCCGATTTTGCCTATCACGAGGTGCCCATCGAGCGCGATCCCATCGATTTGGAGACATATCGTGCCTGCTCCATGCGGTTTACGTGCGTGTGTACTGATATCGAGACGGGCGAGGCGGTCTACCATGATCTGCCCTATGGCGACGAGCGCGATATCGAGTGGATCCGCGCCTCGTCGGCGATTCCCGTGGCAACGCGTCCTGTCGCCATTGAGGGGCGTAAGTATTTGGATGGTGGCGTGGCTGATTCTATTCCCAGCGCATGGCTGTTTGCGCAGGGCTATGACCGCAACGTGGTGGTGCTGACGCAACCGGCGGGCTTTGTAAAGCAGCCCAACAGCGTAATGCCCATGTTGCGGCGTGTGTTCCGTCACTACCCGGAGTTTGTCGCAGCGCTTGGGCATCGGCATGAGGTCTACAATGCCACGCTCGATGACCTGGCGCGTCGCGAGGCCGCTGGCGAGGTCTTTGTGGTGCGGCCGAGTGAATCGGTAAAGGTGCCGTCGCTGTGCCGCGAGCCTGATGAGCTCGAGCGCATCTATCAGATCGGCCGTCGCGATGCGGAGGCGACTTTGCCGGCGTTGGAAGCGTATCTGGCGGGGTAGAGGCTGCAGCGGAAAGCGCATCCCGGAATGGGCGTTTGGAATGGGATGCGGTTTCCGCGAGAGGCCCGTGGCGGAAAGTTCATCCCGGAATATGCGTTCAGACTGGGATACAGTTTCCCACTGGCTCTCTATACGGAAAGCGCATCCCAGTTTGGACGTCCATTCTGGGATGCGCTTTCCGCTCTTGAAGATATGAGGCTGCGAATCAGCTGCTCGGCTTATGTCTATGCCTGCTGCCAGGTGTCGACGAGCTCCTTGGCCGCGGCGTGGGGGTCGTCGGCACTGCAGACGGCGCTCACCACGAAAAAGCCGTCGACGCCGGTGGCCTTGAGCTGCGGCAGGTCGGCCGTCTTGACGCCGCCGCCCACCACGATGGGCACGGGGCCTGCTGCGTGGAGTGCGGCCAGGTCCTCAAAGCTCTTGGTAATGATAGAGCCGTCGGCCGCGCGTCCGCAGTCGCGCTTGGTCTCGGTCTCGTGGAGCGGGCCGATGCCAAGATAGTCGACCAGGCTCATGTCGGCGGTTTTGACGTACTCGAGCATCTCCTCGCAGCGGGCCGAAAGGCCCACGATGGCATCGGGGCCCAAAAGTTTGCGGCAGACTTCGACGGGAATATCACTCTGGCCCACGTGCACGCCGTCGACAGCGATGCCCTGCTCGCGCGCGGCGAGCACGCAGTCAAGGCGGTCATCGATTAACAGGGCGACCTGACCGGTCTTGCCGGCCTGTGCGATTGCCTGCGCGGCGTCGCCGGTCAGCGCGATGATCTCGCGGGCGCTTGCCACCTTGGAGCGCACCTGGATGCAGGTAAAGCCTGCGTCGAGCGCCTGGGCCACCACATCGCCCACGGGACGTCCCAGCGTGTTTTCGGGGCCGAGTACCAGATAGGCCGAGATATCAAGGTTGTCGCGGATACTCATCGTGCTTCCTCCTGCTTCTTGATCTGCGCTTCCATGCGCTCAAGTTTGCCGGTCATGGTGTCGGTAAATCCGGGTCGAATATCGGCTTTGAGCACGACTTCGGTGCGGATGCCCTTGCTTGCCAACACAAAGGTCGCGTCACGCACGACCTGCATGACCTCGTCCCAGTCGCCCTCGATCTCGGTGAACATCGAGGTGGTGCGGTTGGGAAGGCCGCTCTCGCGAATGACGCGCACGACCTCGGCGACCTCGGCGGACAGCTCGTCGCCGGTGCCGCACGGGGCGATGGCCACGGCGACGAGTGTGTTCATGCCGGCATTGGTTGCGGGTTCGGACATGGCTTATGCCTCCTCGAGCTCGAGTCGGTTGTCGGCAATATCCTGGGCGGTTGCGCGGTAGAGCTCGTCGATAAAGGCGACCTTAAAGCTTGCCGGGGCATCGGCGACAGCGGCGGCACGCGTGCCGGCAACGTTGTAGACGGCGGTGCCGCAGACGGCTGCCGTAAACGGGTCGGCGGCGCAGGCATACACGGCCAGCACGCCGCCCTGCGAGCAGCCGCAACCGGTGATCTTGGACATGAGCGGGCTGCCGCCGTGGGACTTGGCCACGGTTATGCCGTCGGTGATTAGGTCGACTTCGCCCGAGACCACAACGGCGCCGCCGGTGTAGCGAGCGAGCGCCACGGCGGCATCGCGGGCGGCATCGACCGTGTCGGTGGTATCGACACCGCGTACGCGGCTCAGATCAGCTGCCTCGCCCTCAAGGCCCCACAGGCCGGCGAGTGCGATGATCTCGGAGGCGTTGCCGCGCACGATGGCGGGCTTGTACTGCTTGAGCTCATTTACCAACTGGGTGCGCAGGCTGCCGATGCCCAGGCCCACCGGATCGAACACCCAGGGCTTGCCGGCGTCGTGTGCCGCCTTGGCCGCGCGGGGAATCGTCTGCTCGTAGATGGGGAAGAGCGTGCCCATGTTGAGATAGATGGCGCCGCCGCCGGCAACGAGCGCCTCGCCCTCGTCGGGCAGATAGACCATGGCGGCCGAACCGCCCACGGCGAGCTGCGCGTTGGCGACAAAGTCGATCGTCACCGTGTTGGTGATGGAGCCGGCCATCGGATTGGTGGCGCGAATCTCCTCCACGGCCTTGACCATATGTTGCTTAAGCTGTTCCGAATCAATCACTGCACATGCCTCCTTGGCATAGAAAAGGGGCGCTGTGCATAGACAGCGCCCCTAAAAAGGCGGCATGCTCCCTACGCCAGCATTAACTGACAGGTTCAAAGGATTGGGCCCCATGCCCTCTCAGCCTTGTGGTTTGCACCGCCGGCACTCCCGCATCGAATCTGTTGTTCCCTATACTAGCGCACCTGCCAAAAAGGGACAGGTTTATTTTGGCGGGTAGCAACTGGGACTTTGCGTTTTCCCAGATGAAACCTGCCGAAATAAACCTGTCCCTTTTTGGCAGGTCGGTACAATAGACGGGATTAAGAATGACCGAGGGGACCTTATGATTAAACTTGTGCTGACCGATATGGACGATACGCTGATTCCGGCCGGGCATGACGGCGCCAGCGACTACGCCATCGAGGGTATTCATGCCATGCAGGCGGCGGGTCTACACTTTGGCCCGGTTTCGGGTCGTCAGCCGTCCGCGATGGGCTGGATGTTCAAAAATCGTTCCGAGTGTTTTTCGACTGGCGCGTTCTGTAACGGCCAGGTGATGTTTGTCGGCGGCGAAGTAGTCGCCTCGCACGCAATCGACAACGATGCTCTGATGCGTTTGGCCGACTATCTGGAGCAAGAGACCGACGATACCTATCTAAAGGTCTACAGCCTGGGTGACGACTTTTGGGATAACGATGCCTATTGCGTGACGAGCGACCCCGAGCGCGTGCGTCGCGCCATGGAGTCGGGCGGCAACGCATGGCTCAAAGGCGAAGAGGCTCCGTGCCGTCCCGTTGTCGACGACGCGCCGGTGTTCAAGGCGAATATCTGGAGCGCCCGCTCGCGTGAGGAGCTCGCGGAGCTACGTGAGCGCGTTGCCGCTGAGGTACCGGAGCTCTCACTCGTGTTTCCCAACAATCGTGTGCGCCTGTTCGACATCCTTCCAGCAGGTTGGGACAAGGGTTGCGCCGCGCTGGAGCTGGCGCGCGCTTTGGACCTGACGCTCGACGAGGTGGCCGTATTCGGTGATTCCGATAACGATCTGCCCATGATCGATGCCGTTCCCAACTCCGTTGCAGTCGCCAATGCCAACGAGGCCGTCACGGCTGCCGCACGCTGGCATATCGGCGCTGCAGCAGACGATGCAGTTGCCGGGGCTCTGCATCAGATTGCTGCCTGTGCGGCAACAGGGGAGATGCCGCCGTTTATGCTTCAAGTGAGCACGACGGGTTTCGACGTCACGAACGTCTAGGGAGGGCGCTATGAAGCTTCAGCAGCTCAGATATGTCGTCAAAGTTGCCGAATGCGGCAGCATCACCGAGGCCTCGCGCCGACTCTTTGTGTCGCAGCCTTCGATTACCGCATCGATTCGTGATCTCGAAAACGAGATGGGTGTGCACATCTTTGAGCGCACCAACAAGGGTGTCATTGTGTCCGAGGAGGGCGAGACCTTCTTGGGCTACGCGCGACAGGTGCTCGACCAGGCCGATCTGCTCGAAGGCAAGTACAAGGGCGCGTCCGAGCAAGTGCCGCACTTTAGTGTGAGCTGCCAGCATTATTCCTTTGCCGTTAATGCGTTTGTCGATGTGATCCGCGAGTTCGATGCCGCGCGCTACGACTTTACCCTGCGCGAGGAGCAGACTCACGAGATTATCGAGGACGTCGCGCATATGAAAAGCGAGCTCGGCATCCTGTATCTGTCGGAGCACAATCGCGAGGTCATCGAGCGCATGCTCGCCGCCAACGAGCTCGTATTCGAGGGGCTCTTCTGTGCCACGCCGCACGTTTTTGTGTGCGCCGACCATCCGCTGGCGGGCCGCTCCAGCGTGACGCTCGAGGACCTGGAGGACTATCCCTTCCTGTCCTACGAGCAGGGCAGCTATAATTCGTTTTACTATTCCGAGGAACTGACCTCGACGTTTGAGCGTCGCAAGAACATCCGCGTGCGCGATCGCGCGACGCTGTTCAACCTGGCCATGGGCCTCAACGGCTACACGGTATGCTCAGGCGTGATCAGTCACGAGCTCAACGGTCCCGGCATCATCTCGATTCCGCTCGATGTAGACGAGTACATGGAGATCGGCATCATCACGCGCAAGAACACGACACTCACGCGCTACGGCCAAGCCTATATCGACGCGATCCGCCAGCATATTTAGCCTTTTGAGCGGTGCCGCATTTAAACTTGGCACCGTTCGATTTACCGCGAACGTCCCAGGATGAGGCTGTATTTCGAGCCACATGTCCCATTAACCGGCGCCCCCTCGCATTACCATCAAAGTGAGCCGCTATGCGAGGGGAGGTCGCCATGGATCGGATATATACCGATAGCTGGCGCTTTCCCATGCCGCTTATGTGTACGGCGTTTGAGCCAGGAACGCTCGAAAACACGCTCGACGTGATGCTCAAAGATGACTATGGCGTTATCGCGCGTGCCGAGGCGCACTACTATCGCGCTTGCCCCGATGAGGCACGACGCCTAGCGGAGCCGTACTTACTATCGGATGACCTTTCGCTCCGTCTTTCGGCATGCCTGTTGTGCGCCTATGCAAATCTGTCGCTGAATCGCGCATTGGCGGCGCGCCGCTGCCTTGCGTACCTCGAGGAGACGGGGAAGGGCCAAAGGGCGGCAAAGGATCCACGCGCCCAGGCCTCATATATGCTGCTTGCGGCGAGCGCCTGTGTACTGCTGCATTTTCCCTCGCCGGTGTCACGCGGCGAATTCGATTTATATGCATCACTGCTGCCCGAGGGGCTGCGCCTGTTTGCAACCTATGCACTGGCGCACCGTGCCTACCTCGACGGCGATTACGGGCGCTGCGTGGGTATGGCGGAGAACGCCTTGTCGATGAAGCAGGAGAGCTATCCCGTCCCTGAGGTCTTCTTGCACCTGATTGCCGCCGTTGGGTGGATTAACCAGCGCGAAGCTGACCGCGCGAACGCTCATTTTATGCGTGCCTGGCAGATTGCACAGCCCGATGGCCTGATTGAAATCGTCGGCGAACATCACGGGCTTTTGCAGGGCGTGTTGGAGTCATGCCTAAAGAAAGGCCATCCGCAGGAGTTCTCGGAGATCATCAAAGTTACCGAACGGTTTAGCCGCGGTTGGCGTCGTGTACATAATCCGGGGGCGGGGGCCACTGTTGCCGAGAGCCTGACCACGACGGAGTTCGCCATCGCTATGCTGGCCTGTCGCGGCTGGACCAACGATGAGATTGCTGCTCACATGGGCATCTCGCGTGGCACGGTTAAGAATCGCCTGTCGAACACCTATGCCAAGCTGGGCATAACGAGTCGCGCCGCGCTGAAACAGTTTGTATTGCTGTGGGCGACTGAGCGGGTGCGCCTGTTTTGGGCGAACAATTGAGTCGGTTCGTTCAAACGAGGCGCGGCCGCCGGTGGGAGGTCCGGCGGCCGCTTACCATGGGACGGTGCGCGCCCGAATTGATCGAGCGTCACGAGACTTGGAGTTACGAGCGCTTGCGACTGGTAAAGATGCCGGCGACGACGGCTGCCACGCCTGTGATGGCAGCGGCGACGGCGCCCATGGCGGAAGCGTCACCCGTGGCCGCGAGCGTGCCCTTGGTGTCGACATGCTTGATGGTCGCGGCGGCGGTCGTTACCTTAGGCTTCGACTCGGGCTTCGCCGGGGGCGTATCCACCGGAACGATGACGGCGCGCTTGGCGATGGCGTCGCTGTCCAGATCCGTGATGACATCATTGGCGGTGCCGATCGTCTGGCCGCGCTGGTAGGGGGCATCGACGGGATTGGTGTCAACGAAGCGCACGTCGCAAATGCGTTCACCGTTAGGTGTTTCGATAATGCTGTCGACGATATTGATCGTTCCGGCAATGCTGCCGTCTGCACTATTCACCACGGCCAAGATGGCGGCGGTGTCGCCCTCTGCTGTTACGCGGCTGCGTGTGATGGAGATGGTTGCAGGCGTTAGGCCATCCTCGGTGAGAGCGAAGATGCCATACGTACGAGCGTTCACGTCTGGGTCAACTACGACAATGTCGCCATTGCCGATGGGCGGTAGGGGCTGGTTGCCTCCATCGTGGTTGATGTAGTGGACAATGGCCTCGACGGTCGAGTCGCTGATAAAGATGCGCCCGCCGGGGCTGTCGGTGTCGTGATTGTACGAGTAGATTCCTGAGGCGTTTTCACCCTCGGCATAAGCGTGAACGAATGAGCCGTTTTTAATGGTGATGTCGCCCTCGTCGGTGAAGATGGCGGTGGGGCTATCTTCGCGCGCTGGGTATGCATACGCTCGTACGGTCGCCGCATCAATGGTCAGGCCATCGAAGGCATATATGCCGCTGCCGAATCCCTGAGCGGTTAGCGTGCTGTTGGATACCGTGAGGGTTTCTTCGGCGACGATGCCGCAGTCCTGCTCGGAGCGTGCGTCGACTGTGCCGCCGCCGGTTATGGTTATGTCGCCGTCGGCAAGGATGCCCTCGGCGCCCGCGCCCTTGGCGGTGACAGTTCCTGTTCCGCTGATCGTCATATCGCCCTCGGAATACAAGGCGTTGCCTTCTGCTGTTGCCGTCAGGGTGCCCGTTCCGGAGATGTTGAGCTCGGCGCCCTCATTGGCACCGTCCACAACGGAAATGCCGTCGCCTTCGTCATTGGCAACCGTATTGTTGCCCTCGTAGCTCACGTTGAGCTTGCCGTAGGCAGCGATGCCTCCGCCGTTATAACCATTGAGTGTCATGTCGTCGGCGCCGTCCCAGGCCCACGTGCTGCCGTCGCCAGCTGCGGTGCCGGCGTTATAGATGTTGCCGTCGACCTCGACCCGCTCCGCCGCAAACGAAATGCTCGGCATGAGCAGCGAGCTCACGGTAAGTGCACAGGTCAGGCCGCAAACGATGCGGCGGGTCACGCGGCGCCAGCTGCCACAGGTGAGAACGGTGCGCTGACGCACGGGGGTCTCGGCGTAATGGAGTCCTGTAGTGCGATCGGTGCGGCGCGTGGGGGTCGTAAACGTGGTCATGGTCGCTCCTATCTCTCGCGTGGCCTTGTGCGGTCACTACTAAGCGTATGGTCGATAGGGCAGAGCTGCTAGTGCCATATGGGCACGAAAATGGCTATTTGCACTGGCGGATATGGGATGGCTTGGCTCGACGATTTGTTGGTGTGAATATAGAAGTTTCCTATATCAAACTGTTATAAACGTATATTTTACGATGGCCATATGAGCGCTCATACTCTGTCCCAGTAAAGCAACCAATGCAAAGGGAGATATCTATGAGCACTTCGATTCAACCGAACGCGCCGTTTCGTGCCGATATCGTCGGCAGCTTTCTTCGTCCGCAGGCCGTGAAGGACGCCCGTGCCGCCTACGCCGCGGGTACGCTCGATGACGACGGCCTTAAGGCCGTCGAGGACGAGGCCATTCGCGATTTGGTGGCTAAGCAAAAGGCCGCCGGCCTACAGGTCATCACCGATGGTGAGTTTCGCCGCAGCTACTGGCACCTCGATTTTATGTGGGGGCTGAACGGCGTCGAGCGTCGCACCTCGCGTACGGGCTATATGTTCCACGATGAGGAGACCACCGCCGACACCGCCGTGGTAACCGGCCCCATTAGCGGCGAGAACCATCCGTTCGTCGAGCACTTTAAATTTGTCAAGGCGCTCGAGGGGGAGGGCCAGGTCGCGCGGCAAACCATTCCGGCGCCAATCCAGACGTTCTCCGAAGTCACACTCGACCGCTGCGATGGCCAGCAGGAGAGCCTGCGCGCCGTCTACAAGACAGATGAGGAACTTGCCGACGCCATTGCAGCCGCTTATCGCACGGTGATCGCCGACCTGTACGCAGCAGGCTGCCGCAACATCCAGTTTGATGACTGCACCTGGGGCATCTACTGCGATACCGATTTTGTCGCCAAAACCGGCATGAGCCCGGTCGACCTGCAAAAGGTAAGCGAGCTGGGCGTGGCACTCAACAACGCCGCCATCGAGGGCAAGCCCGATGACCTTGTCATTAACACACACGTGTGCCGTGGTAACTACCACTCTACCTATGCCTTCGAGGGCGGCTATGACCCCATCGCGCCGTACCTGTTCGCACACGAGGATGTCGACGCATTTTACCTGGAGTTCGATACGCCGCGTGCCGGTGGCTTTGAGCCGCTCAAGTACGTTGCCCCCGGCAAGAAGGTCGTGTTGGGCCTGGTGACCACCAAGGCCGCTGAGCTTGAGGACGAGGATGCCATCGTCGAGCGTATTCACGAGGCTGCAAAGTATGTTCCGCTCGAGAACCTGTATCTGTCTCCGCAGTGTGGCTTTGCCAGCTGCGAGATTGGCAACAAGCTGACCGAGGACGAGCAGTGGGCAAAGATTGCGCTGGTCAAGCGCGTTGCCGAGCGCGTTTGGAAATAGCGGTAACGTTCACAGGTGACGGCGCGTGCGAGACACGGCGTATCGCGTACAATGGTTCGGATCGTATCGTTCGGGCAGGTTATCCGATATGCCCGATCGCCCTTCCATTCGAAAGGACATCCATGTCCCAGTCTTCGACGCCCGCTGTCGCCGATGCCATCTACGATGCATCGTCGCTCGGCCGCCCGCGCATGTTCCTGCTCGGTCTACAGCACCTGTTTGCCATGTTTGGCGCCACGGTGCTGGTGCCCGTGCTCACCGGTCTCTCGGTTTCGGCAACGCTTTTGTTTGCCGGCCTGGGCACGCTGCTCTTTCACTTCCTGTCGCGCGGTAAGGTGCCGGCCTTTCTGGGCTCGTCGTTTGCCTTTATCGCTGGCTATGCCGCGATTGCGCCCAACGGCGAGACGGAGCTTTTGCCCTACGCCTGCCTGGGCGTAGCTTGTGCCGGCCTGCTCTATCCGGTGCTTGCGGCGCTCTTCCGCGCGTTTGGCGCCAAGCGCGTTATGCGCTTCTTTCCGCCGGTGGTGACTGGCCCTATCGTCATTTCCATCGGTCTGATCCTGGCAAGCTCCGCTATTGCCAACTGCCAGACCAATTGGCTCGTCGCCGTTATCGCCGTGGCTGTGATCGTCATCTGCAACATCTGGGGCCGCGGCATGGTTAAGATCGTGCCGATCCTGCTGGGCGTCGTGGTGAGCTATGCCGTTGCGGCTGCGCTGGGCGAGGTCGACTTTTCTGGCGTCGCAGCCGCTCCCTGGGTCGGTCTTCCCATCGTGTGGGACAACACCGTGTTTGCGCTCTTTGGCCCGCAGTTCGATAGCGGTCTTGCCACGACGGCCATCATCACCATCATGCCGCTGGCTTTCGCGACCATGATCGAGCATATCGGTGATATCTCCGCTATTGGCTCCACCTGTGAGCGCAACTACATCGCCGACCCCGGCCTGCACCGCACGCTGCTCGGTGATGGTCTTGCCACGATTCTGGCTTCGCTCTTTGGCGCTCCGGCCAACACCACGTATGGCGAGAACACCGGCGTGCTCGCTCTGACGCGCGTGTTCGACCCGCGTGTGATTCGCATTGCCGCGTGCTGCGCCATCGTGCTTTCGTTCTGCCCCAAGTTTGCGGCTGTCATTGCGGCCATGCCGGCGTGTGTAATCGGCGGCGTGTCGCTCGTGCTCTATGGCATGATCAGTGCCGTGGGCGTTCGCAACCTTATCGAAAACCAAGTCGATTTCCAGAACAACCGCAATGTGCTGGTGGCCGCTCTGGTACTCGTACTTTCGCTCGGCATTGCCTATAGCACTGCCGGTGCCATCGTGCTGGAGTTGGGTGGCGTGACGATTTCGCTTTCCGGCCTTGCCGTGGGCTCGCTGGTGGGCATCGTGCTCAACGCGATTCTGCCCGGTAACGACTTTGAGTTCGATGTCTCGGAACTCGAGGAGACTGCCGAATAGCGGTTGTGCCCAAGTCGGTTAAATAAGCCGGTCATGCGTCCGATTCGCATGGCCGGTTTTTTAGTGCGCAAGGATCCAGCGTATGCCGCGGGCCATTCGTAGATCGGTTTGGGCAAAGTGATTGCCGGGGTTGAGCTCCATCGTTGTTGGAATGCCGCGCTCGATGAGTAGCTCTTCCATTGCGCGCGTGTCGTCGAGTACGTGCCTCATCATGCGGTTGGGCGTCTTGGTTTCCTTTTTGCCGAGTGACAGGTAGACGGCGTCGGGCGTAACTGCCATCTCGTGCTCGTGCGCATAGTCGATAAAGCCAGGAAACCACAGGGATCCCGATGCGCTTGCGACGCGGTCAAAGGTATCGGTCTGCCAGGGGACCCAAAGCGAAAAGAGGCCCGCCAGCGAATAACCGGCAATGCCACGCCAAACAGGTGGCTGAGGAAGCGACGACTCCACCTGGGGGATTATCTGATTCAGCAGCTCATCAAGAAAGCCGGCAGCCTGCCCACCAAAGGGCTCGGCATCGCGTACGGTCCCGTCGCATGCCCAGGGGCTCAGCTCGCGATTCCAATCGAGCCCGCCAATGGCGACGAGGGTGAATGGCGGACAGTCGAGCTCTCGGCAACACTTATAAACCTCGCTGCCGTCGCCCACGACCACAGGAAGGTAGATGACAGGCGCGCTTTCCGTATGATTCGAATAAACGGTTATCTGCTTTTGATGCGCTTCCATGACGGGCTTCTCTCAGTGTTGTGATATCGGCAGCCCCAATTGTCGCACGCCAGCGTATGCCGGTTGGGTTAGACCAAAGACAATCTCGTGCATCCCCTGCGGACGCATATGGAAAACGCCACCGCCGGAGGGGAGCTCGGCGGTGGCGTTGTTAAACGGTGCTGGGGCTCGGGGCCTTCGCGGGAGCTGCCATGTGCGCAGAGGCGTCTAAGAACGCTTACGGCTCGCCATGGTGCCTGCGGCGATAGCGGCTGTTCCCGCAAGGACGGTTGCCACGATGGCCGCACCCGAGGTGTCGCCGGTTGCCGCGAGCACGCCGGTAGTCTTGGCTTTCGTGGTTGAAGCCGCAACGGCCTTGGTCGGCTTTGAGCCCTCAGGCTTGGGGTTCTGCTTGGACTCCGCGGGCTTGCTTTCTGCGGGCTTGGTCTCGTCGGGCTTGGGGTCTTCCGGCTTGGCTACCTCGGGAGGTGCGATGGTCGTACTTTTGGCGACTGCTTTGATATAGAGGGAGTCGACCGTGGCGTCGCCCGTGCCGATGGCTTGGCCTGCCTCGTAGATGCCGTCACGGAGCTTGCGATAGTCAATGACCTTGCCGCCTTCGGGCGTCTGGATGGCGGCGTTCTCAATCTTGATGGTGCCGATTGTCTTGCCGTCAGCGCTCATGGCACGGGCAAAGATTGCCGCTGTATCTCCTTCGGCCGTTACCTTGCTGCGGATGATCGAGATGACTGCGGGTGTGACGCCCTCGCTGGTCTGGGCGATGATGCCGATGTTCTCGCCTTGGGGTTCGCGCCTCGTCTCGCCATCTTGGTTTTCGCTGTAGGGGATGGGGCCGTCGCCGTTCTCGACATAGCGGGCTATGGCCTTGACAACGGAGTCGCTGATGTAGATGTGGCCGCCCTTCTCGTTGGGTCGATCGTTTCTGGTGGAGAATGCAGCCGAAACCTCGCCTTCCGCAAACGCGTCCACGGTGGAGCCGTTCTTGACGACGATGTCGTCCTGGTAGGTGAAGAGGGCGTTGGCGCCACCGTATCTGCCTTTACTTGCACGGACCGTCACGTTTGCATGATCGAGGGTGATGCCCTTGTGGGCATAGACGCCATATTCAACACCGTTTACGTTGAGGGAGGCGTTTGTGGCTGCGAGGCTGCCCTTGGCCTCGACGGCAGCGTCTTTCTCGGAGCTTGCCTTGACCTGGCTGCCGTCCGAGATGTTGATATTGCCGCCGCTCCAAAGGGCCTCACCATCGGCTGAGCTTGCCTCGACCGTCCCGCCACCCTTGATGGTGAGGTTCTTGTCGGCTCCAATACCCTTGTCCTTGGTAGCCCTGGCGGTGACGGCTCCGCTGTCGTCAATCGTGATATTGCCGTTTGCCCTGATGCCATCCGATGCACCCGTGGCGTTGACGTTGCCCGAACCTTTGATAGCGAGATCACCTCCGGCATTGATGGCATCAAACCCAGTGCTCGTGGCGTTGACGGATCCGGCTCCGTCGATGTTGATATTACCCGTGGAGAGGATAGCGTCCTCAGTAGATGTCACGCTGAGCGTGCCGCCCTCGTCGCCTTGGATATTGAGCTCGGCATTCTCGTTAGTGCCATGAGAAACGTTGATGCTTTCGATCCATTCGGCAGTGACGATGTTGGTTCCCGAGTAATTCACGTTGAGCTTGCCTGCGGCCTGGATCTCGCCGCCGTTATAGTTGTTGAGCTTCAAGTCGTCGGCGCCGTCCCACGACCAGGTACCGGCCTCGTCGCTCGCCGCGGTGTTGTACTTGTTGCCGCCGACCTTGACCCATTCCGCTGCGAGCGAGACGCTCGGCATGAGCAGCGAGCTCACCGTGAGCGCGCACACGGCGCCCGCGACGATGCGGCGCGTCACGCGGCGCCAGCTGCCGTGCGCGAGTCCTATGCGACGGCGAACGTCGGGTTCGGCAACATGGGTTCCGGCGGTAGTGTCATTGCGTTTGGGGGTCGTGAACAAGGCTGCCATGGTTGCTCCCGTTCTCATAGGGCCTATACGACTAGATTCAGCGTATCTGCTGGATGTTGCCGGCGGTAGTGCCGTTCGGAGGGTAAAATGTCCAAAATCCGGAAGAGGAATAAGCTGCGCGCCTACGCGTTGTCGGGCATTAATCACAAAGCGCGGAGCCGCTTGTTGCGACTCCGCTCGCGTGTGCGCCATACGAGTGCAAACAGGAAACGCCACCGCCGGAGGGGAGCTCGGCGGTGGCGTTGCTAAACGGTGCGCGGACTAGGCGGCTTTAAAAGTGTCGGTTCGTGTATGAAGAGCGTCTATGAGCGCTTGCGGCTCACCACGGCGCCCGCGGCGATGGCGGCTGTTCCCGCAAGGGCGGCTGCCACGATGGCTGCGCTCGAGGCGTCGCCGGTTGCCGCGAGCTTGCCGGTGGTCTTGGCTCCCGTGGCTGCAACTGCAACGGTCCTGGTTGTCTTCGTGCCCTCGGACTTGGAACCCTCGGGCTTGGTCTCGCCGGGCTTTTCCTCGGGTTTGATCTCCTCGGGAGGCACGATGACCGTGCTCTTGGCGACAGCGGCGTCATAGGGGGAGTCGATCGTGGCGTCGCCCGTGCCGATGGTTTGACCTGCCTCGTAGGAGATGCTGGGGCCGTACTCTTCTTCGTGGCGATAGTTAATGATCTTGCCGCCTGCGGGCGTCTGGATGGGAGCGCCTTCGATCTCGATGGTACCGATCGCCTTGCCGTCCTCGCTTATGGCAAGAGCGAAGATTGCCGCCGTATCTCCCTCGGCCGTGAGCTTGCTGCGGACGATCGAGATACTCGCGGGCGTGATGCCCTCGTAGGTCTGGGCGAAGATACCGATGTTCAGACCCCTAGGCTCAGGGATGACCCCGCCGCTTTGGTCGTTGCTGTAGTGATCGGGGCCATCGCCACCGGTCTCGACATAGCGGGCTATAGCCTTAACAACGGAGTCGCTGATGTAGATGTGGCCGCCAGCGACGTTTGGCTGGTGGTTTCTGGTAGAGATTGCAACCGAGAATTTGCCTTCCGCGAACGCGTCCACGATGGAACCATTCTTGATGACGATGTCGTCCCCGTCAGTGATGAGGGCGATGGCCTGGCCGCCGCTCGCGCTTGTGCGGACCGTCACGGTTGCGCCATCGAGCGTAACGCCCTTGTAGGCATAGACACCATATTCAACACCGCTTGCGTCAAGGGAGGCGTTCGTGACCGCGAGACTACCCTCAGTGTCGACGGCAAGATCTCCCTCGGAGTTCGCCTTGACCTGGCTGCCGCCCGAGATGTTAATGCCGCCGTCAGCCCAAATCGCCGCTTCTTCTATAGAGCTTGCTTCTACCTTGCCACCGCCTTTGATGATGAGGTCACTGCCCGCGGCGATGCCGTAGCCTTCGCCTCCTTTAGCGATCACTGTGCCAGAGGAATCGATGGTGGTCTCGCCCTTGGATCGGATGCCTTCGGTACCGCCCGTTGCATTCACAGTGCCCGAGCCCGTGATAGAGAGGTCGCCCTTTGCCTCAATTCCGTCGGAAGAAGTGCTTGTGGTGTTCACAGTGCCTGGGCCAGAAATGGAGAGGTCGCCTGTGGATTTAATTGCATCGGCCTCGGCTGTCACATTGAGCTCATCCGTGCTATTCGAGCTCGTTATGTTCAGCTCTGCTTTCTGGCTAGTGCCATCCTGCGCCTTGATGGCGGCTCCGGTGTAATCGGGCTCGGTTTTCACGGTGTTCTTGCCCTCGTACGCAATGTTGAGCTTGCCAGCGGCCTGGATTGCGCCGCCGTTGTAGCCGTTGAGCCTCATGTCGTCGGCGCCATCCCATGACCAGGTGCCGGCGGCGTCTCCCGTGGGCCCCGCGGCCGCTTCGTGGCGGACGCCGCCAACGTCCACCCACTCGGCCGCGAGCGAGACGCTTGGCATGAGCAGCGAGCTTACCGTAAGCGCGCATACGGCGCCTACAACGATGCGGCGTGTCACGCGGCGCCAGCTGCCGTGTGCGAGCAACGTGCGACGGCGCACGTCGGGCTCGACAAAATGGGCTCCAGAGGTTTTGTCATTGCGCTTGGGGGTCGTGAACAAGGCGGCCATGGTTACTCCCATCCTCATAGGGCCTATGCGATTACGCCCAGCATATCTGCAGGATGTAGCCGGCGGTAGTGCCGTTTGGAGGGCAAAATGTCCAAAACTTGGGAAGCAATACATCGCGCGTCCGTGCGTTGCCTGGCTTTAAAAGAAAAGCGCGGAGCCGCTCGATGCGACTCCGCGCTTTGGTGTTCTGCTTTGGCAGCTTTGCCGTTACGCTACAAAGAAGTAGACGAGGAAGGCGAGGGCTGCGATCCACATGAGCGGCTTGATCTTGGAGGCCTCGCCCTTAAAGAGCGCGACGATCACGTAGGCGATAAAGCCCAGACCAATGCCGGCAGAGATGGAGTAGGTGAAGGGCACGCCGGCGACAATCATGAACGCCGGGAAACCCTGCGACACGTCGGACCAGTCGATCTCGGAGGCCTCGCTCATCATGAGGTAGCCGACGTAGACCAGAGCGCCGCAGGTGGCGGCGCTGGAAACGATGGTGACGATGGGGGAGAAGAACGCGGCGAGAATGAACAGCACGCCGGTGGTGACGGAGGTGAGGCCCGTGCGGCCACCGTCGGCGGCGCCGGAAGTGGACTCGACGAAGGTGGTGATGGAGGAGACGCCCATAAAGCCACCGGCAGCAGCGGCCACGGAGTCGACGACCAGGATGGGACGGATGTCCTCGACATTGCCGTCCTCGGTCAAGAACTCGCCTTGCTTAGCGACGGCCATCGCGGTGCCCATGGTGTCGAAGAAGTCACTCATGAGCAGCGAGAAGGCAACGACGAGCAGCATCGGGTCGGTCAGGACCTTCACGATGGCCATGTTGCCGTCTGCGGTGCTGGCAAACGGAGCGCCAAAGGTCGAGAAGTTGAGCGGGGCGATAAGGCCCTCGGGCGCATGGGTGACGCCCAGCGGGATACCGGCGATAACGGCGACGATGATGCCGATGAGCAGCGAGCCCGGCACGTTGCGGGAAGCCAGGGCAACCGTCACGACGATGGAGATGATGCCGACGATAAAGGTGGGGGAGGCGATGTCGCCCAGGCCGACGAGCGTGCCAGCGCCAGCGGTGATGATGCCGGCGTCGCACAGGCCGATCATGGCGATAAACAGGCCCAGACCCACCGAGATGGCGTGGCGCAGGACCACGGGGATGGCGTCCATGATGGCCTCGCGCAGGCCGCAAAGGACGAGCAGCAAGATGACGATGCCTTCGAGGAAGATAACGCTCATGGCCACGTGCCAGTCACCGCCGCACATGGTGGTGGCGATGCCCGCGATCATGGCGTTGATGCCCAGGCCCGACGCGCAGGCGAGCGGGCGGTTGGCGAAGATGCCCATGCAGATGGTCATGATGCCGGCGCCCAGGCAGGTGGCGCAGGCGAGCGCTCCCGCATCGATGCCGGCGCCCGAGAGCACTGCGGGGTTGACGGCGATGATGTAGGCCATTGCCAGGAACGTTGTCAGTCCAGCGCGAAGTTCGGTCCCGATTGTGGACTTGCGCTCACTGACGTGAAAAAGTTCGTCCATGCATACCCTTTCCTTGTTCGGCCCCGAGTTTAGGCCGATTGACGCGAACGCTCCCACTATAGCCCCTTTACAACCTTGCTGTTCCTCACATGTTGATGTTCGGCGCTTTGTAGCGGACGGGCGGTATTTTCCGTATGAAAATGTGTGGGTACCGTATACTTAAGCAGTTACAACGACCCCTATGGAGGAACGTATGATTAAAGAGCTCTGCCACGACGAGGCTATTCTGTCCCAGCGTTGCGAGGTCGCGACCGTCGAGGACGAGTCGGTGGCACAGGACCTGATCGATACCATCAAGTCGCTCGACGATGCCGGCTGCCTTGCCGCCAACCAGATTGGCGTCACCAAGAAGGTCTGCGTCTACCTGGACGATGCCGGCGAGCCCCATGTGCTCTACAACCCCCGTCTGGTGTTTGGTCTGGGCGCCAGCAAGATGGAGGAGAGCTGCCTGACGCACGAGGAGGTCACCAAGTCCACGCGCTACATCAAGTGCAAGGTTGCCTTTGACCAGATCGTCGACGGCAAGATGCGCGAGCGCAAGCAGGACTTTGTGGGCTTCGAGGCTCAAATGATTCAACACATGATTGATCACTGCTTAGGCAAACTCGTCTAGAGCGGTTCAATTGGGGACCGAATTTGCGGTCTTTGAGCCCGGGTATGACGTTGTTGTCATGTCCGGGCTTTTGTGTTTAGCGCCTTTTTGTTTGGTGACAATGAACTTAGCGAGAACGTGAAGCTAGGAGGCGCTATGTGTACGAGTATTCGATTTACCGATGATTCTGGCCACATGTATCTGGGCCGCAACCTCGACTGGAGCTTTGACTACGGCCAACAGGTTCGCGTGATGCCGCGCGGGTTTCACATTCCGTATTCGTTTATCGACGACGCGACAGCGGCACACGCGGTGATCGGTATGTGCATCGATTACAAGAACTATCCCATGTTTTTCGATTGCGGTAACGATGCGGGTCTGGCTGTGGCGGGGCTCAACTTTCCCGGCTATGCCGAGTATGCCGAGGGCCCGGTTGATGGAAAGACCAATATCGCGGCCTATGAGTTTCCCCTCTGGGTGGCGTCGACGTTCTCGACGGTCGACGAGGTCGAGGCTGCGCTGCGCGATACGGTGATTGTTGCTAAATCTGCCGGAGAGGGGCTGGGCGTGTCGCTGCTCCATTGGATTATCGGCGACAGCCAGCGTAGCATCGTGGTCGAGATGATGGCTGACGGCCTGCATGTATACGACGATCCGGTCGACACCCTTGCCAATCAGCCCACCTTCCCGTGGCACATGGAAAACCTGCGCACCTATATCACGGCCACAAGCGATTTTCCGCAGACGGCGACATGGCGTGGTGCCGAGCTCAAGCCCTATGGCGCGGGTGCCGGCATGCGCGGTATTCCGGGTGACTGCTATTCGCCGAGCCGTTTTGTAAAGGCGGCGTACCTCAATGCCAATTACCCGCAAAAGGAGAGCGAGACCGAAAACGTTGTCCGCATGTTCCGTTCACTCGAGGGCGTGGTGATGATTGAGGGGGCGTCCAGGATGGGCGATGGCAAGTTCGAGAAGACTATCTATACCGGATGCTTTAGCGCGCGCACGGGCAATTATTACTACGCGATGTATGAGGATCCGTCGATTCGCTACGTGAGCCTGATGGATGCCGAGGGCGCGAGCCCCGATAAGCTCGTGGTTCCCGAGCCGCGTCGCTCGTAGCCGACGGCTTTACTGAAATGCAAGGCGCCCTGCATCTCCTGTGAGGTGCAGGGGCGCTGTCGTTGATGCGCGACGTCGCTAGAAGTTGGCGTCGTTGAGCTGGGCGCTCTCGAGGCCGTCGAGCTGTTGCTGTTCGGGCGTATCGGCGACGCTCTCGAGCAACTCGGTGGGGTCGACGTCCATGTTCCTGCCGGCTTCGTTGCCGTTGACCAGGTCGTCCGAGAAGATATCGACTTCCATTTCCTCGGCTTCCTCGATCTGGACCTCGAGCGGCACATGGGTGCGTATGAGTTTGACCGCCGGACGCATGCGGGCAAAGAGAGGCACGTACTCGATGATGATGGCCGAGTTCTCAAGACCGTACCAGCGTGCCGGGCTTCCGCAGGCGCGGCGGACGGCGTACTTGATGGCCATGACGCGATGGTCGTTGCGGTTGATGTCCGTTTCGGGGGCAAGCATCTTGCGCAGCATGCAAAAACGGAAGTCGCCCACGTTGCCGCGTGTCTCGTAGATAGAGTAGGTGTGATGCTGCGGCGGCAGCTCACCCGATGTCATCAAGTCGCCAACGATCTGGCGCAGGTAGGCATTAACGCGCTGGTTGACCTTAAAGCCCAGGTCCAGGCGCACGCGGAACAGGAAGTCCGTGCCAAAGGTCTCGACGGAATACTCGTGCGTATAGGGCTCATCGGTAACGTGCACGTTGATGAACCAGTATGCCTTGGCGCGCTTGGGATGCTTGTCCAGGATGGAATAGAGCACATCGCGGTCGAGCGTGAGCGGGTCGGGGCTGTTGGTGAGGAACACCAGATTGTCGGCGAGCACGGGGTAGGTCTCGTCGTTGCGCAGGCGGTTGAGCTGATCGATGTACTTGGAGACGGGCAGCAGGATCGTTTGCGTGCGCTCAATGGCAGTACCACGGCGCCACACGTACATAAGGCCAAACAGCAGCGAGGCCAAGAAGATCATGACGTAGCCGCCGTCAAAGAACATGGTGAGGCACGAGGCAAAGAAGCAGAGCTCGATGGCACCAAAGAGCAGGGCGAAGATGCAGGCGCCCAGCTTGTGCTTGAGAATGCCGGCGATATAGCTCGTCAAAAGCGTCGTGGTCATGAGCATGGTCACGGTGATGGCGAGGCCATAGGCGCTTTCCATGCGCTCGGAGTTCTGGAACAGCAGCACAATGAAGATGCAGCCGACCCACATGATGTTGTTGACAAGCGGAATATAGAGCTGACCCTTGGTGTCGCTGGGGTAGTGGATGCGCAGGTGCGGCATGAGATTGAGACGGGTTGCCTCGGATACCAGCGAGAACGAGCCGGTGATGAGCGCCTGCGAGGCGATGATGGCCGCTACGGCCGAAAGCACGATGGCAAAGGGGCGCAGGGGCTCGGGAAGCATCATGTAGAACGGGTTGACGATGTCCATCGCGAGCATCTGGGGATTGGAGTTGTTGGCGAGCAGCCAAGCGCCCTGACCTAGATAGTTAAGGATAAGGGCCGCCTTTACGAACGGCCAGGATGCGTAGATGTTAGCCTTGCCCACGTGGCCCATGTCCGAATAGAGCGCCTCGGCGCCGGTCGTCGACAGGAAGACTAAGCCGAGCACCATGATGCCCGAATGGTTGATGGGCGAGAACAGGAACATGATGCCGCGGATGGGGTTGAGCGCGCGTAGGATGGACAGGTTGCCGAGCATGTTGAACAGGCCGGCGCCCGCCAAGAACAGGAACCATAGTGTCATGAGCGGGCCGAAGAGCTTGCCGATTGACGAGGTGCCGGCGCGCTGCATGGCAAACAGCCCGCAAATAATGATAATGGTGATGATGATGACGTTGGTTTGCCCGTCACCCAATAGCGCGTGGCCCCACTCGATGGTGCGCAGGCCCTCGATGGCCGTGGTGACCGTGACCGCGGGGGTGAGGATACCGTCGGCGAGCAGCGCCGCGCCGCCGATCATGGCGGGAAGGATCAGCCACGGCGCCACCTTGCGTACGAGGCTGAACAGGGCGAAGATGCCGCCCTCGTTGTGGTTGTCGGCCTTCATGGCAATCAGTACATACTTGACCGTGGTCACGAGCGTCATGGTCCAGATGACGAGCGAAAGCGCGCCCAGGATCATGTCCTCGCTGACGGTACCGATGCCGCCGTTGTTGGCGACGATTGATTTCATGGTGTACATGGGGCTCGTGCCGATGTCGCCGTAGACGACGCCGAGCGTAACGAGCAGCATGCCAGCGGAGAGGGGAATGGCGCCATGTCCGCTCTGACTACGCTGGTCTTGGAGGCTTGCCTCCAGCTTGTTATGTGCCACGTGGACTCCCTTGGACATCTGGCCTCTGCAAAGGGCAGCAGACCTTTATGCCATCTTTATACATATAAGAGCAGTTTGGCACATTGGGGTGTTTTAGACAATAATCCCCATCTGGGGAGCAGTTGTTTGCGCAGGTAGCATTTCAAAGCAGGGGTATATCCGCCGAATGGTTTGCTGCAATGTGATAACCGTGGACGCGTTCCTGCTTTGAAACGTGAGGGGCTGTTAGGCGCGTGCTGCCTGGGCGATGCCGGCCTTGGCGTTTGCGCGCTTGCCGGCGAGTTCGCAAAAAATCGCGCCGCCGATGATAAGTGCGGCGCCCATCAGGCGGACCGGTGTTATGGCTTCGCCTAAAAGAACGGCGGAGAACACGACGGCCGAAAGCGGCTCGAGGTAGCCGACGACCGCGACGGTCTGGACGGGCAGCTTGGCGACGGCACTAAAGTAGAGCAGGCAACCGATGCCGGTGTTGACGACGCCGAGCATGACGACGGCGCGCCAGTCGATGCCTGCGGCGATGCTGGGGGAGAAGAACGAGGGGGCGCCCTGCGTGATGAGCGTGAGGGCCAGCGCGGTCACAAAGGCGGAGCTCACCTGGAGCGCGGAGTTTTCGAGGCCTTCGATGTTCGGCGCGCCCTTGCTAGCGATGACCATCAGCGCGTAGCAAAATGCGGAGGCGATGCCGCAGACGATACCCGCAATGGGCATATTGCCGCCGAGGCCTTGGGCCGCGATGAGGAAGGCGCCGCAAGCAACGGCGATAAAGCCGGCGATTTTGCCGCCGGTTAGCTTTTCGCCAAAGATGAGCGGGGAGAGCGCCATAACGATGATAGGGCCGCAGTAGTACAGCAGCGAGGATACGCCGATGCCGATCGTCTGGTAGGCGCGGAACAGAAAAATCCAGCTGGCGCCCAGCGCGGCTCCCGAGAGGAGGAGGGCTGCGGCTTCGCGGGGGCGGGATGGCGCCTGCAACTTATGGCGTTGGGTGATGGCGAGGATGGTGACAAGCGAGAGGGCTCCCAAAAACGTGCGCAGGAGCACGATATCGGAGCTCGGCAGCGCGATGGCAGCGGCGATGATGCCGTTGGAGCCAAACAATAGCAATGCTGCTAAGTACGTAAACAGTCCGTTGTTCATGCGCTGACATCCCCTCTAGATCCGAGCATCTTCACTATGGGTGAGGTGGCTTTAGAAGAAAAGCGAATATAATGCATGGATGACATGACAAATACTCATGCAAAGGTGGGGACGTGCCGTGGAGACCAATATCCAAAAGATGCAAGTGCTGCTCGAGACGGTGCGTGCCGGCAGCTTTACGCGTGCTGCAGAGCGGCTGAGCTATTCGCAGTCGGGCGTGAGCCGCATGGTGGGCGACCTTGAGGCAGACTGGGGTTTTAAGGTGCTTGATCGCAGCCGCGAGGGCGTGGTGCTTTCTGCCGACGGGCGGCAGGTCATGCCGGCAGTCGAGGCGTTATGCGAAGAGTTTGGCCGCTTGCAGCGATGCGTGGACGAAATGCGGGGGCTCATGCGCGGCAAGATCTGTATCGGTACGTTTTCGAGTGTGGCGACCCATGTACTGCCGTCGGTGATCGCGCGGTTTCGCGCTGATCACCCGGATGTCGATTACGAGCTTCTGATGGGTGATTACTCCGAGATTGAGCAATGGGTGGCGGAAGGCCGCTGCGACCTGGGCTTTATTCCGCGCGAGCCACGCGGCGCCGGCATGGCGTCGCGGCCGTTGGTGCAAGACGAGCTGATGGCCGTGGTGCCAGCGGACTCCTCGCTTGCCACCGCGGAGGTCGTTTCCCTTGCCGATTTGGCCAACGAGCAGTTTATTCTGCTGGAACGCGGTAGCGACGACGAGATTACGCCGCTGTTTCGCCGCGCGGGGCTGACGGTGCGCTCCAAGCTGTCGACCTGGGATGACTATGCAATTATGGCCATGGTCGAGGACGGTCTGGGCGTGAGCATTCTTCCGGCGCTCATCTTGCGTCGCTGCCAGTTCGATGTTGCCGTGCGCCCGCTCGAGGGACATCCCCATCGGCAGATCAACGCGATATATCGCACGGCTGACGTTTCGCTTGCCGCCGCTCGATTCCTTGAATACCTCTAAAAGCGCGTACCTGTTGTCCACTTTTGGGCAATTCTCGGGGCTCGGCACATTTTCTTGTGAAATTGAACTTCCGGATAATGCGCCGCGCTATACTGCTTGCTAAATTGAACCTTGGTTCAATTCGTGTTCTATAAATTGAACTTTGCCAGCAAGGAGGTTCCTGTGGCCCAAGAGACGTTTAGCGATCGCCTGCGACAGACTATGTCCGATTGCGACGTTCGCCAGTCGGACGTAATCCGTGCATCGGAGATGCTCGGCAAAAAACTCGGCAAGAGTCAGATGAGCCAATATGTGAGCGGCAAGACGATCCCGCGGCGTGATGTGGCAGAGCTGCTCGCCCGTATTTTGGAGGTCGATGTTACCTGGCTGCTCGCCGGTGACGCCGACCAAGGCGAGAAATCATCTCCCCGCAACGATTCCAAGCCCGAACCCCATCCCTCAGCTCAAATTGCAAGGAGCACCACCATGCGTACTTTTTCTAAATCCACCAAGCTCGATAACGTCCTGTATGACGTGCGCGGTCCCGTCGTCGACGAGGCCGCCCGTATGGAGGACGAGGGCGAGCGCATCCTCAAGCTCAACATTGGCAACCCCGCCCCCTTTGGTTTCCGCACGCCCGATGAGGTCATTAAGGACATGCGCCAGCAGCTGCCCGACTGCGAGGGCTATTCCAACTCGCGCGGCCTGTTCTCCGCGCGCAAGGCGATTATGCAGTACTCGCAGATCAAGGGCCTGCCCAACGTTCAGATGGAGCACATCTACACGGGCAACGGCGTGTCCGAGCTCATTCAGCTTTCGATGAACGCGCTGCTCGACAACGGCGACGAGATTCTGATCCCCAGCCCCGACTATCCGCTCTGGACGGCGTGCGCAACCCTTGCCGGCGGTCATCCCGTGCACTATCTGTGCGATGAGCAGGCGGATTGGTATCCCGACCTGGAGGATATGGAGTCCAAGATCACGAGCGCGACCAAGGCCCTCGTCATCATCAACCCCAACAACCCCACGGGCTCGGTCTACCCGCGCGAGGTGCTCGAGGGCATCGTCGAGGTTGCGCGCAGGCACCAGCTGATGATCTTTGCCGATGAGATTTACGACCGTCTGTGCATGGACGGCTACGAGCACGTCTCGATTGCCTCGCTCGCCCCCGATCTGCCCTGCGTTACCTTTAGCGGCCTGTCCAAGTCGCACATGATTGCGGGCTATCGCATTGGCTGGATGGTGCTTTCGGGCAACCAGCGCTGCATGAGCGACTTCATCATGGGCATCAACATGCTCTCCAACATGCGCCTGTGCTCCAACGTGCCGGCCCAGTCGATCGTCCAGACGGCGCTCGGCGGCCATCAGTCGGTTAACGACTACATCCGACCCGGCGGTCGTGTCTACGAGCAGCGCAACTTTGTGTATGAGGCGCTCAATAAGATTGACGGCATCTCGGTGGTTAAGCCGCGTGCGGCGTTCTACATCTTCCCCAAGATGGATGTGAAGAAGTTCAACATCACCGATGACGAGCAGTTCGCCCTTGACCTGCTGCACGAGAAGAAGATCCTGATCACGCGCGGCGGCGGCTTTAACTGGGCCGAGCCCGATCACTTCCGCATCGTGTACCTGCCGCGCATGGAAGTACTCAAAGAGTCGCTCGAAGATCTCGCCGACTTCTTCGATCACTACCGCCAGAGCTAGTGGGATAGAAGCTCCGCACTATGAAAAGCTCCCTGCAGTTGTTTTGCTGCAGGGAGCTTTCCTGAATCGGCGGAACTATATAACAATCCCGTTGCAGTGGTCGATTTCGTGCTGGATGATCTCGGCGGTGTAGCCCGAGAAGTTCTTGATGCGGTGGACGAAGTTCTCGTCCAGATATTCCACCTTAATGCGGCGATAACGAGTGCAGGGACGCTCGCCGACGAGCGAAAGACATCCTTCGCTCGTCTGGTAGGCATTGACCTGCTCAAGAATCTGCGGGTTGTACATAAGCAGCGACTTGCTGCCGTCCTTTACGCAGATGATGCGTTTGCGCACGCCGATCATGTTGGCGGCGAGGCCCACGCACTCGTGCTCATGCTCGTGGAGCGTATCCAGGAGATCCTGCCCGGTCGCGGCATCGTCAGGTCCCGCCTCTTCGGAAGGCAGACGCAAAAAGAACTCGGATTTCATGATGGGCTTAATCATGGCGGGCTCCTTAGGGTGGACACGTTTGGTTCAGGCCATGATACCGCGACATGTCGCATTAATGTGTGCACATAGATTCTGCAGCTAGAGTGGCGGGCGACACCATAAACTAATGGGCGTTTTGCCGAGAGGCATGAATGTTTAAGCGCAAAGAGTGCGCGACGGGCCCCGCGAATGGGGCGATGATGCCCGAGAGGGCCAAGAAGGAGTCTCATGTCTGAGAACGAAGAGATCATGAACGAGACCGAGAACGAGACCATGGCTGCCGAGGTTGAGGCAGTCGAGACCGTGGAGACCGAAGCTGCCGAGGTTGAGGCTGCTGACGAGGTTTCCGCCGAGGAGGAGGCCGAGGTTGTCGAGGCCGCCGTTGATTACGATGACGAAGAGCTGATGGACAAGATGCAGAAGGCCGCCCGCCTGCTGCGTAGCCGTCGCTTTGCTATTTCCAAGGAGGAGGAGGCCAAGGCCGAGCGCATGGCGAACATCGAGCGCGCCATCAAGCTTCTTGACCTCAAGCCCAAGATGGAGCAGAAGGAAATGTCCGACCTGCTGGGCATGCGCCTCCGCGAGCTCGATGGTCTGATGGCCGAGGCCGAGGCTGCCGATCTGGTCGGCCGCATCGACGACGCCGAGGGCGATATGCGCAAGATCGTCGTCTTCGCTGCCGAGGATGCCGCTGAGGGCCTGGTCGAGCTTGCCAACAAGAAGGAGAAGCTTCTGCCCGAGCTTTCTTACAAGGAGGCCACCGAGCTGATGGCCGCCCTCGATAAGGTTATTGCTCCGCTCGTCGCCATGGGCCTGGACGAGGACCGCGGTCCTCGCGGCGGCCGTGACGATCGCGGTGGTCGTGGCGGCGACCGTGGCGGTCGCGGCGGCTTTGGCGATCGCGGTGGCCGTGGCGGTGACCGCGGCGGTCGCGGTGGCGATCGCGGTGGCCGTGGCGGCTTTGGTGACCGTGGTGGCGACCGTGGCGGTCGCGGCGGCTTTGGTGGCAACCGTGGCGGCTATGGCGACCGCGGCGGCAACCGTGGCGGCTTCGGCGGCAACCGTGGTAACGACCGCGGCGGTCGCAACGGTGGCGGCTTCCGCGGCAACCGCTTTTAGGGTTACGCGGTTCTACGAACCGCGTAACTAGTTGACGCTGCGCGCCTCCCAGAGCGACAATTTGTCATTCAAAAGGCAGGGCATGACCAGAAGGTCTATGCCCTGCCTTTTTCATGCCAACTTGTTTGCTCTGGGAGGCGCTCGCTGTCGTTGCCGAAACATCGGCGTTGCCTTTGTTGCCATAGTCGTTGGGGACGCTCTTGTTTGACTAGTCGTTTAAGAACGTCCCCAACGACTACATAGAATGAGAGTGGATAATCTCCCGGTTTGAGCCTGCATTCAAGCTCAAAGTGAGAGATTATCCACTCTTGTTTCTGTTTTACCTACATTTGTAGGAACAGTTCGTGGAGGCGGGTGTCTTCGTCGAGTTCGGGGTGGAAGGTTACGCCGAGCTGGTTGCCCTGGCGGGCGGCGACGATGCGGCCATCGACCTCTGCCAGGGCCTTGGCGTCGCCGTGGACCTCGACGATGCGGGGCGCGCGGATAAACGTCAGCGGCACTTCACCGTCGATGCCGTCTACCTGTCCCTTGGTGCGAAAACTGCCGAGCTGTCTGCCATAGGCATTGCGTTCGACAAGTACATCCATGGTTGCCAAACGCGGCGTGCCCTTATCGTCATGGGCGGCAAGGTCGTGAGCCAGCAGAATCAGGCCGGCGCAGGTGCCCAGGACGGGCATGCCTTCAGCGATGCGGGCACGAAGCTCCTCGAGCATGCCCAACTCATCAAGCAGTTTCCCTTGAACGGTAGACTCGCCGCCGGGAAGTACCAGACGGTCAAAGTTCTGCTTCAAATCAGCTGCCTGCCTCAGCTCAATACAACGTGCGCCCAGCTCGGACAGCCTCGCCTCGTGCTCGGCAAAAGCACCTTGGACCGCCAACACGGCGACCGTCTGGTCTGCGTAATCGCTCATGTGCGATCCTTTCTGCCGGACTAGCGTCCGCGCTCCTCCATGATGATCTCGATCTCGTCAGCGTTGATGCCCACCATAGCCTCGCCCAGGTCCTCCGAAAGCTCAGCGATGAGTTTGGCGTCGGTGAAGTTGGCCACGGCCTTAACGATGGCGGCAGCGCGCTTGGCGGGGTCGCCGCTCTTAAAGATGCCCGATCCGACAAAGACGCCTTCGGCGCCCAGCTGCATCATCAGCGCGGCATCGGCGGGAGTCGCTACGCCGCCGGCAGCAAAGTTCACGACGGGGAGCTTGCCCGTAGCGTGGACTTCGCGCACCAGCTCGACCGGAACCTGCAGCTGCTTGGCCGCCTCAAAGAGCTCGTCGTCGCGCAGAGCCACAACGTCGCGGATCTGCTTTTGGATCTTGCGCATGTGGCGCACGGCCTGAACGACGTCGCCCGTGCCCGGCTCGCCCTTGGTGCGGATCATCGTGGCGCCCTCGGCGACGCGGCGCAGCGCCTCGCCCAGGTCACGGGCACCGCAGACAAACGGGACGTCAAACTGGGTCTTATCGATGTGGTAGACATCGTCGGCGGGGGAGAGAACCTCGGACTCATCGATGTAGTCGATCTCGATGGCCTGAAGGACCTGCGCCTCGACGATGTGACCGATGCGGCACTTGGCCATGACGGGGATGGAGACGGCCTCTTGAATGCCCTTGATCATCTTGGGGTCACTCATGCGCGACACGCCGCCGGCGGCGCGGATGTCGGCCGGGATGCGCTCGAGAGCCATGACGGCGCAGGCGCCTGCCTGCTCGGCGATACGTGCCTGCTCGGGCGTGGTGACGTCCATGATGACGCCGCCCTTGAGCATCTGCGCGAGCTCGCGGTTGAGTTTGACGCGATCGGCCTTGCTGGTCTGTTCTGCCATGGTTGCTCCCTTGGTTGGCATGTGCATTGCTTGACGGAACATCCTATCGGGGAGCTGGGTATGGCGAAATACTCAGTTTTCGAGATAATAACAAGGTCAGACTAATGCCAGATTGAATGACTCGATAAGGTCAGGTGACAAACTCATGCTTGACTATAATTTGGAAAACCGCGGCGAAGCATCGCTCTATGAGTATGTTTACCAGCAAATTCGAGATGATATCGTTGCCGGGCGCATTGCGGCGGGGGAGCATCTGCCGTCTAAGCGCGCCTTTGCGAGCCATCTGGGAATCAGTGTCATCACCATCGAGAATGCATATAGCCAGTTGCTTGCCGAGGGCTATATTTGCTCAAAGCCGCGCCGTGGTTACTACGCGTGCGAGCTTCCCGATGCACCGGTTTTGTCTTTGGCCGCGGGGGATATCGACCGAGATGCTGTCTCTGTTGGCCCCAACGCGCATGATTCCGACGGACAGACCGAGCAGTTCGACGCTCTTTCTCCTTCCGCTTTGGAGGCGGCGCGGCTTTGGCAAAGCGCGCTACGGGCGACACTGACGTCCGAAGACGAACGCGAAATCTTTTCGCCCGCGCCCGCGCAAGGCACCGCTCGGCTACGACGCGCAATTGCTCACCATCTGCGCGGGACAAGAGGTATGAATGTCGACCCAGACAACATCGTTATCGGTGCGGGCGCCCAGTTGCTCGATACCATGTTGGTTCAGCTGCTTGGCGCGGACAAGGTGTATGCCGTTGAGGATCCGGGCTATCTGCGCCTGACGCGCATCTATCAGGCTATGGGTTGCAAAGTTCGACATATCCCGTTGGATGATGACGGCGTGATCCTGAGTGACCTGCAGAAAACCGGGACCGATGTCCTTCACCTGATGCCGTCCCATCAGTATCCGACCGGCCTTGTGACGAGCATTGCGCGTCGCTATGCCCTGCTGAGCTGGGCCGCCGAGCAGCCGGACCGTTATCTCATCGAAGATGACTTTGATTGTGAGTTTCGCCTTGCCGGCAAGCCGATTCCCGCGCTCGCGTCGATCGATGCCGCCCAATCGGTCATCTACACCAACACCTTTTCAAAAAGTCTGTCGTCGGCCCTGCGTTTGGCGTATATGGTCCTGCCTGATGAGCTGATGGAACGGTTTAGGCGCAACCTTGGTTTTTACGCCTCGTCGGTGAGTTCTGTTGACCAGGTCGCTTTGGCTCGTTTGCTGGAATCGGGCGATTACGAGCGCCATGTAAACCGGGTCCGCGTTCGCGCTCGCGAGACACGCGATGGCCTGGCGTCGCTTGTACGGAAAGCGTTTCCAGCAGGGGAGATCTCGATCGAGCATGCAGACGAGGGTCTTTACTGCACCGTTGCCCTGGCCGAGGACAAGGCGGGGAAGAGCTTCGCGAAGGCTCTTGCTGGCGCTCGTATTTCCTATGTCAACATCGTCGATTGCCTGTGGACGGGTGAACGGGCATCGACTAAGATCGCTCCATCTCGCGTCCTTATACAATACGACGACCTGAGCCCTCATTCGCTCATCGTTCTTCAAGAACAGCTGCAATAAGCCCACGAAAAAGGCCCGAACCATGCGGTCCGGGCCTCATCGAGCTAGAGATTGTCTCTCAGGCGGCTGTCTTAGCCAAAGTAGCGCTTGAGCAGGCCGGCGAAAGCCTTGCCGTGGCGGGCCTCGTCGCGAGCCATCTCGTGCACGGTATCGTGGATGGCATCGAGGCCAGCGGCCTTGGCGCGCTTGGCAAGATCGGTCTTGCCGGCGGTGGCGCCGTTCTCGGCCTCAACGCGCATTTCGAGGTTCTTCTTGGTGGAGTCAGTCACGACCTCGCCCAGGAGCTCGGCGAACTTGGCGGCGTGCTCGGCCTCCTCGTGGGCAGCCTTCTCCCAGTACAGGCCAATCTCGGGGTAGCCCTCGCGATGAGCGACGCGAGCCATGGCCAGGTACATACCGACCTCGGAGCACTCACCCTCAAAGTTGGCGCGCAGGTCGGCAACGATGTCCTCGGAGACGCCCTCCATCTTGGCGACGCCCACGACGTGCTCGGCAGCCCACTCGAGCTGGCCCTCCTCCTGCTTCAGGAAACGAGAACCGGGAACGCCGCACTGGGGGCACTTGAAGTCCTCGGGCAGCTGGTCGCCGTCGAACTCTTCCACATAACCGCAAACGGGGCAAACAAACTTCATGATTCGATCCTTTCGATCGATGGCGATTGTGCGCTCGTCCGGTCCCGTAAGGGCCCTCTCCGGACGTGCGTCTTGACGAGTTCTATTATCCATAAATGTAACCAAATGTGAAGCCTATTAGGAATGATTTTTAATAAAACAATTTTGAGATATGAAGATGTTGATTGATTAACGATTAGCAAGCCGTCTTTGACCGCCGCTGAGTACAATCGGTCGAGCAAATGTTGACCCATCAACAAATAAAGGAGTTTCCTTTATGCATCTAGCCCGTCGTGCCTGGTGCCGAACATATCAGACGGTTTTTCGCATTGCATTGCCGATCCTGCCCTATACCGAGCCGCGCATTTTGGAGCATGCCGAGGATGTGCCCGCGATGCTTCAAAAGCGCTCGATCCAGAAGGTCCTTATCGTGACAGACCCTGGTATTGCTCGTTTGGGACTCACGGCATCACTCGAGCGTGCGCTTGCGGCTCAGGGGATTGGCGTTACGGTCTATGCCGAAACGCGTGCGAACCCCACGGTCTCGAATGTGGAGGAAGCGGCGGCGCTGTATCGCGAGAACGACTGCCGGGCCATTATCGGTTTTGGCGGCGGTTCGGCCATGGACTGCGCCAAGGGCGTGGGCGCACGCATCGCACAGCCAAATAAGCCCATCAACAAGATGCGCGGCCTGCTGCGCGTCCACCGTCTCTTGCCGCTGCTTATTGCGGTTCCCACTACCTCCGGTACGGGAAGCGAAGTCACACTCGCGGCGGTTATCACCGATGACGAGACGCACTATAAATACCCCATTAACGACTTTGTGCTTATCCCGCGCTTTGCGGTGCACGACCCCGAGTTTACACGCGGCCTGCCCGCCTCCATTACGGGGCAGACGGGCATGGATGCCCTGACGCATGCCGTCGAGGCCTTTATCGGCCGTAGCACCACGCCCTACACGCGCAAGATGGCGCGTCAGGCGGTCCAGCTCATCCACGACAATTTGCCCGAGGCCTATGAGCATGGCGACGACATGCGCGCTCGTCGCAATATGCTTTCGGCGGCGTATAAAGCGGGTGTTGCATTTACCCGCTCCTATGTCGGATATGTGCATGCCATCGCGCACAGTCTGGGCGGCCGATACGGAATTCCGCACGGTTTGGCCAACGCGATCATCCTGCCGCACATGCTTCGCGCTTATGGTGACGCCGCCGCCCCCAAGCTTGCCGATCTTGCTCGCATGGCCGGTCTCGCGCCGGCTAACGCGCAGGACAGTCTTGCGGCCGAGGCCTTTATCGATTGGGTCGACCGCATGAATGCCGCCTTGGGCATTCCAAAATATGTGACGGGCATTCGCCGCTCCGATATTCCGCAAATGGCGGCCCATGCCGATGCCGAGGCCAATCCGCTATACCCCGTTCCACTTTTGATGGACCGTTTGGAACTCGAGCGTATGTACGAGGTCGTCGCGGGTGGTATGTTTGAGGTCGAGAACTAGGAGGGTCCATGAACACCGAGGAAATCGCGCGCATCGTTGCCGATCAGCGCGCCTATTTTAAGACGCATGCCACGTTTGATGTCGATGTTCGACGTCGCGCGCTCGTGAGTTTGCGCGATGCGGTACGGGCCCACGAGGCCGATATTGCCCATGCGCTCAAGACCGATTTGGGAAAGTCCCATGATGAGGCGTATATGTGCGAGATCGGCACGTCGCTTTCCGAGATTCGTCATCAGATCGCGCATGCGGCTCGATGGAGTCGTCCTCGCCTGCATCCGTGTGATCTCGCCAATGCCGTGAGCGTTTGCAAAACGCAAGCCGTGCCCTATGGCGTCACGCTCATCATGGCTCCGTGGAACTACCCGTTTTTGCTAACACTCGAGCCGCTCGCCGGCGCCCTTGCCGCGGGCAATACTGTGGTCATCAAGCCGAGCGCCTATGCTCCGGCATCGAGTGCGGTGCTCAGGCAAATCTGCGAAGAGGCATTTGATCCGCGCCTGGTGACGGTTGTCGAGGGCGGGCGCGCTGAGAACGAAGCGCTGCTCGACGAGTGCTGGGACAAGATCTTCTTTACCGGTAGCGTTCCGGTCGGTAAGCTCGTCATGGAGCGCGCAAGTAAAAACCTTACGCCCGTGACGCTTGAGCTGGGCGGCAAGAGTCCCTGCATCGTGGATGCGACGGCAAACTTGAAGGTCGCGGCGCGGCGTATCGCCTTTGGTAAATGGCTCAACGTGGGACAGACCTGTGTGGCGCCCGACTATCTGCTGGTCGATACGCGCGCGCACGACGAGCTGCTGGGCCTTATCAAGGAGGAGGTCCGTCGCATGTTTGGCGAGCACCCGCTCGACAACGAGGACTACGGTCATATTGTCAATGCCAAGCATTTCGCGCGCGTACGCGGGCTGATCGACCCCGACAAGGTTGTGCTGGGAGGCACGGCGCGCGAGTCGTCGCTCAAGATTGAGCCGACGATCCTAGACGGCGTGGCGCCTGAGGACGCCGTGATGCAGGAAGAAATCTTCGGTCCCATCTTGCCGGTGCTGACGTATGAGAGCTTAGACGAGGCCGAGACGTTTATTACGGATTGTCCGACGCCGCTGGCCCTGTATATCTTTAGCCAGGATCGCGCGGTTCAGCAGCGCTTTGTGCGCTACGTGCCCTTTGGCGGCGGCTGCGTCAACGACACCATCATGCATCTGGCTACGAGCCATATGGGCTTTGGCGGCATGGGCGCGAGCGGTATGGGGCAGTACCATGGCCGGGAGAGCTTCGATACGTTTAGCCACAAGAAGAGCATCGTGAACAAGGCAACCTGGCTCGACGTGCCGTTTCGGTATGCGCCCTACGCAAGCTGGAAGCACAAATTCGTGCGCATGTTTGTGCATTAGGAAATGGCAGGTAATACGAACAAGTGTTCCTATTACCTGCCATTTACGTTAGACTACTGCTATGGGGTACGGATGGGCCAACTCCCTTTAGAAGGGAATTGGTATGAACGTAAGCGATGTTATTTCGTTATTGGCGTTGTTGATCGCGGCTATCGAACTCGGCCTGTTTATCGGCCGAATGAAATAGCCGTCCCCGCGTAAGCGAAGACGGCCACTTCTCACGATGAAAACGTGTATCGGAGTTGGCAAGACCCGCTGCCACGGGTGCCATCCGTGCCTCTATCTTATCTGCAAGCGCTCTGTCTCGCAAGCGTTGCGGCGAGCGATTGAAAGACGCGGGCAGGATGAATTTGTGTCCGCACGAGTTCGTAGACTTCTCAGTAAGGTTAAGCGTCGGTTTATCCGGCCGTTAGAGGAGTTGCTATGCACGAGCCTTCGCGTGTTCTTCTGTCGTTTCATATTGCGGGATTTCAGTATGCCGACGGTGCCTTGGTCCTGGGCGATCTTAAAGCGGGCGATAAGCTGACGCTGTGTGCCGAGCACGATAACCCCCATGATCCCGAGGCGGTTGCGATCTATTACGACAAGACCAAGCTCGGTTATGTTCCGGGAAACGAGGTCGGCCCGTTGTCCTTGATGATGTATTACGGACATGAGGGTGTATTTGAGGCGCGCGTGCAGCAAGTTGCCCCAGAGCACAGCCCGTGGCATCAGGTGCGTGTTGGACTCTACGTGGTGGATGCTCGCTAATCGGTAAGGGAGACTGCCATGTTTGATGACGACGACCAGTTCGATCTGACAGACGATCCGTTTGAGTGGGATATGCTACTCGATGATGATGAGTTGGAGCGGGATCGTAAGAAGCGGCAGGACAAGAACACCCAGGGTGGCGCTTCGAAAAAGCAAGACAAGAGCCGCCGCGGACTGTTCGGCGGGTTCTTTGGATAACCGCCGCATCGCTGCGTCTGTATACTTAGCACGAGTTGAACGCGTTGCGAAATGAGGACAGAGACGATGATGTGGTTTACCGCCGACCTGCACCTGGGCGATACGAATATCTTGCACGACATGGACCGGCCGTTTGGCTCGGTCGAGGAGATGAATCGCAAGGTCATCGATGCCATCAATGAGTGCGTGGCTGCGGATGACCGCCTCTATATTCTGGGTGACTTTACCTATCGTTTGCCCCTGGCGGAGGCGGTGCGCCTGCGCGAGCGTATCGAATGCCAGAACGTGACGCTCATCCGTGGTAACCATGACGGTGACTGGGAAGATCCCGACGTACCGCAGATTTGGGAAGACGTGCGCGATTACCTGGAGATTGCTCCCGGCTATGCCAAGGGTCATCGCCTGGTGATGAGCCATTACCCCATGCTCAGCTGGAATGGCAAGGCGCGCGGCGCCATCATGCTGCACGGGCACATTCACAGCAGGGGAGACCGCACCAATGCGCGTAATCGCGATCGCGAGCGCCCTATCTTTCGCTACGACGTTGGCCTCGATGCCAACAACTACAAGCCCGTTAGCCGCGACCAGATTCTCGGCTTCTTTGGACTGTAATTCTCGAACCACCGCACAAACCGCGACAAAGGGGGGCGGGCACCTTTGTCGTGGTTCTGGCGCCGTTGCCATTATGGCGGCGGCGCCTTTTTTGTCCGTGCGGCGCGGTAGAGTGTAGGCGGTTGAAATTTGCGTCCATCGAGGAGCTGCTATGAACGAGATCAGGTGCCCGCATTGCGGCGAAGTTTTTAAGGTCGATGCTTCTGGCTATGCGGATATCGTCAAACAAGTGCGCGATGCCGAGTTTTCGCGCGACCTGGATGAGCGTGTGAAGGCGGTCCAGCGCGAGGGCGAGCAGGCGCTGGAACTTGAGCGCTCACGTTCGACGGCTGCCTTACAAAAGGCAGAGTCTCAGCGCAATGCTCAGCTTGTCGAGCAGAAGAACGCTGCGGCTCAGAAGTTGGCACAAGAGGTTGCCAAGCGCGATGCTGAGCTTGCCGAGCTGCGCGCCAAGCTCGAGGGCGCTGCCGCAGAGCGTGAGGGTGCAAGCCAGCGTGCAGCGGTTGAGGCCCGTGCCGATGCTCAAAAGGAGAATGCTGAGCTTCAGCGCGAGATCGACAATTTGCGTGCGCAGCTGGGACGCAAGGATGACGAAGCCAAGCTTGCCGAGGCTTCGGCGCGCAATGCTGCTCAGAACGATTTAGCTGCACGCGATGCGCAGATTGCAGAATTGCAGGCAAAGCTCTCCGCGGCGGACAAGGCCCAGGAGATGGCGCTTGCCGCCGCTGCGGCCGAGTCGCAGCGTGAGATCGATGCCGCTCGCGGCGAGGCTGAGCGCACGCTTGCTGACTATCGCGCAAAGGTACAAGAGAAGTTTTCCGCCGCAAAGGCTCAGTCCGAGCAGGAGGCCGAGGGCCTGCGTGCGCAGCTGCGCGAACAGGAGCTGACGGCCAAAATGAACCTATCGGAGGCGGTCGCCGCGGCAGAGCGTGAGCGTGACGAGGCACGTGCCAAGCTGACGAGCGAGCTGGCGGTGCGTGATTCTCGCGAGGAGCAAGCCAAGGCGGCACACGAGCTCGAGCTCGCGCAGGCCAAGCGCGTGAGCGACGAGTTGATCCGCTACAAGGACGAAGAGATTGAGCGCCTTAAGGAAATGAAGATCCGCCTGTCCACCAAGATGGTGGGCGAGTCGCTCGAGCAGCATTGCGAGACCGAGTTTAACCGTCTGCGTATGACCGCGTTTCCTAATGCGTACTTCGAGAAAGACAACGATGCGTCCGAGGGCACCAAGGGCGACTTCATCTTCCGCGAGTGCGACGCGAGCGGCAACGAGGTCATTTCGATTATGTTCGAGATGAAAAACGAGAACGATGAGACCGCGACCAAGCATAAAAACGAGGACTTCTTTAAGAAGCTCGATCACGATCGTCGCCAGAAAGGCTGCGAGTATGCGGTGCTCTGCACCCTGCTGGAGCCCGAGAGCGAGCTCTATAACGCGGGAATCGTGGACGTGAGTTACCGCTATGAGAAGATGTACGTGATCCGCCCGCAGTTTTTCATTCCCATGATCACGCTGCTGCGCAACGCCGCCATGGGTTCGCTGCGCTATAAGCAGGAGCTGGCGGAGTACAAACAGCAGAATATCGACGTCACGAACTTCGAAGCCAAGATGGAAAAGTTCAAGAATGATTTCGGTCGCAACTACGAGATCGCGAGCCGCAAGTTCCAAACGGCGATCGATGAGATCGACAAGACGATTAGCCATCTGCAGAAAACCAAGGAGGCGTTGCTGTCTTCCGAGAACAACCTGCGCCTAGCCAACAAGAAGGCCGACGATCTTACCATTCGCAAGCTCACGTGGGGCAACAAGACCATGAAGGCGGCGTTTGACGAGGCGCGCGGGGCTGCGCCAGAGACAAACGATGAGCCCGCCGAGGCGGATTCGTATGAGGTCGAGGATGCCGAGTAAGGCATAGCGTATAGTGCAAAAGCGGGGCCGCTGGCGATATTGCCAACGGCCCCGCTTTGTTTCGTTCCAGTATGTTCGACTAGTCCTCGAGCAGGTCCTCGATAAAGCCGACGCGGTAGTTTTTGAGGATGACCTCGCCGCCGTCCTGCGTGGCGTCCAGATCGACATCGCCCATGATGCCAAAGTCGTGGTCGCCATCCTCGTCGGCAAAGATCTGGTGCACGTGCCATACGTGCGCGGTCTTCTCGTCGGACTCGTCGATGGAAAACATCGTGGCGCTGCGGGCGTCTCCGTCGGTGAGGATTTCCTCGTGCTGCTCGTGGTAAGCGTCGAGTGCTTTTTGCCAGCGGACCTCGCTCATGCCCCAGTCCTCGTCGAGCTCGCCCAGGTTGCGAACGTGCTCGCGAGCGGCAAGGGTCACGCGGCGGAAGAGCGCGTTGCGCACCAGCAACGTGCAGCCGCGGCGGTCCGCCACGACCTCGTCGATGCCCTGCGGCGGTGCAGCGTCGAGGGCCGCCGGGTTGCCGGCGTTCTCCCACTCGTCCACCAGGCTCGAGTCCACCGAGCGCACCACAAAGCCCAGCCACGAGACAATGTCGCGCAGGCGCTCGTCGCGCTTCTCGATGGGCACGGTGCGGTCGAGCGAACGGTAGGCCTCGGCTAGGTAGCGCAGCAGAATGCCCTCGGAGCGGGCGATGCCGAGCTTTTGGATATAGCCCTTAAAATCGCTCGCGCTTTCCAGCATATCGCGCAGGATGCTCTTGGGAGAGAGCTGGTAGTCGTTGGCCCAAGGTACTTCCTGGCAGTACTTGTCAAAGGCGGCGTCGAGCAAATCCTCGAGCGGCTTTTCGTAGGTGACGTCTTGAATGCGCTCCAGGCGTTCCTCATATTCGACGCCGTCAGCCTTCATTTCGGCCATCGCGCGGTCGCGCGCGGCGCGCTCCTGTGCGCGCAATACCTGCTTGGGGTCCTCGAGCGTAGCCTCGACCATCGAGATGAGGTCCATGGTATAGGTCTCACTCTCGGGGTCGAGCAGCTCCAACGCGGCAAGCAAGAACGGCGAGAGCGGCTGGTCGAGCGCAAAGTCCTCGGGCAGGTCGACCGTCAGCGCGTAGTCGATGTCCGGCGCGGCGTCAGCCGGAGCGTCGGGTGCGGGCGGCACCTCGGTGCGCACGACGACGCCGGAGTCGATGAGCGTGGCGAAGATCTCGTCGGCACGAACCTCGAGCTTTGCCTTTTCCTCGGGCGTTTGCAGGCTTGTTTCGATGAGGTCGTGCACGCGGGTGCGGGCGTCGCCGCCCTGCTCGACCACGCTAATCACCATGGAGTGCGTGATACGCAGGCGCGGCTTGAGCGTTTCGGGCTGCGTCTCGATCAGGCGCTCAAAGGTCTGCTTGTTCCAGGTGACAAAGCCCTCGGGGGCCTTCTTCTTTTTAATCTTGCGGAGCTTCTTGGGGTCGTCGCCTGCCTTGGCCATGAGTTTGGCGTTCTCGATCTCGTGCTCCGGGGCCTCGGCGATGACCATGCCCTCGGTATCGAAGCCCGAGCGGCCGGCACGACCGGCAATCTGATGGAACTCGCGGGCGCGCAGACGACGCATCTTGTAGCCATCGAACTTGGTGAGCGCGGTGAGGACCACGGTGTGGATGGGCACGTTGATGCCGACGCCGAGTGTGTCGGTGCCGCAAATGACGGGCAACAGGCCCTGCTGCGCCAGGCGCTCGACCAGTAGGCGATAGCGCGGCAACATGCCAGCATGGTGTACGCCGACGCCGCAGCCGAGCAAGCGCTTGAGAATCTTGCCGAAAGCCGTCGAGAAGCTCGTGCCCCTGGCCGCCTCCTTGATGGCCTCGCGCTGCTCCTTGCTGGCAATGCCAAAGTTGGCGAGGGATTGCGCCGTCGCAAGGGCGGCATCCTGGCTAAAGTGCACGATATAGAGCGGGGCCTCGCCATGGCGCATGGCGAGCTCGACGGTGCCCTCGAGCGAGGTCGTCACGTAGTCGTAGCTCAGCGGCACGGGGCGCGGGGCATCGACGACCAAGTCGCAGACAGCGCCGGTGTGTTCCTCGAGCGAGGCGGCGATCGCGGTGACATCGCCGAGTGTGGCGCTCATGAGCATGAATTGCGTGTGAGGCAGGGTGAGCAACGGCACCTGCCAGGCCCAACCGCGGTCGGGGTCGGCAAAGTAGTGGAACTCGTCCATGGCGACGCAGCCAACATCGGCATCTTCGCCCTCGCGCAGTGCATCGTTGGCAAGGATTTCTGCCGTACAGCAGATGACGGGCGCCTTGGTGTTGATATGCGTATCGCCGGTGATCATGCCGACGTTATCGCGGCCGAGCACCTGCACAAGGTCGAAAAACTTCTCGCTGACCAGAGCCTTGATGGGGGCCGTGTAATAACAGCGCTTACCCTGCGCCATACCCATAAAGAGCATGCCCAGCGCGACGAGCGATTTACCCGATCCGGTCGGTGTTCCCAAAATGACGTGATCGCCGGCAGCCAGGTCCATGAGGGCTTCTTCTTGGTGGTCCCACAGCTCAATGCCACGGTCGCTCGTCCATTCAAAGAAGCGTTCGAAGGCCTGATCGGGCGTGAGCCATGGTTCGGGCTCGCTGCCGTCCTCGGGCTCCCACCAGGTGGGGGAGAGCGCACCGAGCGAGCCGAACTCGGCTTCGGTTCCCGTGCCGCCCGAGAATGAGCTGGCGGCGCCGGCGCCGGAGACGGTGCTGGCGGTGGTGTCTGTTGTGGTCTGTGCCATGTGGTTGCTTTCTCTCGCGTTTGTCCGCCAACTATTATGGCGTAGCGGCGGCGCGGGGTGCCAGCGCGCGAGAAAATGCAGGAAATGGGCGCGCGGTACTAGCGTTCCTGAGGCAGGCGCTTCTTGCCTTTGCGGGCGCGGTTTCTAAAGTTCTCGACGGCCTCTTCCATGCCGAGGGGCACGTAGGTGAGTTCATCGAGGTTTTCGGGCAGGTAGCAGGCAAGGCTTTGCTCCTGCATGCGACCCGCTGCGAGCTGTTCGTCGCTAGGCTGCGCGTCGGGTGTGGCGCAAATGCCATAGACGGCTGCACCCATCTCGCGCGTGCGGCGCTCGTATTCGGTCTCGGGATGCTCGGGATGGTCGCGGCGGACATTGTCACTTACCCAAAGCGTGTCGTAGCCTGCCGCGGCAAACTGTCCCAGGGCGTAATCGCGCAACGGCTTGCTGTCGGTGCGCAGCGTGACGGTAGCGCCGGCTGAAAAGAGCGGGCGGTAGAGCATTAGATGGTCGACATGGACGAGTCGTTTTTTGGCGTACTTGGCCTTGGGCTGCGGCGTGGGAAAGTTGATGGTGATGGCATCGAGCTCGCCTGCGGCAAACAGCTGCGGCAGCGATGCGGCGCCTCGGGGCAGGACAAGTGCGTTGGTCAGCTCTTGCTCGCAGATTTTCTGTGCGGCATAGGCGATGCAGATGGGCTCCTGGTCCATGCCGATAAAGAGGGTGTTTGGCTCGTGGGCCGCGCGCTCTACAAGGTACGTTCCCTTGCCGCAGCCAAGGTCCAGGTGAAGGTGTTCGAAGGGTTTGCTGCCTGCGGGCGCACAGGCCTCGCGCCAATCTCCGACATAGATCTCGGGGTTCGTCTCAATCGCATCAGCGTAGCGCTCCAAGCGCTCTTCGAGCACAAAGTTCTTAGGCGTGCGAACGTGGACGGCTCCCATGAGGCTCCTTGGTCATAAGTCCGGAACGCATAGCTGCGCGTTCCGTCAATGGGTTGAAAAAAAGTGGGCATAGTTTGCCCGAAAGGCGCGGTGCGGCTCGGCGGCGAGTCGTCGGTGCCTACAGGCGCTTGAGGATCACATAGCGGTTGAGCTCGCCGCTGCGACCGTCGGCATGGAAGCGCTCAAGCTCGCGCACGGGGACCTCGCCGCTCTTGTAGAACGTACGGACGCCGCGCACCAGATCGGTGATCTGCTGATCGTCAAAGTGATGGCAATAGCGGTAGGCGTGGCGGTCGTTTTGCCAGCCAATGAGGTGGTCGCCGGCTTCAAACTGCGCGGAATCGTAACCCTCAAACGGTGGGGTGAGCTCGGCACGGGCTTCGGCGCGAACGGCCTTGCGCGCCATGCGCTCGTCGTTCATAAACTCCCAAAAGCTGATGGCGATGATGCCGCCCGGGCGCGTCTGCCGCACCAGGGCGTCGAGCACGCGTACGCGGTACTCGCACGACGGTACGTGGTGCATAAAGCCAAAACAGACCGAGATGTCGGCGAGCGGGGCGTCGAAAAGCACGTCGGGTGTCTCGGCGGGGTTGAGCTTCATAAGGGCGTCGAGCACATCGAGCTCCTGGAAGTGCAGGTTGGGAATGCGCAGCGCGTGGCCATGTGCATCGATGGCCAGGTCTTGGCACGAGTCGACGCCATAGAACTCAAACGGACAGCTGGCATCTGCCGAGGGGTTTGCTCCGTCGACGCCCTTGGCGGCAAGTGCGCCGCCGGCGGCAAAGTTCTCGAACCGCATATTGCCGCAGGCAAGATCGAAGACGCGGACGGGATGCTCGATCGTGGCGACGTCGAGCTGCCCGAGCGCGATATCCATGGTGCGCACCCAGCCGGGCCACGGGGCCTGGCGCGTATCGGAGAAGGAGGCGGAGTGCTCGCGATAGAACGTGTTGTTGAGCTGGATGAGCGATGAGGCGAAATCGCGGTTCACGGCGCGGAACTCCCTCCGTTGGCGGTGCGGAATAAACAGTACGACCATACTACCGTTAACGCCGCAACGGGGACAACCGAGCTGCAGGTCATTGCTTTGTTTGGACACATTTCCGCAGCTCATATGTGCCCGCAACCGCCGGTTGTCAAAAATCTCACTAGAATAGGTGGCATGCTTTTGGCGGTGGCGGATAGATTTTTAACTGTGCAAGGCGCCTTAAGAACAAAAACGGTCCGGCGGCACGGCTGGCATCACATAGGAGGAACCATGAATGTAGAAACTGCGCAGCGGCTCGCCGACCTTCGCCGCAGCAAAGGCTTTAGCCAAGAAGGGCTGGCGCGAAAGCTGGGGCTGTCGCGCCAGGCGGTCAGTAAATGGGAGCGCGCGGAGAGCTCGCCCGATACCGAGAACCTGATCTCGCTCGCCAAGCTCTATGGCGTGAGCCTGGACGAGCTGCTCAATCCGAGCGATGAGATCGAGGACGATATCGAGTTTGAGAACGAGGACCGCGCTCGCCAGCGCGAGGCCGAGGCGGCAGAGCGTGCCCGTACCCACGAGGCGGCGGCACGAGCTACCGAGGCGGCAACGCAGGCAAGTGATGCGGCTGCCAAGGCGGCACAAGCGGCAAGCTGGAGTGCACAGGCCGCCAATGCCGCTACGGCGCAGGCGACGAGTGGCGGTGCGGTTGGCTCGACTCCGGTGAAGGGCCCGTTCCAGTCGTTCCCGTATTGGGCTGTGTGTTGGCTACTGTTCTTTTTGCTGATGTTCCCGTTTGGTGCCGGCCCCTTTGCCGCGCTGATCTTCTTTACGATTCCCATCTATCACTGGGTGGCGCGTGCACTCGATGGTGATTGGGCGCGCGGGGATATTCAGGTTGGTTCGGCACCGGTGACGGCTAGGACTCAGGTGCAGGATGCTTCCGCTGCGGTTGATGCTGGCGTGGCTACCGCGACTACCGCTGGCCCGATCGCCAAAGAGGGTGATGAATGATGAAGCTTTCGCATGAATCCAAGGTACGCTTGAGCGTTGGCATCGGAGCGTTCGTGCTCATCATCGGACTTGTCTTTGGTATTTCGCGGCTATTGGCTCATTCCGATATGGTGCGTACGACCGGTATTCTATCTGGCAATTTGTCTGATTTCGACGATATGTTTGACGACGATGATCTCTTGGATAGCGGTAACTATTCCGCTCGGCCTCAGCGGCTTTCGAGCGAAACGTTTGATGCCGACGCGTTCCAATCGCTCGACCTGGACGTGACGTCGGGCACGGTCGAGGTCAAACACGTCTCCGGCGGCCCGGTGCGTGTTATCGAAAGCGGCCGCGTTGCGAAGGGGACGTCTGCCTCTGATGCGGCTACCCGGAATCTTGCTGAGGTCAAGGGCTCTACGCTCAAGATTAGTCAGTTCGACTACGATGATAAGCGCGCGATTGACCGCACAATTACCATTGAGCTGCCGCGAGATGTTGCGGATAACCTGGTGGGCATTACGGCGAATGTAGGGTCGGGCGACCTGGCGGTCTCGGACATTGCGTGCCATGATCTGGATATAACGTTGAATTCGGGAGACGTTGAGTTTACGGGCACCGTGACCGACACCCTGAATGCCGAGGTTGGTTCGGGCGACATGACGTTTGAGCTCTACCAGGCGCCCGCGAAGTCGATGGACGTGAGCGTGGGCTCGGGCGACGTGGAGATGACGGTTCCGAACTCTACGGGCTTTAAGGCGAGCCTCACCTTGGGAAGTGGCGACTTCGAGAGCGATTTCCTTCCGCTTGGCTACGACGGCGAGACCATTTTGGATCTTGAATTCGATAACGGCGATAAGTCTGCCACGTATCGTTTTGAGGTCGGTTCGGGCGACATGTCGTTTGATTCGGAGTGACGGGTGGTTTTCGGAGACCCGCAAACGTAGCCGCGCTGTTTGATGAAGGCGCCGAAGCTGAGATTGGCTCCGGCGCCTTTGCCTTTACAATGGGGTCATGGAACAGATTATTTTGAACATACTCGAGGCCCTGCGTCGCGGCGAGACCGTGGACGACAAGGCGCTCGTCAAACTGATACATGCCGAGGCGCGCCGTGAGGGTGCCGATAAGCGCGATTTGGCAAAGCGCCGCCTGCTGCCGTTTTACCAGCGGGTGAAGCGCGAGGAACCGGCTCGGTGGGCTGGGTGGAATGTCGATGCCGAGCTGGAACGTCGACTGCTGCAGGTGCTGCGCATGAAGCCGCGTCGCACGGCTTCGGGCGTGGCGACCATTACCGTCATCACCAAGCCGTGGCCGTGCTCGGGAGATTGCCTGTTTTGCCCCAATGACCTGCGCATGCCCAAGAGCTATCTGCACGCCGAGCCGGCATGCGCCCGTGCGGAGCAAAACTGCTTCGACCCGTATCTGCAGGTGAGCGCTCGTCTGACCGCGCTTTCGCAGATGGGGCATGCGACCGATAAGATCGAGCTCATCGTGCTCGGTGGTACCTGGAGCGACTATCCGCAAGGGTATCAGGCATGGTTTATGTCGGAGCTCTTCCGTGCGCTCAATGACGATGCCGTCGCTGGCGTGGCAGCTAACCCCATGCTGGCGCGTCCGGGCATCAGCCGTGCCGAGGCGGGGCGCCTGCTTGATGATGCTCCCGCCGATGCTCTGCCGCCGGTGGTGGCGGAGCGCCGCGAACGCTATAGGGCTGCCGGCATTGCGACTGATGAGGCTGAGCTTGCTGCCGGCGTTGCCAGCGAGCAGGGGCGTGTGGATGCCGCCGTGGGTGGTTATAATCGCGCGGTGCGTCGACTATACGGCTCCGGCACGCCGTGGGGCGAGGTCGCCGAGTGGCAGACGGCGACGATGAAAGAGCTTGAGCGGCAGCAGCGCATCAACGAGACGGCGAAGCATCGCGTGGTGGGGCTCGTTATCGAGACGCGTCCCGACGCTGTGACACCGCAGGCGCTCACGCTCATCCGCCGCTTGGGCTGCACCAAGATTCAGATGGGCATCCAGAGTCTCGACCAGCATCTGCTCGATATCAACGAGCGCCGCATTTCGGTGGCGCAGATCGAGCGGGCGTTTTCGCTTGCGCGCCTGTTTGGCTTTAAGATTCACGCGCACTTTATGCTCAACTTGCTGGGCGCCACGCCCGAGGGGGACAAGCGCGACTACGAGCGCTTTATGACCGAGGGGGCCTTTATGCCCGACGAGGTCAAGGTCTACCCGTGTGCGCTCATCGAGGGTTCGCGCCTGGTGGGTTGTTACGAGCGTGGCGAGTGGCGCCCCTATACCGAGGAAGAGCTGCTCGATGTATTGGCCGACGACATCGTGGTGACGCCGGCGTTCTGCCGCATTAGCCGCATGATTCGCGACTTTAGTTCCGACGACATCATGGTGGGCAACAAGAAGCCCAACCTGCGTCAGCTCGTTGAGAACCGCCTGGCTGCTCGGGGTGACGGTGCGACGGTGCGTGAGATTCGCTATCGCGAGATCAGCACGGCGGGTGCCGACCTGGATGAACTGTTTCTTGATGAAGTCGCTTACGAGACGCCGGTGACGCGTGAACGCTTTTTGCAGTGGGTGACGCCCGAAGGCAAGATCGCCGGCTTTTTGCGCCTGTCGCTGCCCGACCGTTCGTTTGTTGCCGCGCACGCGGACGAGCTGCCGACGGGGCCGGAGGAGGCGATGATTCGCGAGGTACACGTGTATGGTATGGCGGCACGTGTGGGCGATCAGGGCCAGGCGGCTCAGCATCACGGTCTGGGGCGTCTGCTCGTGGAGCGCGCGTGCCAGATTGCTCGGGATGCGGGGTATACGCACATCAACGTGATCAGCGCGATCGGTACGCGCGAGTACTATCGCCATCTTGGATTTTATGACCATGGCCTTTATCTGCAAAAGGAGCTCTAGATGAACAAGCCGAGTGTTTCTGCCGGCGTCGTTGCCGGCGTTGCTCTGGGAGCCGCGGCGCTTGGTGCGGCCGCTGTCGCTGTTCGTGCTGCCTGTCTGCAGGTTGCGCGAACCCGCAATGGGTTGGCGCGTGTGAAACGCGTGCACGATGAGGGCGACGATGAGATTCGCGTGTTGGTGCAAGGCGGAGTCTACCAAAGCGCAAGCTACGTTGGCGAGCGTTGGACAGAGCCCGTCTTTGCGTACTATCGTGCGTTTGACGACGTGTTTGAGGCCGAGCGCGCAATGCATGACGCCTATGGTCACGGTATCGACCGCATGCTCATGTTGGGCGGCGGCGGGTTTGCCTATCCCAAGTTTGCGCTGATGTCGCACGAGAGCTTGCGCATGGACGTCATTGAGTACGATGCCGAGATTACGCGCCTGGCACGTCGTTGGTTTTACCTGGACGAGCTGGAGCGCATGGTGGGCGACCGCCTGCGGGTGATTACCGCTGAGGCTCGCTCGTATCTAGGCGTGACGAGCGTGGGTCATCGTCGCTACGATGTGGTCGTGAGCGATTGCTTTGGCGGTGCCGAGCCCGTACGCGAGCTGGCGACGGTTGAGGCGCTGCGCCTGGTGCGAGGCAGCCTGAACCCCGGGGGTATCTACGTTGCCAATATCGTGAGCGCAAACGAGGGGAGCGACGTGACGTTCCTGCGCGACTGCGCTGCCACGGCACTCGAGGTATTCGCCCACGCCTGGGTGGTCCCATGCGGCGATGCGGAGTTTGGCGGCGAGGAAAACTACCTGCTCATTGCCAGTGACGGCGACTATGCCTTTGCCGAAGCCGTGCCCTTCGACGCCGACTTCCTTGGCACTGCTCTCCACGACTAGCCTATTGGGAGTAGTCAGTCCCGTCTTAGGTGTGGTCGCGCCAGCCGAGAACGCGCTGCTTCATGCCTTCGGTGTCGAGCACGCCTTCGGCAAAGCCTTTGCGCACGAGCTCTTCGGGAACAAACTCGTCGTAGCGGTCAAAATAAGGCACCTCGCCGGGATAGACGAGCTCGATGGGATCGAAGTCCTTTTCGGCCTCGGCGGCGAGTACCTCAAAGAACGTCTCCTCGTCGGCCTTCATCTTAAACTGCATAAAGTACGGGCGTGAAGGGTCGAGTCCGCGAAGGCCCAGTTCCGCGGCACACTTGATCTTGAGCATGCGCTCGAGTGCCAAAAAGGCGTAGCTACCCAGCCAGGGGAAGAGCACCCAGGTGTCGCCGCCCAGGTTAATGAGCGGCTTGGTTCCCGCGCCCGAAATCTCGGCGGTATGACGAGCCTGTGCAAGGCGTGACCGCGCGTTGCCCATGAGGTACGGATATGCCGCGTGCTCGTTGAGCGCCTTGCGCATGCGCTCGAGTACATGCGTATTGATGTCGCCGGGGCAGTCGCCAAAGTAGGCAGGCACGCGACCTTTTACCTGTGTGGCAAAGACGGTATGACGCTTCCAGTCCACTTCCTCGACAATCCAGCAGTGTCCGGCGATGGCAATGCGCTCACCAGGCGGTGGGGGATTGACGATCGTGCCCAACTCGGCCGACTCACTGCGAACGGTAAACTCCTCGTTTTCCTGGAACACGGCGTAGAACTTAAAGTTGTTGATGATGCGCTCACCCGCGAGACCCACGATGAGCCCACCGCCCTCGGTGACCTGGATGTGGTCGATCTTGATAAGGTGGCGCAGCAGTACGCGATAGTCATCGGCCGAGACGCGGTGGAAATAGCTGAGCGTGAGCACACGCTGGGCAAGCTCGGCCGGTGTGAGCTCGCCGGTGCTGGCGAGCGTCGACATGGTCTGGTGATAGAGCAAACTGTAGGGGAGCCGATCGAGCTCGGGTGGCTCGACCCACTTTTCTTCGCGATAGAGTTGTACGAGTGCGATGCCCTGTAGGAGCTTCCAGGGTATCGTTTCGGGCATCATCGTGCGCGGCTCGGGCTCCTCCTCGCGCATGACAAACCACATCTCGGGCGGAAGATCGCGGCGGCCTGTGCGCCCCATGCGCTGCAAAAAGGAGCTGACGGTAAACGGTGCATCGATCTGGAACGCGCGCTCCAGGCGACCGATATCAATGCCGAGCTCCAACGTGGAGGTGGCGACGGTTGTCTGTGCCTGTTCCTCGTCGCGCATGAGCTCCTCGGCGGTCTCGCGTAGCGATGCCGAGAGGTTGCCATGATGGATGAGGAAGCGGTCTGGCTCGTGCCGGTTTTCACAGTAGCTGCGCAACATGGAGCACACGGCCTCTGCCTCCTCGCGCGAGTTGGCAAAGACCAGGCACTTGCGGCCGCGGGTATGTTCAAAGATGTAGCCCATGCCGGGGTCGGCGTTGTCGGGTGCGGTGTCGGTGGGGTTGAGCAGCGCCTGTTCGGTTGCCTGCGGGATGTCGACTTCGCCCTCGGGGGCCGAGGAAGCGCGACGGTCCTTGGGGGCAGCCTTGCCCCGTGCCTGCTCGCGACGTTGGCGCCGTTCCTCCTGTGTGAGTTGCCCGCTATGACGCATGTCTTGGGTGCTGACGGGCAGTGCCGCGGGTGGTGCCGCCTCAATGCGCTCGCATGCGAGCACTTCGGCCTCTTGAGGACCCATGCTCTCGAATCCCCGCTGCTGCGCCTGGGGACCCGAGTTGTAGAAGTGCTCCATGGAGATACGCCACACGCGGCGCGGCTCCTCAAAGCGGGGGATGACGCAGTCGCGTCCCGTCCCCTGCGACAGGAAGGCACCCGTGCGTTCCGGGTCCCCGATGGTGGCCGAAAGGCCAATGCGGCGGGGCTGAACGCCCGCCATGCGCGAGAGGCGTTCGATAAGGCAGAGTGTCTGCCCGCCGCGGTCACCGCGCATGAGCGAGTGGACCTCGTCGATGACCACATAGCGCAGGTCGCAGAACATACGCGGGATTGCCATGTGCTTGTGGATCAGGAGTGCCTCGAGTGATTCGGGCGTAATCTGTAGGATACCGCTCGGCTTTTTGATGAGCTTTGCCTTGTGCGACTGCGAGACATCTCCGTGCCAGTGCCAGACGGGGATATCAGCCTCTTCGCACAGATCGTTGAGGCGAACGAACTGGTCGTTGATGAGTGCTTTGAGGGGGCCAATGTAGAGGGCGCCCACGCTCGCGGGCGGGTTCTCCCAAAACTCGGTCAGGATGGGAAAGAAGGCCGCCTCAGTTTTGCCAGATGCCGTGGATGCCGTCAGGAGCACATTGTCTTGCGTGTTGAAGATGGCATCTGCCGCCGCAACCTGGATGGAGCGCAGACTCTCCCAATCGTGGGAGTAAATGAAATCCTGGATAAACGGGGCATATCGGTCAAAGGCGTTCATGGGGCCTCCTCTCATCAACGGGCTGATCAACGCAACGGGCAACGGCTCGATATCTTGCAACATCGGCGTTTGCCCAGATAAAACCTACCAAAATAAACCTGTCCCTTTTGGCAGGTTAGATGGTGAATTCGGCGAAGTTGCGGTCGTCTGTGGTGCCGGTGTCGTCTGTCGCGGCTGCCGGCACCAGCGCGTCGCCGCCGACGCTTTGCAGTAATTCGGCCACGTTAGCGTCGGGGTTCTGACACAGGATATCGAGCAGCTCGATAAAGTCGCGGATGACCTCGCGGGGCGTCAGATGCGTATCGGCCCCCACGCGGCCAAACTCAATCTTGAGGAAGTCCACCAAGTCGTTCTCGGTAAGCGTGGGCGTCCAGTCAAAGTAGCCGGCATGGATCTGCATGAGCTTTTCGATGAGCACCAGCAGCTCCTCGTAGGTGAGCGGCTGCAGGCGGATGATGGGCGCGAGCATGTCTTTGAGATCATCGCGCGCAAAACGGCCTTGAGCGAGTCGACTGCGCAGGGCCTCGTAAGAGAACACGCCGCGGCGGCGGTCCTCGATAGAGGTCGGCGTGCCGCCCATGATCACGCCCAGGTACTGCGCTTTGCCTTGGAGCGTGTCGTTGTACATAGTCAGGATCTTCTCGTAGTTATATTGGCGCGTGATCGCGTTGGGAATCTTATACAGATTCACGAGCTCGTCGATGAGCACCAGCATGCCCTTGTAGCCGCTGCAGACCAAAAAGCGCGCAATGAGCTTAACGTAGTCGTACCAGTCGTCATCGCTGATGATGGTTGAGGAGCCCAGCTCGGCGCGAGCCTCACTCTTGGTGCGGTATTCGCCGCGGATCCATTTGGTCACGCGGCTCATGGCCTCTTCGTCACCCTCCGAGACGGCCGTGCGATAACGGCGGAGCATGCGGACAAAGTCAAAGCCGTGAACCATCTCTTCGAGCGGAGCGAGTTGGGCATTAACGGCAGACTCGTCGGCGTCGGCACACGAGGCGACCCAGCGATCCAGGATAAGGTTGAGCGCGCCGCCCTCGGGGCGCGTCTTGGTCGATATGTTGCGGATGAGCTCGCGGTAGGTGGCAAGGCCCTGTCCCTGGCCGCCCTGTATGCGGCGCTCAGGGGAAAGGTCGGCATCGGCGACCACAAAGCCCTCGCCCATGGCATGCGTTCGGATGGTCTGGAGCAAAAAGCTCTTGCCGGCGCCGTAGCGACCGACTAGGAAACGGAAGCTTGCGCCGCCATCGGCGATGAGGCTCAGGTCGGTGAGCAGAGCACGGATCTCGACCTCTCGCCCCACGGTGATGTAGGGAAGGCCAATGCGCGGGACAACGCCGCCCTTGAGCGAGTTGAGAATGACGGCGGCGACGCGCTTGGGCACGCGGGGTGCTGCGGATGCGGTATCACTCATGGTCTAAGTATCCTCTCACGTCTGCTTCGTAGTCCTCGATAATTTGCGGTCCTGCTGAGCTAAATTCAATAACGGTGTCGCCCACCAGGTCAAAGAGCGCTTCGTTGATGCTATCGACGAGCATGTCCTCACTCTTGCCCGACTGTGCCACCGCCGATGCCGTCTGCGCTGCGTTTTGCTCGAGCAGTGCTCGAAGATAGGCGTTTGCGGCGGGATTGAGTGCGGACGCGGTGTCGGCGGGCGTGGGTGCTGGTGCGAGGAGCGGGGCTACGACGCCAAACTGCTCGGTGGAGATGGTCGGCTCGCTGGCTTCGTCCTGTTGCATGATCGTCGCGACTGGTTCGGCGATCGTTTCGGCCACGGGCTCGGCTTCCCGTCGTTCGGCAACTGTCACCTCGACATCCGCAAGCGCGCCGTCCTCGCGCTCCTCGTCGATCAAAAGCGCCTCGCGCGTTTGTGCGGCGGCGCTCCGAATGTGCCCCAGCTGGCTCAGGTCGATATCGATCTTGACGGGCTGATGCGCGGCATCCCATGAAAGCCATGCCGTGATCTCGTCATCGATAATCTTAGCCAGATATTTGGGAACCTTTTCTTCCTTAAGGGGATGGCTGGGATCCAGTGCCAAGCGCAGGCGCTGATCGCAAGCGCGCATCATCTCACCGAGCTTGCTACTTTTTTGTCTGCTGCCGTGGATGCGCATACATTCCCAAAAGCCATTTTGGCAGCGGTAGATGTGAATGGGGTCCAGGCGATATTCGCAGTCCTCGTGGCGCTCGGGCGCAAAGAACACGGCTGAGGCAAACATGGTGTAGGGCATGGCCGTCTCCTCCCCAAACAAGCTCGCTACGATGCCGGTCTTTCGGTGCGTGTCATAGTAGCGCGCCATGCGGACATACACGGCGCATGCCACGTGGCGCAGGTCGCGATGGTGGGAACGGTCGAGCCGTGAGTTATTCAGGTTGTACGTCGAGAGCGCGTCGATGGCAGCCATGAGCCGCTCCTCATGCGCCTCATCGGGCGGAAGGGGAAGCGTGGGCTCGGAGGTCTTGCGACGTTTGGGGGACAGGGCCGACGGCGCCGGCGCGGGTGCAAGGTCTCGCGCTGCGCGGCGCAGCTCGATGAGGGCGTTGTCGAATGCGACGGTTTTAGAGTCGCGAAGCAGCTTGGGGTCGAGCTCATGGAACACGGCGTAGTCCTGCAGCCATACGCGTGCGAACCGGTCGATGCCGGGTTCAAAGGCGCGATAGGCATCCCAAAATGCCTTGATCTTGTCATAGCCGTCGCGCGGATTGTCGACGCCAATGCCGCAGATCAATTCGTAGAGATACAGAAAAGCAAACGAGGTCGATGTCTCCTCGATATTGCCGCGGCGCACTTGGGCACGCCAGGTAAAGTAGCCGCGCAACTGTCGATCGCTCATGGCATTGTAGGTGGGAAAGTACGACTTAAAGGTGCCGTTGTAGGGACAATCGTCCTCGAAGTCGGCCATCAGCAGGCCTTGGCGGTAAAAGAGCTCCGCCTCCGATAGCCAACGCCCCGCGCCGCCTTTGGGATCATCTTGCCAGCGTGATATCTCGCGCATCTTGCGGTACTGGTCGGGGAGGAAGTTCTGCATCTGACGACCGGTCTTGAGAATCGGCTCGTCAGCATAGATTTCGTTTGAGAAGCGGGCGGACTGATGGGTCCGGGCCTCGGCCATAATGCGCTCGATGAGCATCTTGACGTCCTGGTCGGCCACCGCTTCTCCTCTCCTAACGCAGCTTCGGTGACCTCATATCATAGCACAGCATCAAACAGATGTTCGAGATACCGCTGCGTAGATAGATTTAGAACAGGAGGGCGTAGATGACCGCCACGACGACGGAGGGGAGCATGTTGGCCGTGCGGAAGGTCTGAGGTCGAATAAGGTTAACGCCAACACAGAAGATGAGCATGGAGCCCACAAGCGAAAGGCTGTCGAGGGCTGCGGTGGTCATGATGGGGGAGAGTGCACCGGCAAAAAGCGTGATCGTACCCTGGAATACGGCAACGGGCAGGGCAGAGAAGATGCAGCCGCGGCCAAGCGAGGCCGTCATGGTGCAGACGATGATGCAGTCCAGCGCGCCCTTCAGAGCAAGCGTGGACCAGTCGCCGAGCAGACCGTCCTGAATCGATCCCACGATGGCCATGGCGCCGATACACACGGTGAGCGATGCCGAGACAAAGGCGTTGGTGAACTCGTTGTCGCCTTCGCTGCCGGTTTTGCGCTTGAGCCATTCGCCGAGGTTCTCGATGGCGGCCTCCAGGTTGATGGCCTCGCCGATGAGCGAACCGAGGGCAAATGAGACGATAAGCATGGTGGTGCCGGTGGTCGCCAACGTCTCTCCATCGATAACGAGCATCTTTTGCATGGTGCCGCCCAGGCCGATAAACAGAACGCACAACCCCGACGCCTTCATGAGCGTGTCTTGGATGCGGGGCGTAATGAAGCGCCCACCCATGAGGCCCAGCAGACCGCCCGCGATCAAAAGCGCGACGTTGATGATCGTTCCTAAACCCGGCATGAACCCTCCTGTAATTGATGCCAACGCGGCAATCGTAGCAGAACGGGGAGGGGAGCGCTCAGTATCCGAGCCGAGCGGCGGTTAGCGGTCTAGGATAGGACGGGGCTAAAGTCGAAGCGCAGCGTCATGAGGTGCTGTGGGGATTCGATGGCTGCGGCAATGATGTCGGCATCTCGTGCGCGATCGAACCCTTCAAGTTCCATTTGATAGGGGAAGTCTTCTTGGATACCGATGCGACGAGGAACCAAAAGCTTGGTTCCGTCGAATTCTTCGGTTCGCGTTCCGTCTGCTGCAACGGAATAAAGGTGTAACTTGGCGGTCGTTGTGGCATCAAGTGCCGAGATAGCTTGGATATCGTTCGATGCGCTCCTTGCTCCCACTGCTGTAAGTGCCGTAGGCGCGACGACTTCACCCGAAGGCAAAAAGACAAGCTCGACGGTATTGGGGAATGCGATGAGGATATTTTTGCGGCGAGGCGCATTGGCGGCGACTGGCTCAATGCTTGCGGCATCGACGGTTTCCGTGTGGTCGAGCGCGACCATCATGCAACAGTTGCCTTCGTCGACATCTGGGGGAGCGGCGAAGTCCATGCCGTCTTTCGGCTGGGGATCGCCTAGTTCGGTGGCGGTGCCGCCTGGCTTCTCGAGAGGAGCCGCAGCGTTGTCTTCTGATGATGCATCGTCAACATGTGCCGGTGCGTCTGCGGCCTCGTCTTTGGGGGATTTGTCATTATCGCTCGATATGGGAGCAGCAATCCCGACGGACCCCACTCCGTGCCATGTCATTTGGAGCAGCGCCGGATCGGCGAGAATGCGCTGCACGCCTTGCGCCTGGGCATCGATATTGATGGGGGCGGGTTCTGATCCACGCGTGAGGTTAAGCGAGCCCTTCTGCCTATTGCTTTGAGCCTCTTGGTCGTCCGCGTCGCCAGCGTAGAACAGCAAAGGCGCATCTCCCGTTGCGATGGCTTCGGTGTCCGCCTTGGTCAGTCGCAGCGATGCCGTAAAGGAGATGATGGGCTGCGCGCCATCGACATTCGAGGGAACGCAGCCCAGGCATACACCCCCTTCTTCTTCATAGGCCGCGCTGTCGAAGACGACCTTCGCCCCGTTCGCCGAGTCATCGACCGAGGCAATATCGATGCGCAGCTCTAAGTCGCATGGGTCGCCATCGGCGTCGACTGCGGCCGATTTCCATGTGCAGATGGCACAACCTGTCTGGGGGCCGTTCTCCTTGTTCGGTCGCTTGATATCCACGACTATCGAGTCGACCGTATTGCGGTGAAGGCATCCCGAGGTTCGGACCGTGGCGTGTGCGAGCGAAAAACGTTGGCAGGCGACGATACCCGACGAATTCGCCACGGGGTTCAGAGCTTGCGGTAAGGAGTTTGCCGTGGCGGGCGTCGCCCAAGCGGCGAGAGGCGTACCGCTCGCCAGTGCGCTGCAGAGCGCGGCAACGGGCAAAAGGTTTTTGGGTGCCATGGTTCTCCTATCTATTCCGCGTACTCCGGTCGTGCTTGGCTATTGGTTGCGTTTGATGTGCAGGCCAAGGCACGTCAGTCCTGCTCCCACCGTGGCGACGCCTACCGCAATGAGTTGCCGGGTGTCGCTCGTCTGAGCGAGCGGCTCGTGACGGCTGCCGCGATTAAGGCCCGAAAGGTCGACGGTCACTTCTGTGGCCGCCTGCGCTTGCTCTTGTTGAGCAAAGGCCATGGCAGGTGCGGACGCCAAGATGCCGACGATGGCGGCCAGTGCAATCGCCTTAGGACGTGGCGTGCGCACCGGGCTCGACCGTCCAGGTGATGCTTGCCACTTGATCTCCCGTACCGGTGGCGTGGTAGATGTCACGCGTGACGCGGGCGACGTGGCCACTCACATTGAGCTTGATTTTGTCCGTTCCGTCGGCAATGCCCTGGTACTTCATGTCGAAGCTTGCGTCTTTGGAAAGATCGAGGCCCGTAGTCTGAGTCGCCGAGCTGGCATCCTTTTCTGCCTTATCGGGGCCAACCTTAAAATCGATGGAGTTCTGGGCCGAGCCCGTCTTTGCGTCTGCAACGATTGTCCAGTCGTTCTTGGCCGTGACCTTCATGTTGGTGACGTGGATGCCATATGCCGAGAGGTTGTCGATGGTAATCGTCTTGTCGGAGGGTCCTACAAGCGTTCCGTCGGCTTTGGCGGCAAAGGGGATGACCGTTGGCGCCTTAAACGAAACATTGCTAATGTCGGCCTTCACCGTCACATCGGTGGTTCCAACGCGCACCTCTGCCATGGCCGCCGTTGGCGCGGCGCCCATCGCAAGTGCGAGCGTAAGCCCTGCGCCCACGACGAGTGCCCTAGCTCCGCTCCGGTTCATGGGTGTGTTCATAATCGATCCTTTCTGCTTGTCACGGACTGTTTCCGTGATGGTTGGACGAATGGGGACAGGGTGCTGCCCCTGCGAGCGCGTCGGCCACTAGCCTTCTGCCTGGGCCACCCGCACTTTGACGCGCGTCGGATTGCCGTGGGTGTCGTAGGTCTTGGCATCGAGTGCCTGAATCTCGATATATGCCTCGCCTTCTTGGATATCGCCGGCGGGGCAGGTCTCAACCGTCTTGCCGGCTTCGACCACACCGGACTCATAGATGGTCTCGTCGTTTTGAATCACGCGGAAGCGCTGGGGAAACTTGTTGTCTTGGACGTTTTGCACGTTGACGCGCAACTTGCCGCCTTCCTGCAACTGTGCGACCGGCGCGACCGAGATCGTCATCATGTTGTCGCGGACGATGGCGTCGAGCTCATCCTGGATTTCTTGGCGCGATTTACCCTCTGCCGTCGTGACCGAGGCGCCCGCTTCGGGCACGGGCTGCGACTGCCAGGCGTATAGCCCTACGGCGATGAGGGCGCAGACGATAGCCAGGCAGACAACGACGAGTTTCTTGCGACGCCCCAGCCCTGCAAGGCGGGGTGGCTTCCTCGCACTCATGCGGCGTCCTTGGTGGTGTAGACACGTGCGAACGTGGACGGGTCCGCTCCGAAGAGCATGTGAAGCATCAGGCGGCGCGAGTAGATGAGCTCGTCGAAGTCGTGAGGGAGCTCGATGTTGTGGATACGCGCGATGTGGTGGGCGAGCGCCGAGAACGACTCGGGGTCGCAGATAACATCGGTGGTGACGTGGTAGACCGCCGTATCGGGGAACGCCTCTTCGTCGAAAGGCAGGAGATAGGGATCGTCGTCGACCTCGATGGCGACGCCGTACTGGGGCCAGTAATATGCCATGGGAACCTCCCTGCTTCTGGGGCCAAAACTTCCATTGGTTTTGGCTGTTGATGCCGACCGTATCAGTCACTACTTGACCAATTCCTGACCAAATGCTTGACGGATTGACATCTCCGCAGGTAAAAGATGGTAAAAATTACTTCAACTTTTTTCGAGCGACAATTGCGTGGTCGCTGGCGGTAAAGCGACATGTGTCAAAAGCATCGTCTGCCGAGGAAACCTTGCCGCTCGCCGAATTGCACGAACGTAAAAATCGCCAATTATGGAGACGGTCTCGAACACGTCGACGAAACGATGCGGTAACATCTCCCTGCAAACACTGTAGTTAGCTAAAGGGGGAGTTCGCGTGTCTGCAACCATCAAACCCTTCACCGACGAGTTCGAAGAGTATGGTCGCGATGAGTCTCGCACATCGGGCGAGGCCTCGAGCATCTCGTTTCCGACAACGGAGGACGAGGTCCGCGCCATTTTGAAAAAGCTCCATGCCGAGCGTGTCCCGGTGACGGTTCAGGGCGCCCGGACCGGTCTTGCCGCCGGCGCCGTGCCTCATGGCGGTCACGTTCTCAATACTTCCCGCATGAATCGCTACCTAGGCATTCGCCGCGATGAGCAGGGCCGCTTTCTTTTGCGTGTGGCGCCCGGCGTCGTGCTGTCTGAGCTACGCAAGCAACTGGGCAAGAAAGTGCTGCCGACTGCCGGCTGGGACCAGACATCGCTTGAGGCCTACGAGGAGTTCCAGGAAGCCCCCGAGCAATTCTTTCCTACCGATCCCACCGAGGCATCTGCCTGTCTGGGCGGCATGGCGGCATGCAACGCTTCCGGCGCCCGTAGCTACGCTTACGGCCCCATGCGCCCTCACGTCACGGGCCTTCATGTCGTGCTGGCCGATGGCGACCTGCTCGAGCTTCACCGCGGCGAAGTTTTTGCACAGGGTCGTCGCCTTTCGCTCGTCACGGTGCAGGGCCGCACGCTCGAGCTCGACCTTCCCGACTACACCATGCCCAAGACCAAAAATGCTTCGGGCTATTTCGTCGCTGACGATATGGATGCCATCGATCTGTTTATCGGTGCGTGTGGCACGCTCGGCGTCATCACCGAGCTCGAGATTGCCCTGCAGGCGGCGCCTGCGGTCGTTTGGGGCGTGAGCTGCTTCTTTGACAGCGAAGACAAGGCCGTGTCCTTCACCGATTCCGTGCGCCCCGTCCTGTCCCACGCGGCTGCCATCGAATATTTTGATGCGGGCGCCCTGAATATCCTGCGTCGTCAGCGTGAGCAGTCGACCGCGTTCGCCTCGCTGCCGGCGCTCGACAAAGACGCCAAGGTCTGTGTCTACGTGGAGCTCGACTGCGACGACGAAGTCCAGGCGACTGAGGAACTGTATCACTTGGGGTGGGTGCTAGAGCTTGCGGGCGGCAGCGACGATGCGACATGGGTCGCGCGCACCGAGGTCGATCGCGAGTGTCAGCGATTCTTCCGCCATGCGGTGCCCGAGAGCGTCAACATGCTCATCGACGAGCGTCGCCGCACGGATCCCGCCATCACCAAACTGGGCTCGGACATGTCGGTGCCCAACGCACGCTTGGCCGATGTCATCGCCCTCTATCGCCGCACGTTGGCCGAAAGCGGGCTTGAGTCTGCCGCCTGGGGGCACATCGGTAACAACCATCTGCATGTGAACATTCTGCCGCGCGATGCGCAGGATTACCACCGCGGCGGAGAACTCTTTGCCCAGTGGGCTTCCGAGGTTACGGCCATGGGCGGTGCCGTCTCCGCCGAACACGGCGTCGGCAAGATCAAGGCGGGTTTCCTGGAGACGATGTACGGCCACGAGGCCATGGTCGAATCGGCTCGACTCAAGCTGCAGCTCGACCCTGCTGGACAGCTCGGCCGCGGCAACCTGTTTTCGGAGAAGCTCTTGGATGAACTCGTCCAGAAAGGGGGCGCGTGAAGATGAGCGAATTCCATATGGTGGTGTGTGTCAAGGCAGTGCCGGGAAGCACCGAGGTCAAGATGGACCCCAAAACCAATACGATTGTGCGTGACGGCAAGCAGGCGGTCATCAACCCGTTCGATGCAAGCGCTCTGGAATGCGCGCTGTCGCTCAAGGACGACTTTATCGGCTTTGGCATGGATGTGCGCGTGACGGTGGTGTCGATGGGCATCCCCGCGACCGAGTCGCTGCTGCGTGACTGCATCGCCCGTGGCGCCGATGACGCACTGCTGCTAACCGATCGCGCCTTTGCAGGTGCCGATACCCTGGCAACCACCTATGCCCTCAAGTGCGGCATCGAGGCGCTCGACGAGGACTTCGACCTGCTCATCTGCGGCAAGATGGCGGTGGACGGCGATACGGCCCAGATTGGTCCCGAGCTTGCCGGTGCCTTTGAGATTCCCTGCGTGACCGACGTGAGCTGCGTGCAGAGCGCAGGCTTTACGACCTGTGGTTCACTGGCGCTTGTTCACGGCTGCGATGCCGGCGAGGAGACGGTGTATCTGGAGATGCCGTGCGCGATGACGATTGCCAAGGAGATTGGCCAACTGCGTATGCCGAGCATTGCCGGTATTCGTGCGGCCGAGGAGGCGGACGTGTGCGTGGTCAACGCTGCCGACGTGCATGCCGACCCCGCACGCTGCGGTCTTACCGGCTCGCCGACACAGGTCGTGCGATCGTTTGTGCCCGACCGCGACCAAACGTGCGAAGCCGTTGACGGAACGGCGTCCGAGCAGGCGGCAAAACTTGCCAAGATTATCGAGGGGATGGCATAGATGAGCGGACTGATTATCGATAGCGAAGCCTGTATCGGCTGCGGTCGCTGCGTTCGCGCCTGTGCCTCGGGTGGCATCGTAGTGGAGGGCGAGCGGCCCAACCGTTGTGCCCGCGTAACCGACGGCTGCATCCTATGCGGCGGGTGCGTCGATGCCTGCCCCGTTAATGCTATCTCGATCGAGCGTGACGAGGCCGCCGGCGCGGCAGACCTTGACGCATATCGAGACATTTGGGTCTTCGTGCAGACTGACGAGCACGACGCCGTGACTCCCGTTGCCTATGAACTCATGGGCAAGGGCCGCGAGCTTGCCGATGCTCGTGGCTGCCGTCTGGTCGCACTGGTCGGTATGGGCCCCCGAGGGCTCTCTCGGTGACCTGGAGCATTTGGTTTGCGCCGGTGCAGACGAGGTCCTGGTCTGTCGCGACGAGCGTCTTCGCCAGAACGATGTGGAGGTCTACGCCCGGCTGATCTGCGATTTGGTGGCAGAGCGCAAGCCCGAGGCCATTCTGTACGGTGCGACCGCCTTTGGCCGCGAACTGGCACCCGGCGTTGCCGTGCGTTTGCAGACGGGCCTTACGGCTGACTGTACCGTACTTTCGATGGATGCGGAGACGGGGCTGCTGCAACAGACGCGTCCGGCGTTTGGCGGCAACTTGATGGCCACCATTATCTGCCCCAATCATCGTCCCCAGATGGCAACGGTGCGTCCCGGCATCTTTAAGGCGCCCGAGTTTGACTATAGCCGTTCCGGTGCGATTTCCCAGGTATCGCTTGCGGAAGACGCCAAGGCTCGTGTCGAGATTTCGATTCCCGCCGAGGAATGGGGCCAGCAGGCTTCGATTGCCGATGCAGAGCGTCTAGTTGTTGTGGGTCGCGGCATTGGTTCCAAGAAAAACCTGCCGCTGATGCGAAGGCTCGCCGAGGCCCTGGGAGCCGAGCTTGGCTGCACGCGACCTGTCGTGGAAGCCGGCTGGTTGGAGTATCGCCATCAGATTGGCCAGACGGGCGTATCGGTTTCGCCCAAGCTTCTCGTGAGTATCGGTGTTTCGGGCGCCATTCAGCATCTTGCCGGCATCGGTGGGGCGGAGTGCATTATCGCCATCAACGAGGACCCGGATGCTCCCATCTTTGGCGCTGCGCAGTACAAGGTTGTCGGTGATGCCGTCGAGGTCGTCGAGGAGCTGCTGGCCCAGCTTGAGCGCTAGGCGCGCGCCAGCCAGTCGCGCATCTCGTCCTTTAGGCGGCTCCAGGTTGCCTGCGTGGCGGGGTCGGTAAAGGGCCGCGTAATGCCAAAGGGCGCGTCGAGCAGGCGGTGGATATCGCCCTGTTCGCGCGCCAGCGCGCGGCTTGCTGGATAGACGAGCTCAAACATAAAGCAGATGAGTCCCACCAGGTAGTCTGCGGGCTCGTTGCGTTCATCGCGTGCGACGCAGCGGTGCTCGTCAAAGGCGGCAAGTGCCGGCGACGAGAAACGGCTGCCGAGAAACGTCTTCTCGTCCACCTTGAGGATGGTGTCGACGGTGCTGTCGGCGATGGTGCGCATAATGTCGATCTTGTCACCATCGCGCACGATATCGCAGAAGCTTCGCGTGCGCACGTCGAGCTGCGCGGGTAGACGGAAATCGCTGTGATAGGCAATGCTCGCTCGGATGAGCTCATCTTCTGCCGGGTCATCGATAAAGTCGCGGATGCTCGTTACGGCGGGTGCATCGGCGGGATTCTCGCCAAAGAGGACCCCGACGCCCAACGCTGCATGGCTCATACTCTCGGCGTCCTTAAAGGTGTCCCAGCGTCGCAGCTGCTCAAAGCGGCCCATATCGTGTAACAGACCACAAAGCCACGCCAGGTCAATGTCCTGCAGTGACCAGCCCTGCTCACGCGCCACGGTATCGCACGCTTCCGCCACGTGGTACGTATGCTCGATTTTGAGCGCGATGCGCGGATTGGCGGCATCGTAGGCATCGGTGTAGGTCTTGAAGGCCGCGGCAGCCCGCGTTCGATCGATAGCTGTCATAATGACTTCCTAAAAAAGTTGTGTCTTTCTGTGTCTTTCGATCCGGTGGCAATTGTAGGTGAACTCGGTTGCTGCCGGGCGATGATTCTGCCGTGTCGTTGAATGCTACTCGGAAAGATTGTCGGGACGAGGAACGCTATGGTGCTCAAAATCGTTAAAACCGTCTGGCCGGTGATGCTTACCTATGTTGCGATAGGCGCGCCGTGCGGAATGATTATGGCGCAGTCGGGAATGGAACCCTGGATGGTTCTTGCTTTGAGCAGCACGTTCGTGACGGGCAGCGGACAGTTTATGGTCTGCAATCTGTGGCTGGCAGGTGTGCCTGCGGCGTCGATTATCGCAAGCGTCGCCGCAATCTCCTCGCGCTTTGCGCTTTATTCGGCGTCGATCGCACCGCATCTGACGGGTGCCTCGAAGCGTCAGACGCTGGCCGTTGCCGCGACGCTCACCGAGGAAGTATATGGCATCTCGCTTGCCAGGCTGGTTGAAGGGGAGGATTGGGGGCCGCGCGAGTCCTTTGTGCTCAACGCGATTCTCATCGCAACATGGGGCGTTTCGTGTACGACGGGCGCCATCGTCGGCGCCGTTGTCGATGTTCCCACCGCTATTGCGGGTTTTGTCTGCACATCGCTCTTTATCTGTCTACTCTTTTCGCAGCGACTGTCGCGCGGCAATGTCGTAGCTGCCGGTTTGGCTGCGGTGTCCGTCGCCATATGCAAGTTCTTGGGGTGGACGAATATCGCCGTGCCGGCAAGCGTGCTCGTCGGCGTTGCCGCGGCGCTCGCGTGCGATGCCCTCGTCGAGGGAAGGGGCGCTCGCGATGCCCGTTAATGAGTTTTTGGTCCTATGGCTATCGTCATGGGCGGCCATCGCGTTTTTCCGCATTGCCCCGGCGTTTGCCTTGCGCGGGAGAACACTGTCGCCCCGCGTTACCGAGGCCTTGGGTTATATTCCGCCTGCCGCCTTTGCGGCGCTGGTCGCCAACGATTTGATAAGCCCCGGCGTTTTCGACGCCGGCTTGTGGCAGGGCTTGATTCCCTGGATTGCGGCCGCCGGCGTCGTGGCGGTGGCAATCAAGACAAAGTCGATGTTGTGGTGCTGCGTCTCGGGCATCGTGTTCTATATCGTTTTGAGCTTCATATAAGAGCGGGGCACGTTTAGCGTCCCGGCCCAACGAATCGAATTTCTCACCGAGCCGGTCGGCTTCTTCTGGTACCATGGTCAAACTTTACTGTAGCAAAGCATGACGTGGGCTTTTGTTCCGCGTCAGCGGAAATGGGGGTTTCATGGCACAGGAAGCGACCGCCAACGAGCAAAAGAAATTCAAAGTACCGCGCATTCCGGGTGACATCATGATCTACCCGATGATCGTCGGCCTTTTGCTCAACACTTTCTGTCCGCAGGTCTTTGAGATCGGCGGCTTCTTTACCGCCGCCTGCCGTGGCGGCTCCAATACCATCGTCGCTGCGATCCTGCTCTTCGTGGGCGCCGGCATCAGCTTTAAGTCCACGCCGGGCGCTATCAAGACCGGCATCGTCGTTCTGATCCCTAAGCTTGTGGTGGCAGCCGCGTTGGGGCTGGGCGTCGCGTGCTTCTTTAACGACAACTTCCTGGGCCTGAGCTCCGTGTCTATCATCGGCGGCATCACGTTTTGCAACATGGCGCTCTATACGGGCATCATGGGCGAGTTCGGCGATGAGTCCGAGCAGGGCGCTGTCGGTATCCTGTTCTTTACGGCCGGCCCCGCCGTCACGATGATCATCCTCGGTGTCTCGGGTCTCGCCAACATCCCCGTCGGCACCATCATCGGATCCATCCTGCCGCTTGTTATCGGCATGGTCCTGGGCAACTTGTTCCCGTTTATCAAGAACCTGCTGGTCCCCGGTGCCAATCCCGCGATCGCTGTCATCGGTTTTCAGCTCGGTGCGTCCATGAGCCTTTCGAGCTTTATCACCGGCGGTATTTCGGGCATCCTGCTGGGCCTCATCACGCTCTTTATCGTCGGTCCCATCACCTTTGCGTTCGAGCGCTTGTGTGGCGGCAACGGTAAGGCGGCCGTTGCCTGCTCCACTATCGCCGGCACGGCTATGACCACGCCGGTCGCCCTCGCCGAGGTCGCTCCGCGCTATGCCGAGCTTGCGCCCACCGCGTATGCGCAGATCGCCACCGCCGTCATTATCACGGCAATCATGGCCCCGATTCTGACCGGCTGGGTCGATAAGAAGTTCTGCCACGGCAAAGAGGATCTGTCGCCTGCCGGTGTCGAGGCCATTGAGGAGGCCGTCGCGACCGACATCGATGGCGAGTAATCGTCGACGCGAGTCAATCAAGCCGGCGTGCAATTCGCGCCGTTTGAGCGCCCGAACGAAAGCTGTCTTGCAGTGACGTTCGGGCGCTCTGCTATTATTCCCCTTACCCCTGCGGAGTAGGGGTGTTTATTGCCCAGACACGAATCGGGCGATTCTGACCACTTGGATATTGAAGGGATGGCGTCTGGTGGTTAAGGCACTCAAGATCGAGATATTCCTGCTATGCATGATTGTTCTTATCGGGCTTGCCGCACGAAGCCGCCGCTCCTTGTTCTCGAGCACCCAGCAGCTCTTGTTTAGCATGCTCGGCTACACATCTGCTGCCTACATTTTCTTCGATATGATCTGGACGCTCTCAGACGGCGTGAGCACTCCTGTAGGCATCACGGCCAACTGGATTTCCAACGCGGTCTCGTTTTCGCTGTTCGCCATCGCGTGCCTCATTTGGTTTTTCTATTCCGAGACAGTGCAGGGCTCTCGCCTTTTGACCGCGCGCTATAGGGTTGCGATCGTGACGTTGCCAACCGTATTGGTGGTCGTGCTGGCATTTACCAGCTACTGGACGCACGCTATGTTCTATATCGATGCGCAGGGCGTATATCGTCGCGGAGCGCTTTATATGATTCAACCTATCGTTAGCTACTGCTACATCATATATACGTCCTTGCATGCCTTTATTCAGGCTCGAAAAGTCGAAAGCCTGCAAACGAAGGCCATTTATCGCACCCTCGCCTTTTTTGTGGTTCCCGCTCTGGTGGGCGGTACCTTCCAGGTTTTGTTTTCGGTACCGGGCCTTTGTGTCGGTATAACGCTGAGCATCCTGCTGCTCTACATCATCTACCAGGAGCAGCTGATCTCGACCGACCCGTTGACTGGCCTCAACAATCGCAACCGTTTTGAGACCTATATGCTGTCGCTCTTTTCAAATGTGGATCAGGCCGAAGATGTATATCTGCTTATGATGGACGCTGACGGCTTTAAGCAGATTAACGATCGCTATGGACATGTGGAGGGTGACCATGCTCTTCAGGTCATCTCCGCTACGCTCAAGGAAGTCTGCTCGGCGTCTGGTGGCTTTATCGCGCGTTATGGCGGCGATGAGTTCGTGGTGCTCCAGAAGGCAGCAGCGGAACAGGACATCATAGACCTGTGTTCGGCGATTAACGACGAGCTCGCTCGTGCCGAGGTGTCGTATCTGTTGCGGATGTCCATCGGCTATGCACGGGTCGGTGATGGTGTCGGTACCTGGCAAGACTTACTTCGCACTGCCGATGCGGAGCTCTACCGCGTCAAGGCCGAGAAAAAGAAAGCCGGCGTCCAGATACGCTAGAAAAAGGGGGTGCACGCTTGCGTGCGTGGCAGACCTCAGCTCACCGATGCACTCCATTAAACTATAGTGTGTAAACTCCCCCTGTTAAATAAGGGCAGTTCGCTAGGCCTATTTGGGCTTGTTGACGATGATGATGCCGCCGCAGACCAACAGCAGGGCAACGATGACGGTAACGGGGCTCGTGCCAGCACCCTCGCCGAGCAGCAGCGCGCTCAGCAGCACACCAAAGACGGGGTTCATAAACCCAAAGACCGAGACGCGGCTGACGGGGTTGACGGTAAGCAGGCGCGACCACAGCGAGTAGGCGACCGCGGAGATAAGCGCCATGTAGATGATGAGCGCGATGGCGGGGGCAATCGCCGTGGGGGAGAGTGCGCCACCCATCAAAAAGCCGATGGCGGTGAGGACCAGACCGCCGACCAAGAACTGCCACCCGGCAAGCAAGACTCCGTCGTGCTCGCGCGAGAAGATGCCGATTAGGCAGGTCGAAAGGGCACCCGCGACGGTGGAGGCCAGGATGAAGCCCTCGCCGTCGAGCGCAAAGCCAAAGGTGCCGTCCGCGCCCGAAAGGTTGACGAGCGCGACGCCGGCAAAGCCCAGCGCACAGCCAAGCACCTTGGCCGTATTGAGCTTCTCGGTGCGAAACGCCAGGGCGGCAAAGAGGATGGCGAGGAAGTTGGCGCTGGCCTCGATAATGGAACTCGACATGGCGCTGGCGCGCGAGAGTCCCAGGTAGAAAAAGAAGTACTGCCCGATGGTCTGGAAGAGCGACAAGGTGCAGATGGGCTTGATATCACGCGCTTGCGGAACGAGCGGACGGCGCTGGGCCACGCTCATGCCAACAATGACCAGCATGCCGGCAAGGGTGAAGCGCAGACCCGCGAAGAGCAGCTGCGAGGCGCTGTCGTGCGCGGGAATGCCAAAGAGGCCGTAGCCGATCTTGATGCAGGGAAAAGCCGACCCCCAGAGCGCGCAGCAGACGAGGCAGCCCAGGATGAGTCCGGGCAGGGTGGCGAGATACGGCTTGCGGCTTTCCATGATGTCCTTCCTGTATGTGCGAAGCAAAAAAGAACCCGCCACCGGGCGTGCCGGTGGCGGGTGTTGTGACCCGAGGGGATTGTACCCGATGGGAAAGGTTTAGGCGAAGTAGGCTACGCCGCTCTCAAAGATCGGCATGAACTTGTCGCCGGGGACATGCTCGGGCACGTTGCGGTACAGGTTGTCGCCGCGACGCTCGGCATGGCCCATCTTGCCCAGGACGCGGCCGTCGGGGCTCGTGATGCCCTCGATGGCGAGTGCGGAGCCGTTGGGGTTGACGGAAAGATCCATGCCGGGCTTGCCTTCCTCGCCCACGTACTGCGTAGCGACCTGGCCGTTGGCGATCAGCTGGGCGAGCACCTCGTCGTTGGCGACAAAGCGGCCCTCGCCGTGGCTGATGGCGACGGTGTAGGGGTCGTCGAGGCTGCACTGCGACAGCCACGGGGACAGGTTGGACGAGATGCGGGTGCGCACCAGGCGGCTCTGATGGCGACCGATGGTGTTGAACGTCAGCGTGGGCGCATCGGGCGTGGCGTCGACGATGTCACCGTAGGGCACCAGGCCGAGCTTGACCAGGGCCTGGAAGCCGTTGCAGATGCCCAGCATCAGGCCATCGCGGGCCTTGAGCAGGTCGCGGACAGCCTCAGTGACCTCGGGAGCGCGGAAGAACGCCGTGATGAACTTGGCGGAGCCGTCGGGCTCGTCGCCGCCCGAGAAGCCGCCGGGGATCATGACGATCTGGCTTGCACGGATGCGGCGGGCAAGCTCGTGGGTGCTCTCGGCGACCGCCTCGGGCGTGAGGTTGTTGATCACGAAGGTGTCGGCCTCGGCACCGGCGGCACGGAAGGCGCGGGCGCTGTCGTACTCGCAGTTGTTGCCGGGGAACACGGGGATGATTACGCGCGGGCGGGCGATCTTGGCGCCGCCGTACACGTGGATGTCCTTGGCGCGGAAGTCGATGGTCTCGACCTCGGGGGTCTCGCCGGCGCTGCGGTAGGCGAAGACGCCCTCGATGCCGCTCTCCCAGGCTTCCTGGAGCTCGGCGAGCTCGATGACCTCGGAGCCGGTGTCGATGACATAGCCCTCGACGGTGGTACCCAGGGGCTCGACGACAACGCCGTCGGCGACCTCGGGCAGCTCGGCATCCTCGGCGAGCTCGACGATAAAGCTGCCATAGAGCGGGGTGAAGAGGCTCTCCACGTCCACATCCTCGGCAAGCTCGATACCGATCTGGTTGCCGACACACATCTTAAAGAGGCTCTCGGCGCCACAGCCGTAGCCGGGCGTGGAGATGGCCAGGGCGTTGCCGTTGGCGGTGAGCGCCTCGACGGCGTCAAACGCGGCGAGCAGCTGCTGGGCGTCGGGGCGGTAGTCCTCACCATAGGTGGCGGGGGCGATGCGGACGACGCGGTGCGTCAGGCCCTTGAACTCAGGGGAGACGGCGCGCGCCGCGCGGCCCACGGCCACGGCGAAGCTGATCAGAGTCGGCGGAACGTTGAGCTCGCCGGCCTCGTCCTCAAACGAGCCGCTCATGGAATCCTTGCCGCCGATGGCGCCGGCGCCCAGGTCGACCTGGGCCATGAGGGCGCCCAGGACGGCTGCCGTGGGCTTGCCCCAGCGCTCGGCCTCGGTGCGCAGACGCTCGAAGTACTCCTGGAAGGAGAGATAGGCGCGCTTGTGCTCAAAGCCGGCGGCAACGAGCTTGGCGATGGACTCGACCACGGACAGGTAGGCGCCGGCAAACTGGTCGGCTTCCATCAGGTAGGGGTTGAAGCCCCATGCCATGGCACTTGCCGTGGTGGTCTCGCCGTCCACGGGGAACTTGGCGACCATGGCCGAGCTCGGGGTGAGCTGCGTCTTGCCGCCAAAAGGCATAAGCACGGTCGCGGCGCCGATGGTGGAGTCGAAGCGCTCGGAAAGGCCCTTGTTGGAGGCGACGTTGAGGTCGGTGACAAGCGAGGCCATGCGCTCGGCAAGCGTGGTGCCGGCCCAGCTGGGCTGCCACACGCTGCGGGCACAGACGTGGGCGACCTGGTGCTTGGGCGCGCCGTTGGAGTTGAGGAACTCGCGGGATAGGTCGACGATGGCGACACCGTTCCAGGCCATGCGCATGCGCGGCTCGGCGGTAACCTCGGCGATAACGGTCGCCTCCAGGTTCTCCTCGGCGGCGTAGCCCATGAACTCCTCGACGTCACCGTCGGCGACGGCGCAGGCCATACGCTCCTGGGACTCGGAGATAGCGAGCTCGGTGCCGTCCAGGCCGTCGTACTTCTTGGTCACGGTGTCCAGGTCCACGTACAGGCCGTCGGCAAGCTCGCCTACGGCGACCGAGACGCCGCCGGCGCCAAAGTCGTTGCAGCGCTTGATCAGGCGACAGGCGTCGCCGCGGCGGAATAGACGCTGCAGCTTGCGCTCGACCGGGGCGTTGCCCTTTTGGACCTCGGCGCCCGAGGTCTCGATGGACTCGGTGTTCTGGGTCTTGGAGGAGCCGGTAGCGCCGCCGATGCCGTCGCGGCCGGTGCGGCCGCCCAACAGGATGATCTTGTCGGTGGGGGCGGGGCACTCGCGACGCACGTGGTTTGCCGGGGTAGCGCCCACGACGGCGCCGACCTCCATGCGCTTGGCCGCGTAGCCGGGGTGATAGAGCTCGTTGACCTGGCCGGTGGCAAGGCCGATCTGGTTGCCGTAGCTGGAGTAGCCGGCGGCAGCAGTGGTCACGAGCTTGCGCTGCGGCAGCTTGCCCTCGAGCGTCTCGGAAACCGGGACGGTGGGGTCGCCGGCGCCGGTGACGCGCATGGCCTGATACACATAGCTGCGGCCCGAGAGCGGGTCACGGATAGCGCCGCCCACGCAGGTGGCGGCACCGCCGAAGGGCTCGATCTCGGTCGGGTGGTTGTGGGTCTCGTTCTTAAAGAGGAACAGCCAGTCCTGGTCCTCGCCATCGACATCGACCTTCACCTTGACGGTGCAGGCGTTGATCTCCTCGGATTCGTCGACATCGGTCATGACGCCGGTCTTCTTAAGGTACTTGGCGCCGATGGTGCCCATGTCCATGAGGCAGACGGGATTGGCGTCGCGACCGAGCTCGTGGCGCATCTCCATGTAGCGGTCGAAGGCCTGCTGCACCACGGCGTCGTCGATCGTCACGTCGTCCAGGACGGTGCCGAAGGTGGTGTGGCGGCAGTGATCGGACCAGTAGGTGTCGATCACGCGGATCTCGGTGATGGTGGGGTCGCGATCCTCATCGCGGAAGTACTGCTGGCAGAAGGCGATGTCCGCCTCGTCCATGGCAAGGCCGCGATCGGCGATAAAGGCGGCAAGGCCGGTCTCGTCGAGCTCACGGAAGCCGTCGAGCACCTCGACGGGCTGGGGCTCGGGGGTCTCCATGTATAGCGTCTCGGGCAGGTCGAGCGAGGCGATGCGCGCCTCGACGGGGTTCACCGCGTAGTGCTTGATGGCCTCGATGGCGGCTTCGTCCAGAGCGCCCGAGATCATATAGACCTTGGCGGAGCGCACGGCGGGGCGCTCGCCCTGGCTGATGAGCTGCACGCACTCGCTGGCGGAGTCGGCGCGCTGGTCAAACTGGCCAGGCAGGAATTCGACGGCAAAGACGGCGCCATCGCTTGCGGGGAGCTCGTCGTAGGTCACATCGACCTGGGGCTCGCTAAAGACGGTCGGCACGCAGGAGCGGAAAAGCTCCTCGTCGATGCCCTCGACGTCGTAGCGGTTGATGATCCTCAGGGCCTCGATGCCCTTGATGCCGAGAATCTCGGTCAGCTCGCCCTTGAGCTGTTGAGCCTCGACGTCGAACCCGGGTTTCTTCTCCACGTAGATACGAGAGACCATTGGTTCCTGCCTTCCTGATCGGTTGGGCGTACGGTACGGTATGCGGCAGCGGTCGGTTTGCGGGGTCTGCCCTGCGGTCGCCTTGAGCCACATGTTTGTAAACCTCACTATGATACGACAGCTCGTGGCGCGTTGAGGACGGCGAGGGTGCTACAGTGAAGCGCAAACAAGAGAAAGGCATCACATGGCATTCGTTTCACTCGCCATCATTGCGCTCGTGGCCTTTGCGAGTCCTTTCATCGCCTCGGCGATTCCCGGAAAGCCCGTTCCCGAAACGGTCTTTTTGCTCGTGTTCGGCGCGGTGCTGGGACCCCATATGCTCGGCGTCATCCATGTGGATGCCGAGGTCTCACTTGTGTCCGAGCTCGGTCTGGCCTTTTTGTTCCTGCTCGCCGGCTTTGAGATCGACCCCAAGAGCATCACGGGCGTTGAGGGGCGCTACGGTATGGCGACGTGGGTCGTCACGTTTGGTATCGCCTGGCTTGCCGTGCGTTTTACCCCATGGTTCTCGGTCAGCCATTTCGACGGTATCGCCGTGACGCTTGCCCTCACTTCGACGGCGCTCGGCACGCTCGTGCCCATCATGCGTGAGCGCTCGCTCACCGGCACGCGTGTGGGCGACTCGATTCTCGCGTATGGCACCTGGGGCGAGCTCGGTCCCGTGCTCGCCATGTCGGTGCTGCTGTCTGCCCGCACGGGAATTCAGACGTTGTTGATCTTGGGCTTGTTTGCGGCCGTGTGCGTGTTACTTGCCGTGGTCCCGAGCCGCTCCAAGCGCGTCGGCAGCCGCTTCTTTGCGTTTGTCGAGGAGCGCGCCGATACCACGTCTCAGACCTTCGTGCGCTTGACGGTGCTCATCCTAGTCACGCTCGTGGCGTTTTCGGCCGTCTTTGACCTCGATATCGTGTTGGGTTCTTTTGCCGCCGGCTTTGTCCTGCGCTACATCATCCCCGAGGGCAACCATACACTCGAGACCAAGCTCGACGGCCTGGCCTACGGCTTTTTGATTCCGGTGTTCTTTACTGTATCGGGCGCAAAGATCGACCTGACGGCCGTGGTGTCGCGTCCCGGGCTGCTTGCGGGCTTTATCGTGGCGTTGTTGATTATTCGTGCCGTGCCCATTCTTATTTCTATGAGCATTTGTCCTGCGACGCGCGATGTGTCGGCGTATGGCCGCATCACCGTGGCGCTCTACTGCACCACGGCCCTGCCGATTATCGTTGCCGTGACGAGCGTTGCCGTCAACGCGGGTGCGCTGTCGCAAGATATCGCGTCGGTCATGGTTGCCGCCGGTGCCATCACGGTGTTCTTGATGCCATTGCTTGCGCAGCTCTTCTACCGCGTGGTCGACGCCGCGCCGGTCGCCGCCGTGGCAGAAGTTGCCGAGCATCCATCCGATGCGCTCGATATCCTGCGTGCCCATCACGATTTGGCGAGTCTGCTCGCACGAGAGCACGAGCTGCTGACCTCGCATGGCCATGGTCGCGTATTCGAGGGCCTGCCTACGCTCGATACGATTGCCGAGCGTCTTTCCGCCGAGGCAGCGAACGGCCACATCGATGCCCGCATCGTGGACGCGGCGCGCCTGCTTGCCGATAAGACCTATGGAGACGAGGTTGACCCGTCCGAGCTGACTCCGCGCGAGCGTCGCCGCCTGGAGCGCGCCAAGCTCGCCGTGCGCGAATACCGCCGCCGCATGCTGGAGCTCTACGCGCGCGATGAAGCCCAGGACGACGACGGTAAGTAGCAGGGACTGTCGGGATACGGGTTCCGTTCAAACAGAACAAGGCGCGCTGCCTGCGGTTGATGCAGACAGCGCGCCTTTTGGTTGAGCAATATTGAGGCTGGGAGCTGTGACTTATGGCCCCCTAGGAGCGGGCGGCTCCGTCGACGGGGAGCACGGCGCCCGTGACATAGGATGACATGTCGCTCGCTAGGAAAACGAAGGCGTTGGCGACGTCCTCGGGCTCGCCCATGCGGCCGAGCGGAATGGTGGCGATGATGGGCTTGATGACCTCTTCGGGCAGGTTGGCGACCATATCGGTCTTGGTTACGCCTGGGGCGACGGCGTTGACGCGAATACCCATGGGGGCGAGCTCGCGCGAGAGCGACTGGACCATTCCGTTGACGGCAAACTTGGACGTGGGGTAGCCGACGCCAGAGGGCTGGCCGTACTTGGCGACCATTGAGCTCGTGGTGGTGATGGTGCCGCCGTGGCCGGCCTCGGTCATAATCTTGGCGGCCGCCTGGTGACCGTTAAAGACGGCGACGACGTTGAGGTCCATAACTTTGGCGAACTCCTCGGCTGTATAGTCCAAAAGGGGCGAGCGCTGGGAGATTCCGGCGTTGTTGACGACCGTATCGAGACCGCCCATGTCGGCTGCAGCCTGTGTAAAGGCCTCAGTCACGGCCTCGAGCGAGGTGAGATCGCAGGAACGACCCCAGACCTTGGCGTCGGGATAGACGGCTGCCAGCTTCTCAACGGCTGCATCGGCAGTCTCCTGACGCGAGCCAAAGACGGTGACGGCGGCACCCTCCTCGATAAAACGGCAGGCAATGGCATAGCCGATACCGCGCGTGCCTCCGGTGACGATTGCTTTCTTGCCCTCGAGCAACATGGTGCCTCCATTCTTCGGGGGTGGACGTACGCAGCACAGCGTAGCGGTAGCCGGAATCGGCCGCGTTTGCATATCGGTGAACGGTAGCCCGCGTTACCGATGAGCGGCTCGCGCAAATTTGCTCTGCCGTTGTGCTTGGGGCAGGAGACAAAAGGGCTCCCGTCCCACATCGGACGGGAGCCCTCAAAGCGCGTATTGCTAGGCGATTGATGGGTTAGTTGGCCATGACGCCTTCGGTCCAGGCCTCGACGTCCTCGATGCGCAGGACGTTGGCGACCTCGGCAACGCAGTCGACGCTGGCAAGCTCGGCGGCGGCAGCCTGGACGTCCTTCTCGAGTGCGCGGTGCGTCAGGAAGATGACCGAGCAGGCATCGCTGACGCCCGACTTGCCGTCCTCGACCTGGTTGATGAGCGAGATCGAGATGTTGTGCTTGGCAAAGATGTCGACCGTCTCGGACAGGGCGCCCACGCGGTCGGCGACCTTCAGGCGCACATAGTACTTAGTCTGGAGCTCGTCCATGGGTTTAAAGGCGAGGTTGTGACCATAGGGCTCAATCTCGGGCAGCGGAGCCACGCCGCGGCTGATCTGCTCGGAGAGCGACAGGATATCGCCTACGACGGCGCTCGCGGTGGGGAAGGAGCCTGCGCCGGCACCGTAGAACATGGTCTCGCCCACGGCGTCGCCTACCACGTAGACAGCGTTCATGGCGCCGTTGACCTTGGCAAGCATGTGGTCTGCCGGGATGAGCGTGGGGTGCACGCGGACGTCGACACCGGCGTCGGTGTTGCGGGCGATGCCCAGCAGCTTAATGGTGTAGCCGAGCTCGCGGGCCTGGGCGATGTCCTCGGCGCCGATGGTACGGATACCCTGCTGGTACACATCATCAGTGGTAACGCGGGTGCCAAAGCCGATGGAGGCGAGGATCGCCGTCTTGCTGGCGGCGTCGAAGCCGTCGACGTCGGCGGACGGGTCGGCCTCGGCATAGCCCTTGGCCTGCGCGTCGGCAAGCACGTCGGCGTAATCGGCGCCCTCGGCGTCCATGCGCGACAGGATATAGTTGGTGGTGCCGTTGAGAATGCCGGCGATGGTCAGGATTTTGTTGCCTACCAGGTCGTGCTCAAGCGTGCTGACAATGGGGATGCCGCCGCCGCAGCTGGCCTCGCACTTAATCTGCACGCCGCACTCACGCGCCTTCTCGGCGAGCGTCTCGACATGGCGGCCCAGCAGGGCCTTGTTGGCGGAGACAACATGCTTGCCGTTCTCGAAGGCGGTGGTGAAGATCTCGGTCGCGGGGTGCTCGCCGCCGATCAGCTCGACGACGATGTCGACGGCGGGGTCGGTGACGACGTCGTGCCAGTCACTCGTAAAGGCCTCGCGCTCAATACCGGCTGCTTTGGCCTGCTCCCAGGCAAGCGCGCAGGCACGGGTCAGCTTAAGGTCGATGCCGTAGGCTGCCAGGTACTCATCGTGGTGGCTCTTGATCAGACGGGCCACGCCGCCGCCGACGGTTCCCAGACCGATCAGACCGACGTTCACGGTGCGCAGGGGTTCGCTCATAGATAGCTCCTTCGTGCATCTTATGGATGGATTAACCGCTTAAAGGTTGAGTGCATTCTAGCGTGAACCGAGGGCGCGTGCTCGCCAGGCAACAGGAGTCGCACAAAACGGCACCCCCGAAACGCTGCGGAAACATTGGAAACATGCTCGCTACAAACGGAACTCCGTAACAAACTGTCAACGTTTGCGCCATAAGGTTTGCCCTGTACCGCAAGACGGCCGCACCGCGGCCAGCGAAAAGGGGGACACCATGTTCAACATCAACAGAACGCTTAGCCGTAGGAACTTTCTCGCAGGCGCCGCGGCGCTCGGCAGCACCGCCGCACTCGCTGGTTGTTCGTCGGGTGGCTCGGACGGCGGCTCCGCCGATGACGGCAAGACCTTCAAGATCGGCGTTATCGGCCCTCTGACCGGCGCTGCGGCAACCTATGGCGTTTCGGCCGAGAAGGGTGCCAAGCTTGCCGCCAAGGATTTCTCGACCAAGGACCTCAAGCTCTCGCTTAAGTCCGAGGATGACGTCGCCGACGGCGAGAAGGCCATCAACGCCTTCAATACCCTGTGCGACTGGGGCATGCAGGCGCTCGTCGGCCCTGTCACGACTGGTGCCGCCGTTGCCGTCTCGGGTGAGATTGCCGACGATATGCTCATGGTCACGCCTTCGGCCTCGTCGCTCGATGTGACCAAGGATAAGACCACGGTCTTTCAGGTTTGCTTCACCGATCCCACCATGGGCGCCAGCGCCGCGAAGTTCTTGGCCGAGAAGTATGCAGACGCCAAGATCGCTCTGTTCTACAACTCCGGCGATACGTACAGCTCGGGTGTTGCCGATGCCTTTGCCGAGCAGGCCAAGGCATCCAAACTAGATGTCGTCTCTACCGTGACGTTTAAGGACGATTCCTCTTCGAGTTTCACCACGCAGCTCACCAAGGCCAAGGAGGCCGGCGCCACGCTTATCTTTGCCCCGATCTATTACACGCCGGCGTCCGTCCTGCTCAAGAACGCCAAGGACATGGGCTACGACATGACGCTCATGGGTACCGACGGTATGGACGGCCTGCTCTCTGTGGAAGGTTTCGACACCTCTCTTGCCGAGGGCGTACTGCTCATGACCCCGTTCTCCGCCGACGACGAGAAGAACGCCGACTTCGTGAAGGCCTATAAGGACGCCTACGACGAGACGCCCAACCAGTTTGCCGCCGACGCCTACGATTGCGTCCACGCAATCGTCGAGGCTATCGATAAAGCGGGCATCGACCTTACGACCGATGGTGCCGATATTGCCGGCGACCTCGCCAAGGCCATGCGTAAGATCAAGATCGACGGCTTGACGGGCGAGCTCACGTGGAACGACGAAGGCCAAGTCGAGAAGCCCGCTACGGCCTATGTGATTCAGGACGGCAAGTACATCGCCGCCTAAGTGCGCATAAAGCACGACCGGTGAGGCTGTTTTATTCAGGGTAGGGACGCCTGTAACAGAATGGAAACATTACTTTTACATAATAAAGTGGCAATACTGCATAAAATAATAGAAATACGCAGAATTATGGATAAATGAACAAATCCAAAGAAAAGTTGAAATAATCGCCACTTTTCCTAACTAAAGCGTCTAGTATTTTGCGAACGCCGAACACGGCGAAGGATGGCCTGTCGGGTAACCGAAACCCGACGAGATATGAGAGGAGAGCCGCATGTCGAGCCTCACCGGTAAGTCATTGAACCCTGTTATGAATCGCAGGAGCGTTATCGCGAGCGCAGCAGGTCTGGGGGCGATGTCCATTCTAGCTGGCTGCTCCTCCAACGGCGGCGACAGCGGTTCCGCTTCGGGCGACGCTTCGTTTAAGATCGGCACCATCGGCCCGCTGACCGGCGCCAACGCGTCCTACGGCAAGTCCGTTACCCAGGGTGTCGAGCTTGGCTGCAAGGATTTCTCGACCAAGGAGCTGCCGCTTGTCAGCAAGGCCGAGGATGACCAGGCCGATGGCGAGAAGGCCGTCAACGCCTTTAATACCCTGCTCGACTGGGGCATGCAGGCCCTCGTCGGCCCGACCACCACGGGTGCGTCGGTTGCCGTTGCCGCAGAGTGCGGTAACGATCCCAAGACGTTCATGATCACCCCGTCCGCGTCCTCCGAGGACGTCACCAAGGGCAAGGATTGCGTCTTCCAAGTTTGCTTTACCGACCCCAACCAGGGCGTCAACGCTGCCAAGTTTTTGGCAGAGAAGTACGCGGACGAGAAGTTCTTTGTCTTCTATAACGCCGCAGATGCCTATAGCTCGGGTATTGCTGATGCCTTCAAGGCCCAGGCCGCTGAGTCCAAGCTCGAGATTGTTGCCGAGAAGACCTTTAAGGATGACTCCGCCACGAGCTTTACTAACCAGCTGACCAATGCCAAGGAGGCCGGCGCAACTATGATCTTTGCGCCGATCTACTACACGCCGGCGTCCGTCCTGCTCAAGAACGCCAAGGACATGGGCTACGACGTCAAGATGATGGGCTGCGACGGCATGGACGGCATCCTGGGCGTTGAGGGCTTCGACACCTCTCTTGCCGAGGGTCTGCTGCTCATGACCCCGTTCTCCGCCGACGACGAGAAGAACGCCGACTTCGTCAACGCTTACAAGGATAAGTACGGCGATACCCCCGACCAGTTTGCCGCCGACGCCTACGACGGCGTGCACGCGGTGGCCGAGGCCCTCAAGGAGGCCGGTCTTGGTGTCGACGCCGACCCGACCGAGGTCGCCGATAAGCTGTCCAAGGCTATGCTCAAGATTACCGTTGACGGTCTGACCGGCAAGCTCACCTGGAACGATAAGGGCCAGGTCCAGAAGGAGCCCACGGCGTACGTCATCACCGATGGCAAGTACGTACAGGCCTAATTGGCCGCCTTACATAGAGCGGTTTTGATCCCAAGCAGGGGAGGTTTTGGCCTTCCCTGCTTGCTTGGTATCTAGGGACAGTGTAACGTCCCTGTTTCATACATTAACTGGAAACCTATTCGAAAGGGGGATGTGGAACATGACGGTCTTTATCCAATACCTGGTCAACGGCCTGTCCATGGGCAGCGTCTACGCCATTATCGCGTTGGGCTACACCATGGTCTACGGTATCGCCAAGATGCTCAACTTCGCTCACGGCGACGTCATCATGGTCGGTGCCTATGTCTCGTTCTGCGCCACGTCGTATCTCGGCCTTCCGGGCTGGGCATCTGTAATTCTCTCTTGTGTGGTCTGCACCGTTCTCGGTGTTCTCATCGAGGGTCTGGCATACAAGCCTCTGCGTCAGGCGGGCCCGCTGGCCGTTCTGATCACGGCCATCGGCGTGTCCTACTTCCTGCAGAACGCCGCGCAGCTTCTGTGGGGCGCCACGCCCAAGAACTTCACTTCGCTCGTCACCTTCCAGGTGCCGGAGTTCTTGGCAAAGTTCAACGTAAGCGCCGTCTCGCTCGTCACCATCGTCGCCTGCCTGGTTATCATGGCCGGCCTGATGTTCTTTACAGGTAAGACCAAGATGGGCAAAGCCATGCGTGCCGTGTCCGAGGACAAGGCCGCCGCTCAGCTCATGGGCATCAACGTCAACCGCACTATTTCGATGACGTTCGCCATCGGCTCTGCCCTTGCCGCCATCGCCGGTGTGCTCCTGTGCTCCTACTCGCCGGTCCTGCAGCCCACCACGGGCGCCATGCCTGGCATCAAGGCCTTCGACGCTGCCGTTTTCGGCGGCATCGGCTCCATCCCCGGTGCCTTTGTCGGTGGCATCCTCATCGGCATCATCGAGGCGATGGCGCAGGCATACATTTCCACGAGCCTTGCCAACTCCATCGTCTTTGGTGTTTTGATCATCGTCCTGCTCGTCAAGCCTGCCGGCCTCTTGGGCAAGTACGTCCCCGAGAAGGTGTAGGTGAGCGTTATGAAGTTTCTTAAAGACAAGCAGACGCGTCACGACTTTGTTACGTACGCCATGTGCCTTGTGGCGTTCGCCATCGTGTACTTTATGCAGTCCAACCACATGATTCCGCGCATGATCGCCGGTCAGCTGGTTCCCATCACGGCCTATATCGTCATGGCCATCTCCCTTAACCTCGTCGTCGGCATCGCGGGCGACTTGTCGCTGGGCCACGCGGGCTTTATGAGTGTCGGTGCCTATACGGGAATCGTCACCGCCGTCGCGCTGGAGAGCGCCGTCCCGTCCGATCCGATGCGCCTGATCATCAGCATTGTGGTCGGCGCTATCGCCGCTGCCATCCTGGGCTTCTTGATCGGTATCCCGGTACTGCGCCTGAGCGGCGACTATCTGGCCATCGTGACTCTGGCTTTTGGCGAGATCATCAAAGAGATCGTCACCTGCCTCATTGTGGGCGTCGACTCCCGTGGCCTGCATGTGATCTTTAACATCACGGGTAACTCCACGATCGACGACCTGCACCTGCTCGAGGACGGCACCGCCATCATCAAGGGCGCCCAGGGCGCCTCGGGCGTGTCGACGTACTCGACCTTCCTCGCCGGTGCCATCCTGGTCATGGTCGCACTCGTGATTGTGCTCAACCTGGTTCGCAGCCGTACCGGCCGTGCCATTATGGCCGTGCGCGATAACAAGATTGCAGCCGAGTCCGTAGGCATCTCCGTCACCGAGTACCGCATGATCGCCTTCGTGGTTTCCGCTGCCCTCGCCGGTGCTGCCGGAGCTCTCTTCGGCGGTAACTTCTCGCAGCTCTCCGCCACCAAGTTCGACTTCAACACGTCCATCCTCATCCTGGTATTCGTGGTCCTGGGCGGTCTGGGCAATATGCGCGGCTCCGTTATCGCGGCGGCGTTGCTCACGGTGCTTCCCGAGCTGCTCCGTCAGTTCTCGGACTACCGCATGCTCATCTACGCCATCGTGTTGATCCTGGTCATGATCTTTACCAACAACCCGCAGCTCAAGGCGTTCTTCGGTCGCGTCAAGGACCGCTTTGCTTCCAAGAAGGAGGTGGCAGCCGATGCCCAGTAAATTTGAGTTTAACAAGGGCAAGATGGTCCCGTATCCTTCTGGCGCCATCGTTCCCGACCGCGACCTGGGCGAGCGCCCGGCACTCGAGTGCATCCACCTGGGCATTGAGTTTGGCGGCCTTAAGGCAGTCGACGACTTTAGCCTGACCATCGGTAAGACCGAGATCGCCGGTCTGATCGGCCCCAACGGTGCCGGCAAGACCACGGTCTTCAACCTGCTCACCAAGGTGTATCAGCCCACGCACGGCACCATCCTGCTCGACGGCGAGGACACCTCGGGCAAGTCGGTCTATCAGGTCAACCGTATGGGCATCGCCCGTACCTTCCAGAACATTCGCCTGTTCAACACCATGACGGTGGAGGACAACGTTAAGGTCGGCCTGCATAACCAGGAGCGTTACTCCGGCTTTGAGGGCGTGCTGCGCCTGCCGACGTATTGGAAGCACGAGAAGGCTGCTCACGAGCGCGCCATGGAGCTGCTGTCCATCTTTGATATGGAGCACCTGGCAAACGAGCAGGCCGGCTCGCTGCCTTATGGCGCCCAGCGTCGTCTGGAGATTGTCCGCGCGCTTGCGACCAACCCCAAACTGCTGCTGCTCGACGAGCCTGCTGCCGGCATGAACCCGTCCGAGACCGCGGAGCTCATGGAGAACATCGTTAAGATTCGCGACACCTTCGGCATTGCTATCATGCTTATCGAGCATGATATGTCGCTCGTTATGAACATCTGCGAGGGTATCTGCGTGCTCAACTTTGGTAAGGTCATCGCCAAGGGCACGGCAGAGGAGATTCAGAACAACGATGCCGTTATCGAGGCGTATCTGGGCAAGCAGGATAAGGGGGAGAACTAAATGGCAGAGCCGATGCTTTCCGTCTACAACATCAATGTCTGGTACGGCGCCATCCACGCCATCAAGGACATCTCCTTTAACGTTAACGAGGGCGAGATCGTGGCTCTGATTGGTGCGAACGGTGCCGGCAAGTCCACAACGCTCAAGACTGTCTCGGGCCTGCTGCGTTCCAAGACCGGCTCCATCAAGTTTATGGGCGAGGACATTACCCATACGCCTGCCGACAAGCTGGTTGGTAAGGGCCTGGCCCAGGTGCCCGAGGGACGTCGCGCCTTTTTGCAGATGACGGTTGAGGAGAACCTGGAGATGGGCGCCTACACGCAGCCCAAGTCCACGGTGGCTCCGGGCCTGGAGCGCGTCTACGAGCAGTTCCCGCGCCTTAAGGAGCGCCGTCGCCAGGTTGCCGGCACCCTTTCGGGCGGCGAGCAGCAGATGCTCGTTATGGGCCGCGCCCTTATGAGCAACCCCAAGCTGCTCATGCTCGACGAGCCTTCCATGGGCCTGGCGCCGATTCTGATTGAGCAGATCTTCCAGATTGTCGAGGACCTGCACAAGGCCGGCACCACGGTGCTTCTGGTCGAGCAGAACGCGCAGATGGCGCTCTCGATTGCTACGCGCGGCTACGTGCTCGAGACCGGCAAGATCACCATGACTGGCACGGGCCAAGAGCTCCTGCACGACGATAACGTCCGCAAAGCCTATCTTGGTGGTTAATCCATTCAACAAAGGGGCGCTGACTATCCCGGTCAGCGCCCCTTTTTAAGTTGCGGTGAAATAGGGACTAATTGGGGGTTCCAGACGCCAAAACAGTCCCTATTCCACCGCAACTTCATTGGGGCGTGCGACGATGACCTTCCCAAATTAGCACCCCTGCACCAAGCCAAGGCCCAGTTCCGGAATGTGTCGGAACTGGGCCTTGGTGGTTGGGGTCTATTGGGTTTTGTTCGCTAGTCTACCTTTTGTCCGCATGTGAGGCAGAACTGGGCTTCGGGTACGAGCGGGGTTCCGCAGTGACGGCAGAAGCGGGCGGGCTCGGCCGGAGCTGCCGGTGCCGTCGGCATCGCAGGCGCTGCGGGTGGAACGGCGTTCCGCTGGGCGCGCTTCTGACGACGACGCTGCTTGCGCTGAGGTTTAAGCGCTGCGGCTGCCATGCCGTTTACTGTCCTCGTGCGCTTCTTGCGGATGCAAAGGATAACGATCGCGCCACCGATGATGAGGATGATCGCCACGCCACCGCCAATAACAAACGGCAGGTGAGTCTGGGCAAAGTACAGCACATCCTCAGGCAGCGAACGGGGGATATTGGACTTATAGATGTTCACATGGACCGTTGCAGGGTCGTTTTCGTCGACATAAGCTGCCAAAATCTTGCGATCGCCATTTATGAAATAAAGACTGCACCAATGAGAATTAAACTCGCTCTTAGCCCCGGTTTTTGCATCAACGAGGCATGCTGAGGACTTGTCGTCGTCTGAGTATTTTCCAAGTAAGATGCTGCCGTCATGCGAAATATCATTGAGGCCTCCATCGCCAAAGGGGAAAGCAATCGAGCTGATTATTTCATTACTTTTCAAATCGTAAACGGCGAGGTTGGCATTTTCTGTATTCAAATGGTAGTAGCCTTTATCGTCATCAAAAAGATCGTCCGATCCCTTCTTTGTGTAGATGGAAAAGAACTCTTCCGATGAGGATGAATATAAATCTCCAGGGGCATGCTCAACATCGTTAAAAAGAACGCTCATATTTCCTTCGCGGTCGGCTTTTATTAACGCGATGTTGCTTTCAAAAAAATAGTGTCCGAGTCATAATCGATAATTGTATAGCTGAAGTCCAGAGACTTATCGTCTGTTTTCACGTTAACTGTTTTTAATTCTGTTGATCCCGTATCACAATTGAAGACCCTAAGTGCGACAACGCCGTCTTTGGTATTGTCCTGTTGGGCATATAGGCGGCTCATATCTTTTGAGTAGTAGTACGAAGAGTCATCTTTATTTGATTGATACGTTTGGATTGGTTCGTCGGATCCAAGGTCATAGATTTCGACTTTTTTAGGATTATCTTCATAGTCATAGTGTTCCACGGCCGCTCTCTTACCGTCATCGGAGACGGTTGCTTTTGCGTAGGCATATTTGGCTGAAATGATGGGATGTACTGCTTGAGTTTGGTTGCTTGGTGAGAATATGACCAAATTGTTACCGTCAGCCCAGTAAAGTTGGTCGATGCCGATGGAGCCCATGGAATCAAGACTTTTATCTGGGATAGCAATGGGGCTTGAACTGCCGTCATTGAAATTGATGAGAGTAATCCTCTTTAAGTTGTAATCATCATCGTAATCGTATAAATTGCCGAACTTTGTATCGCCGCTTGTGCTGATAAATGAGTCCTCGCCACTTGTCTTAAAGCTATACGACTTCTCCAGCTCAGGCGTCGGTACGCTACCGCCGGCTAATGCTGCAGGAGGGGCTGCAAGCGGAGACAAGGCTGCGATCAGGCCGATGGCGACTGCTGCGATCCTTCCGCTCTTTTGGATGCTCTTAAACATGGCAATCCTTTCCTCATGATTCGAATGACGATACTGTCATGGTTGCCTAAGATTCACGAATCATGTTGCGCAACATTCACCATCGGCAAATTTATTCGGCCAGCTGCGCCGTTCCCAAGAGATCATTCTGAGTTGCGGTGAAATAGGGACTGAATACGGGCTCCAGAGGCCAAAACAGTCCCTATTCCACCGCAACTTCATGGGGATGTGTGACAATGCCCGTCGGAAAACGTCTGCTGTCTTTGGGGGTTCAACTATGCTGTACGAGTTTTGTGCCGAGAACTTTGAGCGAGTGCCGGCGGCCATCGAGGCCGGTGCGGGGCGCATTGAGCAGTGTGACAACCTCGCCGTCGGTGGCACCACGCCTTCCGCTGGCGTTATTAGCGCTACAGTCAGCTACGCTCACGAGCATGACGCGCGAGTGATGTGCATGATTCGTCCGCGTGGTGGTGACTTCCATTACAACCAGGACGAGCTGCACATGATGGAGATGGACCTGGGCCTTGCTGTGAGCGCCGGCGTTGACGGCCTGGTCTTTGGCTGCTGCAAGCCCTGTGCCGGCGGCTGGGCGCTCGACGAACTCACCCTCGGCGCCCTCGTTATGGCTACGGGCTGCGCGACCGAGGAGTGCAAGCGCGAGTCCCTTGACATCACCTTCCATATGGCATTTGACCAGCTCTCGCCCGAGGCTCAACTCGATGCGATTGATACACTTGCCGACTGCGGCGTTACGCGCATCCTCACGCATGGCGGCGCGGCCGGTACGCCGATCGAGGATAATTTCGATCACCTGGCTCGTTTAATCGAGTATGCGGGCGATCGTTTGACCATCCTTCCCGGCGGCGGCATCACTACGGCAAATCGCGACGCGGTCGCGGCGGCACTAGGTGTCTCCGAGCTCCATGGCACCAAGATCGTGCCGCTGGAGGTATAGCCCGTGGCGCTCGTATTTGACGTCCAGCAGGCGAGCGGCAAGCCCGACGATAATCGTCGCCCTGGCACCGCGTGCCCCTTTTGCGACACGGAGGGGCTCGCCAACATCATCCAGCGCGATGGTGATTGCATCTGGCTCGAAAATAAGTTCAAGACCTTGCAGGCCACCCGTCAGACCGTATTGATCGAGTCGGCCAATCACGACGCCGACCTGGTGACTTATGAGCCGGATGAACTCCACCATGTGATGCGATTTGCCCTGGGCTGTTGGCAGCAGATGATCGATTCCCAACAGTACCGCAGCGTACTCATGTACAAGAACAAAGGCCCGCTTTCGGGCGGTAGTCTCGTCCATCCACACATGCAGATTGTGGGCTTGGAACAGGAGGACGGCTATGCGGCGCTGACCTCAGCCAACTTTGAAGGCATCGATGTCTGGCGGCAGGGGAGAATCTCGGTCAACATCTCAACCGAACCGATTATGGGGTTCTTTGAGGTCAATGTTTCAGCCCCGCAGGGAATCGCGGCCAGCGATGACACGAGAGACCAAGCCGAGACGGATCTCTTCGCCGATGCGATTCAGGTGGCCCTGCGCTATATCCTGCACGAACACCACGGCGGTCGCGCGGAGTCGTACAACTTGTTCTTCTACCACATGGACGGCCGGACCATTGCCAAGGCGCTGCCGCGTTGGGTGGTTTCGCCCTACTTTGTGGGCTATCGTCTGGCCCAGGTCAATGCCGAGACCACGCTCGATATCGATGCTGAGCGCCTACGCGCGCATCTGGAAACGCTCGCATAGCAAGGCGAACGCCTGCGAAAAGTGTGCTGCCTAGCGTGCCATCGCGTCGCGTCCGGCCTTGACCCGCTTGCGCTGTTTGGCGCGCTCCTCGCCGGTTAGGCGCTCAAAGAGGTGCCCGATAATCGAGGCCAGTACCTGCTGAAACAGCGTTCCGCACATGACGGGGAACACGACTTCGCCCGGAAAGTACTGCGTGGCGATGACGGCGCCCGAAGAGATGTTGCGCATGCCGCAGGTAAAGCACATGGTAGTCGTCTCGCTATATGGCAGATGCAGCGCGCGAGCGACCAGAAAACCGACGACAAAGCCGCTGATGGCGAAGACCAAAATAAAGAGGGCGACTTCCAAGCGCTCAACATTCATGTGCAGCACGTACTCGCTCATGGCGGTGGAGTTGGACGCGATGACACCCATCATCATGAACTTGCAGGCGGGCGAGAGCGCGGGGGAGAGTTTCTCGTGTCCCCATCCGCGCGTGAGCTCGTTGATCACGATGCCGAGCACGGCGGGTATGGCGATCATAAAGGCCATGTTCTGCATCATGCTCGGCACGTCGATCGAGACGGTGGCGCCCAGCAGGAGCTTGAGTGTAAGAGGAATCGTCACAGGTGAGATGACCGAGGACGTCAGGATGATGGTGAGCGCGAGCGGGCCGTTGCCGCCGAACATGCTAATCCACATAAAGGCAGTGACTGCCACGGGTACGCTGTACTCGAGCACGATGCCGCAGACAAGGTTGGGGTTGGAGCCAAAGAACAGTGAGCCCATGGCATACGCCGCGATGGGGATGAGCACAGCCGAGACAAATAACGCCAAAATCAAATGTAGGGGACGGCGGAACACCTCGGCCACCTGGTGAAAGGTGTTGCTGAGCGCACCTTGGAACGTCATAAAGGCAAACAGGGCGGGAACGATGGGCTTGAGCACGCCGATCTGCTGGGGAAAGAGCACGCCGAGCGCCACGCAAATCGGAACGATGACCTGCATGTGCCCCGCGAGAAACTTGCCCAGTCCAACCCATTGCTTCATATGCTCTTGTGACTCCCTTTGCTCGTGAATCCGTTTTGAATGGATATGCTAGACGCTCGCATGCGTCCGTGCGTCAGAAACGCTCGATTATTTCGAGGGTATTACCGGCATCGTTTACCGAAACCGCGGCGTGCTGCGGCGATTTGCGTCCGCGCTGCACGGTATAATAAATCCGTTCAACAGATCTGCCTGCCGAAGCGGGCATACACAGAGGACTCATCGCTATGAACCGTGAGAGGTATCGCGGCGACCTGCCCCTATCGGGGGTGGGCGCCTATGTCATCGCTTAAGACGACGCATCGCTGGGCGGTCGCTCAGCAAAATCCCGAGCTCGAAAAGGAGCTTTCGGCTGGCCTGGGCATACCCGGGCTGGTGGCGCGCATTATGGTTGCGCACGGCATTACATCCATCGAGGAAGGCCAGCTGTTTTTGACGCCTTCGCTCGATCGCGACTGGGCGGATCCGCTCGTTATTCCGGGCATGGCGGTCGTCGCCGACCGCGTTGAGCGTGCTATTCGCAGCCACGAGCGCATCGCCGTCTTTGGCGATTTTGACGTCGACGGTATTACGTCGACTTGTCTGTTGACCGAGGCGCTGCGTTCGTTTGGTGCCAACGTCACGCCGTTTATTCCGCATCGCTTTGACGAGGGCTACGGCCTGTCGCGTGCGGCGCTCGACCGCGTCAACGAGCTCGCCCAACCCAACCTGATCGTGACCGTCGATAACGGCATTGCCGCCAAGGAAGAGGTTTCCTATCTGGAGAGCCTGGGGATCGATTTGGTGGTCACGGACCATCACGAGCCCTCCGACCAGGTGCCGCAGGGCGTACCCCTGACCGACCCCAAGCTCGAGGACGAGGGTCCCTCGCGCGAGCTTGCCGGTGTCGGCGTGGCGCTCAAGCTGGTGCAGGTCCTGGGCGAGCGTTTGGGCAAGCCGTCGTATTGGCGTTCGCTGATAGAGGTCGCGGCGCTGGGCACCGTGTCCGACATGATGCCGCTCACGCCCGAGAATCGCGCACTGGTCGCCGAGGGCATCCAGCAGATGCGCGTGACGGCTCGTCCTGGCTATATCGCGCTTGCCGCACTTGCCAAGGCCGACCTTTCTACCATTACGGCCGACGGCCTGTCGTTTTCGCTCATCCCTCGTCTGAACGCTGCCGGCCGCATGGCTGATCCCAAGCTGGCGCTCGACCTGCTGCTTGCCCGCGACCCCATCGAAGCGAGCGCGCTTGCCGCCGAGCTCGAGGAAATCAATCGCCAACGCCGCGAGATCGAGGCCGAGCTTACGCGCGATGCCATGGCGAAAGTCGAGGAGACTTATGACGGTGGGCGCGCAATCGTCGTGGGCGGCGAGGGCTGGCACGAGGGCGTCAAAGGCATCGTGGCGAGCCGCCTGACCAATCGCTACCACGTGCCGGCGCTGCTCTTCTCGATCGAGGACGGCGTTGCACGCGGTTCGGGTCGCTCGGTGGGCAAGGTCAACCTGTTCGACGCCGTCGAGCGTTGCTCCGACCTACTGATTCGTCGCGGCGGGCATGCCGGTGCGGTGGGTGTGACTATCGAGGCATCCAAGCTCGATGAGTTCCGCCGTCGCCTTTCGGCCGTGCTATCGGAGCTTCCCGCCGATGACTTTGAGGACACCGACGAGGTTGCCGCCACCGTCGACCTCTCCGAGCTGAATATTGAGACCATCGAGCAGATCTCCCGTCTTGAGCCGTTTGGCCAGGGCAACAAGGTGCCGCTGTTAGCGGCCGAGGGCGTGACAATGTGCGATCGCGCCGTGGTGGGCAAAACCGGCGAGCACATGCGCTTCGTGGCGACCGATGGCGCCGCGAGTGTGCCAGCCATCATGTTCCGCGTGCCGCAGATCGATAAGCTCATCAATTGCGATAGCGCCGTCGACTTGGTGTTCGAGGCAGTGGCCGAGCATTGGCAAGGTCGCGTAAAGCCAAAGCTCATGATCAAGGATGTCTTGGTCCGCGATACCACGGCGCCCAGCGTTGACGACCCGGCATGTGAACTTCGCCGCGGCGTGCAACCGGCGGATTCTGGCCTGCGCCTGGAGTCGCGTAAACGCGAGACGCTCGCCCAGCTTTCTTATATCGAGCTCACGCGCTCGCTTATCCATAGCTTTATCGGCTCGAACCAGCCACATCGCGCGCAGGTCGAGGCGCTCGACGCCCTCGCCGACCACCAGAGCGTTTTGGCCGTTATGGGGACGGGGCGTGGCAAGTCGCTCATCTTCCATGTGCACGCCGCGCGCGAGGCGGTCCTTCGTGGGCGTGCGAGCATCTTTGTCTATCCGCTGCGTGCGCTCGTTGCCGACCAGGCCTACCACCTCTCGTCGACGATGGCTGCGCTCGGCATTGGCGTGGGCGTGTTGACCGGCGAGACCGTGGAGGCAGCGCGCGATGACGTGTTTGCCGGCCTGGCTTCGGGCCGCACCGGCATCGTACTCACGACGCCTGAGTTCCTGTCTATTCACCGCGATCGCTTTGCGCGTTCGGGGCGCATCGGCTTTGTCGTTATCGATGAGGCGCACCATGCCGGTCTTGCCAAGGGCGGCGACCGAAGCGCATACCTCGACATGCCCGATATTCTCAAGGCCCTGGGCGATCCGGTCGTTCTGGCCACGACTGCCACCGCAACGGCTCCGGTCGTTGCGGAGCTTGCCCGCGTGCTGCCGATTACCCGTACGGTGGTCGACGAGACCGTGCGCGAGAACTTGCAGCTCGAGGACGACCGCGATCTTGCGAGTCGCGAAAACCGCCTGGTGTCCATCGTCGCGACGGGGGAGAAGACCGTCATCTACGTCAACTCGCGTGATCAGTCCGTGGCGCTTGCTAAGACGCTGCGCAAACGGGTACCCGATTGCGCGACCCGCATCGCGTTCTACAACGCGGGCCTTACGCGCGCCGACCGCCATCGCGTAGAGGAGGCGTTTCGTGACGGAAGCCTCAGCTGCATCGTCTCGACATCTGCCTTTGGCGAGGGCGTTAACCTTCCCGATATTCGCCATGTCGTGCTCTATCACATGCCGTTTGGCGCGATTGAGTTTAACCAGATGAGTGGCCGCGCCGGTCGCGATGGACAGCCCGCCGTGATTCACCTGCTCTATTCGTCGCGTGACGCTCGCATTAACGAGCGCCTGCTCGACTGCTACGCGCCCGAGCGCGATGAACTCGTCACGCTCTATCGCGCGCTGCAGACTATGTGGCGCTCCAACCGCGGCAAGACCGGAGACGACTCGTTTAGTGCGAGCGATATCGACATCGCGCAGATGTGCCTTGCGATCGACGCACGCACGCCGGTCGATGAGCGCTCGGTGGCAAGCGGTCTGGGAATCTTCGAAGAACTCGGTTTCTGCCGCGTTTCGGGGTTTGACGATACGCGTCGCATCGCGATGGCAGAAAACCCCGGCCGTGTGCAATTGAGCAGGTCAATCCGCTATTTGGAGGGCCTGCGCTCACGCATGGAGTTCTCGGCTTTCCGGAGCTGGGCGCTCGATTCGTGCGCTTCTGATATGCTAGCCAAAGTTAACCGCCCGATCGTACCGCGGGCCTAGGGGAAGGGGACCTCGATGGATGCCGCAGCCCGTACCGCCCATGATTCCACCCTCCAGCCGTTCTCGGAGATGGAGCACTATAAGCATGCCGATGAGCTGCCGCCCGAGATTATGGCGGACAGCTACGACAAGCTGGAGCGCCTGTGCCTCAAATATATGAATGAGGACGACTTCTCTAAGGTGGAGCAGGCCTATTGCTTTGCTGCCGAGAAGCACTGCAACCAAAAGCGCCGCTCGGGTGAGATGTACATCAACCATCCCGTCGAGGTGGCCATCATTTTGGCCGACCTCAAGATGGACTGCGATGTGGTGTGCGCCGCGCTGCTGCACGATACCGTCGAGGACACCGAGACCTCGCTTGCCGATGTTTCCGGCCTGTTTGGCGATACGGTGGCCGAGCTCGTCGATGGCGTGACCAAGCTCACCAACATCGAAGTCGATAGCATGGACGAGAAGCAGGCGCTTACGCTGCGCAAGATGTTCCTCGCCATGTCCAAGGACATCCGCGTCATTATCGTTAAGCTTGCCGACCGTCTGCACAACATGCGCACCCTTGCAGCCCTGCGTGAGGATCGTCGCCTGTTTAAGGCTCGCGAGACCATGGACGTGTATGCGCCCCTGGCCGACCGTCTGGGCATGAGCTCCATTAAATGGGAGCTCGAGGATCTGTCCTTCTTCTACCTGGAGCCCGACGCCTACCAGCGCATCGCGCGCATGGTGGCTGAGTCGCGCGAGGTTCGCGAGCGCTATCTGGCCGAGACCATCAAGACGCTCACCGACGAGCTCAATCGTATTGGCCTGGAGGGCTTCCAGATTAATGGCCGCTCCAAGCACTATTGGTCCATCTACCAAAAGATGAAGCGTAAGGGCAAGGAGTTCTCCGAGATCTACGACCTGGTGGCGCTACGCGTCATCACGCATTCGGTGCGCGATTGCTACTCCACGCTCGGTGCAGTGCATACGCTGTGGCACCCCATGCCCGGTCGCTTTAAAGACTATATCGCCATGCCCAAGGTCAATAACTACCAGTCGCTCCACACGACGGTTATCGGTCCCACGGCTCGTCCGCTCGAGATTCAGATTCGAACCTATGAGATGCATGAGCAGGCCGAGTACGGCATTGCCGCCCACTGGCTCTATAAGAAGTCGGGCGGATCGTCTGCCTCCAAGACCAACGATGCGCAGCGTCTGGACGACCAGATTAACTGGCTCAAACATTCGCTCGATTGGGCTGCGTCTGATGAGATCACCGACGCCAAGGAATACCTGCACTCGCTGAAGGTCGACTTGTTTGACCAGGAGATTTTTGTCTTTACGCCCAAGGGCGAGGTCATGGCGCTTCGTGCCGGCTCCACGCCGCTCGACTTTGCCTACGCCGTTCACACCGAGGTGGGCAATCACTGCGTCGGCGCTAAGATCAACGGCGCGGTGGCCCCACTCACGCACGAGATCAAGACGGGCGACCGCGTTGAAATCCTGACCAACAAGAGTTCCAAGCCTTCTCGTGATTGGCTCAAGATCGTTAAGACACCTTCCGCCAAGTCAAAGATCCGCCGCTATTTTGCCGCCGCGACCAAGGACGACGACGCTGCTGCCGGCCGCGATATACTGGCCAAGGACTTGCGCAAGCGCGGGTATGGCATCTCTACGCCGCGATCCACGCGTGCGCTCAACGCCGTGGCGGAGCAGCTGAACTTCAAGCAGCTCGAGGACCTGTTTGCCGCCGTGGGCGCCGGCAAGGTTGCCCCGCGCGCTGTGGGTAACAAGGTCGAGCAAATCTTGGACCCCAAGCCCGAGGAACAGCTCACCAAGGCCGAGGCTATCGCCGAGGTCGTGAAACAGCCGGCCCGAGGCTCCAACCGAAAGCCGCAAAAGCGCGGCAAGAGCGCCAGCAACGGCATTATCGTCAAGGGCGAGAGCAACAGCGGCCTGCTGGTCCGTCTGGCACATTGCTGCAATCCGGTGACGGGCGACGATATCGTCGGCTTCATCACGCGCGGTCGTGGCGTTTCGGTGCATCGCGCCAACTGCCCCAACGTCAAGGGTCTTATGGAGCATCCCGAGCGCATGATCGAAGTGGAGTGGGACGGCGCTGCCGACACCCTCTTCCAGGTCGAGATCGTGGTCGAGTGCCTGGACCGCATGGGCCTGCTCAAGGATGTCACTATTGCCATTGGCGATGCGGGCGGCAATATCCTTTCTGCCGCCACGTCGACCAACCGCGAGGGTATTGCAACCCTGCGCTTTATGGTCGAGATCTCGGACGCGAGTGGTCTGGATCCGCTGCTGGCCTCTATCAGCAGCGTCGACTCGGTCTACGACGCGCGCCGCCTGATGCCCGGCGAGGGTGGAGCCCAGCTTAAGCGCCGCGTTTAGTCGCGACGAACGTGTCACATTATCGATATTCGCTACACTCGAGGCATCGTTTGATGCCTCGAGTTCTATAGAGAGGAGAGGGACATGAGTGCTGTGTCCTTGGATGTAACTCCCAAGGGATCGGTCGAGATTGAGACGCTCGTAAACGGTCCCATTCAGACCAATAGCTATGCTGTTATTTCGGACAATGAGTGTGTGATTATCGACCCCGCATGGGAGGGCGAGCGCTTGGTGGAGCATATTCGAGCCGAGCATCCCGGCGTACGCGTGCTTGGCACCGTATGCACTCATGGCCATGCCGATCATGTTGGTGGTGTTGCCGGCATGCGAACCACCGTTGGCGAGGGCTGCCAGTATGAGCTGTGTGCTAAGGATGTGGCGGTGCCGCATGCGAACATCGAGGAACAGCGAACTATGTGGGGCATTGAGACGCCCGACCCCGGGGAGCCGACGCGCCTGCTCGCCGAGGGCGATGCTATCGAGGTGGGCGATATCTGCCTGCAGGTGATCGAGACACCAGGGCATACGCCGGGCGGGATCGTCTTGTTTGCTGCCACCGAGCAGGGGAACATTGCCTTTGTGGGCGACACCCTGTTTCCGGGTGGGCACGGCCGTACCGATCTTTCCGGAGGAGACGAGGCGGCGATTCTGCGCTCGCTCTCCAAGCTCGCCCGGCTTCTCCCGCCCGATACCGTTTGCCTAACCGGCCATGGCGATTCGACCACCATGGCACGCGAGCTCATGCAGAACCCTTTCATGCAGGTGTAGCTTTATAGTCAGCTTCTAAAGCACGAGAAGCGTCCAAACGTCAAGCTATTTTTCCCCAACGGGTCAATTTCGTAGGGCAAACGGTCAAAAAAGTCTGTTTGGACGATATTCGTGAACAAACGAACGTTTATGCTCGGGTGCGCCGTGGTAAAATCACAGGCGTTATCGGAGCAACCTTACAGGAGGTTTCTTTTATGCTCGTCAACGCAGCAGACATGCTCAAGAAGGCCGAGGCCGGCAAGTACGCTCTCGGTGCCTTCAACACCAACAACCTCGAGTGGACCCTGGCTATTCTCCAGGCCGCCGAGGAGGCCAAGTCTCCGCTGATCCTTCAGTGCACCGCTGGTGCCGCTAAGTGGATGGGCGGTTTCAAGGTCTGCGCCGACATGGTCAAGGCTGCCGTCGAGGCCACGGGCGTTACCGTTCCCGTCGCCCTTCACCTCGATCACGGTTCTTACGAGGACTGCTTCAAGTGCATCGAGGCCGGCTTCACGTCCATCATGTATGACGGCTCTCACGAGGAGACCTTCCAGCTTAACCTCGACCGCACCAAGGAGCTCGTTGAGCTTGCCCACTCCAAGGGCATGTCCATCGAGGCCGAGGTCGGCGGCATCGGCGGCACCGAGGACGGCGTGACCTCCAACGGCGAGCTCGCTGATCCTGCTGAGTGCAAGCAGATTGCTGACCTGGGCGTCGACTTCCTCGCCTGCGGCATCGGCAACATCCACGGCGTGTATCCCGCCGACTGGGCTGGCCTCTCCTTCGAGCGTCTGGGCGAGATCAAGGCTCAGACCGGCGACCTGCCCCTCGTTCTGCACGGTGGTACCGGCATCCCCGAGGATCAGATCAAGAAGGCCATCTCCCTGGGCATCTCCAAGATCAACGTCAACACCGACCTGCAGCTCGTCTTCGCCAAGGGTGTCCGCGAGTACATCGAGGCTGGCAAGGATCAGCAGGGCAAGGGCTTTGATCCCCGCAAGCTCCTCAAGCCTGGTCGCGACAACATCGTTGCCCGCACCAAGGAGCTCATGGAGGAGTTTGGCTCCGTCAACAAGGCGTAAGCGTCGCTAAACTTCCCGCCGGAAGCCCCGTCCCCCTACACTGTTTCCTTTGCGCTCACCTGGCTTCGCCAGAAGTCGCGCCAAGGAAACAGTTCCGGGGGACGGGGCTTCCTTCGTTTAACACCGCAGGGTTACTGGGCTGAATTCATTTTTATAGGTACCGTTTATCGGCGTTGAGGGCTCCTTTGTTGGGGGCTTTCTTTTTTATCTCGGTACAATGGGGGTTGTCTATCGTTCGACGCGGGAGTGGTTATGGCTGTTGTTGATGTTTTACCTGCTGATGGGAAGGTTATTGATGAGGGTCCTGTTGGTTGTTCTGTTGATGTTTGTTGTGATGATTTTCGTCATCTCGATATTGGTCTGCCGCCCGAGATTCTTCGTCTTAAGGATGCCGGGTATTTGACGCAGGCTGTTGCTGCCTGCGATCGCCTTTTGGAGCAGAACCCTGAGCCTTCGCTGGCGGCTTGTGTCCGTGCCGAGCGGTATCGCATGCTCGAGACGCCGCTTCATTTTTCGGTGTCGCGCGATCAGGCTATTGCGATGATTCGCGAGGAGTGGCCAGAGTTTACCGAAGAGCAGTTTGATGACCTGATTAATCGTAAGCGTATTGACTGGCGCTTTATCGATGGCGAGCTGTTCGTTCTCGACAACTTCCTCGATTCGCTTCGCGTGTACCCTAAGGAGGTTCCGGGCCTGCGTCCCGATTCTACGGACGGCATCGCGCTACGTAACAAGATGCTCAGGGAGATGGAGTCGCAAAACGGGCTGGCTCGTGCCATCACGCTCAAGGCATCCGTGTCTGTCCCTGGGGCTCTGGAGGGAGAGGCTGTTCGCGCGTGGCTACCCGTTGCTGCCGCCTGTCGTCAACAGTCTCAAATCGAGGTTCTTGATATGACGTCGGAGGGTACCGTTGCCTCTGAAAACGTTTCGGCTCGTACTGTCTCTTGGACATCTTCGACTGAACATTCATTCTCGGTGACCTATCGCTATCACATCGATGCCGCCTATTGCGATATCTATGGTGGCGCGCTCCCATCGCATACGTGCATGGACACGCCGCTGCCCGAGGACACTTCTGAGGACCGTCCTCACATTGCGTTTACGCCGTATCTGCGACAGTTGACGGAGCGTGTTATTGACGGGCTCGAGGATCCGCTCGATCGCGCTCGTGCTATCTATGATTACCTGACGCAGCATATCGACTATCGCTATCAGCCACCGTACCTGCTTTTGGAATCTATTGCCGACGACTGTGCACACTCGCTCCGCGGCGATTGCGGCGTTATGGCGCTCACGTTTATCACCATGTGTCGCATTGCGGGCGTTCCTGCCCGTTGGCAGAGCGGCCTGTATGTTGCTCCCGATTCGGTGGGGCCGCACGATTGGGCTGAGTTCTATACGCCACAGACCGGTTGGCTTAACGCCGACGTATCGTTTGGTTCCTCGGCACGCAGGATGGGGGAGGAATGGCGTCGTCGTCACTACTTTGGCAATCTCGACCCGTGGCGTATGGTGGCCAACAACCGATTCCAGGCTGAATTTGTGCCTGCTTTCGATGGTATGCGCGAGGATCCCTATGACAACCAGATGGGCGAGGCCTCGGTTGACGGACGTGGATGTCGTAAGCGGGAGATGTTGCGCAAGGTTGAGCTTATCGAAATGCTCGAAGTTCCATTTTCGGACTAATCAACAGAAAGCTGTGATAAACTAACTCACGCATTACGTGCCCGAGTGGCGGAATTGGCAGACGCAGTGGACTCAAAATCCACCGTTGGCAACAACGTGCGAGTTCGAGTCTCGCCTCGGGCACCATACATGCAAGTGAGCGTTCAAGGGGGTCAAGGCCCCCTTTTTCGTGCCGAACTCGCGTGAGCGCGCGGAGCGTTAAGCAAACAGGCCTGTGGCCTGTTTGTAGCGAGCGTGGCGAGGGCGCCATGCGCCCGAAGCCCGGGGCTTCGCGAAGTGAAGTCCCTTCGAGTCTCGCCTCGGGCACCATACATGCACCTGCGCTTCAAGGGGGGTCAAGGCCCCTTTTTCGTGTACGTAATGTGATAGCGCGCGGTACGTGTTATTATTCGCAAGGCGTTGTTCCCGCAATGCCCTAAAGAGGAACCCGAGGGTTCCCACCTTTTGGCGCCAATGAGCAGCTGACTGGTCATACAACTTAGATTACCTTCCTCATACCGAGGATGTCTATGTGTACGACCTGGTTGCAAAGAAGCGCCGGGTTATTTTTTTATGAATGGAGGTAGGGAAAATAGCTAAGTCTGATGACACCCGCATCAACGACGAGATCACTGCATCTTCGTGCCGTTTGATTGGCGTCGATGGCTCTCAGCTCGGCCTGTTCGCCATCCGCGATGCCCAGCGCGTCGCTGACGATCAGGGTCTCGACCTGGTCGAGATCGCTCCCAACGCGGAGCCGCCGGTCTGCAAGGTCATGGACTACGGTAAGTTCAAGTACCAGCAGGCCATGAAGGCCAAGGCCGCTCGTAAGAACCAGTCTAAGGTCGAGGTCAAGGAAATGAAGTTCCGACCCAAGATTGACGTTGGCGACTACGAGACCAAGAAGGGCCACGTTCTGCGTTTCCTCAAGAAGGGCGCACGCGTTAAGATCACCATCATGTTCCGCGGCCGTGAGATGGCTCACCCGGAGCAGGGTCTTAACGTTCTCGAGCGTCTCGCCGAGGATCTCAAGCCTTACGCTACGGTCGAGTCCAAGCCTAAGATGGAAGGCCGTAACATGCTTATGCTGCTCGCCCCGATTAAGGGCGCCTTCGATGAGGATAAAGCGGCAAGCGATACCAAGTAACTAGTGTTCTGTAACCGATTAAGGAGTATTTCATGCCTAAGATGAAGTCCCACAGCGGCACCAAGAAGCGTTTCCGCAAGACTGGTACCGGCAAGCTTATGCGCGCCAAGGCTTTCAAGAGCCACATCCTGAGCAAGAAGTCCACCAAGCGTAAGCGTGGCTTCCGTCAGGAGACCGAGATCGCCGCTGCCGACCGCAAGGTCATCAAGTCGCGTCTCGCCTAAGTTCACGTTCCCGTTTTTCGTTTTACCGTCTAGGAGTTGATAGAACATGGCACGTATTAAGCGCGCTGTTGCCGCCAAGAAGAAGCGCCGTACCGTTATGCACCGTGCGAAGGGTTACTACGGTGCCGCTTCGCGTACTTACAAGCATGCTAAAGAGCAGGTCCAGCACTCCCTGCAGTATCAGTATCGTGATCGCCGCAACAAGAAGCGCGAGATCCGCTCTCTCTGGATTACTCGCATCAACGCTGCTGCTCGCCTGAACGACATCTCTTACTCTCAGTTCATGCACGGCCTGAAGGTTGCCGGCATCGAGCTCGACCGTAAGGTCCTGGCTCAGATGGCTTACGAGGACATCGAGTCCTTCAACGAGCTGGCTGCCATTGCCAAAAAGGCTCTCGAGGCCTAATAGATTCTGTTGAATCGCTAGGGGAGTGTCGCACTGTGCGCGGCACTCCCTCTTTTTATCTAGAGCGCTGGTTTATATAGCAAAAGCGCGGGTAGATAGACACTTACAGGTGACCGATCTTTATATATCTCTTAACCGAAGGGTCATCATCTGATACGCGCAGTATTTCTGCACCTGCCTTTCTATTACTTATATAGGAAGCGATAGGTTGTGTAGGACTTGTGAAGAGTGGAATTGACGTCCCACATCGCTTCGCGGTCTGGCAATATATCTCCTTGCCGCGCGGCCCGGTCGAACCGGATCAGCCGCG
>CATXID010000006.1 GCA_958369225.1 uncultured Collinsella sp.
CACAACGAAAACCGTCCCGCCCACAACGAAAACCGTCCCGCCCACAACGAAAACCGTCCCGCCCACAACGAAAACCATCACAACATTCGACGCTTTTCGCCAAAATCGAGATTTTCATCGAATGTTGTGATGGTTTGGGCGCCCGACCACCACAAAGGCGCCTGTCCCCATTGTGGTGGTTCTGAACGATGTCCTATGCCGAGGGCTTGGCCTTGCGGCGCTTGCGGACCGCGTGGATCACGATGTCCAGCAGCAACAGCACAATGGCTATAACCACAATGAGCACGGCAAACTCGCGCTTGCCCCAGTGGCGGCCGGCCAGCGACTTTTGCTTGTCGACATCCTTCTTGTTGTACTTGGTGCGCACGCAATGCACCAGCAGGCGATGGTCGTTCACGCCGTAGGGCGTGCAGGTGACGAGCGTCACCTTGTCGGCGCCGGGCTCGATGGTCAGCGACTCCATCTCCTCGGGCAGCACCACCTCGGAGTCCACCATCTTGTAGGCGAGCGTCTTGTTCATGGTGTGCAGCAGCACCAGGTCGCCGGGCTCCAGCGAGTGGATGTCGTCGAACATACTCAGGTTGCGCATGCCCGAATGCGCGGTGAGCACGCAATGCGTCGAGGTGCCGCCCACCGGCAGGCTCGTGCCCTCCAGATGGCCGACGCCCGCCATAAGGACTTCCTCGCTCGTGCCGTGGTAGATGGGCATGCTCACGTCGATGGAGGGGATCTCGACCCAGCTCATCATGGGGTCGCGGTCAAAGATGAGCTGCTGGGCGTAGGGCTCGATCTGGTCGGCGGGGAGCTCGGTGGCCTCGTCGGCAAGCTGCTCGTTAAAGGAACGCGCCTGGAGCAGGATGCGCTCGCGCTCCTCGGCAGACAGCGCGTCCACGGTGCTGGACACGGTGCTGATCTGGTTGAACACGCCCGAGGCCTCGAGCCGGTCCAAAATCCACGGCCAGGCCATAAGGCCCACGCCAATAAGGATGATGACGATGGTGATGAGACGGTCGGCCCAGCGCGGCAGTCGCTTGCGGCGGCGCTTGGGCTTGGTCTTGGGCTGGAGTTTGGGCTGAGGACTTGAGCCGCCGTTGGCCGCGGCGTTATTGCTCTTCATATGTTTGGCGCCCTGCACCATCGCCAGTCACTCCTCTACAGCTCAGGTTGTCTAAACAAATAATAGCCGATTAGCGAGCTCATGCGCCGGACAACGCAGCCTGACAGCATTGCACAGCGCGAGTAAGGGCCCGCATTTGAGTTTTCAAAATGTTCCGAATCGACTGGGCGATTCGGGATACAATGTCAATAGAAAACGACGCACCCCGCGTAAATGTTTGGGAGCGCGGGCGGCCTAGTTTTCAGCTTTTGTTAAATGCCCGGGATCCTACCCCCGGGCATTCTTATTTGCGCTTGCGGCGCAAATGCCTTCTACCGTCCGCACCGCGCGTGCGCCTACGGACCTTAAACCGAACCTCATACGAGTCGAGAAACGCGATGACGAATGTGCCCACCGCCGCGAGGGCGGCGAGCGCGTTAAGGAATTTCAGCATTTGGGGACCTCCGATCGAGTCGTCGGCCGCCCGCGCACGGGATGCGTCGCAAAGCCATTTTACTGCGAGTGTATGCACCCACAGCTGGTAAACGCGATTTTGACAAACATTTGTTCGATAGTTACACACACGGTTCCTCGTCCAGCGGAGCCTGGCGCATTGTCCGGGTTTGCCCGACGTGTTTGCACTTTCAGAATATCCCGAATCGACTGGGTGATTCGGGATACAATAGCTACAGGAAATGACGCACCCCGCGTAAGTACTTAGGAGCGTGGACGACCAGTTTCCGACGTTGTTAAATGCCCGGGCCTCTAACCCCAGGCATTCTTATTTGCGCTTGTTGCGGCGCAAATGCCTTCTACCGTCCGCACCGCGCGTGCGCCTACGGACCTTAAACCGAACCTCATACGAGTCGAGAAACGCGATGACGAACGCGCCCACGTCGGACGATGGAGGCTGGCTGCGTTATCCCAAAAAACGGGGCAGACTCCAGTGCGGAGTCTGCCCCGAAAAGAGAATGGCAAAGCAAGAACGTGGATGGACGAGAAAAGTGTCCGCAAGTCTCATGGCCATCACATCCCACCTGCCAAAGAGATGGATGAGCGAGCGTTACTCCTGCTCGGACTCCTCAGCCTGCTTACGGCTGCGGATGAGGTGCGCCACGCCGATGCACAGCACCGCACCACCAGCGATCCAAGTGAAGGTCACGCCGTTAAGACCGGTCAGCGGGAGGCCGGAGCCCTTCTTGTTCACGATGGTGACGGGGATCATGGTCGAATCAACATTTCCATCGAGCTCGGAAGTGACCATATCAGAACTGTCTTTTACGGTAAGTTTTGTCAGTTTGCCGGTTGCCTCGTCGTACGTAGGCTTCACCGTAATGGTAAAGCTGATGGAGTTATAACCCGTGGGCGTCGTGCACTCTGTAATCTCGTACTTACCCGCAACAAGACCGGGAATAAAGACCTTGCTGTTATTCTCACTGGTCGTAAACACTCCAGCTTTACTTGCGTCGCTGGTAAGCCCGCCAGTCAGCGTCAGCCATTTATCGCCAGTAACAGGAGTGGTACCTTCCTCGATCATTTTAACCTTAAATCCAGCAACAAGCTTCTTTTGCGGATCATCCGAAGCAGTCTTGGTGACATCGAGGCCAAAGACGTAGTCAGTGACCTCGTCCGACTCAGAAGTGCCCTCATAACCAGTCATGGGATTGTTGGAATAGACAAGCTTGACCTCATTGGTGTTGCCGGTGGCCGTGTATTCAGCCTTATCGGTCAGCTTTGCTTTGTATTTCACAACGACCTTGGAGTTCTCATTGAGATCAGCTTTCGCGGCCTTCGCAGCAGCCTTGAGGTTAACGAAGGAAATCGTCAAATCATGGCCCGTATATTTCCCGGAATTGTCCCTGGTTTCCGTAAGACTTGCCGTATAGCCATCTGCGGGCTGAGAATCATTTGCACGAGGGATGGTAGTACCGTCAATAGTAACTTCAACGGTACTCAAGTCGGCGTGCAGTCCAACAGAGAGATGGTCCTGGAACTTATACTTGTACTCAACATACGAGGCAATATTGCTCGCAACAGTACCGGTCAACTTATAGTCGATTACCTGGCCAATCCAGGCGTCACCCACGTTCTTCCAGTCGCTTTCCTCGGCAGTATCGACCGTCTTGCCCGCAGTATCATCGAGAACCTGTTTATCGACCGTAGGGATACTGGTCTTCTCGTTAACTGTCACAGCGCCGGCGCCCACGACGGCATAAATCGGCGAAGTGGCAGTATTCTTGCTGACGGTCGTCGACTCTTCCGAAGCCAAAGTGTCCGCGTCAGTCAGAAACAGGTAATAACCGGATTTATCGAAAGAAACCTCGGTGCCCGCCGCAAACGAACCATCCGTAATGCCCGTCGGAGTGGTCGGAGTGGTCGGAGTGACTCCCTTCTCTACAAGATCAGCAAGCGTATAGAGCAAATCGTTGTTTTTGAGAACCGTTTTATTTGTGGTCTCAGTAATATGCTTAGTCAGCCAATCGGCAACATCCTGCGCGCTGGCTTTGTCACTCAGCGAATTGGGGATATATTTATTGATCGCGCTGATGATGGCAGCCTTAGTCGTATCATCAACGGCCCACTTAACATTCGAGACAACCTTGTCAGTCTTGCCGAGCTCATCCATGACGTCAGCCTCGAAGATCCGATAGGCCTTGTACTTCACATCACCATTGTTTTCGTTCTTATTGATGGTGATGGTATTGGCCGTTGCAGCCGTATCCTCAGCAGCAAACGCCATGGTCACCGGGGCCATCACACCGCCGAAGCTCAGTGCTGCTGTGAGGCCGGCGGTTACTGCCAGGCGTGCGATGTTCTTGCTCATGCTCATCTTCTTTTCCTCCGTTTTCCGGTTGGTTCTCATTTGATTGGTCATCATCTGTCTGTGTCTTAACATCTGCTTCGCTACGTCTCGCCCCGCTCTCGGTGGGGCTGCCAGCTACTCTTTATGGCTGCCACCTCCCCGCTTGACCAGGAGCGCGACCACGATGAGCGCGGCTCCGGCGACCGCTGCGGCGGCCGCGGCGCACATTGCCATATCGCCAGTCGAGGGCATAAAGCCTCCGGTGGTAATGCTAGGGGGTGTGCCGGTGGGCGTGTTGATGAGCGACGCCTCCAGGCTGCCCGTCGACCCGTCCGCGCTGTCGGCGCGCAGGGGCGACTCGGCCGTGATGGTGAGTTTGGGCTTGGCGGCGGCCACCTGGTCGACGTCCAGGCCTTCGGCCTTAACCGTCACGGAGCGCGTGCCCTCAAAGGCGGTGTAGCCCTTGGGCGCCTTGAGCTCACGGACCTCCAGCTTGCCCGAGTCCACGCCCGAGACGGTCACGCGGCCGTCCTCGCCCGTGGTGACGGTGGCCTTGCCCTCCGCATCCCACGCGCCGTCGGCCGCCAGCGTGCGGCCGCGGTCGTCGGCGATGCTCAGGACCGCCCCGGCAAGCGGCTTGTCGCCGTCGCTGCCGCGCTTGGTGAGCGCGAGATCCCAGGTGTAGGCGGTCGCGTCGTCGCTCGGCGTGCGAGTGAAGCCGGCATCGCCGGACTGGTCGGCAAAGGGAGAGCGCGGGTAGCGCAGGTAGACCTCGTTGGGGTTGCCCTTCGCGATGCCGTGGTTGCATGCGCTGTCGAGCGGCGCGTTGTACACGGCGACCACGCGGGCGCCCGCGGTGAAGGCGTCGGCCCCGCCGAGCGCGGCGATCAGGTCGCCGGTGCGCACGGTGAAGGTTCCGTCCGCCGCTACCTTGGTGGCGCACTGGGCCGTGATGTCGGTCCAACCCTTCGCGGGTTCGGTGCCGGCACGACCGTCCTTGCCGGCCGAGACGGCGTCAAAGCCGCCGTCCGCGCCCGCCGCCACGTACACGCGCATGCTCGCGGCCACCTTGGAGGGGTCGAGCCCCGCGCTCATGGTGTCGACGAACCGCACCGTATAGGTGTCGTAGGCGGTAAGACCCGCCGGGACCGTGGCAGAGAGGCGCCAGTACAGGTCGTCGGCGACCGTGGCATCGGCGGCCTTCTGCCAGGCGGCGGCGCTGTCCTCCAGCACGTGCTTTTGGACCTTGGGGGTCGCGGCCTTGGGCTTGACGGTGACGGCGCTGCCGCCGACCAGGGCCATGATCGGCGCGGTGCCGGCCTCGCCCTGGGCGATGGCGTCGTCGTCGGCGACGATGAGCCAGTAGCCGCAGGGCAGCTTGGCCGTCGTGCCCGCGTTAAGGGCCACGGTCACGGCGCCAGAGCTCTGGAGGGAACGAGCGAGCTGTGCGCTCAGCGCGCTCGTAAGGTGGGAATCGGTGTTGAGCCACTCGGCAGCTTCCTGCGCGGTGGTCTGGGAATTGGGCATGCCGGCGCTGTGCAGCACAGGCAGCGCGGCGTCGCGCGCGGCGTCGCTTGCCCAAGCGAGGTCGGTGGCAATCTTGGCGTCGCTGTCGCCGTCGACGACGTTGGCGCTAAAGATCTGGTAGGCGCCGTAGCTGCGCGCCACGGCGACGGTCACCGTGATGGAACCGGTCGAGGTCGGCGCAGCCTGCGCGGATGCGGGGAACACAACCGCGCAGGTGCCGATCAAGAGGGCAAGCAGCGCAAGCAAGATCGGGAAGGAGCAAACTTTCTTATTCACGACGCTCACCTCCCTTCGCATTCGCCTTGCGACGAATGTGCATCCAGGCCGCAGCAGCGCAAAGCACCGCCGCGCCGGCAAGGTACGTCAGAGTGACGCCCGACATACCAGAAAGGGGCAAAGACGTGGAGTAGGTGTTGGTGAAGGTGGGGGTGGACTTGGGCTTGGTGGTATCGGATCCATCGTTGTAATCCACGGGAGTCTGCTTGCCTTCGTCGATGGTATTACCGTCAGCATCCTTGATCTGGGTGTAGGTCACCTTCGTGGCAGTGATCGTGCCATCTTTCTGATCCTTCATCGTGACATCAAATCGATAGACCGACCGATCGAACTTGTAATGCGGATAGGTCGTGCTTTCGTCCTGCTCGCGCACATAATACGTGAAGGTCTTAGATCCATTTTCAAGGTCCTTGAGCAGATAGTCCTTCGTCACGAATTCAACCGGCGCAGTCTTGTTTTCGTCGGGTGTAGCTTTCGACGGATCGACTGTTCCCGTTTCCGGATTGGTGAAGTTCTCGTCGTTCGCAAGTTCAAACTTGAACTTCTTCAGCTCGCCGCCGACGACCTTCTTGGTCACCTGAGGTGTCCAAGAGCCCTTGGGTGCGTATTTATTTGTAAAGGTCTTTTCGGTCGTGAGATTAATGGACACATTACTGCCATCGGACTGGACGGTCGCCATCGAGCTCCCTTTGGTAGGATCAGTGACATTAGTGACCTTTGCTTCATTAACCGAGTAGTAGGTGTATGTAATGCCCAGCACACTCTGTTCCTTGAGCTTCGTTGTTTTAAACTCAATCTTGTAGATAGTCTGGTCGTAAGTCACACCAGGAACGGGCTTGTCACCGGGATCCATGTTACCGGGATCCTCAACTAGGTAGTAGACGATCACTCCATCGGAGTAGACCCTGCCCAAATCAAAGAAAAAGTTACCGCCAGCGTCGTTCTTGACCCCATTGCCAACTTTTGTGCAGCCATTGAGTTGCAGCTTGTGATCGGCAAACGAGGGATCCTGCTTTTTTGTACCCTGTTTGAGCAGCTGGAACTTGAACTCTCCGTCTTTAAGCGCACGACCCGTTAGCGCCTTAGTGCCGTTGAGCTTCATCTTGGGGTACACGTTCACCTGCGTGGTGGAGCCAGCGATTACGTCGCCGTTGGTCATGATGCCGCCACCGTGAATGTTGGATCTGTTGCCCGTGATGAAGAGGGACGCAGCCGCGGTAGCAGCATCCATATCTTCCTGAATCGGCTCAGATTTAAGGCCAATCATGTACTTAGCTTGGGCGCCCTCGTACTTACCGATAGACGTTGGTGCATCGTCGATCGTGCCCGACCAGTTGGCGGCTCCGCCACCAAGCATCTGACCCGTTACGGCTGCGATGTAGTCTGTATTTCCCGACTGATGGATTAGGAAAAGGTCCTTGTGACCCCCATTCTTGAAGTTTTCAGTGATCTCTCCGACAGTGCCCTCGGTACCTTTATCCCGATCCTCGCTCTTGCCGCCAGTACCACCCGATAGATTCCTGCCGTTTTCATCGCGGTTTCCGAAAATTGCGATGCCATTGGTATCGGTAATGGCAGTCTTACCAGTCGGGCAGGCGGCAAAGCCGCCGCCATAGCCCTCGGCCGAATTGTTAGTAATCAGCGCGTTAGAAATCCTGAGGCTTGCCGGCTGAACGCCGTCGCTGCCACCCTGGACGAAAACTCCGCCGCCGCCCCAGTCGTTGGTTGTATTAGTCGTATTGTTCGTGATATAAGCGTGTGAATCAGCGTGCGAATCAATCGGCACTTCAAACACGCCCTTGGTAGGCGCAGAGATACGGATACCGCCACCCTCTGAGTTTTGCGCCACATTGCTGGCGATGATTCCACCAGAAAACGTAAACCCGGAAAGAGCACTATTCCAAACGCCAGCATAAACGCCGCCGCCAGCCTCGGCAGAGTAGTTGCCCGTGATGTAGCCGCCTACAATTGTGAGACTGCCGCCATTCCAAGCAGCAATACCACCGCCACCGTGGCAACCGTTACCGAGATGCTTCGTGGAGCCTTCTTCATCGATATAGTGCTGATACCTGTTGTTGGTGATGTGGCCATTCGTAATGGTCACATTAGAGTTCTCAGCACAAATTCCCGCGCCATAACCGCTTTGATCATTATTTGTACCGTTACCGGAGATAATACCGCCAACCATGTTTACCGTAGAATTCCGGGCATAAACGCCGCCGCCACTGGGGGCATAGTTACCAGCGATTACGCCGTCAGAGATCACCAGGGTTGAGCCCTCACCCTCAACATGAATTCCAGCACCAGCACCATCGCGGCCCATAGAAGCACCACAAACGTATCCGCCACTCATGTTGACGGTAGAGCCGTTATCGGCATAAATCAGGTGGCGAACATTTGCGTCCTGATTCGTGGTCAGCACGCCGCTTTGAAGGTTAAACGTACCGCCACAGACGTTGATGAGCCTCATCGTAGAGTGAGCAGTGGTGCCCACGATGGCGCCATTGATGGCAACCTCGTGCTTGAAAAGGGTCTCGGTAGTAGCAGTGTCACTCGAAGTCGACTCAGTCACGTAGTAAGTGAGCTTACTGGGCGTTGTGCCGTCGTAATCGAGCTTAGCAAGGTTGCCGTTTTTGTCGCCACCCTGCTCGAACTTGTTATCAGCCGCCTGCTGCAGATCCTCAATCGTGAGCGTCGCGCCCGCAGGCACATTGAACATGGACATGTTGTTGCGACCTGATTCGGTGCCATTATGCTTAATCTTGTGACCATTTAAATCTAAGGTCACCTCACCTGCGCCCAACGTAATGTCACTTGCATACTCGACATCGGCATTCAGGCGAAACTTGCCGGTTTTTTTATCATTTTGAAGGTAATCGTAGAGGTCCTGCGCTGTATTAATCTGCGTATATCCGTCCGCGTCTTCCACAGCTAGAGCAATATCGCCCTCATCATTAGCACTGTCATCCGCAGGCTGTACAGCATCCTCAACCCCTGCGTCATCGGACAACAGGCTCGCCGCACCAGCGTCGCCAGAATCTTCGTCATTCTTGACGTCGTTGTTATCCTGCCTTTCGGTATCCCCGTTGTTGGTGTTGTCTACATCAGTAGACTCACTTGAGGAACCCCCCCCCCATCACAGTTTCCTCGGTAGAAACCGTCTGGACATCGTTGGCAATGGCCTGCGAGATCGGAGGCATAACGAGCGACAGTACCAGGCTCAAAACGGATGCTCCGCACAAAACGCCTGCCAGTACACGGCGCGTCGCCTTATTACTCTTCTTAGATTTGTCTGAATTTGCTTTCATCGATGTCTCCTCCCCAAGAGACCGCGATCTTGCTCTTTCACTATCAAACGTATCTGCGCAACCTGTAATTGCGCACGCTTAGTAATGCTATTTTAATGATTGTTTAAATATCTGAGCAACAAATATCGACAGTTTTGTAGCGAGTTCTCAATTCTCTTGATAATTGTTCAGATTTGCCTTCGTTTATTCGCTATCTATTTCTTGTTTCTACTGGTAATTAAGTTAGTTATCAGTTTTTTAATAGCATTTTATTTATTTGCACAACATTTTGCTCAAGAGCAAACATCCTGTGAACGGTCGAAAATCGACCGTGAGCGGTAGGTCATTAACCGGAAGGAATACCCTACCAAACTGATGAGAATATCTTTAACTCATCGGTGGTTAGAAGCGTAATGTTCAGACAACCATATTTGAATTTGCGCGCAGATTTTAGGCATCAATTCGTCCAAATCGCCTGGGGCCACCACAAAGGTGCCTGTCCCCATTGTGGTGGTTCTCCCCCTGCGCTACAGCAGATGCTCCTCGATAAAGATCGCGATGCCGTCTTTGTCGTTACTCGCGGTTACAAAGTCGGCGGCGGCACGGGTGGCGTCGCTGCCGTTTGCCATGGCCACGCCCACGCCGGCGTCGGCCACCATGCAGGTGTCGTTATCGGCATCGCCAAACACGCAGATGTTCTGGAGCTCCATGCCGTTGAGCTCCGCCACGCGCACAAGGCCGCGCGTCTTGGACACGTGCGGATCCATAAACTCGTAGAGGCGCTGCGTAGTTTGCAGAGCGGCCGCCTTGACGGTGTCGTCGGCAAACGTCGATGCTCGCTCGATGACCTGCGGCATCACCTCGGGCGCCATGGTAAACATCACCTTGGGCTGCGGCTCGCGCAAAAACTCGGCAAAATCGACCACCTGGTAGGGCACGCCGTCGACGCGCGACAGGTGCTCGACGCACGCGTTGCTCTCGGGCACGTAGAACACGCCGTCTCGGGGGCAGACGGGCGTTGCCGGCAGGCCCGCCATGTGCCTGCAGATGCGCGCGACGGTCTCGCCCGGCAGCGGATAGCTCAGCTCGTTGATGTCGTGCGCGCGGTCGATGACCTCGGCGCCACCGCAGCCCACGAGCACGTCCACCAGGCCTTCGATGCCCCAGAGCTCGTACATGGCCTCGGTCGCGTGGGCGTCGCGCCCGGTGCACAGGCCAAAGAGCACGTCGCGCTCGCGCAGGGCACGGATCGCCGCCACGGTGCGCGGGGACACCGTGTGCTGGCTCGTGAGCAGCGTGCCGTCGATATCGCAGAACACGGCTTTGATGCGGCTGAAGGTGGTGTCCATGGGGGCCTTTCTGGGTAGTACGGCGGTGTGGGGCGTATTCGCGAACGGCGTACATGGTATACCAAGGCGCGCACGGGGCGCTTTGGTGCAAAACCACCACAAAGGTGCCTGGCCCATTGTGGTGGCCGGATCCGCGGCGCAATCCATCACAACATTCGATGTTTTTCGGCAAAATCGCGATTTTTACCGAATGTTGTGATGGTTTCTTACTGCTTTACGGCACGTTCCAAGTGATTGCGTCCAAACAGCAGCAGCGCCGCGGGAACCGCCGTCACGACCATGCCTGCCCCCACGAGTGTCTGCTGCACGCCAAATGTCGCCGCCAGCCACGGGGCAATCGCCAGCGGCGCCACGCCGGCGAACATATTGCCAAAACCCATGACCGAGTTGACGCGACCGAGCTGCTCGAGTGGTGCCGTCGTTTGCACGATCGTGTTGTGGAGCGGGTTGACGATGCCCCAAGCTATGCCCAGGGCAATCTGGCCGACGAGGGCTACACCCACGTACGGCGTCCCCACATAGAGCAAACTTCCCAGGCCCACGGACATAAGCGCCACGAGCAGCGTTTTAAGGTTGACCAGGTGCGGCGGCAAACGGAGCGCGAGCACGGCACCCAGCACCGCGCCCACACCGCTGGCCGACGAGAGCCAGCCCATCCACTCAACACCGACGCGCAGGACATCGCGGTAGAAGAACGACTCCAGCGGGTCAAAGGCGCCATAGCCAAAGTTCGAAAGAAAGATGATGCAGAACAGTAGGGCGAGGACACTGTTGGTAAAGACTGTTTTGATGCTGGTCGCGAAGGTAACGCGGGAAGATGTGTTGGGGTCGGGGCTTTGTCCCGCACGCTCCCCTTCCTCTGCCGAATCGGCATCCGCATCCCCGGCGACATGGCTGGTCTTCGGCCTAAAGCCCCAACCGGCGACGAGCGCCAGCACTGTAAAGAGCATCATGAGCACGAACACCGCGCGCGACGACGCAACCGCCGCGACAAAGCCGCCCAGCGTGGGGCCAACGATGATACTCACGTTTGAAAACATGGCGATGGCGGAGTTGATGTCTTTGAGCTCGACGGGGTCGTTGGTGAGGTAGGCCGGATAGGACGTGGCGATGGGCTGGGCAAATCCCATCGTAAAGCCTAGGAACACCGCGCCGAGCAGGACGATGCCGGTCGCGCTGCCAAAAAAGAGAATCGCCGCGCCGGTTGCCAGCGTGCCCACGATGCTCAGCAAGAAATGACGGCGCGGGCCCCAGGCGTCGAGCGCAGCACCACCCGCAAAGGATCCCATGATCACGAATACGTTCATAAAAAGGACGGCCAGCGATGTCGCGACGACCGAAGCGTCGTCCGCATAGGTTAGCGATCCGATAACGCCGATAAAGTAGCTAGTCTGAAAACCGGTGTAGATGAGAAAGCGCATCGCCACCAGGCGTTTAGCCTGCGCGGACAGCGATGATTGAGGTTTTGAGAAAAGAGAGACGAGCATGGAGACTCCTTGTTTCATACGAATGCGGACGGCGGGCATTCGCCACCGTCTATCGAATCAATCAATCCGCATGAAACATTAAGGACGCATCAGGACCCTTCTCTCCGTTTTTCGCTCAGTATGAACTACTTGGTAGATTGTAAGGCATGTCCCACACATCTACTAAAGCAAAAACCACCACAAAGGTGCCTGGCCCCTTTGTGGTGGTTGCGGCGTTTGCCCAGATAAAACCTGCCGAAATTAACCTGTCCCTTTTTGGCATGTTTTAGGCGAGATAGTCTTGAATCAAATCGCAGATGGCTCGGGCGTCGTTGATGTTGATGGCTCGGGTCGCAAAGCCGGCATCGAATGCCTGACGCGCCAGGGCCTCGTTGCAGGCAAGGGCCAGCGTGTGACCGTCGACCAGGTCGAGCGAGCTCTTGCCGCGCAGACGGTCGACACCGGAGCGCGCTACCACGATGTTGTCGAAGCCCTCGGTCTTGTAGCCCTCGATGATCACCACGTCGACATCGTTGTAGCGCGACAGCAGCTCGCGCGCGGGCATCTCGTCCTCCTCGCGCGTGTCGGCGTACTCCGCCCAGCGCGTGGCGCAGATGAGGCCCACGTGCTTGGACCCGGCCTGGTGATGGCGCCAAGTGTCCTTAGCGGGCACATCGATATCAAAGCCGTGGTGCCCATGATGCTTGAGCGAACCCACGCGCAGGCCGCGGCGTGTGAGCTCGGCGATAACCTTCTCGACGAGCGTGGTCTTGCCCGAGTTTTGGTAGCCGATAAACGCGATCGCAGGGACGGCCGGTGCCGGAGCTGCGGGCGCGACCGGAGCAGGCGCGCTTGAGGGCGCACTGCCGTCGACGCCCGCAGCCTCAACGGCTGCGGCCTGACGCTCTGCACGATCCCACACGCCCGAGCGACCGCCCTCCTTGTGCAACAGGCGAACGTCGACGATCTCCATGCCGCGATCGACTGCCTTGCACATGTCGTAGATGGTCAGACACGCGGCACTCGCGCCGGTCAGGGCCTCCATCTCGATACCCGTCTTGCCCGTCACACCCGCCGTAACCAGTACGTGAAAGCCAACCTGCCCGTCCGTGCGCGCCGGTGCCCAGCCCTCGGGCACGTCCTCAGCCGGCGTCTCCGCCGGAGCGATGGGCGCAATGTCGCACTTGCTCTTGGTAATGAGCAACGGATGGCACATGGGGATGATGTCGCTCGTGCGTTTGATGGCCATGATGCCCGCCACGCGCGCGCAGGCCAGCACATCGCCCTTTTTAGCGCGGTCCTGCAGCACCATGGCCTGCGTCTCGGGATGCATGAGGATGGTGCCCTCGGCGATGGCGATGCGATGGGTCTCGGCCTTGTCGGACACGTCGACCATGCGAACCTCGCCCTTGGCGTCCACATGCGTCAGCTCGTCGCGACGGGCGTCGCGGGCGGGCTCGGTGGCAGCACTGGCAGTCGGCTGTGTGGACGCGTCGGCGTTGCCAGCATTCGCCGCAGCCGTGACTTTGTGGGCAGACATCGCGGCCCTGCGAGCGGCCTTGGTGGCATCGGCGTACCTGCTCTTGGCCATATGATCATCCTCCGATTTGGGACATAAATCGTTGCGTGCCCTCAATTATCGCGTGTTCCTGCGGTTTGTGGGCCACGGCATCGCGCCAAATCGAAAGTACCTGCATATCATCACCACGGCGCAACGCCTCACGCACCGAATACTCGGCATCGCTGAACAGGCACGGACGCACGTTGCCATCGGCCGTCAGACGCAGACGGTTGCAATTCGCACAAAAATGATTGGACATGGCGCTGATAAAGCCGACCGTTCCCGCCGCACCCGGAAAGTGCCAGTAGCGCGCAGGGCCCGCGCCGGCAGGAGCGTCGTTGATGTCGAGCGGCTCGAGCTCGCCCAGTCCCGCCGCGGCGGCCCCGGCATTGATGCGCGCCCGCAGCTCGTCGCTCGGCACGGTGTCACTCGCATCCCACAGCTCGGGATTGAGCGCGGGCGCATGCGGGTCCACAGCGCAATGCGAGCTCGTGCGCTCGTCGCCGATGGGCATGTATTCGATAAAGCGCAGGTGGATGGGGCGGTCGACGGTCAGCCGCGCGAGAGCAGCCACATCTTGGTTGAGTCGGCGCACTACAACGCAGTTGACCTTAACGGGCTCAAAGCCCCAAGCCAGCGCCGCGTCGATGCCAGTCATGGTCTGCTCGAGCCGACCCAGGCGCGTGATCTTTCCAAACAGCGTAGGGTCGAGCGTGTCGAGCGAAATGTTGACGCGGTTAAGCCCGGCATCTTTGAGCTGCGGCGCCAGCTTGGGCAGCAGGGCGCCGTTGGTGGTAAGCGAGATGTCCTCGATCTGCGGAATCGCGCGGATGTCGCGAATAAGCGGGATGATACGGCGGCTGACCAGCGGCTCGCCGCCCGTCAGGCGCACGCGGCGAATGCCTTCCCCCGCCACCAAGCGCACAAAACGAGCGATTTCCTCGGCGCTGAGCAGCTCGTCGTGCGCGCGGGGCGCCACGCCATCGGCCGGCATGCAGTAAATGCAGCGGAAATTGCACTTGTCGGTAACGGCAATGCGCAGGTAGTTGATATCGCGGCCAAAACCGTCATGTTGCACGTGCCCGTCCACGCAGCCCTCCCCTCACGCGGCGTTTTATTCTTCGGAAAACATAATACTCCACGGGAGAATCATGCCGACACCCGTACGACAGGACAGGTCGCTTCGAGCAAGACCGGCTTCTCAAGCCCATCCTCAGCACGCAAACCATCACAACATTCGATGCTTTTCCCGTTTTTGGCAAAAAACGTCGAATGTTGTGATGGTTTGCCTGCCCACAGCACCCCGTAGAAGGACCAAAGCGTCCCTAAAGGCCGCCGTCCCAGTGTCGAATCACGAATTCTCGCAGGTCGTTCTGACGCTTTTGGAACGCTTCGCTTCGGTCGCACTTGAGGCCCATAGCGAGCGCGATGGCGTTCATCGCCCGGTGCAATTGCAGCTGGTGGGCAAACTGAGTCCCGGTGAGGACGATCATCTTAAAGCCCAGCGCGCTCAGCACGGTCATACGCTCCGCATCCGACGCGCTGCGCTGTTTATCAAGATGGTCCGAGCCGTTGTATTCAATCCCCGTACCGCTCGCAGGCGCATATACGTCGATCTCGAAATACCCGGCCTTTGCGAGATATTTGAACTCGTTGGGAACATCGACCCTATGGTTGAGCTCGATCTTGGCGTATCCCATCCCTCCCTGGGAACGTTTTGCTACGACCATGATTGCGGTGGCCGTCTCCATGGGCGACCGCGCGCCATCGTGCACGCGCTTGAGCACGGCGGCCGCGCGTATAGCCCCCTGACGAGATCGGTTCTCATTGCAATAGGCAATCAAATCGGCAACGGTATACCTCTGCCCCATCTCGATATAATCGCCTGTCGACAGATGATTCAAATGGTATCGGGCACAGATTTCGTAGCCATATTCCAGCTGCTCGGGTTCGCTCATCCACGAACCCGCTTGGACAAAGCACATGGCCTCATCAACCACCAGAAGGCCCTCTGCCACCTCGATAAGATGGCCTGGAGGTACCGGCGCCCCAAACACGTGGCACCTAAATCCAGCCGGTGTCGAGCGCTCAAAATCAAAGTTGACGAGCGTATCGATATGATCGAGCTCTTCTCGTGGAATACCAAGCGAAACCAGATAGTCGGTAACGATCCCGACCGCCGTTGAAGCCCTCAGTCCCTTGGCATCGAGTCCCAATTTGGGCAGACCCGCGGTCGGCTCCGCCTCGTTAGCAAGCGAGTCCTCATCATATAGGCTGCTTGCTCGCGAGAGCGGCTCGGACGGGCGCGCCACGTTGTGGTACAGCCAGGCAGTCTTATGGGACAGGACGATCGGCAGGTCCATGAGCCCTCCAATGGAGTCGGATAACCAACCTTATTCCCCTGCCCACGGGTCCGCACACCTTCGTGCGCAAGAAAGCGATTCCACCCGGTCGAGTGGTAGAAAAACCATCACAACATTCGATGCTTTTCCCGATTTTGGCAAAAAACGTCGAATGTTGTGATGGTTTGAGGTGAGGTAAGGGGGCACGAAGGGGTCAAAGCATCATGCTCGAACGGGTTAATCCAACTCTTTTAAGCCATGCGCCAGTTGCCAGTACTCGCCGTGCTGGGCGAGCAGCTCTTCGTGCGTGCCGCGTTCGATGATGTGGCCGTGTTCGAGAACCATGATGGCGTCGGCGTCGCGGACGGTGGACAGGCGATGCGCGATCATAAACGTGGTGCGTCCGCGCATGATGCGGTCCATGCCGCGCTCGATGAGCTTTTCGGTACGCGTGTCGATGGAGCTCGTGGCCTCGTCCAGGATGAGCACCGGTGGATCAGCCACGGCCACGCGCGCGATGGCGAGCAGCTGGCGCTGGCCCTGCGACAGGTTGGCGCCGTCGGCCGTGACCGGTGTATCGTAGCCTCTAGGCAGGCGGCGGATAAACGAATCCGCGCAGGCTGCCTCGGCAGCGGCGCGCACCTCCTCGTCGGTCGCGTCGAGCTTGCCAAAGCGGATGTTCTGCGCAATGGTGCCGCTAAACAGGTGCGTGTCCTGCAGCACAATGCCGAGCGACCCGCGCAGGCTGGCCTTGGCAATGTGCTTGACGTCGATGCCATCGTACGTGATCTCGCCGTCATCGACCTCGTAGAAGCGGTTGATGAGGTTGGTGATGGTCGTCTTTCCGGCGCCCGTCGAGCCCACAAACGCGATCTTTTGCCCCGGCTTGGCAAACAGGTTGAGATCCGTGAGCACACGGGTGCCCGGCACGTAGGAAAAGTCCACGGCATGGAAGCGCACGTCGCCGGCAAGCGGGACCAAGCCGCACGTGAGCTCGGTGCCGTCGGCAGCCATCGCACGGCCCGACTCATCAACGGCCGCCACATCATGCAGGTGCCCGTACGAGCCCACGCCCTGGCCCTCGGGAATCTTCCATGCCCACGCGGCGTCGCCCGTCTGCACCAGCTCCACGCAGCCCTCGTCCACCTCGGGCTCAAGATCCATGGCGGCAAACAGGCGCTCAGCGCCGGCCAACGCATTGAGTAAGAAATTACCCAGCTGCGTAAACTGGTTGATGGGCATGGCCGCCTGGCGTACAAAGACCAGGTAACTTGCAAGCGCGCCCACATCGGCGAGTCCCTTGATGCAGAGCATGCCGCCCACCACGGCGACGATGGCATAGTTGACGTAACCAATCACGACGGTCATGGGCACCATGGAGTTGGCATAGCTCACGGCGGCGGTGCCGGTGCGGCGGAGCTCGTCGTTGCGACAGGTGAAGCCGGCGACATTCGCTGCCTCGCGGTTAAAGACCTTGATGACCTTTTGGCCCGAGACCATCTCTTCGATATATCCGTCCAGGTCGCCAAGCGATGCCTGCTGGGCGGCAAAGAAACGCTTAGAGCGCGCGCCCGAGTAGCGCGCATACAGCACAATGGCCGCATCGCACACGAGCGTGATAATCGTGAGCTGCCAGTTAAGGATGATGAGCATAGCCGTAGTGCCCACAACCTGAATGGCGGCCTGAATCACGTTGGCAAAGCTGTTGTTGAGCGCCTCGGAGACGGTGTCGACGTCGTTGGTGAAAAAGCTCATGATGTCGCCTGAACGCGTGCTGTCAAAATAACTGAGCGGCAGCGTCTGGATGTGCGCGAACAGGTCGCGGCGAATATCGGACACCACGCGTTGGGCCGCGCGCACCATGATCTGTGAGTAGCCCAGGGCCGAGAGCACGCCCGCGGCGTAGATGATCGCCGTCAGGATGACCTGCTTGGCAAGCAGTTCCTCCCCGCCCGTGGCCAAACCGTTAACGATGGGGCGCACCATGTAGGTGCCGGCGAGGCTCGCGATGGCGGCGACGGAGGCGAGTACGCCCACCGCAAGCAACGAGAACTTGGCATGCCCCATGTAGGATAGCAGGCGGCGGAGCGTCTGCGCCAGATTTGCGGGACGGGCCTGAGCGGATGTCTTAGGCATGGCGCTCACCTACTTTCATGGCTTGAAGTGATCCGCTGGAACCAGAGGAAGACGGGGCATTTGCGCCGTCCGCGACGTCCGCATCCCCCGCAAACTCCATCTGCGAGGCGTAAATCTCCTGGTAGATGTTGTCGCCCGCCAGCAATTCCTCGTGCGTGCCCACGCCGTGGACACGACCGTCGTCCAGCACCACAATGCGATCGGCATCCATGACGCTCGCGATGCGCTGGGCGATGATGAGCACGGTCGTATTGGGAATCCGAGCGATGTGCTCGCGAATCTTAGCGTCGGTCGCCATATCGACCGCGCTGGTGGAGTCATCAAAAATGAGCACGCGCGGATGCTTGAGCAGCGTGCGCGCGATGCACAGGCGTTGCTTCTGGCCACCCGAAACACCGGCACCGCCTTGGCCTAACTCGCCGTCCAACCCGCCGATGCGATCAAGGAACTCGTCCACGCACGCCGCGCGGCAAGCCGCGAGGAGCTCATCGTCCGACGCCTGTGGATTGCCCCACTGCAGGTTTTCGCGCACGGTGCCCGTGAACAGCACATTCTTTTGCAGCACAATGCCCACGGCATCACGTAGGGTCGCGAGGTCGTAGTCGCGCACGTCGCGACCGCCCACAAGCACGGTGCCCTCGGTGGCGTCGTACAGGCGCGCAATCAGCTGCACAAGCGAGCTCTTGCCCGAGCCCGTGCCACCGAGGATGCCCACCGTCGAGCCGCTCTCGATGCGAAGGTCAATATGCTCGAGCACATCCTCGGCTGCATCCGCGCGGTATTTAAAGGAAACGTCGCAAAACTCGATACTGCCGTCCGCTGGCGCCGCAGTCGCGAGGTCTCCCACAGGATTGGCGATAAAGGGCTCTTCATCGAGCACCTCTGCGATACGGCCCACACTCGTGAGAGCGCGCGTGAGCAGCAAAAACACGTTGGAAATCATCATGAGCGAGTTCGTGATCAGCAGCACGTAGCTCATAAAGCCCGTGAGCGAGCCCACACCCAAGCGACCTTCGATGATCATGCGGCCGCCAATCCACAGGATCGAGAGCGCGGCAACATACATCGAGAGCTGGAACACCGGCAGGTTGAGCACGGCGGTGCCGAAGGTCTTGGTCGCCGTGCCGGCGAGCTCGGTATTGACGGTGTCGAACTTGTCGCACTCGTGCTCGGCGCGCACGTAAGCCTTCACGGCGCGCACTGCGGTAAGGTCCTCTTGCACCACGCCGTTGAGGTGGTCCATCGAGGTCTGGAGTTGGCGGTAGAGCGGGCTCACGCGCACGGTAATGATACCGAGCACGATGGCGAGCATCGGCAGAATGACGGCAAAGACCGCCGCGAGCTCGCGCGAGAGCGCAAAAGCGTAGACGAGGCCCATGACCAGATTTACCGGCCCGCGCACCATGGGGCGGAAGCCGTTACCCACGGCGTTTTGAATCACGGTGATGTCGGTGGTCATGCGGGTGACAAGTGAGCTGGCGTCGTAGTTGTCCAGGTTGCCAAAGGCGAGCGTCTGGATCTTGCGATACTCAGCCTCGCGCAAGTTAGCGCCCAGCCCCGAGGCGACGCGAGCAGACGTGCGTGCATAGCCCAAGCCAAGTACCAGCGAACATGCGGCGCATACCAACATATACGTGCCCTGCAACAGCATGTAGTTGATGTCGCCCGCGGGCACGCCCACGTCGATGATATTTGCCATGATGACCGGGATAAACAGCTCGAGCGCCGTCTCGGCCGTCACAAAGAGCACGCCGAGTATGGCATCGCGGCGGTATGCCCCCAGATAGGAAAACAGAATCTTGAGATTGCGCACGCAGGTTCATCCCCCATCAAACGTTGTTCGCAAACCCACGTATTATGGCGCGCCGTGCAGCGGTGTCAAGTGCTCCGAAATCGATTTCTGTAAGGTTGGCGTAGACTTCATGCTCGCAGGGCACACCCCTGTATTCAATTGGAAATAAACGCGGGCGTGACTTTTTTCGCCCTGCCGCCAACACAAACCTTGACTCTACAATCGTTGTAGGGTTTTCACTACACTGGTACGTAAACGACCCAAGCCAGAAAGTGCCCCGACCATGGAACACGACCTCACACGCGGCAATGTCCTCAAGACCATCGCGGTCTTTGCCCTGCCCTATATGCTCTCGTACTTTTTGCAGATGCTCTACGGCATGGCCGACCTGTACATGATGGGGCAGTTCAGCGGCGCCGCCGGCATCACCGCCGTGGGCAATGGCGCGCAGACGCTCTATATCATTACCGTGACGCTCGTGGGCCTGGCCATGGGAACGACGGTTATCGTCGGCCACGCCGTGGGCTCGCGCCGCTTCGACCGCGCCGAGACCGCCATCGGCAACACCATCACGCTCTTTATGGGTGTCTCGGTGGTGCTGGCCGCTGTCCTGCTCGCACTGTGCCCGCAGATCGTGGCGCTCATTGGCACGCCGGCCGAGGCGGTCGAAGGCACCGCCGCCTACCTGCGCATCTGCTTTGTCGGCATTCCGTTTATCGCCGCGTACAACATCCTCTCTGCCATCTTTCGCGGCCTGGGCGATTCACGCTCGCCCATGTACGTGATCGGCGTGGCGTGCATCATCAACATCGCGCTCGACTTTCTGTTTATCGGTCACATGGGGCTTGGCCCCGTGGGAGCCGCACTCGGCACAGTCATCGCGCAGACAGCGAGCGTGGCCCTCGCGCTCGTGTGGCTCAAGAGCCGCCGTACGCACATTCACCTCAAGCGCAGCGACCTGCGCCCCCAGCCCGAGGTGCTCAGTAGCATCCTTAAGATCGGCGTGCCCGTGGCCGTGCAGGACGGCTGCATCCAGGTGGCGTTTATGTTTATCACCGTCATCGCCAACCACCGAGGGCTCGTTGACGCCGCCGCCGTGGGCTTGGTCGAGAAGATGATCAGCTTTTTGTTTATCGTGCCGAGTTCCATGGGCGCTACCGTCAGCGCGCTCACGGCGCAGAATGCCGGCGCGGGCAAGGGCGATCGCGCGCGCCAGGTGCTCAAGGACGCCATGACGATCTCGGTGGTGTACGGCTGCCTGATCACGGTGCTGATGTGGCTGGTAGCGCCGGCGTTTATCGGCTTTTTTGCCAAGGACCCCGCAGTAGTCGCGGCCGGTACCGGCTATATGCACAGTTATATTTTCGACGCAATCTTTGCCGGCATCCACATTTGCTTTAGCGGCTTTTTCGCTGCGTACGGCAAGAGCTACATCGGCTTTGCGCACAACGTGCTGGCCGTGGCGCTCATTCGCGTGCCGGGCGCGTGGCTGTTGTCGAACGCCTATTCCGACACGCTGTTTCCCATGGGCATCGCCTCGCCGTGCGGGTCGATTCTATCGGCAGTCATCTGCGTGGTCGCATTTACCGTGCTCAACCGGCGTGGGGCTTTTGACAAGCTGGTGGCGTAGCAGCTCGTTCGTTCCATACGATGGCCGCGCCGCACGGCCTCGATGTCCCTCCCCTGTCCATCGAAAGGAGCGGTTCCATGATCGACTCGCCAACTGAACATACTGAAGGCCTGCTCCGCATTGGCGAGGTGGCGCGCCTGTTTAACCTGAGCGTGGGTACGTTGCGCCATTACGAGCAGATGGGCTTGCTGGACCCGGCGCACATCGATCCGGCAAGTGGGTACCGCTACTACGGATCGCGGCAGCTCTCCACCCTCAACACCATCAGCCACCTGCGTGTTCTCGACTTGCCGCTGGCGCAAATCCGAAAGTTTGTGACCACGCGCGATGTGGAGCTCATGCAGCGCCAGCTGGCTCAGCAGCAGGAGCTCATCGAGCGCAAGCGCCGCGAGCTCGAACGCGTATCGCGCAAGATCGACAACCGGCTTGCCCTGCTCCACGATGCCCTGAACACCGAGCTCGATACCATTTGCACAATCGATGCGCCCGAGCTTCGCTGCGCCGTATTGCGCGAACGTGTCAACCCTACCGACGCCTATGCGCTGGAGTGGCAAATTCGTCAACTGCAGAAGGGTCAGCACGAGACCTTTGTCTTTCTGGGCAACTTGGGCGTCGGGATTGGCGCCGAGCGCCTCGCCGCCGGCGACTTTGATGGCTACGACGAGGTCTTTCTGCTGCTCGATGACACCGATGAGTACTTGGGCGACGTCGAGACACGGCCCGCCGCGCACTGCCTGACCATAAGCTTTCGCGGCACGCACGGGCAAGCGGGTCCGCGCTATGAGCAGCTGCTCGGCTATATGCGCGAACATAACCTGACACCCGCCGGCCCCTCGCGCGAGATCGCCTTGATCGATGACATCATCAGCGACGACCCGGCAACCTACGTGACGCAGATCACGGTGCCGGTTACTGTGCTCGATTAAGAACCTCCCGGAAAGCGTCGAACTTTCCGGGTGGTTTTACTCCTCCGGTATCGGAAATGCACGGATGAACTCTGCGGGCGAGAAGGTCTTGATGGTCGAGCGAACAAAAGCGGCACGGTCACGCGTGATGATAAAGTCCACGCCGGCACGCTCGGCCATCGCACGAATACAGCCGTCCTCAAAGTCCGGCTCATCGGAATAGGCGGAGGTAAAACAAGCTTCTTGGTCGAGAGGTTCCAGCGAGTAGCTCTTAAGGCAGTCGCGCACCACCTCGCGTGCGCGCACCTCGCCGACCTGTTTGGTGAGAATGTAGTACGCGTCCTTGAGAGAGCAGGCCGAAACAACGCCCTCGATAAGCCCCACGTCGACGAGCCCCTTGATCGTTTGCGCCGCTGCGTGCTCCGGCCGGCCCGGAAGCACGCAATCGAGCAGAAAATTGGTATCGAGAAATGCTCTCATAGGTAGCGCTCCCTCGCGACGCGCTTTTCATCTTCAACCGTCATCGTATCGAGCGGCGTTCCCTTTGGCATTTTGGCTACGATATCGAGATACTCCTGGTAGTCGTCATCCTCCGCGAGCATCTCGCGAATCTCCTTCCAGGTAATCTTGGGATGCCACATCGTACCCACGTCGCGCTTGGGCCTGCCCGCGTCGCGCGCCGGCTTTGCGACCCCACGCTCCTGAGCAGCGTCATATTCCACCGCAACTGGGCTTTTATAGTCAAGTGGCACGATCTTGAACAGCGGCTTGCTCCGCTTGAAGACCACAACCTCCTCGCCCTCATTGGCAACCTTTTCGGCCACCTGCGTAAGGTTCTGGCGCAGCTCCGAAAACGCGACGGTAACCATAACGGCTCCTCTCAACATATATCTTCACTGTCAAGTATACACGTTAATGTTAATGTTCATATATATAAAGACCGTCGCAATGGAGACAACCATCATTGTGAGACCCCTCTGCCCTGCATGAATCTCTTATCGCTCCGGGACGGCACCGGTTCGCAGGATCACCCTCAGCAACCTACATGACGCAGATCACGGTGCCCGTTGCCCCAACAAAGTAAGAACCGCCCGGAAGGCATCGTGCTTCCGGGCGGTTCTTCAATTTGACTATTGATGCCTTAAGCCTGGGGCACCTGACCAGTAGCCAAGATCTGCTCGAGTGCATCCTCATCCAGCACGGGCACGCCCAGCTGCTCGGCTTTGGTGAGCTTGGAGCCCGCTTTGGGGCCGGCGACCAGATAGCTCGTCTTCTTTGAAACACTGCCCGAGACCTTGGCGCCGAGTACCTTGAGCGCCGCGCCCGCCTCGTCGCGGGTGCGGTTGACGAGCGTGCCGGTGAGCACGAAGGTCAGACCCGCGAGCGGTTGTGCATCGGCAAGCTCGCCCGCCACGCCCGCGTCGGCTGCGGCTTGCGCATGAGCGGCGCCCAAGTCAACCTCGAGCGAAAGGCCCGCTTGGCGCAGACGTTCCAGCACGGCAAGGTTCTCGGGCACGGCCAGGAACTGCTTGACGCTCGCCGCAATCTTGGGACCGATGCCCTCACACTCGGCGATGTCCTCTTCGCTCGCCAAGATGAGCTTGTCAATCGACAGGAATCGCTCGGCGATGACCTCGCCCACGCTCTTGCCCACATGGCGGATGCCCAGGGCAAACAGCACGCGACCGAGCGGCTGGCTCTTGGACTTGTTGAGCTCGGCGATGATTTTCTCAGCCGTCTTGAGGCCTACCGGAATGGGGTCGCCCTTCTTAACGCCCTTTTTGCTGTTGGAGCTGGCGTACACGCGCCCCGTGTCCAGGCCGGCGATGTCATCGACCGTGAGCTGGTAGAAGTCCGCGACATCGTGGATCAGGCCGGCGGCGATCATCTTGTCGACGATCTCGTCACCCAGGCCGTCCACGTCCATGCAGCCGCGGCTCACCCAGTGAAGCAGGCGCTCCTTGAGCTGCGCCGGGCAATCGATGGACACACAGCGGTAGGCAACCTCGCCGTCCTCGTGGACCACGGGGCTACCGCACACGGGGCAGACCTCGGGCATGTGCCAGTCAACGCTGTCGGCCGGGCGCTTGTCGAGCACGGGACCCACGACCTCGGGGATCACGTCGCCCGCCTTGTGCACGATGATGGTGTCGCCCTCGCGCACGTTTTTTCGGCGGATCTCGTCGATGTTGTGTAGCGTGGCGCGCGCGATAGTGGAGCCGGCAACCGTGACCGGGTCGAACTCGGCGACCGGCGTGAGCACGCCGGTGCGACCCACCTGGATGCGAATCTCGCGCAGGACGGTCTGCTTTTCCTCGGGCGGGAACTTAAAGGCGATGGCCCAGCGCGGCGCACGGGCGGTAAAACCTAGGTCGAGCTGCTGGGCAAAGCTATCGACCTTTACAACCACGCCGTCGATGTCGTAGTCCAGGTCACCGCGATGCTCGAGCGCCTGGGCACAGAACTCGTGGACCGAGGCCGGCGTGGCGCAACGAGCCACGTTGGGGTTGACGCTAAAGCCGGCGCTACGCAGCCAGTCCAGAAACTCGCGCTGGCTGTGGACGTGCAACGGGTCGGTATCGGCAATGGCATAGATAAAGGTGGCCAGGTCACGGCGTGCCGTGACCTTGGGATCCTTTTGGCGCAGGCTGCCGGCGGCGGCGTTGCGCGGGTTGGCGAAGGGGTCGCGACCCTCGGCATCGGCCTCGTCGTTCAGACGAACAAAGCTGCCCTTGGGCATATAGACCTCGCCGCGTACTTCGATGGTGCGCTCGCGATCGGTGGCCATGTGGGCGAGCGCCGGCTCGGACAGATGCATGGGCACATCCTTGATGGTGCGCACGTTGAGCGATACGTCCTCGCCCGTGGTGCCGTCACCGCGCGTGGCGGCGCGCACAAAGGTGCCGTTTTGGTAGGTAAGCGCCACGCCCAGACCGTCGATCTTAAGCTCGCAGGTATAAGTGACGCTACCGGCGCCGAGCGCATCCTCGGTGCGCTGGAGCCATGCGTCGAGCTCGTCCAGGTCCATGGCATCGTCCATGGAATACATGCGTGCCATGTGCGTGACCGGCGTAAACTGCTCGCTCACATAGCCGCCCACGCGCTGGGTATAGCTGTCGGGCGTCACCAGGTCGGGGTAGGTCGCCTCGATCTCCTGCAGCTCAACGAGCATTTTGTCAAAGGCGGCATCCGTGATCTCGGGCGCATCGAGCATGTAGTAGCGATAGGCGTGGTAGTCGAGCTCGTGGCGCAGCTCGGCCGCACGCGCTGCCGCCTGGGCACGGGCGTCGGCCGGTGCGGCGGCATCCGCGCTCGCGGGCGTTTCGGTATCGATGTCCACGCCGTCACCAAACAGGCTCGATTGCTCCATAGCGGCACTCCTTCGCTCGATTTCAAACGGATACTAGAGTACCACCGGTCGCAAAGGGGCCGAATAGCGGTCTCAAACCGCACCGAATCGGCAGCCGTCGGATCGGGGTGGATCGCGCGATCAAATCACGCCCTTGTCAACTCTAAATGATCCGTTTTCCTCCGTCCCCAACAGATCAATAAGAAAAGAGGGGCCGTCCCGCGCTGGCGGAACAGCCCCTCTAGCTTCGATATGTGCGAAATGGCTCGTTAGTAACCCTGGCCGTAGCCCTGGCCCTGACCCTGCTGGCCCAGCAGCTCCTCCAGATACTGGCGCAGCTGCTCGTCGGTAATACCGCCGTTGCCGGTGTCGGTCGAACTGTCGTCCTGCTGTTGGTTCTGCAGCTCTTCATCGGAGCCCAGCTCGACGGTGACCTTCTTCTCGTCCTTGCCGCGCATGAGCGTAATCTCGACCTTCTCGCCCACCTCGTGGCTGCGCAGCGCGATGATCAGGCCATCGGCGCTCGTAATCTCGTCGTCGCCCAGTTTGGTAATGACATCGCCCTCCTGGATGCCGGCCTTGGCGGCGGGGCCATCCTCAACGACACTCGCCACATACGCGCCGCTATCGGTGCTCAGCTTGTTGGTGCGGGCGTTAAGCGCATTGACGCTCGAAAGCGTAGCGCCCAGGTACGGATGCACCGGCGTCTTGCCGTCGATGATCTGGTCGGCAATGTCCTTGGCGTAGTTAACGGGAATGGCAAAGCCCACGCCCGAGCTGGAGCCCGAGTAGCTCTCGATGAGCGAGTTAATACCCACGAGCTCACCGTTGTCGTTGACGAGCGCGCCGCCGGAGTTGCCCGGGTTGATAGCGGCATCGGTCTGGATCATGTTGGCGTAGATGGTGTTGCCGCTGGTAGAGCTCATGGCCGTGGAGCGGTACAGCGCCGACACGATGCCCGTGGAGACAGATTGCTCGTTGCCGAACGGCGAGCCGATGGCCATGACCCACTCGCCCACGTTGAGCTTGGAGGAGTCGCCGATCTCGATCGGCGTGAGCTTGGAGGCGTCGGCGTCCTTGAGCTTGATGACGGCAAGGTCGCTCGAGGCATCGTTGCCCACGAACTCGGCCTCGTAGGTGGTGCCGTCGTCCATGGTCACCACGTACTGGTCATAGCCATCGACCACGTGGTTGTTGGTGAGGATATGGCCCTCGGTATCGAGCACAACGCCCGAGCCGACGCTGCCCGAGCTGTCCGACTCGTCGGCAGACTGCGAAAGCGAGCCATTCTGGCTACCGCTCGAAGTGGCGGTGATGGAAACGACGGAGGGCAACGCCTTGGCAGAAACGGCCTCGGCCAGCGTGGTGTCCTCGGAGTCGATGGTGATCTTTTGCGTCGATGAACCCGAGGCACCCGCCGTCACGGCATTCTTGCCGCCGCCAATGTTGAGCGTGCCGCTCATAATGAGCGCAATGACCAGCAGGGCGCCACAGGCGCAGCCGGCGAGCGCCGTAATAAAGATCGGCAGCTTTTTGGTCTTGGTCTTGACCACCGTGTGCTTGTTTACAACCTGCTGGCTGCCCAGCGGCTTTCCGGTCTGCGTGTCGTAGGCCTGCACGTAGGGAATGTTGCTGTCGGCAGGCGTCGACTCCACCTGCACGCGCGGCTGCTGCTGGGTCTCGCCGGCATTGCCCGCATCCTGGGGACGCTGGGAATCGTACTCGCTCATAGCTGCGATCCTTTCGTCAAATAACCAAAGGCCCGCCAAACATGTGGCGGGCCATCATTGTTCACGTTGAGTTGTACCCCAATATGCGGGCGCAAGTGTATGAGAACGCAATCTTTTAGGAAGGCTTAAGTTCTGTTACAGATTCGAGGGGAACCCGCACCCGCGTCAAAACCACCACAAAGGTGCCTGTCCCCTTTGTGGTGGAAATCTAGTCCTTAAACAGATAGCCCACGCCGCGGACGGTGGTGATGTGTGCCGCGATCTGCGGGCCCACCTTGGAGCGGATGCGTCGGATGTGCACGTCGACGGTGCGCGTGCCGCCGCAGTACTCAAAGCCCCACACGCGGTGCAGCAGCACCTCTCGGCTGTAGGCGCGGTTGGGGTGCGTCGCCAAAAAGCTCAGCAGCGAGTACTCCATCAGCGTCAGGTCAATGGGCTCGTTATCGAGTGTCACCTGGTAGGTAGCCAGGTTGATCTCGAGGTTATCGATGTTGAGCACATCGTCGGCGGTGACGGTCTCCTCCTCGCCCATCAGGCGCTGCGCGCGAGCCTTGAGCTCGTTGGGTGTCGCCGTGGGGCATACAAAGTCAGCATGCGTATGATTGGGCAGACGCAGGGTACCGAGCGTCTCGTCGTCGACGATCACCAGCATGGGGACGCCGCCGCGGTCGTCGAGCCACTTGGCAATCTGATCAATGCGGTCGCTGCGGATGCCATCGGAATCGAGGATCAGCAGGTCAAAGTCGTGCGCCGCAGTCGGCGAATCGGGGGTAGCCAGGCTCACCTCGACACCCAGGGTGGTCGTCAAGCTGCGGGCAAACTCGTGGAAGCGCGTCGTGCGCGCCATGAACAGGGCACTCTTTTCGGACATATCGGCCTCCAAAGAAATGAGCTCAATCGTACTGGAACAAGCCAGCGCGATTAGGAGTTCGCCAGGTAGTGCTTGATCTCCCACTCGGTGATCGTAGACTCAAACTTATGCCACTCGGCGCGCTTCTTTTTGAGGAAGAAGCTGTGGATGTGCTCGCCGAGGGCGTCCTTCATAAACTGCGAGTCCTCAAACACGTCGAGCGCCTCTTTGAGCGAGCGCGGCAGCGGCGTGTAGCCGGCCTCGACCATCTGACGGTCGGTAAGCTTGAGCGTCTCGGCCGTGGCCTCGGGCGGGAGCTCCAGCTTGCGCTCGATGCCGTCCAGACCAGCCGCCAGCGTGACGGCGTTGACCAGGTACGGGTTGGCCATGGGGTCGGGGCTGCGCAGCTCGATGCGCGTGGACAGCTGCTTGCCGGGCTTGTAGACCGGGATGCGGACCATACTCGCGCGGTTGCGCAGACCCCACGTGGCGTACTGCGGCACGGAGTCGCCACCCGTGGTGATGCGCTTGTACGAGTTGACCGTGGGGTTGGTGATGGCGCTGATCTCGCGCGCGTGCGCCAGGATGCCGGCCATGTAGTGCTTGGCGATATCGGAGAGGTGGTACTTCTCGTCGTCCTCGCCCCAAAAGACGTTGTTGCCGTCATGGTCGAACAGCGACTGGCACAAGAACATAGCGCTGCCGTCCTCGCCCGCCAGCGGCTTGGGCATAAAGGAGGCGTGGCAACCGCTCTCGTAAGCCTGCTGCTTAATGATGAGTTTGGCCGTAGTGATGGCGTCGGACATGCTCAGGGCCTCGGCGTGGCGCAGGCTCATGCCGTGCTGCGAGCGGCCGGCGGCGTGGAAGGTGTACTCCACGGGCACGGACATCTTCTCGAGCGTGAGGACCGTGTTGCGACGCAAGTCGCGAGCGGCATCGCTCACCGAAAGATCGAAGTAGCCCACGTTGTCGAGCGGCTCGGGGGTGTGCTCGTCGGGGAAGTAGTAATACTCCAGCTCGGCGCCCACGTTGAGCAGGTAGCCGGCCTTCTCGGCCTTGTAGAACATGCGGCGCAGGGCATCGCGCGGGTCGCCGGCAAAGGGTTTGCGATCGGGAGTGCACACGTCGCAGAACACGCGGGCGACGCCGTTGTGGCTCGGGCGCCACGGCAGAATCTGGAAGGTCGAAGCATCGGGAAATGCGAGCATGTCGGCTTCCTCGGGCGTGGCAAAGCCCTCGATGGCAGAGCCGTCAAAGCCAATACCCTCCTCAAAAGCGACCTCGAGGTCCTCGGGGCTAATGGCAAAGTTCTTGAGGCGGCCGAGAATGTCGACAAACCACAGACGCACAAAGCGGATGTCACGCTGCTCTACGGAACGGAGTACGTAATCGATGTTCTGCTGGTTCATGTCGCTCCCCTTTCTTTCGGGCGGGTTTCGACTGGTCTATATCGCAGATACTATCGCAGAAAAATGTTTCCGCAGGGTTAAAGCGTATCAAGCGCTCAAAAAACGTGCGCGAACAGGCAGTTGCAAACGAGCGGCTAGCGCGAGGTCGATGCGCGGCGTTCGATGTGGCCGGGGATCTCGATGCGTTTGGGGGCGAGCTTTGCGGCCTCGCCCACCGTGGTGGTGACAACGTCGATGCGCTCGGACAGGCGCTCGACCGCGCGCTCGGCGATGGTGAGGGTGTCCTGCGCGGCCGTCGTGACTCCGCCAAAGAGCACATGGTTCCAGGGATAGTCGTCAAACGTTGCGATTTTAAGGCCAGCCGGCAACGAAGGTCCCAACTGCGCCAGCGCCTCGGTCAGACGCAGGAAGACCAGAGCGTTGACAGCAATGAGGCCGAGCTTTTTGCCTGCATAGCCGCGGATGGTCTCGTCCAAACGGCCAACGCCCGTGGCACCGCCATCGACCAGGGTAACGACCTCGCCCGCAAGACCGCGGCGCGAAAGCTCGTCGGCAAAGGCCTCGGCGCGCTCTCGACGCACGGGGCTGTCGTCGCTCGCCTCGGTGAGCATGCACAGGCGCTCACAGCCCGCAGCGGCGAGCTCGTCTACCAAGCCAGCGACCAGCTCACGGTTGTTAGATGTCACCAGATCGACACCGCCATCGGCAACATCGCGGTCGAGCAGCACAACGGGCAGACGTCCCGCTGCCGCGGCGATCGCCTCGTCATTGTCTCCGCAGGTGTTGACGACCAGGCCGTCCACGCCGGCATCGATAAGTTTGGTGAGCGATTCGGCCTCTTTAGCGGGGTCGTTGCCGCTAATGGCCGTCATGAGCGAGCAGCCGCGCGCGGCGGCGCTGGCGGAAAGCCCTTCGAGCATGGCACTCGAGAACGGGTTGGCGATGTCGGCCAGGATCACGCCGATGAGGTTGGTGCGCGAGCTGCGCAGATTGCGCGCGGCGGCACGCGGGCGATAGCCGGTGCGCTCGATGACCTCGGCAATGCGGGCACGGGTCTCCTCGGTCATTTGCCCGGGACGGTTGTTGAGATAGCGCGAGACCGTGGCCGGGCTCACGCCCGCCTCGGCGGCAATGTCCTTGATTCTCATCTGCGCCATAACGCACCCCGTTTCCCAATTGTCAGCAGCCTGAGCCATTTTAGGCATTTTTTAAAATACTCGGTTGCAAAACGCTGTAGGTGAGCAGCATCGTTTTTGCGTCTCGAGCAGATGCGGTGATGGGCTAGATAGACGAGTCTTTAGACAGCTCAAAATAGTCGGGATGCAAGGCGATAACCGGACCTTGCTCTTCGGGCATCAGGTGCAAGTGCGTCTCTGCCAGATAGCTCGCCGCGTCGGTATCGCCCCTCTTAATGGCCTCGAGAATCCGGCGATGCTGCCGACGAATCGGCTCCCAATCCAAATCCTGCGACACCATACGCAACCAGTTGTATCGCTCAAAATGCGTGTTGACGCTCTTCATCCAATCCCACAGCATGTGACGGCCAGCAATCTCAAAACACGTCTCATGGAACAGGTTGTCCAGGTCAAAGAAACGACGTGTTTCGCTATGGTCGAGCGACTCGGACTCGGCAAGAATCTGCTCAAGCCGATGCTTTTGCTCGGGCGAGGCGGCCGAACAGCATTTAATAAGCACGCTTCTCTCGAGTTTCTCGCGCAAGAAACATGCGTTCTCAGCGCGCTCCATGCTGATTTTTGAGACATAGGTGCCGCTTTTGGGACGCGTTTCCACCAGTTCCTGCTCACGCAAGCGCACAAAAGACTCGCGAATGGGCGTGCGCCCGATTCCCGTCTCCTTTTCCAGACCAATCGCCGAAAGGCGCGTGCCGGGTTTGAGCTCGGCATAGATGATCTTGGAGCGCAATGCGTTGTATGCCTGATCTTGCAGGCTCTGATAATGCTGGTGCTGTTCCATAAAGCCCTCGGATGAAGCTCACGGTTTGTCGAATATCACCACGTAATACTATCGCATCCCACATTCCCTCAGTTGCGGTGAAATAGGGCGCGCTCGCGTCGCCATGATCACAAGAGCAAGCGGCGGCATCCCGAAATCCGGGACGCCGCCGCTGTTTTGCTATCGGATGGCGCAGAGACACCTGTCCCCCACGCACAAAGGGTTGACTAGAGCTCGCAGGCAACCTTGTAGCCATCGCCGATGGCGTCGCGGATGTTGCCGCACTTGTTGGCATCGCCCAGCACGTGGACAGCAACGCCAGCAGCGGCAAGGTCGTCGGCCAGCTTGGTGTTGGGACGATAACCCATGGCAAGCACCAGCGTATCGGCATCGGCGATGGTGTGGACCTCGCCGTCCTTTTCGTAGCTGATAGTGTCCTCGGTGATCTCGGTCACCTTGGCCTCGGTCAGCACGTGGACGCCCTTGGAGAGCATGCGCGTGATGAGCACCGCGCGACCGGCGCCACCCTCGTTGGCGGCGAGCGTCTTGGTCATCTCGATAACAGTGACATCGCGGTTGGCCGGCGACAGGTCGTTGACCAACGGGGCCAGGTAATCGGCCGTCTCGCAGCCGACGGTGCCGCCGCCCACGATAACGATCTTCTTGCCCGGGAAAGCCTTACCACCCAGCAGGTCGTCAGCCGTCATAACCTGCTTAAAGCCCTGCATGAAGGCCGGGGCGATGGGCTCGGCGCCATAAGCTAGGACGACCTCGTAGCCGGCGTAGTCACGCTGAATGTCCTCGGCAGTAAGCTCGGTGCCAAAGACGCACTTCACGCCGACCTCGGCCAGGCGACGATACTGATACTTGATCACGCGGGTGAGTTCCTGCTTTGCCGGTGGAACGGCCGCGATGCGCATCTCGCCGCCCGGTTCGTCCTGCTTATCCACGAGCACCACGTTGTGGCCGCGCTTGGCGGCAATGTAGGCTGCCTCCATGCCCGCGGGACCGGCACCCACAACCAGTACGTTCTTGGCCTCGGCGGCAGGCTCGTAGCCAGCCTCGTCGCGCTCCACGTCCGGGTTGACGGTGCAGGAGATGCGCTTGCCAAACATAATGCCGTTCAGGCAGCGCAGGCAGCCGATGCAGGGGCGGATGTCGTCGGCGTTGCCGGCAGCGGCCTTATTGCAGAACTCGGCATCGCACAGATTGGCGCGGCCCATCATGCAGATGTCGGCAGCGCCGTCCTCGATCAGCTCCTCGGCGATCCAGGCCTCGTTAATGCGGCCGACCGTGGCAACGGGAATGTTCACGTGCTTCTTAATCTCACGCGAGCAAGCGGCGTGCGAGGCCTGCTGCGTGCCGGCGGCGGGAATTGCGGAGCCGCGCTTGATGGTGGTGCCGCCCGACACGTGAATCATGTCGACACCGGCCTTCTCCAGGCGACGCGAGACGTAGATCATGTCGTTGAGGGTCAGGCCGCCATCGGTGTACTCATCGCCCGAGATACGGACGTCGATGATAAAGTCCTTGCCGCAGCGCTCGCGAATCTCGGCGATGACCTCGAGCAAAAAGCGCATGCGGGCATCGAGCGAGCCGCCGTACTCATCGGTACGCTTGTTATAGAGCGGGGTCAAAAAGCCGCCGAGCATGCCGTGGGCGTGCGCCGCATGAACCTCGACGCCATCGACGCCGGCCTTCTGCATGCGCACGGCAGCGTCGCCAAACTGATGCGTGAGCTCGTGGATCTCGTCGACCGTGATGGGGCGCGGCGCCTCGCGGGCGTAAGACGGGCCCACAAAGGACGGAGCGATCAGGCGCGGCGTGCCCGGAATGTTAAAGGCCATGTAGGCGGGGTGGAAGAGCTGCGGCATGATCTTGCAGCCATACTCGTGGACGGCCGCGGCGAGCTTTTCCCAGCCGGGGATAAATGTGTCGTCGTAGCAGCACATGTCACCCGGCAGATAGGTATAGGTGGGCTCGACCGTCACGACCTCGGTGATGATCAGGCCCACGCCGCCCTTGGCGCGGGCACGGTAATGATCGACCAAGTCGTCGGTCACATAGCCATGATCGGCCAGGTTGGTGGACACCGGCGGCATAAAGACGCGGTTCTTGACCTCGGTCGTACCGACCTTGATCGGGCTAAAGAGCATCGGGTAGGCATAGGACTCCATACAGGGTTCCTTTCGTTTGAGCCGCTCGGCGGCAGTTGCTAACGTACTTATCGTATCAGCAACTGCCGTATCCGCAGTCATATATGCTCAAACGCCGGTCGGCTAATGAATACCGCGGCCCAAGTCTTCGGCGATTTTGTCCACGCCCTTAAGCGCGGCGCACGTCTTTTTGTTGGAGCAATGCCCCGTGCAAACGCCACCCTGAGCGCAGTCGGCGCAGGTGCCCTTGCGGTAGATGCGCACGCACACGGCGACAAACGCAATACCGATAACAGCCAGTACAACAATATCGATAGGTGCCATAGCAAGCCTCCTCTAGTTAACCATAACTTACTTTACCCCATTCTCCACCTACCAAATAGGGACAGGTTTGTTTTGGTCGGTTTTATCTGCGTAAACGCCACATCTCCCCCACCAAAAAGCCCGAGTGTCGCTGGGACACCCGGGCTCGTGGAAAGGGGTTAATCCTTATTCGGACTTAGGCGGAAACCGCGGCAGAAGCGGTGTTGGTCTCGTCCTCGTCGGTCCAAGCGTGCTTGGGCATAGGACGGAAGATCTGGAAGAGCATCGCAATCAGCAGCACAATGGCCACAACCGTCCAGAAGCCAAACTGCCCAAAGACAAGCAGGTTATAGAACTGGTTGATGAACAGGCCAATGACCCAGGCAAAGGCGCACTCGTAGCCGATGGCAATCGCAGTCCACTTGCCGGAATCCATCTGGTTGCGGATAGTACCCATGGCGGCAAAGCACGGAGCGCACAGCAGGTTGAAAGCGCCAAAGGCAACGCAAGCGCCCATAGTCGGGAACATGCCGGCAAACGCGGTCCACAGGCTCGGGTCGGTCTCGGCGGCGTCGGCCACGGACAGCAGCGAACCGGCGGTGGCAACAACGTTCTCCTTCGCGACAAGGCCAGAGACAGTCAGTGCGGTGGCCTGCCAGGTGCTAAAGCCGAGCGGGGCGAAGATCCAGGCGACCAGGTTGCCGAGCATGGCAAGCACGGAGTAGTCCATGAACTCCTCAGGGATGCCGTCCATCGCAGGCAGGAAGCCAAAGGAACCGTTGTAGCTACCAAAGTTGGAAAGGAACCAAACCACGACGGTGGACGCGAAGATGACCGTGCCGGCCTTCTTGATAAAGGCCCAGCAGCGCTCCCACACATGCAGCGCCCAAGAGCGGATCGCAGGGAAGTGGTAGGCAGGAAGCTCCATAACGAACGGCGTCGGGCGACCGGCGAAGAGCTTGGTCTTCTTGAGCATGAGGCCCGAGGCGATGACTGCAAAGACGCCCAGGAAGTAGAAGAGCGGGCTGATCCACGCGGCGGTGGTGGAAGAATCGCCGATGATGGAACCCATGAGCAGGGCAATGATCGGCAGCTTGGCGCCGCAGGGGATGAACGTGGTGGTCATGACCGTCATGCGGCGGTCCTTCTCGTTCTCGATGGTCTTGGTGGCCATGACGCCGGGGACGCCGCAGCCCGAGGACACGAGCATGGGGATGAACGACTTACCGGACAGGCCAAAGCGGCGGAACACGCGGTCCATGATGAAGGCGACGCGGGCCATGTAGCCGCAGTCCTCCAGGAAGGAAAGCATCACAAAGAGCAGGAACATCTGCGGCACAAAGCCGAAGATGGCGCCCAGGCCGCCGACGATACCGTCGCAGACCAGCGAATCGACCAGGCCACCGTCCTCGGTGCCGCCCGCCACAAGGGCATCGTGCACCATGGTGGTAATACCCGGGACATAGGGGCCGTACTGTGCCGGATCGACCGAGTCGGCATTGTCGCCCGCAGCCTCGACGGCCGCGTCGTAGGCATCGCGGCCCTGACCGAGCACGTACCAACCGTCGGTACCGAAGAGCTGGTCGTTGGTGAAGTCGGTCACCGTGCCGCCCAGGGTGGAAACGGCGATGTAGTAGACGCAGAACATGATAACCACAAAGATCGGCAGGCCCAGGATGCGGTTGGTAACCACACGGTCGATCTTCTCGGAAGTGCTCATCTTGGCCGGAGCCTTGGTGAGGCACTCGTCGATGATGTGGGCAATCACGCCATAACGCTCACCGGTGATGATGGACTCGGCATCGTCGTCGCAATCCTGCTCGCACTGGGCGACCAGCTGCTCCACGCGAGCGGCCTTCTCCTTGGTGAGGTTGATGAGCTTGCAGGCGTCCGCGTCGCGCTCGAACAGCTTGACGGCGTAGTAGCGGCGCTTGTTGGCGGGAACGCTCGCCGGCAGGTTGTTCTCGATGTGGTCCAGAACGTCCTCGATGGAGGAATCGAACTTGTGCTCCGGCACCTGGCCCTTGGAAGCAGCGGACTTCTTGACCTGCTCGAACAGCTCCTTGATGCCCTTGTTCTTAAGGGCCGAGATCATCATGACCGGGCAGCCGAGCTTCTTGGAAAGCTTGTCCGTGTCGATCTTATCGCCGTTCTTCTCGACCAGGTCGGCCATGTTGAGAGCAACGACCACGGGCAGGCCGGTCTCGATAACCTGAAGCGCCAGGTACAGGTTGCGCTCGAGGTTGGTGGCATCGACCACCTGGACGACGACATCGGGCTCGCCGCTCATGAGGTAATCGCGCGAGCACTGCTCCTCGGGGCTGTAGGGGGAAAGCGAGTAGATGCCGGGGAGGTCCGTAATCGTGACGCTCTTGTCGCTCAGAAGCTTGGCTTCCTTTTTCTCAACCGTGACGCCCGGCCAGTTGCCAACGTAGCCGTTGGCGCCGGTGATCAGGTTGAAAAGCGTGGTCTTGCCGCAGTTGGGGTTACCCGCCAGCGCGACATGGATCTGAGAATCCGCCATTCAATCCTTCTTCCTTGTGTGCCCGCGCTGCTTTCTCCGCGCGAGCTGGATAATGTGCTTCAAAGTTGCTGCATTAAGTTAGAAAAACCTAACTTTATCTGCAGAAATATGCGCCGCAAGTCCTTACTGAACCTCGACGACGGCGGCCTCCTCCTTGCGGATGGAAAGCTCGTAGCCGCGCACGTTGATCTCGACCGGATCACCGAGCGGTGCAACCTTTACGACCTTGAACGAAGTGCCCTTGATGAGCCCCAGGTCCATGAGGTGGCGGCGCAGCGCGCCCTCACCGTGAAGCTTGACGATGGTAGAGCTCTCGCCCACCTTAACGTCACCCAACGTCTTCATTTACTTGTCCCCCTTTCAGTTTTTACAGAATGCTGCGGACTAACTGACGGTCATGATGTGCATGGCAACCTTGGAATCGATGCCAAAGCGAGCGCCCAGCACCGTGACGATGATGTTGGCGCCACTCGAGCTCACCACGTGAATCTCGCTGCCCTCGACAAAGCCAAGGTCCTTGAGGTGGTGCTTCATGTCCTCATTGCCCTTTACACGAGACACGCGCACGGTTTCGCCCGCCTTTACCATCGAAAGCGGCATGGCCGGCATCTGCGGTCCGCAAGACATGAGTGAGCTCCTAACGTCAGTTCGTCCTCAACATCGACGCAGTAAAAGTTAACCACGTCTATGTTCGCTTTAGTAAACTAGCACGTGGTTAACTTTTTGGAAAGAGTCCCTATTCAGTTTTCGAAAAAGTTTCCTATACGAAACAAAAAGGCGCGGCAAAGAGCTGTCCTTTGCCGCGCCCTGTCATGCTTAGAGCGAGAGGTTTCTGATCGACGTAACGCAGGAAGCCTCGTCAACGCCCGAAACGCGAAAGACGATATCCTCGCCGCATTCGCCATAGAGGGCCATGAGCCCCATCACATCGCGGCCGTCGGTGTGGCGATCGCCGATACTAACCGACACGTCACTACGATGCTTGGCGATAATGTCATAGAGCAGCGCAACCGGGCGGGCATGCAATCCCAACGGATCTTTAATCGTCTTTGTAAACTCGACCATGTCCCCTCCCAAGACATCGCACATTCGGCCGGCAAACCCAGCCACGTGGTAGTTATTGTAGCGTTAGATGCTTGTCGAGAGCTCCTCTGAACACCTCGTGGGCAAAAAGTGGCAAATATGAGTACTGTCACCAATTTAGTAGCAACAAAATCGAGAGCAAAGTGCCTACTTTGAGCGATTCGAAGAGGTTAAAAGCCGTCAAACGCCCTTTAAAGGGGGTTAGATAAATTGATTTTGAGCCCATTTTCGCTCAGAACAGGCCGAAAAATATGACACCTCTTTTGCAACAGTACTCATATTTGGCATTTTTTGACCACGGGGTCCAGAACCATGCCCCAAAACACAAAAAGAGGGGCCTCGTAAGGCCCCTCCTTAGGAAAGGGAATCGATTTATTCCACAGCCGTAGATTAATCCTAGCCGCTACTCCATCATGTCGAGGACGGAGGGGCGCAGCTCGTTCTCGGCAGCCTCGGGATCGGTTTCGCGCAGGCGGTTGATGTAGCGGTTGTACCACATCACGGCAAGACCCAGGAAGACAACCACGCCGCCGACGTTGTAGACCAGCGTCAGCCACAGAGGCTGATCGAGCGGAATGGTGCCGCAGATAAGCACGAAGCAGAAGACCACAAGCAGGAATGCAGCAATGACCAGGCCAAAGGTACGCGAACCCATGCGGAAGCCACGGGGAGCAGCGTCGAAGTTCTTGCGCAGCATAAAGTAGGCAAGCAGGATCAGCAGCGGCGGGAGCAGAGCGGTGGCAGCCGTCATGTTGGTGACGATCATGAGCAGGTCGTCGAGGTTACCAGAGCCCAGAGCCGGAATGATCAGGATGGGGACGACGATGGCGAACTGCAGCCAGGCAGCGCGGGCAGGAATGCCGTGCTCGTTAAGCTCGACGATCTTGCTACCAAAGACGCCCTTGGGGATCTCGGTGAAGAACACCTTGATGGGAGCGGAGGTCCACATCATGAGGGAGCCCAGCGTGGCAGCGAGAAGGATCAAGCCAATGACGCGCGTGGACACTTCCATGGGAATGCCAAAGTGGGCAAAGACAGCGCCGAACACGTCGAAGATGCCGGTGGAGATGGCAACGCTGCCCTCGGGGATGAACAGGTTAACCAGCAGCGAAGCGCCTGCATACAGAAGGCCGATGGTCAGACCGGCGATAACGACGGTGCGCACGAAGGCCTTGACGCCGCCCTTAAGGTCGTTAAGGAACACGCCAACAGACTCAGCGCCGCCAACGCCCTGGATGATCCAGGCAAGCGTACCGAAGAAGCCCCACATAGTTGCGAAGTTGCTCATGTCGGGAGCCATGTTGGCAGGCGTGGGAGCCGTAGCGAACTCGACGCCGCCAAAGGCAGCAGCCAGAGACAGCAGGATGAACACGGCGGTCAAGCCGAGAGCCGCGGTCGAACCGAAGGAGGAAATAGAGCCGATCCACTTAGCGCCCTTGGTCGAAACCCACGTGGCAATAGCAAAGACGACGATCTCAATAATGGTAATCCACAGCTGCGAAAGCTCGGCATTGGCACCAAAGAACACGTAGCTCGCGTAGATGATGACGTTGGGCAGGACGGACGCAAAGTAGAACAGGTTGACGAACCAGTAGCTAAACGCCGTCAGGAACGCCCAGCGACCACCCATCGAGGTCTTGACCCAGGCGTACACGCCCGACTCGGAGTCCTTGTTGAGGCCGACGAACTCGGCGGTAACCAGGGTATAGGGGACAAAGTACAAAAGCGTGGCGAAAAAGAACGACGGCGCTGCTGCCAAGCCGATGGCCGCGTTGTTGTTGATGATGTTCTTGATACCGAACACGGCGGCGACCGTCATGCCCAGCAGAGCGAACGAACCAATCGTTCCTCGTTTTTCAGAGCTCATAAGCCCTCCCAATCATCCGTTATATCTCATCTAAAACCGTCCGAGCTGCAAGTGCAAACACGGACGGCGCACCTGCTAAGGGGAATGGGGAAAAGGGAGTCAACAAAGCCATCCCCCTTAACGGCGCGAAGCAAACGTCCAGGCGGACGAATACTACTTGTTGGGGAAGGAATAACCTTCGACCGTCACGTGCAGTACCACGACGCGGGGATCCGCGGCATCGGCCACGACACGGTAGGCCTCGTCAATTTCGACGACGGCAACGCCGCCGGCGGGAATCGTCACGGTCTCCCCCGCCCCCTCAAAGCGCTCGCGATCATCGATATCGCTGTAAGCGCGGGTGCAGGTGAGGCCTGCCTTGGGAGCAACCTCGACGGTCAGGTCGCCGTCGAGCGGAGCGAGCACGGCATGGTAGCGACGGTAACCGACCAGGTCGGCGGTTGCGGCCTCGCGGGCGTTCACCCACCAGTACACCAACGAGTCGCCGATGGAGTACGCCACGTCGTGCTGCAGGTCGGCAACACCATCGAGCGCCTGACCGGTGCGCATCCACTTCTTGACGGACTTCATCTGAGCGTCGAAATCGGCGCGCGAGTTAAAGACATGCATGACTTATGCCTCCTTAATGGGTGCCAGTGCCTGAGCCAAATCGGCAGACGTCAGCGGTCGCAGGGACACCTCAAAGCTGAAGCTCTCAAAACGGGTGCGGTAGGAATCGAGTACCTCGGAACCCCAAGAATTCGAGCCAAGGCCGAGCAGCTGGTCGTTGATGTTGACCGTAGCCGTGTCGCCCGGGACAAGATCGTAGACATGCTTGGCGTTATCGATGGCCTCGCAGCTATAGGGCCATGCCGAGAACGAGAACGGGTTGGAGGCGGCGTCAGCCGGACGAGTCACCAGCACGCCGTCACCGTGGCTGGAGCGCAGGGCGACCCAACGAGTGCCCTCGCGGTTGGCGCAATCCTGAGGCATCACGTAGGGCGTGAACATGTCATCGACCGTAGTGCGGTAATGACCGACCGGGTTGGCGCGCAGCGAGTCCGGATAGTTCTCGCCCGGGCCGTGGCCATACCACTCGACGGCACGATCGCAACCGGGGACCTCGAAGGAGATACCGATGCGCGGGATGATATCCGAATAATCGCCGTAGGGCTCGCCGGAAACCTTGAGGTCAACGCGACCGCTCGGAAGCACGGTGTAGACGAGCTCGACGCGCATGCCGAACGCGCGGACGGGAGGAGCGATACGCTGGCTCACGGTAACGACGGCTGCATTGCCGTCCTGCTTCCAAGAAACCTTGCGGGTAGACGTCTGCATCACATCGATGAAGTTGTCCTTCCACAGGGAGTCATACTCCTGAGCGTGGTTGTCGACGAGCGGATGCCAAAAACCAACCTGGGGACCGGAGGCCATGACGTCGCGGCCGGATGCCTTCCACTCGCTCACGGTACCGTTAACTTTGCTGAAGGTCAGCTCACCGTTGAGGGAGTGAATGCGGATCTCTTGCTCGGTCTCCACGACCGTAAGCTCAGGACGAGCGGGAGCCGCGATGGCCGGCGCCGGATGGTTGGCGATGGCAAACTGGCTTGCGCCCAGTTGGAACATCGGCTCGCACCAAACGTGAGCGGCCATGGTGTAGGCGCGCACGGTCAGCAGGGTCTCGCCTACCGCGGCCTCGCGAATCACCAGCGGCAGCTGGACGGACTCGCCGGGGGCAACCGCACCGGGCATGAGCGTCTTGCGGCACACAACGTCGCCGTCCACCAGGGTCTCGGCCGACAGGCAGACATCCTCGAGGGTGGTAAACCAACGCTTGTTGGTGACGGTCAGCTCGCCTGCCTCGGCGTCATAAGCCATGCGAACCGGGCAGATGACCTGGCCATACTCAGTGAGGCCCGGACTCGGCTGCTGCCAGGGGAACACCATGCCATCGATGCAGAAGTTGCTGTTGTTGGGGTAATCGCCGTTGTCGCCACCATACATATCGTAGGCAACGCCGTCCTCGGTCACAGCAGCCAAACCGTGGTCGCACCATTCCCAGATAAACTGGCCTTGGATGCAATCCCAGCGATCGAAGACCTCCTGGTACTCGGACAGGCCTCCGGGGCCATTGCCCATGGAGTGACCGTACTCGCAGTTGATGCGCGGCTTGGGGAACGGATGCTCGCCAAAGTCGTTCATCTGCGACACACGGGAGTACATCGTGGAAATGACGTCGACGGTATCGGCGTTGCGGTCCTCCTCGTAATGGACCGGACGATCATCGAGCTCGTGAGCCTTGGCGTACATCGCGCGGATGTTGCAGCCATAGCCGCTCTCGTTGCCCATCGACCACATAATGATGCAGGCGTGGTTGCGCTCCTGCATCACCAGGCGCTCAATGCGGTCGACGTAGGCCGGCTCCCATGCCGGATCGTCGGTGACCAGGGCGATGTTGCCGATATTCTCGAAGCCGTGGCTCTCCATATCGGTCTCGGCGACCAGCATGATGCCATACTCATCACACAGCTCGTAGAAGCGCGGGTCATTGGCATAGTGAGAGGTGCGCACCGCGTTGATGTTGTGCCGCTTCATGAGCTCCAGGTCGCGGCGCATGCGATCGAGGCCCACGGCGCGACCCTTGTGATCGTCGTGATCGTGGCGGTTGACGCCATGCATCTTAAAGTAAGTGCCGTTGAGGTAGATATGATTGCCCTCGACCGTCACCTCGGCAAGTCCCTGGTGATGCGGAACGTACTCGCTGACCTCGTCGCCGTCGTAGACCTCAAACGTAAGGTCATAGAGGAAGGGGTCCTCGGGGTTCCAGAAGTGGGCATCGGCAACGCTGCACTCGGCATGGCCATCGACGCACTCGCCCGTAGCGACCACGTTCTCGCCATCGCTGAGCGTAAACACGACGCGGGAAGCGCCCTCGGCCACCGTATCGAGCGTGATCAGAGCGGCATCGCCCTCGCGGTGCGTGCGGAACCTAAAGTCGACCAGGTGCGCGGCGGGACGCTGCATAAGGTACACATCGCGGAAGATGCCCGAGGCCCACCACATGTCCTGATCCTCGATATAGCTGCCATCGCTGTACTGCAGGACCTTGACCGCAAACAGGTTGTCGCCCTCGACGAGCGCGTCGGTCACGTCGAACTCGGCAGACAGGCGCGAGCCCTTGGTCATGCCGATAAACTGACCGTTGACGTACAGCTCACCATAGCTCTCGATGCCGTCAAAGCGAATGATCTCGCGAGCGCCGACAGGAACGGCGGAAAGATTGACGATGCGCTGGTAGACGCCCGTGGGGTCGTCGGAGGGAACGAACGGCTGATCCACCGGGAACGGGAAACCCTCGTCGGTGTAGGCAAGGTTGCCATAGCCATCCACCTGCCACAGGTGCGGAACCTCCACGTGATCCCACTCGGGCTCGTACGTAGAGAGCTCCTCGTTGGAAACGGCAGCAGGCCCCTCAAAGAGGCGGAACTGCCACGAGCCGGACAGCTGGACAAACCCGCGCGACAGCTCGCGGCTGTACGTAGCGGCGAGATCGGCGGTCTCGTAACCCATAAAGTACGCATGGGGTGCCAGGCGGTTCCTGTGGGTGAGCGCTTGGTTTTCCCAATCGTTAATGGCGTCCATGGTGATGCTCCTTCGTCATCGTAGTGATTCTTGTGCAACCGGTTGTCCTTATCTTACGGGCGACGCAAAATACTGTGCAACCGGTTGTCCGCTGAACGGTCGATTTGGTCGGGTTAACGGTGCAACCGGTTGTACAACCGCGACACTTATGTCACCCTGAGTATCGAAACTCAGCGCAAGACATCGTTCTTAAGCTCGTAGGCAACCGCCACGCCCGCAGATATCTCACCCATACGAGACGTATTCGATTGCGGCTTGGTTGCAAAACGACACCGGTCACCGGATATCAGAAACGCTGTTCAGGTGCACTATAGTAAGCTGTATCCGCACCAGCCCGTATCAGTGACAACATCGACCGCATTCTCCAGGAGACGCCATGACCCAACCAGTTCGCACCGCACCTACGCTTGCCGAGGTTGCCGCAGCTGCCGGCGTGTCGCGCTCCACGGCATCGCGCGCCCTCAACGATTCGCCCCGCATTAGCGAAGAAACCAAAAAGCGCGTCCGCGCAGCGGCCAAGGAAGTCAATTTTGTCCCCAACGCTCGTGGCCGAGCGCTCGCTGTCGGGCGCACGGAAATCATCGCCGTGCTCGTGACCGAGCCCCTGAGTGAACTCTTCAGCGACCCCACCTATAGCGAGTTTTTGAGCGGCATTACCGAGGAACTGTCGGAGTCGTCCTATCTGCCCGTAATCTTGCAGGCGTCTTCTACGCATGAGCGCAACCGCGCACGCGAGCACTTTGAGCGCCGCTCGTTCGACGCCGTAATCGACGTCTCCCCCTACAAGGGCAGCGAGCTGCTCGAGGTGCTGCGCGAGCTGGGCGTTCCGACTGTATTGTGCGGTCAGCTCGAGGGCCACCCCTATCGCGATGTGTTCTCGACAGTCTACTCTGACGACGAAGAGGGCGGACACTTTGCGGCACTCGCCATGAAGGAACGCGGGCGCAAAGATATCGTCGCCGTGTTGGGACCGCAAGACAACCCCGCTGTTGTCGACCGCCTGCGCGGCTACCGCGCCGTCTTGGGCGAAGACCTCCCAGACGCAAACGTTATCTATACCGGCTGGAACAACGGAGACGGCTATCAGGCCATGCACCAGATCCTCGCGCGCGAGATTGCTTTCGATGGCGTGCTCTGCGGATCGGACCGTATCGCGGCTGGCGTCATCACCGCGCTCAACGAGGCAGGCCTATCCGTTCCTGCGGACGTTTCTGTCGTCGGCTTCGACGATCACGAGATTGCGGCGCGCTGTGTCCCCGCGCTCACGACCGTCCGTCAGCCCCTGCGCGAAGAAGGCCACATGGCCGCCAACATTGCGCTCGACATGATCAAGGGTGCCGAGCCCACCACCTCCGTGATGCACATGCAGCTGATCCAGAGAGACTCGCTATAAAAAAACTGGGGCAGTCTTTCCGCCAGACAATTGTTGCGGAAAGACTGCCCCGTTTTGAGCGCTCATTCTGGGGTACAGTTTCCGTTAGACAGCTCAACCGGAAACTGTGCCCCATTATTTTGCCGAATTCTGGGTCGCGCTTTCCCAGAGGACCCCCTTTGGGAAAGCGTGACCCGTTCTGGACACAGATTCCGGGACGCACTTTCCGCGACGCCCGGTCATCCCATGCCCTCACAATCTCGGCGTATAAAAAACGAGGGAAGGCACACGTCCTTCCCTCGTTGCAAGCAACAGGTAGCCACTCGCCTACATCAGGCGCAGGCTGACGTCCTTGAGCTGGGCGCCGCTAACGGCACTCGGGGCGCCCGACATGAGGTCGGAGCCGCTGGCCGTCTTGGGGAACGCCATGACGTCGCGGATGGAGTCGGAACCGGTGAGCAGCATGCACACGCGGTCCAGGCCCAGAGCGAAACCGCCCATCGGGGGTGCACCAAACTTGAGGGCCTCCATGAGGAAGCCAAACTGAGACTCGGCGCGCTCCTCGGTAAAGCCCAGAAGCTTAAGCATGGACATCTGCATCTCGGCGTTGTGGATACGCATACCGCCGCCGCCGGCCTCAAAGCCGTCCATGACAAAGTCGTAGGTGCACGAACCGGCTGCCAACGGGTCGGCCTCGATCTTGGCGATGTCGGTCTCGGTCGGCAGGGTAAAGGGCTGGTGCTCGGCAGCATAGGCCTTGCGGTCCTCATCCCAATGGAACAGCGGGAAGTTGACGACCCACAGGAAGTCGTGACCCTCACGCTTGATCTCGAGTGCGTTGGCCATGTGCGAACGCATGCCGCCCAGGATCTCGTCGGAGAGCAGGCGCGGGCCGGCAGCGAACATCACAAGGTCGCCAGGCTCGACGTCCATGCGCTCGCGCAGAGCGGCCATCTCCTCGTCCGAGAAGAACTTGACGATGGGGCTGTTGATGGAGCCGTCCTCGCGGAAGGCGATCCAGGCCAGGCCCTTGGCGCCAAACGTGGAGGCCACGCCGGCGAGCTTATCGATCTTGGCACGTGCCCAGGCACCGGCGCCCTTGGCGTTGATGGCCTTGACGACAGAGCCCTCCTCGTTCGCGGCAGTCGCAAAGACCTTGAACTTGGAGTTGGCAAAGATGTCGGTCAGGTCGACCAGGTGCATGCCATAGCGGGTATCAGGCTTGTCGGAGCCATAGGTGTCCATGGCATCCCAGTAGTTCATGCGACGCAGCGGCGTGGGCATCTCGACACCCATGCGACCGAAGGCATCCGCAAGAACCTCTTCGAGCGCGCTCATGACATCGTTCTGGTCCACGAAGGACATCTCGATATCGACCTGGGTGAACTCGGGCTGACGGTCGGCACGCAGGTCCTCGTCGCGGAAGCACTTGGCAACCTGGTAGTAGCGCTCGACGCCACCGACCATAAGCAGCTGCTTCAGAAGCTGCGGGGACTGCGGCAGAGCGTAGAAGTTGCCCGGCTGGATGCGGCTGGGGACGATAAAGTCGCGGGCGCCCTCGGGCGTGGACTTGAACAGGGAGGGCGTCTCGACCTCCATGAACTCACGGTTGTGCAGCGCCTCGCGAATGGCAAAGGTAAAGTCGGAGCGCAGCTTGAGGTTGGCCATCATCTCGGGACGACGGAGGTCCAGATAGCGATAGCGCAGGCGGGTGTCCTCGCTGGTCTCGATGCCGTCCTCGATCTGGAACGGCGGGGTGACGGACGTGTTGAGCACCTCGGCGTGGTCGGTCAGGACCTCGATCTCGCCGGTCGCGAGCTTGGCGTTGGTGGTCTCCTCGCCACGGGAGCGCACGACGCCGTGGATCTTGATAGGCCACTCGGGACGCATGGTCTCGGCAATCTTAAAGGCGTCGCCGTCGGAGTGCTCGGGGTCGAAGGTGAGCTGCGTGATGCCCTCGCGGTCGCGAAGGTCGCAGAAAATTAGGCCGCCGTGATCGCGGCGACGGCTCACCCAACCGGTGAGGGTGACCTCTTCGCCCACGTTCTCGCGGCGAAGCTCGCCGCAGGTACGGGTGTGCATGGAATGCTCGTCGATGGGACGGGTCTGGCTCATACCAGTGATCCTCCTTTATGGATCTGTGCCGCCCCGTGTCGTTCCGGGCGGCGTCGTACAGATTTGCCCAGCCTGCGTAAACCGCGCAGCCAGACATGGCGTTCTATCTTATCGCACCTGTGTCGATGTGCCGCGGAAAAGTAGCTCCTGCCCAAAGACTTGACGGAGACGAAACAATTGACGCGCCGCGGCACCCGCCCGCGCTCGTCACGTGCGACAATATGCCCCAATAAAACAGCACTTGGAAAGGCCCGTCATGACTGCACGCCTCATCGTTATGGATATCGACTCCACGCTCATCAACCAGGAGGTCATCGACCTGTTGGGCGAAGAGGCCGGCGTAGGCGAACAGGTGGCACAGATCACCGAACGCGCCATGCGCGGCGAGCTGGACTTTAAGCAAGCGCTCGTGGAGCGCGTGGGGCTGCTCGCCGGCTTGGACGACAGCGTGTTCGAGCGCACCTTTGAGCGCGTGACGTTTACCCCCGGCGCGCTGGAGCTTGTGCGCTCGGCACACAGCAAGGGCTGGAAGGTCGGCGTGGTGAGCGGCGGCTTCCACGAGGTCGCCGACAAGATCGCGGCCGCCGCGGGCATCGATTTTTGCCTGGCCAACCGCCTGGAGGTCGTGGACGGCAAGCTCACCGGTAAGTTGGCTGCCGACATTGTGACCAAGGAGTCCAAGCTCATCCAGCTGCTGGACTGGGCAGTTGAGTGCGGCGTCGACATGGCCCACACGGTCGCTATTGGCGACGGGGCAAACGACATCCCCATGATCCAGGCCGCGGGCACGGGCATCGCGTTTTGCGCCAAGCCTAAGACGCGCGAAGCCGCCCCGTTTGCCATCGACGAGCGCAACCTGATGCTCGCCATGGACATCATCCTGCGTGACTAGCCGATCCGTCTAACAATTGAATCAGTCTGTCCTATAGTTTCCGAACAATTTTGTCTTAGTGTTCGGAAACATACCCTTTGAGTGCTAGACTTTGCGCCGTCGAAGGGAACATATATGGATAAGCGAGATCTTGAGCAGCTGCTGAGCGATGTTGCCGGCGGATCAGTCACCCCGGCCGTCGCCCTTACGCGCATCCAGACGGCTCCGACCGCCGATTTGGGCTTTGCGCAGCTCGATCTTTCGCGCGGAGTGCGCCAGGGAGCCGGCGAGGTTGTCTACGGTGCCGGTAAAACCGCCGAACAAATTGCTGCCATCATCAAAGCATTACTCGATGCAGGCCAGGAGCGCATCCTGGTCACACGCTTGGATGCCGAAAAAGCCGCGCGCACCGCTGAGCTTCTCGGCAACGACATCGATCTGGGATATGTCCCGGACGCCCAGCTCGCCCTGGTGGGTGGCAAGCCCTCCCCCACCGGCAACGGATGCATCGTCGTCGCCTGCGCCGGCACGAGCGACCTGCCCGTCGCCGAAGAGGCGGCACTGACGGCCGAGTTCTACGGCAACGAGGTCGATCGCCTTTACGACGTGGGTGTCGCCGGCCTGCACCGCCTGCTCGCGCATGCCGAGGAACTTGCCCAGGCGCAAGTGGTCATCGCCATCGCCGGCATGGAAGGCGCCCTGGCGAGCGTCATCGGCGGTCTGGTGAGCTGTCCGGTCATCGCCGTCCCCACCAGCGTGGGCTATGGCGCGAGCTTTGGCGGCGTGGCCGCACTGCTCGCCATGCTCAACTCCTGCGCCAGCGGCGTTTCGGTCGTCAACATCGACAACGGCTTCGGTGCCGCCTACCAGGCAAGTCTTATCAATCATCTGAGCGCCGGCACATCCCGCGCCCGCTAAGGAGCATTTCATGTCCAACCATCAGCACACGCTTATCATCGACGGCACCTCGGGCATCAGCGGCGACATGACCGTCGCGGCTCTACTCGATCTGGGCGCCAGCGAGGAGCATCTGCGCGAGCAGCTCACCACGCTACCAGTCGACGGCTTTGAGATTGCCGTTACACGCGTAAACAAGCATGGCATCGACGCCTGCGACTTTGACGTCCAGCTTGCAGAGGAGCTCGAGAACCATGATCACGATATGGCCTGGCTCTACGGCAACGAAGCAGCTGCCGAGCACACGCACGAGCATGAGCACCACCATCATGATCATGGCGAGCACGAACACGAGCACTGCCAGGAGCATGACCATGAGGCCCGCGGTCATGGCCACGAGGATCACCATCACGCCCACCACCATCATCACCGTTCTTTGGCGGACGTCACCGCCATCATCGATGGCTCGCAGCTAAGCGATGGCGCCAAGCGTCGCGCCCTCGCCATTTTTTCCGTACTCGCCGCTGCCGAGGCCAAGGCTCACGGCAAAACGCCTGAGACCGTCATGTTCCACGAGGTGGGCGCCGTCGATTCCATCGTCGACGTCTGCTCGGTCGCCATCTGCCTCGATGACCTGGGTATTGAGGACATCGTGGTCGAGTCGCTCTCCGAGGGCCACGGCACCATTCGCTGCGCCCACGGCCTCATGCCCATTCCCGTCCCTGCTGTCGTCAACCTGTGCCAGGCGGGCAATATCGCCCTCGCGCCCGCACCGGTCGCCGGCGAGCTCGTGACGCCCACGGGCGCCGCCATCGTCGCCGCACTGCGCACGTCCGAGCACCTGCCGGCCCGCTACCGCATCGAGGCCGTCGGCTACGGCGCCGGTAAGCGCCCCTACGAGGGCTGCTCCGGCACGCTCCGTTGCCTGCTTGTTCACGTAGATGCATAGCCATGGATGCCCGCAAAATCAAAAGCCGCGCCGCTATTGTCACGGCGTTTTCCGAGCTCCTTCGCGAGAAGGACTACGGCAAGATCACCGTCGGCGACATCATCGCGCGCGCTCACGTAGGCCGCGCGACATTCTACGGCCTCTTCAAGAGCAAAGATGACCTGCTGGCCGAGCTCGTGTGCGATATCTGCACCCATGTCCTCGACGATGACGGTACGCCCCTCGACGACCCACTCGTGCAGGTCGAGCATATCCTCAACAACCTCTGGGAGCGCCGCCAGGGCGTTCGAGCCCTCGTAGCCGGCGCCGGCTCACGTGTCTTCGCCGACTGCTTACGCAAGACCATCATGTCACGAGCAGCCGAAACCGTCCCCACCGACCCAAACGGCCCCGCCGCCACCATGGACCGCAGCTTCCTCCTCCACCACATAGCCTCAAGCTTCGTAGGAATGGTCCAATGGTGGGCCTGGCACAACTTCCAAGCCCCAAAAGAGGACGTAGCCAAAGACTACCTATCAGCCATAAAGCCCCTCTTCAACTAAGTAAGTAAGCCTCTCATCCCAAGGCACCGCCCCACCCCAGGCCGCCACGCATCCCAAAGTGTCACTCGCACCTGAAAGCGCCCAACAACAAAGTGCCCACCACATCCAAATTCAGATATATATGTTGGTTGCTTGTTCGAACGCAACTGGATTCCCGCAGGGTCCGGCATAGGTTAACTTTCCGCCGCACTCCGCAGGACGCAAGAAGCTCCCGCCGCACGAAGTGCGCAGCGGGAGCTTCTTGCATGTCCGAGGACGCGGCGGAAAGTTAACCTATGCCGGACCCGGGCGTTATATCAATTGTTTTGGACTAGAACATGCCCAAGAAACCGTGCACAAACAGCGCGGCCAGAGCGGCACCGATAAACGGAGCGATGCCGGGAACAAGCAGGCCGTACTTCCAGTTGTTGTCAGCCTTGTTCTTGATCGGCAGCACCTGATAGGCCATGCGAGGACCAAGGTCACGAGCCTGGTTCATGGCGAAGCCGGTGATGCCGCCCATGCCCATGCCAACAGCCCAAACGATTAGACCGACGCAGATGGCAAGCATCAGAACGTTCTCGCCGGCGCGGCTAGCGGCAGCAAGGATGGCGCTGATGAACACAAAGGTGCAGATAGCCTCGCAGAAGAAGTTACGGGCATAGTTCGTACCCTCGGTGGTGGGGTTGGTCGAGAAGATGTTGCGCTGGGCAATGGGGTCGACGACGCCCTCGGAAGCCTTGAACTCATCGGCATACATAAGCCAAGCGATTACGGCGCCCACAAAGCCGCCGAGCATATCGGCAATCATGAAGGGGATGCAGCTGCTCCACGGCACCAGGCCTACGATGCACTGGGCAAGCACCATAGCCGGGTTCATGCACACGGCGCCGCCAAAGACAAACAGGCAGACCGAGATGCCAAAAGACCAAGTGGTGATGGCAAACATATGGCCGGAGCCCTGATACTTGGTGCCCTTGAGCACGGTATCGCAGTGCACGCCCACGCCAAAGATGATCATGAGGGCCGTTGCGCCGAATTCGCAGAGGAGTTTGGTAAGCATAAAACCTTATCTTTCTTGTCGGTTATAAACGATTCGTTTAGGCCGCGCACTAGTGCTGCGCGACGACAACGCCCAGGCCATCGGGAATGACGGCCACCTTGGCATCGGCACCCTTCATCTCAAAGGCGAGCTTGAGCGCCTCCTCGAGGGTGTTGACCGGCGTCATGTGCATATCCTTAATCATCTGGTGATCGCACAGGTCGGTGACCATGATCACAGGGTGATGCGCCAGGATGCGGGCGAAAATCTGGCTCGTCCACTGGTCGGGCAGGGTCTCGTCCTTAGGACGGTCGATGCAGGCGCGCTCAAACTCTGCCGGATCGTTGTCGGCGATGTTGTGATAAAAGCCCTCGCCACCGTGACCGTCGGCACAACCGGCGACATCGATGATCACGCCGCCCTCGGGAAGCGTGGCCTCGGCAGAGCACATGCCCTTCACAGCCTGGTAGATGTTCTGATCGAGCGGGTAGCCGCCGTTTGTGGTGATGGCGATCTCGCACTCGACGGGCTCAACGCCGGCAAGGCTCTTCACGAACTCGCAGCCAGCCTCGTGTGCCTTGTGGATGTCACCGGCGAAGGAGCCGATGACCTCATGCTTGCCGTTGAGCACCACGTTAAGCACAAAGGCAAGGTGAGCCATCTCGGCAGCGGCAAACATGTCCTCGCTCACGTGGTTGTGGCACAGGTTGCCGGCGCGCGAATGAGAATCGTTCACAAACCGGCCGTTGTGGTTGTACATGATGGTCTTGTAGCTGGCGATGCCGGGCAGGACGGACTTGCGGCTGCCGGAGAAACCAGCAAAGAAGTGCGGCTCAATAAAGCCCTCGGCAAGCAGCAGATCGCAATCGACGGCAATCTTATTGATGATGCACTCGCCACCAGAAGGCAGGGTGCCAATCTTTTTCATCATGCTGTCGTCAGTCGCGACGTGCGTAACGATTTCCTCGTTGGCAACGATCTCCTCGCCGTACTTGTTGACGAGCTCCTCGTGCGTCGACGGACGATGCATACCCGTAGCAACCAGAATGCGAACGCGCGCTTCAGGCGCAGCAGAATGGATGTGATGCAGCAGAATAGGCATCGTCACACGCGAGGGAACGGGGCGCGTATGGTCGGAGCTAATGATGACAATATCCTTTTTGCCAGCACAAAGCTCCTCGAGCGAAGGCGAGCCATAAGGGTTGGCAAGCGACTCCTCTACCAGCTCTTCCTGCGATTTCGTGGTCTTAAACTCGTTTTGATGACCCTCCATCACACCCGCGAAGTTCTTATCCTCGAGCTCCAGATGCAACGTCTTGTGGTCAAACGGCAGTTCACATTCAAACAATGACGAGCGCCCTCTTCCTTTCAACTGACACACTAGATAAACCGTTGGAAGGATACGCCGCTCACCGAAAAACTCCACCGTCCACCGACTCATTAACACAACGTTCATATTTGACCCACAGCAAAACGGCCGCGATCCCAAACGGGACCGCGGCCGCTGCAGTCGTAAGGTCAGAAGCGCCAAATGCATCTCAATCCCGATCGATAAGACGCGAGGCGCGAAGCGCCAAACGCGCCGCCGGGACAGACCCCATCCAAAACGCGCAAAGCGCGCCAGCTTTTCCCAGCCAGTAATCCGCCGAAGACCGGACATCGCAGGGCCCGCCATAGGTTTACTTTTTGGCACACTCCGCAGGACGCAAGAAGCCCTCGCCGCACGAAGTGCGCAGCGAGGGCTTCTTGCATGTCCGAGGACGTGCCAAAAAGTAAACCTATGGCGGACCCGGACGACTACAGGGCTATCGATTACCCCGTGTTTTGCAGTCCTGCCGAGACGCCGGTCACAGTCGAAAGAATCAGGCTCATGTACTCGGCCTTCTTCTCCTCGGCCATCTCGTCCTGGTTCATACGCACCTCGCGAAGGGCGCGGACCTGGGCGATGGACAGGGCGTCGACGTAGGGGTTACGTACGCGAACGGCGCAGCCGAGCACGCGGCGGCGCTGCAGCGGCCACTCGTCACCGACGATGGCAAGGACCCACTTACGCGTGAGCTGCATCTCGGTGAAGACCTTCTCGGACAGATCCTGGCGATCGCCCAGGTGCAGATACATCTTGGCGATGCGCTGGTCGGTCTTGGCGATCGACATCTCAATGTTGTCGATAAAGGTGCGGAAGAACGGCCACTCCTGGTAGGCAGCCTTGAGCTGGTCAAGGTCGCCCAACTGCTCGCAGGCGGTGCCCAGGCCGTACCAAGCGGCCAGGTTAATGCGCGCCTGGCTCCAGCTGAAGATCCACGGAATGGTACGCAGGTCGTCGAGCGACTTGGCGCCCAAGCCGCGCTTGGCGGGACGCGAGCCGATCGGCAGCAGACCGACCTCGGTCAGCGGCGTCACGGTCGAGAACCACGGTGTAAAGTCCTCGGTGTTCAGCAGGTCCAGATAGCGCTCGTGGCTTGCGGCGTTGAGCTTCTCGGCCATATCCCAGAACTTCTGCGTGGTCTCGGTGTTGGTCTTCTCGACACTCGGGGCCGACTGCAAAAGCGTTGCGGCGGCAACGGACTCAACATGACGCTGAGCCAGCGTGCGGTTGCCGTAACGGGCAAAGATGACCTCGCCTTGCTCGGTGAGCTTAAAGAAGCAATTGACCGAACCCTTGGGCTGCGCCAGCACGGCCTTGTTGGCCGGGCCGCCGCCACGGCCCACGGCACCGCCGCGACCGTGCATGAGCACCAGGTCGATATCGTTCTTCTCGGCCCACTTGGCAATGCGCTCCTGCGCGGAGTGCAGCGCGAGCATGGCCGTGGTAGGACCGGCATCCTTGGAGGAGTCGGAATAGCCCAGCATGACCTCCATGCGGCGGTTGGTCTGGGCAAGGCGCTTTTGCACCACAGGCAGCGTAAGCATCTGGTCGAGCACGTCGACGCAGCCCTCGAGGTCCTCGAGCTGCTCGAACAGCGGGATCACGTCGAGCTCGGGGACATCCTCCTCGTGTGCAAAGGACAGGTGGGCAAGCTCAAAGACGTCGGCCACATGCTGGGCGCTCTTGGTGAACGAGATGATGTAGCGGTGCGCCATCTTCTTGCCGTAGCGCTTTTGGATGGAGCCGATGGCGCGGAAGGTGTCGATGACCTCGCGTGTCATGGGTTGCAGGTCGCCATGGATACCGTTCTCGTGGATATCCTTGAGGGCGCGGGCATGCACCACGGAGTGCTGACGGAACTCCATCTCGACCATATGGAAGCCGAAGGACTCGACCTGCCAGATGATGGTCTGAACCGGGCCGTAGGCGGCGCGGACGGCACCGCAGGCGGCCAGCGAGCGCTGGACAACGCGCAGGTCATCCAGGAACTCATCGGCGCTGTGGTACATGGTGTCGGTGATGCGACGCACGGTGGCGTTCAGGCGGTCGGCCATGACGAGCATGACGGCGCGATGCGGCTCGTGCTCGGAGATCAGCTCGGCACGTGCGGTGTACTGGGTGCTCATCTCGACCTGATGGTTCCACAGGTTAATGAGCTCGGCAGACGGCTTGCTGTAGGTGGCCTCGAGCGTCAGGTTGCGGCCGATGCGGCGGCACTTGTCCTCGAGCTTGAGCACCATGTGCGTAAAGTACTTGGCGGCGACCTCGCGGCTCACCTTGGCGGTGACGTTGGGGTTGCCGTCACGGTCGGAGCCGATCCAGCTGCCGGGATGGAAGAATGCCGGGCACAGCGGCGGCACGGTACCGGCCTTATCACCCAGCACCCAGTCGTCAAAACGACGATAGATGACGGGGATAACGTCGAACAGCGTGTTATCGAAGATGTCGATGATGGTATCGGCTTCCTCAACCGGCGTGGGCTTCTTCAACGCGATGGGGCTCGTGCGTACCAGGGCGTCGATCTCCTGCAGCATATGGCGCTCGTTCTCCACCAGGTCAGAGCCGCCCAGACGCGGACGCTCCTCCAGCAGGTTGGAGATACGGCGAATCTTGCCCTCGACGGCCTTACGACGAGCCTCGGTGGGATGTGCGGTAAAGACAGGGTGGAACTCGAGCTTGTCGAGCAGCTCGTTGGCGCCCTCGACACCCATCTCGTTTACCAACTGGTGATAGGCGACGGTGAGTTCGTTAGCGGGATCGACCTCGGTATCGGTCGATGCGCCGGCCTCGCGCTCGCGCAGCTGCGCCACACGGTAGTTCTCCTCCGACAGGTTTGCCAGATGGAAGAAGCTCGTAAAGGCGCGGACAATGACCTGTTGCTTATCGAGCGGCAGGCTGTCGATCAGATCGACGACTTCGCGAAACGCCACGGCGGTGGGCTCGTCGGCAGTGGGCACGCCCTGCTCGTCAACGGACTCGTCGGCAGCGCGGCTACCAGGGTTGCCAGCATTGGCCACAATCTCGGCTGTTAAAATCTTGTCGAACAGGTCCGCGATCTCGGGATCATACTCGCTAAGCACACGGCGCTCCAGGCGCAGGAACAGCGCCAGATTATCGCGCAGCTCCTCGGGAATCTCGATCTCGGCGAGACGCTCCCTGGACTCGGCATTCGAGCCGATTCGGTTAACGAGGCGGTTGACCACGGCAGCGACACGCGCCGCGGCTTCGGGTACAGACTGGTTGCTTAGGTTCTCAGCCACGTTTCCTCCCATTCCTCCTTCTATGCACGTAACATGCGGTATTTATTATAGGCACTCGGCAAAAACTTTCGAAGCTGATTGCGCTTTACCACACAAAAGTATTTTCTGCATTGCAAGGCTTTTTGCCCCAAATGGTCGTATTTCTCGGTGGACGGCATATACAAACGGGGGCATTCCGCATAAATGCGAAACACCCCCGTAACAATCGCTCCCCATGAGCAGGGCACGTTAACAGGCCCGCAGCTCAAAAAACATGCGCTACAGGCGCTCGCGAACCGCCTCGACCACGTTGGCCAAATCGACGAGAACCTCGTCGTGACTCTGCATGTCGCGCACCTTGACCTTGCCGGCGGCAAGCTCGTCGCCGCCCAAGACCAAAATGAGCTTGGCACCCACCTTGTCGGCCTGCTTAAACTGGGCCTTGAGCGAACGGCCCTGATAGTCGGCCTCGGTCACAATCCCTGCAGCGCGAAGCTGCTGCGTAATGGTAAAGACGTTCTGACGCAGCTCCTTGCCGGCGTTGGCAACGTAGACGCACGGGACCTCCTCGGCACCCAGGTCGCTGCCAAAGGCCTGCAGGGCCAGCAGGGCGCGCTCAAAGCCGACGGCAAAGCCGACGCCCGCCGTGGGCTTGCCGCCCTCGAGCTCGACCAAGCCGTCATAGCGACCGCCGCCACCGATGGAGCCGACACCGGCGCCGGGAGCCTCGACCTCAAAGACAGTACGGGTGTAGTAGTCCAGGCCGCGCACCAGGGTGGGATCCTCAACATACTCGATACCGGCGGCGTCCAGATAGTGCTTGACTTGCTCGTAGTGCTCGCGGCACTCGTCGCACAGGTTGTCGCCCATCAGCGGGGCGTCGGCCATGATCTCGCGGCAGTGGTCGTTCTTGCAGTCGAAGGCGCGCAGCGGGTTGAGCTCGGCGCGCTCGCGGCACTCGTCGCACATCTCGTCGGCGTGATCGAGAATGAACTGCTTAACCTGCTCGCGGTATGCCGGACGGCACTGCGCATCGCCCATCGAGTTAATAAGCAGACGGAGCTTGGACAGATCGAAGCCCAGGCGCTTGTAGAACTCCATGAGCATGATGATGCACTCGGCGTCTGCCGCCGGATCGGGAGCGCCGAGCCACTCGATGCCCACCTGGTGGAACTGGCGCAGGCGACCCTTCTGAGGACGCTCGCCGCGGAACATGGCCTCGGCGTAATAGGCCTTAAACGGCGTGGAGCCCTGGGGCACCAGGTTGTTCTCCACGACGGCGCGCACCACACCGGCTGTGCCCTCGGGACGAAGGGCCAGGCGCTGCTTGGGCTTGAGCTTGGTATCGGTACCCTCGGTAAAGACGCGCTCCAGGTTGGCGCCGCTAAACACGCGGAACATCTCCTTGCGCACGACGTCGGTCGACTGGCCGATACCGTGAACAAACACGTCCACCTGCTCGATCGCGGGCGTCTCGATGGGCTTAAAGCCAAACGGCTCGAACACGCCGGCAGCGATCTGCTGCATCTTTTGCCAGGCGCGCATCTCGGCGCCGATAAGGTCGCGGGTTCCCTCCGCCTTCTGTGCCTGCATGGGCAAACACCTTTCTTTTGTATCGCGTCATAGGTAGTGGTCATTATACGGCACAAAAACAAAACGCGGCGGCGCGTCTGACCGAACGAGGGTATGGGGGCTCGTTCGGCCAGACGCGCCGCCGCGTTTTGTGATCCGCTTTCCTCCGTCCCCTTCGGATCACGTGATCTGTTGGGGACGGAGGAAAGCGGATCATTTCGTAGGCCCATGGCCGCCTTGGAAACCGAATGATGGTACGAGCATCCATTCGGCTTCCAGAGCAGCCACGGACAGAACGGGGCGAACAGAAAAGAGCGACGGACGTCTACTCTCCCGCCACGCTCGCGCGCAGCTTGGCGGCGATGGGCTCGGATGCCAGCAGGAACACGAGCATGACCACAGAGCACGCCAGGCACACAATCCAGGCGCTCGCAAAGGAGCCCGTGGCATCGAACAGCACGCCCGAGACGATGGCGCCCACGGTGCCGCCGACCATCTCGAGCGAGGTAATGGTGCCCGTGACCTTGCCGAGGTCGGCCATGCCAAACTGCTTGGACGCGGCAATGGTAGGCGTGATGGTGCCCATGCACGTTCCGACACCAAAGCTCACGGCAGCCACGATGGGACCAAGATCGGTCGCGGGGAAGCACAGGGCAACGCAAGCGATAATGCACGCAACGGATCCCAGCACGTTGCCAAAGCGCAGGCCAAAGCGATCGTAGATGGCGCCGAGCGAAATCTTGGCGATAACGACGGTGACCATATAGGCCGAAAGCACCGTACCGGCCCACATGGGGTCGTGACCACCCGTGACGATCTTGGCGCCGTTGACAGTAACGCTCGTCATGTTGGTAACCTGGTTGGGCAAGATGGCGCCGTTAACGAGCCCCATAAAGAGGAAGGCGACGACAAGCAGCCAAAACGCCGGGCTCTTCTTGATGCGAGACCAGCCAACGTTAACCTCAGGAGCCGTGTGCTCGTCCTTGTCGCCGGCCATCGAGACGGACGGATCGCCCGGGTTCTCGCCGAGCGGCTTCAGGCCGATCTCGGAAGGCTTGGTGCGGAAGGAATAGGCCGTGATGGGCAGCGCCGCCACCATGCAGATAACCGCGAGCGCCAGGAAGGCGGAACGCCAGCCAACGCTCACGATAAGCGAACTCACGACGGGAGACAGAATAGCGCCGCCAAAGCCCGAACCCGAAAGTGCGATGGAGATGGCAAGGCCTCGCTTGGCCGTAAACCAGTTGGCGGTCACCAGGCTAATGAGCAGACGGGTCGAGGCAACGGCAAAGCAGCCCGAGACGGCAAAGAGCACGTAGACCTGCCACAGCTCACCGACAAAGCTCATGCCGACAAGAACGGCAGAGGTGGCGATTACAGTGAGGGAGCCCAAAACACGGCCGCTTACTTTATCGGCAACATGGCCAATGACAAGTGAGCCGATAACGCTCACCACGGTGGAGATGGCGTTGGAGATGTTGTACTGCGCAAGCGTGATCCCGAGGTCGCTGACGATGAGCGGCTGAAACAAGCTCATGCAGTTAACGAAAATGGTGTAGCACGTGGCCATGATCACAAAGCCGGAGGCCACAACAAGCCAACCGGGGAAGAACTTACGTTGCTGGGACATACTGTTCCTTTTTTAAACAAACGAGTAGCAAGATTGGGTGCTACCGGTGGTCGGCGATGTAGCCCAAAGCGACCGCCGTGTAAGCCGCGGCGCCAAGGGGAAGCTCGGCATCGCTAAAACGTGCCTTGGGATGATGCTGAGCAAAATGCTCGTCCGTATCAGTCACGGCAGCGCCCACGGTAAAGTACGCACTCGGGATCTCGCTCGAAATCAACGCGAAGTCCTCACTCGCCATGGCGTGGAACAGCGGCAGGAAGGCGGCCTTGGGCAGCACCGCGCCCACGTAGCCAAGCGACGCCTGCGTCATATCGTCATCGAGTACGAGCGGGGGAACATCCGAGAGCGTCTCAATGGTCGCCGGCGTGCGATACGTTGTAGCTACGCCATTGACGACCTCCGCGATGCGGGTCTTGAGGTGCTCCATGAGCTCGACATCGAAGCCACGCAGCGTTCCCTCGAGCACACAAGTGTCGGGGATGACATTTGCGGCCTGACCGCCGGCGAACTTACCCACGGTCAGTGCGACCTCCTTGGCCGCCGGCACTTCGCGAGCAATGAGCTCCTGAAGTGCCAGATGCACGTGCACACCCGCCGTAATGGGGTCGATGCAGATCTCGGGGCTCGAGCCATGACCGCCCTTGCCCTGCAGCGTGATGCGGAAACCGTACACGCCCGAGAGCGCCGGGCTGCCGTAAAGCACCAGGCCAAGCGGCGACTGGCTATTGACATGCATGGCAAAGGCGACCTGAGGGCGCGGGTTCTGCAGCAGACCGTCGGCGATGGCGGCGCGGGCACCCTCAAAGGTTTCCTCGCCCGGCTGGAACAGCAGCTTAACCGTGGCGTTGGCATCAACAAGCTCAGTCTCGCGCGCTTTGAGCATACGAGCCGCACCAAGCAGCGCCGTCGCGTGCATATCGTGACCGCAAGCGTGCATGCAGCCGTTGGTGGATGCAAAGGGCTCGCCCGACTCCTCGGCAACGGGCAGGGCGTCCATGTCGCCACGAAGCATGATGACCGTACCGGCCTGTTCGTCCGTGCAGACGTCATTGCCCTGGGCCGCGGCGGCACCGGCGCCGACAAGGCCCACAACGCAGGAACCATCAACGAGCGTGGCAAATGGGATGTCCATCTCGGTCAGGCGCGCTTGGATATACGCAGAGGTCTGTGGGAGGCTATTACCCAGCTCGGGCATCTGGTGGAGATCGTGTCGCCACGCAGCGAGCTCGTCTGCAAAAGCCTGAGCTTCTGCAACAAGACCGTCACCGATAGCGGTCTGCGCCGCTGCGGTGGCCTTGGGCACTGATTGCGGTTGAAGATCGGACAAAGCTGGTGCCATAGATGCCCTCCAGTATCGTTTTTGCAGCAAGCACTTTGATAGCGTAAAGTGCAAGGTACTACTTTAAGGGCGAGGCATAAAAAATGCCGCCCCGGGAGGGCGGCGCAACAAGTTGTTTACAATTGCGGGCGCGGCTTTCGACGCAAAAAATCGAAGTGAGTCTCGCTCAAGATAATCGACAGGAAGATGAGCGCGAAGCCGGCGAGCAGGCGCGAGGTGAGCGCCTCCCCCATCAGCAGCACCGAGAACAGCACACCCGAAGGCGACTCCATCGAAAGGAGCAGCGAGCCCGTCGAGGCCGGGACATGCGCCAGGCCGACGTTTTGGATGAGCAGAGCCGCGCATGTGCAGCCCACCGAGAGAAACGCCATCGCACTGATAAAGCTCGGCGTCCACACGGACAGAGGCGCTTGGGTCTCGAATAGCAGCGACGTTGCCAGGCTCAGCACGCCGTTGCCCACAAACATCCAAAACGTGATGACGTTGATGTCCATTTTGCGACCGTACTTGGCAGTCACCGCCATCTGGATGGCGAAAAAGGCCGCACCCACCAGCGTAATGACGTCACCAATGTTGAATTCAACGCTATCGAGTGCGACGAGGCCAATGCCCGCTAGGCACAGCAGCGCGGCACCCAAGTTGTAGCGCGTGAGCTTTTCGCCGCTCAGGAAATAGCTCGCGAACGGTACAAGGATGCAATACGTGCCCGTCAAAAAAGCATTCTTGCCCGCCGTAGTATGTGCCAGACCGACCGTCTGCAACGCATAGGCCGCCCACATGAGCACGCCCATACTCAGGCCAACGATCAGGTTGCGAGCGTTGAGGTGCGCGATGATGCGCTTGTGGAAGACGGCAAACATGACCAACGCTGCGGGCAGAAAACGTACATAGAGCAGCGCGAACACCGGAATGGTGCCGAGTGCGTCCTTCATAGTGGTAAAGGAGTAGCCCCAGATGACCGCCACCGAAAGGAGCAGAACCTTCCAGAACAGCGGAGAGCGTGCGCCGGCGCCCCGGGGAATACCGCCCGCGCCCAAATCCTCACGGGCTACTGGGCTATCGGGCAAGTTTTCGATTTCGTTGGCAGCGTATTGGGCCATGGAACATCCTCGCACTCAATCTGGGCGTGGTGTCCGCACGCGTATGGCTGCGTGCCGCCTCATGGTCAAATAAAAACAGGGCGCACCGGACCCCCGGCACGCCCCGCTACTGTAGCAATAACCAACGTCACATCGCAATTCACCGCACTAAAGCGTCGGCAGAGTAAACCTCGATGTTTTGTCAATGTCACGCTGTTGCACTAAATAAGTTTCGTGCTTTCAAGCTTTTCGATAATCCAGTCGTTGGCTTTGATAACCGGGCGGCGGAAGACGACGCCCAGGGCCAGCGACGGAATCAGATAGCTCGCCAGAATACCCAGCTCAACCCAGTACTCCATATGGTAGGCACCGGCCATGGCGGCGTGCATGGCGTTGATGCCGTGGGTAAACGGCAGGAACGGATAGATCGCCTGGAACACGGGACCGGTCATCTCGATGGGGAACGTGCCACCCGAACCGCCGACCTGCATGACCAGCAGCACGACAGCGAGGGCCTTGCCGATATCGCCAAACGAAACCGTAAGCGTGTAGACGATATTGGAGAACACGAGACTCGCAACCCAGCCCGCCAGCACAAACTGCAACGGGTTGTCGCACTGGATGCCAAAGAACAGAATGTCGCCCGCGCACACGAGCGTTGCCTGCAGCAAGGCCAGACCGCCAAAGAACAGATAACGGCCCAGGTAGATCTCGTGCAGGTGCACGGGAATGAGCTCGTTGATAAGCTCATCGTCAACCGAGACCTTCATCATGGCCGCCAGAACAATCGAGCCCACCCACAGCGACAAAATCGTATAGAACGGCGCCATGGCCGAGCCGTAGTTGCGGATCGGATAGACCGGCTTGCGGTCGAGCGCGACGGGGCCGGAAAGCGACACGGCCAGGCCCTCGGGATCGTTGCCGATCATCGTCTTGATCGTAGCGAGGTCATCCGACATCAAGGCACCGTCGAGTTCGTCCTTAAACGCGCTGATCTTGTCCGACGCCTCACCCAGCTGATCAGAAGCCTTGTTGACCAGCTTTGCAGCCTTGGAGAGGCCCTTTGCCAGCGAACCGGATGCGTCGGTCAGGCCGTCTACTGCGCTATCCAGATCGCCCGAGATGCCATCCAGCGAGTCCAGGATGCCCGAAACCGTCTTCTTGAGCTCCTTGGCCTTGTCCGAGAACGCGGAATCGTAGTCGGACTTGGCGCCCGAAATGCCCGCCTTGGCATCGGCGATGGCCTGGTCGACCTCGGCACGCGCGCTGTTGACCTCTGCCATGCTGTCAGAAAGGGACTTAGCGGTTGCCGTTAGGTCCTTGGCGTTGTTGCGATACTCCGCCGCGATCCTGCCCAGCGATGTTGCCACAGACTTGAGGCTCTCCTGGAGCTTTTCGTCACTGACCTGCTCGGCAAAGCCGCAGAGCTGGTCGGCCGTGGCGTCGATATCGTCGGCACGTGTATTGAGCGCCGCCGCGGCATCGTTGAGCTGTGACACTGTAAGGTCGACATGCTGATTCGCGGCATCGAATGCCTTCGCAAGCTCAGCGGACACGTTGTCAAACGAACCCGCGCTTCCGTCAATCGCGGCGTTAATGGCGTCGTTGGCGGCCTTCAGCGCTTCTTTGGAATCGCTCATGCCGCTCTTGGCGTGCTCCATCAACTGCCTGGTCGACTCGTCGACCGTACCCGTCTGCTGGAGCATACCGCTCGCCGACGTCAACGAATCGGACGTAGAGCTCAAAATGCCCGCCAGCGACGAAGCATTGGCCTGAACGTCTTGCAGGTCCTCAATCGAATCGCCGAGCGTCGAGGACAGGTTGGCGATAAAGTTGCTGACTTGGTCGGTACTCATGTAATCGAGCAGGCTGGACACCGTCTTAAGACCGATGCTCGTAATGGTCTCGGTAAAAGATTCGTTAACCTGGTTCTGAACGGCGCTCGAACCCTTCTCGGTCACGATCTGCGCGATGGCGTTGGCCTTCTGGTTCTCGTAAAACTCGATATCGGCGTGTTTCACGTCGGTCGAGAAAAGCGTCATCATGTCAGCGCTAAACGTTTTGGGGATAACGACGGCAGCATAGTACGCGCCCGACTTAACGCCCTCGATAGCCTTTTCGCGATCGTTAAGCACAACCCAATCGAAGCTCTCGTTGCCACGTAGGGTGGCGGTCACGTTTTCGCCCACGTTAACCTCGACGGGAATCAGATCGCTCTCGTAACCCTCATCGGTGTTGACCACGGCGATCTTAAGATTGCCGGTGTTGCCGTACGGATCCCAGCTGCCGGCGATGTTAAACCACGCGTACAGACACGGCACGATAATGAGGCCCATCACGACAATCAAGCCGATCACGGAGCGAGACACGTTTTGGACATCGCGCTTAAACAGATGCAGGATGTTCTTCATTTATGCCTCACCTCCTTTGGAGTGCTTGCCAAGCGCGGTGGTATCTCCATCATTTGTGGCTGTGCTGTCGCTGCCCTGAGATTTATGGTGCGAGCCTATATGCGGCAAGCGGCCCGCGGACTGATCGCCGCCCTTGGCACCACGCTCGCTGGCGTTGAGGCCAAACATGTGGCGGGCGGCAGGAATGGCGGCCGTGTGCTCGCGCATCTCGCGACGCAGGTCCTCATCCGAAAGCGCCGAGATGCGCATCTGGGTATTGAGGCTCGCGCGGATATATTCGATATTGATAAGCCAGCCGCAGATGGCAATAACCGAGATGATCCAAATGACAAGCAGGATGATCTTGCCGTTATTGTCGACATCGAGAACCGTCGACAGGACAAAGAGCAGGACCTGAACGCCCACCACGGCGGCAAAACCGCCCTTGATGTAGTACGGGTAGCGATGTTCAAAGGCGACCGCATGATCGAGCAGTTCGCGACGGTACGAATCGGAATCGAGCATGACACGCATGGCCGTGCGCAGCGAGTAGCGCTGGCGCGGCAGGTCGTTGGACTCGCAAATCATCATACCAGTCGTGGAAAGCTGTTTATCAAAGAGCAGATTGAGGTTGAGCAGCAGCGGACGCAGCTGCAGGCCGATAAAGAGCGCCACGATCAAGAACACGCCCAGAATGCACAGGTTAAACAGGTAGTTGAACGAATACATGCCGCCGACCGTCTCGCGCAGCAGATTGATGCCGTAGGTAAAGGGTAGCAGCGGGTGCAGCCACTGGAAGAAGCCGGGCATCATCTCGATGGGGTACATGCCCGACGAACCCGGGATCTGCACGATGACGAGAATGACGCCGATAGCCTTGCCGATATGCTTAAACGTGGTGGACAGCGCATAGATGATATTGACGTAGGTGAACGAGATGGCGATGCCGCCCAGCACGAACAGCAGCGGGCTGACGCACTGCACGCCAATCACCAGATCGCCTACCGTAACGATGATGGCCTGCAACGCGCCCAGGATCACCAGTAGCAACCAGCGGCCAAAGTAGCCCTGACGCGCGGTAAAGCTGCCGATGCCTTCGCGGTCGACCTCAAGCTTGTAGATGGCGATGAGCACGTAGCCGCCCACCCACAGCGCCAGATTGGTATAGAACGGGGCAATGCCCGAACCAAAGCTCTTGACCGGGTAAATTGACTTTGAGGCCAGCTCGACCGGAGATGCCATGAAGTCTGCAACGTCATCGACGTCGACGCCCATCAGGTCGGCCAGCTCGCCCATGGACTCGGAGGTCTGTAGCGCCGCGATGTCGTTGGCGGCGGTTGCGAGCTTGTCCTGGACCTTGGCAAGCGAGGCATCGGTCTGGGACAGCGTGGTCTTGGCCTGACCGAGCGTAGCGTTGAGTTGCGAAAGTGTACCGCGCGCACTTGCAATAGTAGGCGTGAGGCCAGACACGATTCCCGTCAGATCACCCGAGACGGCGGCAAATGAATCAAGCGCGCTCGAGGCCTTCGGCAGCGCGTTTTGACCCAGGTCCGTCTGGGCCTGGCCAAGGTTGGTCGCACCGGTCTGAATTGCGTTATTGATAGCGTCGCTGGCACCCGAGACAGCCGCGGCGTCATTCGCCATGGCGCTCGACTGCGCAGACAGGCCGTCCTTGATGCTCTGAAGCTTTTCATTCTGCTCGCGGAGCATATCGATGGTCGATACAATGCACGCGTCAATTTCCTTGGAACCTGTCGACGTGTCATTGACGAGAATTTCCAAGTGGCCGATAACGGCCTTATTGTGGTCGATCGTCGCTTGGAGAGACTCAAGCGAGTTGTCGATACGGGTGGTCGTAGATGTGACCGCGCCCGTCAGCTTGCCAATCGCAGCGTTCGCGGAGGCTGACGTCTTGGTGAGCGCAAGGCTGCCTTCCGAGAGCGCCTTGGAGAGCGAGGCGACAGAGTTACCCGCCGTGGCGCGAGCCTCGCCCAGCAGGTCGTTGCCCTGGGAGATCGCCTGCGTCAGCGACGGCGCCTGACCCTGCAGACCGGCAAGTGCTGCATCTGCCGAGGCAATGGAACCACTCGTCTTATCGATGGCGGCATTCATGTCGCCAATCGAATCGCGCACTTCGCCCAACGTATCGGATGCCTCTGATACCGAACCGGCCAACGAATCCTGAGTCTGGGTTGCCTTGTCCTTTAAATCGACTCCGGCATCCTTGGCAATACTGGCAACGGTCTCGCCCACCGTGGAGACGAACTCCGAGTTGATCTGCTGCTCGATGGTGTTTGCACCGGTGTCGGTAACCTTGGGAGCAATTGCGCTCTTTTTCTCATTGACGTAGTACGTAAGCTTGGGCTGATGGTAGTTGCCGTCGAGCATCGAGACCAGGTTATCCGAGAAGTTCTTGGGGATTACGATGGCCGCATAGTACTCACCGCTCTCGACGCCCTCCTTGGCGTCGGCCGCCGAATCAACGAAGGTCCAGCCCAGCTGATCGTTCTCCTTGAGCTGATCGACGACCTGGTCGCCCGCGTTGAGCTCGCCCACCAGGTCGTTCTGGGTGCCCCGATCGTTGTTGGCGATGGCAATCTTGATGCCCTGGGTGTTTCCGTACGGATCCCAGTTTGCCACGATGTTGTACCAGGCATACAGCGAGGGAATAACACACACGCCGAGGGTAACCACCAAGGCGACGGGGTTCACAAGCAGCCGCTTAATGTCGCGCTTGAATATCGCAAAGGAGACCTTTGCATCGGATAGTTTGCTGCCGAGGCTCACGCTTGGACCATCCATCCTGTCGTTGAATCGAATCGTACTATCGACAACCATTGTACGTAGGCGCTTTAGCGTCTCAGAGCACAATGGTATTGAGTTTTGCGGGTAGCAATATACTACGAAGACGAATTAACGTACAGTTGTACAGTATCTTTAATTTCAGCAGGTCACAAAACCACAACCCGCACAAATTAGCAATTCAAATAGTCATTCAAGAACGTCCCCAATGACTACAACAACGGAAGCGCCGATGTTTTGGCAACGACAGCGAAAACCCGCCAGAGCGAGCAAGGTGCCTTGAAGCGAAGCGGCATTGACCTTCTGGTCATGCCGCCGAAGCTGAAAGGCAGATTGCCGCTCTGGCGGGTTTGCAGCGTCGATCGGTCCGCCGTTCGTTAGAACGGCGGAACCAAAGGCGTAACTACCTAACTACATCAAGTTGCAGACAGCTGCCGCGAAGGCCACGGGGTCCTCGGGCAGAATACCCTCGACCAACAGAGCCTGGTCGTAGAGCAGGCCGGAGTACTGCTTGATCTTGTCGGTGTCGCCCGCCTTCTGAGCGGCGACGAGCTTGGCAAAGACCGGGTGCTTGGCGTTGAGCTCGAGCACGCGCTGGCTCTTGGGCATACCGTCGGGCGCGCCCTCGGGACCCTTCTGGAGCACCTTCTCCATCTCGAGCGAAAGCGGGCCCTCGGTGGTGATGCACGCGGGAGCATCGGTCAGGCGCGCAGAGACGGCGACCTTCTCGACCTTGTCGCCGAGCGCCTCCTTCATGGCGTTAAAGAGGTCCTCATTCTCCTTGGTGGCGTCCTCGGCCTCCTTCTTCTCGTCATCGGTCGCCAAGTCAAGATCGCCGGTCGCGACGTTCTTAAGCTCCAGGTGACGATCCTCGACCTCAGGCTCGGCACCATCGGCAACTGCCTTCTCGGCAGCCTCGCGAGCAGCGTCATCCTCGTAGACCTTGGGCATATCGGCAGCCACGTACTCACGCATGGCCTGGAAGGTGAACTCATCCACGTCCTGCGTCAGCAGCAGTACATCGTAACCGCGGTCGAGCACGCCCTTCACGACGGGCATCTTGGTCAGGCGCTCGCGCGAATCGCCGGCGGCATAGTAAATTGCCTTCTGGCCCTCGGGCATGCCCTTGGCATACTCGGCAAGGGTGATCATTTTCTGCTCCTTGGCAGACCAGAACAGCAGCAAGTCGGCGAGCTCGTCGGCCTTCATGCCGTAGCTTGAGTAGATGCCGTACTTAAGACCGCGACCAAAGTTCTCAAAGAACTTCTCGTATGCCTCGCGGTCGTTGTCGCGCATGTCCTCGAGATCGGCGGTGATCTTCTTCTCGACACGCTTGGCAATGGCCTTGAGCTGACGATTCTGCTGCAGCGTCTCACGCGAAATATTGAGCGTCACGTCGGCAGAGTCCACGACACCGCGCACAAAGTTGTAGTAGTCGGGCAGCAGGTCGTCGCACTTCTCCATAATCAGCACGTTGGAGCTATAGAGCGCCAGGCCCTTCTCGTAGTCCTTGCTGTACAGATCGAACGGGGCGCGACCCGGCACAAACAGCAGTGCATCGTACTCAAGCGTGCCCTCGGCATGGAAGCTGATAGTGCGCGCGGGATCGTCAAAGTCGTGGAACGTAGACTTGTAGAACTCGTCGTAATCCCTCTGCTCAACGTCAGAGCTGCGCTTTTTCCAGATCGGCGTCATGGAGTTGATGGTCTCGAGCTCCTGATAGTCCTCGTACTCGGGCTTGTAGTCGTCGCCGGCGTCCTCAGGCTTGGGCTTCTGGCGGCTCTTGGTCACCATCATCTGAATCGGGTAGCGCACATAGTTGCTGTACTGCTGAATCAGGCTCTTGAGGCCCCACTCGGTCAGGAAGCGATCGTAGGTCTCGGCCTCGCCGTCAGCGTCGAGCTTCTCGTTCTCGCGCAGCGTCAGGATGACATCGGTACCGTGCTCAGCACGCTCGCCATCCTCGATGGTGTAGCCCTCAAGACCGTCGGACTCCCAAACGTGGGCGGTATCCTCGCCATAAGCGCGGCTGACGACCTTCACGTGGCTGGCGACCATAAAGGCGGAGTAGAAACCCACGCCAAACTGACCGATGATGTCGACATCGGAGCCCTGCTGTTCGGCGTTCTCGGTCTTAAACTCCTCGGAGCCGGAATGGGCGATGGTGCCCAAGTTGCGCTCGAGCTCCTCGGCGGTCATGCCGATTCCGTTATCCGAAATCGTGATGGTGCGGGCGTCCTTATCAAAGGAGACACGAATGGCCAGGTCGCCCTGGTCGAGCTTGACGCTCGGATCCTGAAGGCTCTTAAAGTTGAGCTTGTCGACAGCATCGCTCGCGTTGGAGATAAGCTCGCGCAGGAAGATTTCCTTATTGGTGTAGATGGAGTTGATCATGAGGTCGAGCAGTTTTTTGCTCTCGGTCTTAAATTGACGCATGTGCAGTCCTTTCGCGCTACCCCTGCCCGCAAAAACGGCCCGGTTGCCCGAGCCGCATCGCAGACCTGCTATGTTCAGACTTAGATTTTATAACCTATTAGCGCGCATATATACATACGGAATCGAAAAACTGTATGTTGGAACACCCATGCGTCGATTGCCAAGGAGTGTCCCCAGCTGCCGGCAGAAAAGGAACGTCCCTATCTGTCGCCCAGCAGTTTGGCCATCCAGGCATGAGGCTGGCCTTCGTCTTCGTAGTCCACCGGGGCAATCTGCGTGTAGCCGGCCTTGGCATAGAGCGGCAGCACGTACTCCTGTGCATGCAACTTTATGAGCTTGGCGCCGGCATCGCACGCAGCAGCTTCGCTGGCTTCGACAATCTTGCTTGCCAGACCGCGACGGCGCATGGCCGGCAGCACGGCGACGCGCCCCATAATGTAGGTCTCCCCCGCCGCAACGCCTTCGTCCATGTCGCATGCCGGCAACGCCGGGGCTTCCGCATCTGCCGCGTACTCCAGCTCCTCGGGAAACACGCGCGAGCAGCCGGCGAGCTGACCATCCACGTACAGCGTCACATGAATGCAGCTCGAGGCCTCATCGATCTGGTCGAACTCGATTTCGTAACCCTGTTCGTCCATAAAGACGGCGCGGCGCACCAGCGCCGCATCCTCAAAGCATCCCGTCTTAATTTGAATATCCATGGTCGCCCCTTCATTCGATGCGAACGTAGGGGAAAATTTTAGCGGAAATGAGCTCCCACGCTAAACTTCGCGCGTGCTTTTGCCAAGCAATCGTAGTGGCCCACGTTGTGGGCATCGCTCGCGATATAGCTGTACAGGCCCTGCTTAAACAGGCACTGCGCCGGCTTCTTTTCGCGACCAAAGCGCCCGCCGGCAATAAAATCAGCCGAAGCCTGCAGTTTGCAGCCCAGGTCGACCAGGCGTTCAGCCACGCTCACATCCTTTTGAATCGCACGATAGCGCTCGGGATGGGCGATGATCACCTGGTAGCCGCGACACTGCAAGTCGTAGATCGTGTTCTCGTATTCCTCAAAGTCATACGAATCAGCACGCGTCGAGAGCTCAAGCAAAAACTCGTTTGAGCCATCGAAATGCAGGCGATCGGCCCATTCGATGCCCAAATCCATGAGCTTGGCATGATTGACCTCAAAGCCCATCTGCAAATGCATATCGCCCGCATGCGCGCAAAGCAGTCGATAGGCCTCCCACATTTTTTCGAAGTCAAAATACGGGTCCCGGCAGTGCGGCGTGCACACCATGTGCGTAACGCCGACGGCGCGGGCCGCCTCGAGCATCGCCAAGCTTTGCTCAAGGTTTACCGCGCCGTCATCGACTCCGGGCAGGATATGGCAATGGATGTCTCGCATATCGCCCTCTTATCTGCGTCATTGCTTATTTCTTAAAGCGTTTCGCCTTCGCAGGGGTGCCCGTTGCAGCCGCGCCGCCAACAGCGGGATTGGCCCCAGCCGCAGCGTCGTTCTGCCCCTTATCCCCGCCATAATACGAGTAATAGTAGTCGTGGCTCGAAGTCTCGCAGCAGTTCATGACCGTACCGATCACGTTGACCTCGGCCTTGTTGAGCTGATCGAAAGCAGCGAGGATCTCATTGCGCTTGGCAAAGTCCTGACGGATGACATAGATGGTGCCGTCGGTGATCGCAGCGACTTCGGCAGCGTCAACGAACGTACCCACAGGCGGCGTATCAAAGATGACGTACTGGTACTTTTCCTCCAGCGCGGCGACAAGCTTGGCAAAGCGGCGCGAGGCGATGATGTCTGCCGGATTGGGAATGCGCGGCTCGGCGTCAAGGAAGAAGAGGTTGGGCTGGTCGGTGTCGATAACGGCCTCATCGATCGACATCTGATCGGAAAGCACGGCGTACAAGCCGCCGGCATGACGGATGCCCAGCATGTTGGCAAGCGTACGGTGGCGCATGTCGCATTCAACGAGCAGAACGCTCTTGCCGCTGGTTGCGATGGCCTGTGCCAGGTTGAGCGCGATGGTGGACTTACCCTCGTTGGGAATGGAGGAGGTCACCGTAATGGACTTGATAGGCGTATCGACACTCGCAAAGCGAATATTGGCGAGCAGCGTCTTGGCTGCGTTGTTAAAGGCGAGGGTATCGCCGGTTTTCTTTTTACGGGCCATGGATTACTTACCGCCCTTCACAACGGGGAAACGGCCGATGACGGGCACGCCGAGCAGCTCGACGGCGTCATCGACAGAACGGACGCGCGTGTTGAGCATGTCGAGCAGCACAACAATCGCGACAGCGACAAACAGACCGGCCAGAGCGGCAACTGCAATGTAGAGCTTGCGGTTGGGGCCGCTGGGCTGGGTGGGAACCTTTGCCTTGTCGATGACGTTGACGGCCTGGGCGGCGTCGACGTCCTGGGCAACGGTAGAAACCGAGTTGGCCATGGCATTAGCGACGGCGGCGGCGCCATCGGGGCTGGCACCGGTCACAGACAGCGAGATAACGCGGGTCGTGGTCTCGCTCGTAACACTCACCTTATAGTCGTCCAGGCTGGTAAGGCCCAGCTCCTTGGCGGCACCGCTCTTGACGCTATCGCTATCGAGCAGGGTGGCGATGTCGTTGGAGAGCATCTGGCTTGCGGACAGGTCGTTATAGTAGCTCGTCTGGCCGCCATCGGTTTTGGCGAGAATGTACATGCTCGTCGTGGCGGTGTAGGTGTTGTCCATCATGGCGAAGGAGACGACGCCCATGGCGATCGCGCAGACCACCGGAAGGGCAATGACCAGCTTGAGGTGCTTTTTAAGCAACTGGAACAGTTCGAGAAGGGTCATGCAGTTTGCCTTTCATTTCCCTAGTTCATATCGACAAAACTGCCCGTATGATATCGCATCTTTTTGCCATGTCCGAACTCTATACATAAGATACAGCGTCCGCGTATAAGTTGCACAACAACTAACGCGGCAGCGGAGGCGCATCGTCTAATCCTCGGTTTTTGCCATACCGCTACGCGAACGGTCCCTCTTGTTGCACGGGAAACGTTACCGCAATGGTAGTTCCCACGCCCGGCTCACTCGACAGGTCAATCGCGGCGTGATGGTACAGAGCGGCGTGCTTGACGATCGCCAAGCCCAGGCCGGTTCCGCCACGCGCCTTAGAACGACTCTTGTCCACGCGGTAAAAACGCTCGAACACTTTACCCTGCTCCTCGGGCGCAATACCGATACCCGTGTCGGCAACAGACAGGTACGGATGACCCTCATCGTTAGTTCCACAACGCAGCGTGACCGTACCGCCAGATCGGTTGTAGCGAATGGCGTTGCTTGCCAGGTTATAGATCAGCTCGTCGATCAGGCGCGTCACGCCTTCGATCACCACGGGCTTCGTCTCGTGCCCAATGGTCACATTCGACTGACGGGCAACCTGCTCAAGACGCTGTTCCACCGTCAACATGGCGCGAGAGAGCTCGATGGGCTCTGTGGACCCAATGGGCACAGCCTCGCCCTCGGATGCTCGTTCCGCCTCGTCCAAGTTGGAAAGCGTGAGGATGTCGTTGACGAGCGCTGCCAGGCGTCCCGCCTCGCGGTAGATGCGGCCGCCAAAGTTGCGCAGGTCATCCTCGCCCTCAACCATGCCGTTTGCAATAAGCTCGGCATAGCCCGAAATCGCGGTGAGCGGGGTCTTGAGCTCATGAGTGATATTGGCCGTGAACTCGCGACGCATGCGGTCGTTATCGGCCAGCACCGCCATCTGGCGTTTAAGCTCCTGGCGCTGTGACTCAATGCGCTCGAGCATGGGAACCATCTCGGTGTAGGCGTGTTCATAGCTACGGCGCGGGTGGTCCAAATCGACCTCCTGCAGCGGCGCAATGATGGCACGGGATTCGCGGCGCGCAAGGAAAAATGAGAGCACCGCGCCCGCCGCCGCAATAAGCAGCATCGGCGCCACCAGCGAAAGCAAAATCGCCGCAACGCCAGGCTGGGCCTGTGCCAAACGAACAACCTGACCGTTATCAAGGGCGACGGCGCGATATAGCATAATCTCGTCGAGCGTGGTGCTCGAGCGCTCCGCGGAGCCCGAACCGCTCTCAAGGGCCTCAACGACCTCGGGGCGATCGCCATGGTTGGGCAGCATGGAAGGAGACGCCTCGTTATCGTAGGCGACCGATCCATCCCTGTTGATCAGCGTGATACGAAGGTCCTCGCGATCGAGGCTTCGCAAGAATGCGATGGGCTCCTTCTGCTCGTTTAAGGCGGCGGCAATAAGCTCGGTTTCTTGCGAAAGGTTGGCACTCGTGGCATCTGCCAAGGTGTTTTGCACAAAGAACGCGCCCAGCACCGTAAACGCCAAAATGACGGACATGGCGCAGACAAATATCGTCGCAAACACGCGATGCGAGAGCGTGTGTTTTCCCTGAGGGGCAAAGACCACGGACTACTCCTCCGATGCTGCTGCCGCAGCGACGGCATCTTCAGTATCGCTACCGGCGGAAGGCTCCGCTAGGCGATAACCCACGCCGCGCACCGTCTCGATAGCGCCGGCACGCTCGCCGAGCTTTTGGCGAAGCGTCTGCACGTGAACGTCGACGGTACGCGAGCCGCCGTCGAAGTCCCAGCCCCACACGCTCTGCAGCAGCGACTCACGGGTAAAGACCACGCCGGGTTTGCGCATAAGATATTCGAGCAAATCGAACTCGCGCAAGGTGAGTTTGAGCGGCTCGCCGGCAACGGTCGCCTCGCGATGGCTGGGCGAAAGCACGATATCGCCCACGCTGAGCACATCGCTCGCCTGCTTGACCATACCGCCGCGGCGCAGCAGCGCACGGCAACGGCTGGCAAGCTCCATGAGCGAAAACGGCTTGGTCAGATAATCGTCAGCACCGCCATCGAGCGCCATCACCTTATCGAGCTCGGTATCCTTAGCAGTAAGCATCATGATGGGCACCGTCGCCGTCAGACGGTCGGCACGCAGGCGACGCATAATTGCCAAACCGTCGGTATCGGGCAGCATGATGTCGAGCAGGACGGCATCGGGTACCCGTCGCGCCACGGCAGCCTTAAACTCGCCATCGCACGAAAAGCCTTCGGCCTCGATTCCCTGTTTGCGCAGTGCATAGACCGTCAAATCCCTGATGTTGTCATCGTCCTCGACGTAATAGATCATGTTGAACCCCTTTGCGGCCGGCATGACCGCATCTTAACCCTAAAGGTACCTTTACTAGATGGTATCAGCCAAAACGTCCCGTCAAATAATCCGCCGTGCGCGGGTCGGTGGGATTTTTGAAGAGCTGAGCGCTGGGTGCGTGCTCCACCAACTCACCCAGCAAGAAAAACGCGACCGAGTCGGAGATGCGCGCCGCCTGCTGCATATTGTGCGTAACGACCACGAGCGTGCAGGTCTCCTTGAGCTCGCAGGCCAGCTGCTCAACCACCAGCGTCGACACGGGATCGAGAGCGCTCGTGGGCTCGTCCATCAGCAGAATATCGGGTTGCACGGCAAGCGCGCGGGCGATGCACAGACGCTGCTGCTGACCGCCCGAAAGGCCCAGCCCCGACTCCTTGAGCTTGTCCTTGACCTCATCCCACAGTGCGGCGCGTCGCAGGGAGTCTTCGACCAGCTCGTCGAGCACGACGCGGTCGCGCACTCCCATGCCGCGAGGACCGTAGGCGACGTTGTCGTAGATGCTCATGGGAAACGGATTGGGGCGTTGGAACACCATACCCACGCGCTGGCGCAAGCGGCAGATATCGTAATCGCCCAGGATATTCTGGCCGTCGAGTGCAATCTTGCCTTCAATGCGGCAATCCTTGATGCCGTCGTTCATTCGGTTAAAGCAGCGCAGCAGCGTCGACTTTCCGCAGCCCGAAGGCCCGATGAACGAGGTGATCTGCTTGTCGCGGATCTTGATGGACACGTCCTTGAGCGCATGATGGTCGCCGTAAAACAGGTCAAGGCCCTCAACATCGATGCGCGTCGGCGAGGCGGCAAGGTCCTCTGACGTGGGGCGAGTCGCATCCCCAACTTCGCGCTCGTGCGCGGCCGCGGCCTGCGCCTCTATGAGTTCCTCAAGCTCCGTAGGCTCCATCGCCGCAGCAGCCGTCATACCGCATACCTCCATATCGATATCAATTCAGCAGTATCGATAGTAGAAATCGCGGCTCATACGCACGTGAGCGCATTGTCAAGTGTTTGTAAGGGCACGCTGGCTATGCAGCGGGCAGCGCAATGGTAAACACCGTGCGCTCGGGCGTCGATTCGCACGCAATGGTGCCGCTGTGTGCCGCGACAATCTCCTTGGCGATGGCAAGACCCAGACCGGCGCCACCGCGATTGGTCGCACGCGCCGCGTCCAGGCGATAGAACTTCTCAAAGATCACCTTGAGCTTAGCCGCCGGGATCGGATCACCCTGATTGATAAAGCGAATTCGCACGCCGCCGTCATCTTGGCGCCCAGCCTCAATCGTGATGGTCGATCCTTCGTAGCTATAGGCGATGGCGTTTTTCATAATGTTGTTGAACACGCGAGCCATCTTGTCGCCATCCACGAGCACCGTCAGGTCCTCACGCACATCAACTTGGGCATCTTTGTGCTGCTCGTTGAGAATGGGATAGAACTCATCGGCCACCTGCGCCAGCAGCAATCCCAGGTCGACGTAGCCGCGCGTGAGCACAATATCGTGGAAGTCAAAGCGCGTGATATCAAAGAACTCCTCAATAAGCGCGTCGAGTCGATGCGCCCTGTCGAGCGCCACGCCCGTAAAGTGCGCGCGCTGCTCAACCGGCAGATCGGGCGCCTCCTGCAACAGCGAGAGGTAGCCCACCACGCTGGCAAGCGGCGTGCGCAGGTCATGCGCCAAGTATGTGACCAAATCGTCCTTGCGGTGTGACTCGTCACGCAGGGCTTGCTGGACTTTGTGCTCGCGATCGCGCACACGGTTGAGCACACCCTCGACCTCCAGGAAGTCGCCATCGATGTTGTCCCACGCGTCGGGATGATCGATCAGGCGGTCCTGAATACGGGCGGCAAGCACGCAGTCGGAATGCTGCTCACCCTGCTCATAGCCCTGGTAGTACAGAGCGCGGCCGCAAAAGAACAGGACGCACACGGCGAGCGCCAAGACAAAGCCAAGCATGGTGAATACAAAGCCGGCATCGAACAGCACCGGTCCCTCAATGCCGCCGAGTGCCATGGCGCCGATCGCCAGCGTCATGACCCACGCGGCACCGCCGATCACCACGCAACGACGCACGATTTCAAAGCGATCGATCAGCAAGAAGCCGATGAGTAGCACCGCCAAGATACCGGCGATGTTATCAATGCCGATCAGCAGCAGACTCAGCAAAAAGAGCAGCACCGTCGCAAGCGCGCGATTATCGACGACCGCCTTTACATATTCAAAGAGCCAATCGGGCACCTCAAACGCCTGCCTATCGTCATTTGTCATGTCCATGTCCTCGCAAACAAAGGTGTTATTCGATGATGTAGCCGACGCCCCAAACGTTTTTGATAAAACGCGGCTTCTGAGCGTCGTCACCGATCTTTTCGCGCAGGTGACGAATGTGTACCATCACCGTATTGTTGGAGCCGGGCATAAAGTCCTCGTTCCACACCGCGCGGAACAGGTCCTCCACGGGCGCTACGCTGCCGTGATGCTCGGCCAGATACAGCAAGATGGAATACTCGATGGGCGTGAGGCGCACCGGCGCACCGTCCACCGTCACGGAGCGAGCGTCACGGTTGATTTCGAGGCCGTCGAGCTGGAGGGTCGGCGACTCGGTCGCCTGCGCGCGGCTACCGTAGCTGGTGTAGCGGCGCAACTGAGCATGAACGCGCGCGATGAGCTCCAGCGGGCGGAACGGCTTGACCACGTAATCGTCCGCGCCAAGAGAAAGGCCTTCGATCTTATCCTGCTGGGCATCGCGTGCCGTCAACATAATTACGGGATAGGTATGGCTGGCACGGATGGTACGCAGCAGCTCAAAGCCGTCGATATCGGGCAGCATGACATCGAGCAGCGCCAGGTCAAACTCTTGCTCCAGAATTGCCTTGGCCGCATCGGCCCCGCTGTAGGCGATCTGGACGTCAAAGCCCTCCTTTGTAAGGTAGATGCCAACCAGGTCGGCGATGGCCTTCTCGTCATCAACTACCAGTATGCGCTCGTTCATGTATGCTCCTCTCGCGCTCCATTATGCCCGAGGCGGCGCCCGCCACACACAACATGCGCGGGCGATTAAGTCGACCTTAAGCACCCTTGTGCCCGTTCGAGCACGAATGCGGGCCATGCGCGCACGCAACGATCGTCGTCGCCGGCAAACGATATACTCTAGTGCCAGAAGAGACCATCCCGTCGAAAGCGAAATCTGTGAAGTCCCTCACCTCTTTTGCAAAGCGCTCCGCCCAGCTTGCCGCCGGCTTTGCCTGCGCCATCGCCCTCGTTGCCGGCGTGCCTGCTGTTGCCGGCGCCCAAGTGCTCACGACCGACGACGTCTGCGGCAAGACCGCCGACGTCCGCGGCATCACGACAGAAAACCTGCCCGATATCGAGGCAACTAATGCCCTTGTTATGGGCAAGGACGGCACCGTCTACTATGGACGCGGCGCCGATGAGCAGGTCAAGATTGCCTCGATCACCAAGGTCATGACCGCAATCCTGACCGTCGAGAACTGCAAGATGGACGAGAAGGTCACGGTGAGCAACGCTGCCGCCACCGTAGGCAACTCGACTGCCGGCCTGCTCGAAGGCGACGAGCTCACCGTGGAGCAGGCACTGCGCGGCCTGATGATCCCCTCGGGCAACGATGCCGCCATCGCGCTTGCCGAGCACGTGGGCAAAAAGATCGACCCCAAGACCAAGGACGCCGTGGCCACCTTTGTAAAGGCCATGAACGAGCGCGCTAAAAAGCTCGGCTGCACCGGTACGGTCTTCGAGAATCCGCACGGCCTGGATTTTGACGAGTGGGCCGGCGATATGCACTCGACAGCACATGACGTGGCACTGATGATGCAGGAGGCTATGAAAAACGACACGTTCCGCGAGGTCGTGGCGAGCGAGGACTCCTGGATCGAGGTTACGGGCGCCGACGGCTCAGACCATTCGCATTCCATGGACACGCACAACGTTTTGCTCGGTCAAGACGGAAACATTGGCGGCAAGACCGGCACCACCGACGACGCAGGCTATTGCTTTACGAGCGCCTACAACCGCGACGGCGACGAGATCTACACCGTTATTTTGAACTCCACCACCACCGACCAGCGCTTTACCGATACCGCCACCCTTGCCAACTGGTACTACGGCCACAAGGTCACGGTCGCGATCGCCAATACACAGAAGAAGACCGCCAACGGCAACCCGCTCATGGCGCGCATTAGCCAGACAGATTGGACGGACAAGACGATCGACGCCACGCTCGCCGACCCCGCCGCACAGGCAACGGTGTTCTCACTCGCCGGCGAAGTGACCGAAAAGGTTAGCTACGATGACCTTTCGGGCACGGTGCATGTTGGCGATAAGGTGGGCAGCGTTACGCTTAAGCAGGACGGCACCAAGATTGCCGTCATGGACCTGGTTGCCGACGAGGAAGGAACGGGGCCCAATCCCATCGAGTGGCTGCTCGTGAAGCTCGACCGCCTGGGCCGCCGCATCGACAACCGCCCGTTCACAGCCGAGAGCGAGACCGTAGCCAAGGCTCCCGAGGTGTAGGCCGGAGCGATAGCACATCGAACCAAATGAGGCGTCCAACGGGGCGCCTCTTTTTTTGAGGGTTCGAATCCCCAGCCGCCTTTCTTGATAATAAAAAAGGGCCCCTTACGGAGCCCTTCTTCAAATTCGTACTGGCGGAGAGCTGGGGATTCGAACCCCAGATGCCCTTTTGGGGCATACTCGCTTAGCAGGCGAGCACCTTCGGCCTCTCGGTCAGCTCTCCGTAACAGCCGTTCTATAGTAACCAAACAGTCGAGGATGGGCAAGGGGGATTTTCAAATTGCCCAACAGCCTTTCCTCCTTGCAATCTTCGCCTACCCCAGCGAGCGGTTGAGGGAGCCGAGCTCATCGTTGCCCATGGTGCGCCACATTTGATAGATGCAGCCGCGCGCCAAGAAAAAGAAGCCGTTATCGACGAGTTGCACGGCGGTATCCGCGAGCTGATTGGTCACGGCGGGCACCGGCGGCAGCTCAAGACCTGCCTTGCGGATGGTCTCGACAGCCTCCTCAAACGTGGGCGGTTTGATGACGCCCATCTCGTTCATGAGGCCCTGCATCTCCTCCTGCGCACTGCCGCCCGACTCCTCGCCGCGCGGCACCAGGCGATAACATGCCAGCGCCAGCTCGAGCTGGTCGCAGTTCCAGTAGGCGAATGCCAGGCGATAGAACAGGTAACCGATCGAAGGCCGGTCGCTGGCAATGCGCAGGCCGTGGCGCGCTACCTCGATAATCTCGTCATAGCGCTCCAGGCGTGCTAGCACGTTGATCAGGGCAAAGTGAGACTGCATGGACGAGCGCGCCAAATCGTAGAGACGACGCACCTCGGGCAGCGCACGCTCAAAGTCCTCTTGTTCGGCGTAAAAGCTGCAGATTTCGTGCTGGGCAAAATACAGCGCATCGGGAGCGCGAAGGATTCGCACGGAACGGTCCTCCTCCATCACCGGCAGCACCATGCGCACCAGCTGGTTGTCGCAGAACTGGGTCTGCACTGGGCCCGTCGCCAAAAGCTCAGCAACAGTACACTTGGCTTCCAACTCCTCGACAAGGCGAGAAAAGCCCTCGAAAGCACCAGCTCGGTCAACTTTGGATTGCTCGCGTAGCTCGACGACACGGGCGACATACGGATCGTTGTCCTCCTCCATGACCTCAAGCTCATCAGCCGTATCAGCGAGCAGCAAATCGCGAAGCGCAGGCGGCAATGGACGATGGTCATCACGTGGTCGGGCGTGAACCTCTGCAGGCTCAATCATGTCCGGCGCATCTGCCTCATATGCCTCGAGCAAATGCATGCAGGGCATGTCGTCCATATCCATGCTCTCAAGATCCTTGGCGATAGAAACGCAATCGGCCAGATAGGCCGCACGGCCAAAGGAATACGTTTTAACAACGCGCTCGCCCTGCTCGCCGTCGGGAGCCGCAATCTGCACGTAGCAGCGCGTGATGCGAGCGCCCGAAGCAAAGCAAGCTGCCGCGAGCGTAAGCGCAATACGCGCATCGTGCTCAGTGGCCCATGCTGCGCGCTTAGGCTCATCTACCTCGCGCCAGGCGTCATCTTGAGCATCGTATTCGCGCTGCGGCATAGCATCGACAACCGTGCGGCCAAATCGCACCAGCATGATGCCCTCGGCGACGTTCGCTCGATAGGTGTAGTCGAGCCGCGTGACCACGTTGAGTGCTTCTACGATACGTGCAAAGCGGGTGCGAACGTCCCACTCGCCACCCGGCTGGCACGCAACCGTCCCCGGTTTGGCCCACGGGTTGTCATTCGACAGCGTTTCGAGCAGGCGAGGAACGTCGTTTGTCGTCTTGCTAATATGCCATAGGTCAAAGAGCGAGCAGCCCTCAAAGCTTGGCGACGAGGCAACGGGGCCCAACCCTGCCCCAATACGCTCAAGGATGCCCGATAGGCGGTTCAGGCGGCACTCGACGGCAAGCAGGGTATCAATCTCGTCCTGGTCTAACAGGCTACGATCAAAATTGAGATAGAAGAGCCTCGAGCGATCGATGCGCGCCAGGCTCATTTCGGTTTTGGCCGCGATGGTGCGCAGGCGAGGCAGATTAACTTCGCCCATCAAAGCGGCGGCATAGCGCTCAATGCCACTTGGATTATCTGTATGGTCAATGCGGTAGAGCAACGTTTCGATTGCATCGGGCAGCGGTGTGGAATCAAAACCCAGCAGCACCTCAACCGGCTCGGGGAGTTTTACAAGTTTGATCTTGTCGACGGCATTTTTCATGCCTTGGTCGAGGCCATCACCGTCCGCCGTGTCTGAGACAGCGTTTTCAGAATCGGCGAATATCACGTAACGCAAGAACATCGAGGCCATGAACTCGCCATAGCGAAGACTGCGCGTCGAATTCCACGTCTCGCGATCGGATTGTTCGCGCATGGCGCCTTCGGGAGAGCCGATGACCCGCGCCCGGGAGCGCATCGTCCCATCGGTACCCCTGACCGCAATCTCACCGATGTTGGAATCAGACTTGTCAAGAATCAGTTGCATGTCGGGATCGTCTGGCAGCGATATCTCGTTAACGGGACGGTCCACCTTATAGACCTCACCCGAAACGCTCACGTAGCCCAAAAGCGACACATGGCTTTTGCCGACAAATTCGACGACATAGCATGATTCATGCGGGTCCTCGCCAAAGAGCTTCCAAACCACGCCATACGAGCGTCCCGCAGGCTGCTCTGGCATGGCCGGAAAGCGCTTTTTGGGATCAAGAAACCTGAGCTTGTATGTCGGACGCTCTGCCACGAAATATCACCCTGATCGGTCGTCTAAAGAAAGAGCTCGCCACGGGCTCACCGAGGCGCATACTCGAAATCTTACACGAGTCGATGGGAAATAGTCCCCATTGACCGAGGTTCGAATCCGTGCAGTGCCGGCGTAAAAGAAAAGCCCCCGTCGCCGGGAGCTTTAATCTCAAATGGTGCGGCGTATAGGATTCCGCGCATCCGCTGCGCGGATCCGCACCGGCTTCGCCCGCCTGCCGGCGTGCTCGCCCGCGGGCTAAAAACGCTCCGCGTTTTCTTTACGCCCGCGCCTCAACCGAGGTTCGAATCCATGCAGTGCTTACGTAAAAGAAAAGCCCCCGTTGCCGGGAGCTTTAATCTCAAATGGTGCGGCGTATAGGATTCGAACCTATGACGTTCTGATTCGTAGTCAGACCCTCTATCCAGCTGAGGTAACGCCGCGACTTATTGATTATTATGCACATGGACTGAATAATGGTCAAGCAGTTTTTCGAAAAAAGTTATCAAATTGGATTTTTATTCATTTGGAGGGCTTGGCACGATCTTCGGTGCATCGCGATATAAGAAAAGCCCCCGTTGCCGGGAGCTTTAAGATCAATTGGTGCGGCGTATAGGATTCGAACCTATGACGTTCTGATTCGTAGTCAGACCCTCTATCCAGCTGAGGTAACGCCGCAACGCACGGATTATTATGCACGTGAGCCTTCGATGGGTCAAGCAACAATTTGAAAAATTTTTACGAAGCGCTGATTAAGTTGTCGTGCGGATCCGCACCGGCTTCGACCGCCCGCCGGCGCGCTCGCCCGCTCGCTACGGACGCTCCGCGTCCGCTTCACGCTCGCGCCTCGACCGAGGTTCGAATCCATGCGGTGCCGGTATAAAAGAAAAGCCCCCGTTGCCGGAGGCTTAAAGTTCAATTGGTGCGGCGTATAGGATTCCGCGCATCCGCTTCGCGGATCCGCACCGGCTTCGCCCGCCTGCCGGCGGACTCGCCCGCGGGCTAAAAACGCTCCGCGTTTTCTTTACGCCCGCGCCTCGACCGAGGTTCGAATCCATAGGGCGTCTGCCTAAAAGAAAGGCCTCCGTTGCCGGAGGCTTTCAATTTCAATTGGTGCGGCGTATAGGATTCGAACCTATGACGTTCTGATTCGTAGTCAGACCCTCTATCCAGCTGAGGTAACGCCGCAGCGCAAGACATATAAAACCACTTTAGTTCGTTAGAGTCAAGCAAAATCTCAAACTTTTTTTCGCGCGGGCCTCAATTTGTCACGCTGCACCCCAAGCATCAGCGCTTCTCGTGCGATCGATTGGCTTTTCGATCACATCGAACCCGGCGCCAAGCTCCCCCAGAAGCAACCGTACCCGTTGGGCACAGTCGTAATCGGCAAACGAGATACTCAGCATTCGGGCCACCTGATTAGAAGTTCCAACGCCATAGAAGTGCTCAAGGGCGACAAGCGCCTCATGCGTCACAAACGTCTCGACCACATGCGGCGACTCCTCATAGCACCATTGCGTCAATGGTCCCTCGCTCGTCTGCCGAACCACCAAGCCACCGATACCCGACGGCTCGCACGTTACCAGCAGGTGCTCCCCACCCTCATCGCTCTGGAACAAAACAACCCTCTCATCGAACAGCTCCATCACATCCCCTTTCTCTTGCTCTTAGTTAGCAAAAGCATAGCAGGTAGATGCATGTACACAGAACGTCTGTTCGTGTGTTTTCTATCGAGCTGTCCGCACGGCATGGTATAGCCGTACACAAAAAGGGCGCCCCAAAAAGGAGCGCCCTCGCAAATCGCCTATGCAGCTAGTTTACGCGACCGGCTCGATCTTCTCGAGGCCGCCCATGTAGGGACGCAGAACCTCGGGGATCGTGATGGTGCCGTCGGCGTTCTGGTAGTTCTCCAGAATGGCAGCCATGGTACGACCAGCCGGCAGGCCAGAACCGTTAAGGGTGTGCAGGTAGCGCGAACCCTTGAAATTCTCGGGGTCGCGATACTTGATGTTGGCGCGACGGGCCTGGAAGTCGCCGCAATTGGAGCAGGAGCTGATCTCCTTGTAGGCATTGTAGCTCGGCAGCCAAACCTCGATGTCGTAGGTCTGACGGGCAGAGAAGCCCAGGTCGCCGGTGCACAGGCTAATCACGCGATACGGCAGGCCCAGCTGCTGCAGCAGGTACTCGGCCTCGGCGGTCATGCTCTCGAGCTCCTCGTCGGACTCCTCCGGCTTGGCAAACTTGACCATCTCAACTTTGTCGAACTCGTGCTGGCGAATGATGCCGCGGGTGTCGCGACCGGCGGAACCGGCCTCCTCGCGGAAGCAGGGGGTGAAGGCAGTGTAGCGGCGAGGCAGAGTGTCGGCGTCCAGAACCTCACCGGCATGCAGGTTAGTCAGTACGACCTCGGCGGTAGGGATCAGGAAGTTGTCGCCCGAGACGTGATAGGCGTCGTCCTCGAACTTGGGCAGCTGGCCCGTACCGAACATGGTCTGACGCTTGACGACGATGGGCGGCCACCACTCCTTGAAGCCACGGCTCGTGTGTGTGTCCAGGAAGAAGTTGATAAGGGCGCGCTCCAGGCGGGCGCCGGCGCCACCGAGAACGGTGAAGCGGCTGCCGGAGAGCTTGTTGCCACGCTCGAAGTCGAGGATGTCCAGATCGGTGCCCAGATCCCAGTGCGGCTTAAAGTCGAAGTCGAACTCGCGCGGGGTGCCCCAGCGGCGACGCTCGATGTTCTCGTCCTCGTCCTTACCGTACGGGGTGGCCTCGCACGGAATGTTGGGCAGGTGAGACATGAAGTCGTACTGCTCCTGCTCAAGAGCGGTACGGCGCTCGGCCAGACCGTCAATCTTCTCGTTGACGGCGCGCACGGCCTCCTTGGCGGCCTCGGCCTCGTCCTTCTTGCCCTCCTTCATCAGAGCGCCAATCTTCTTGGACTCGGCGTTACGCGTGGCCTGGAGCTCCTCGACCTCGGTGATGACGGCACGGCGCTCGTCGTCGAGCTCAAAGAACTTCTCGCGATCCCAAGACGTCTGGCGATTTGCCATGGCGGTATCGATGGCATCGGGGTTCTCGCGAACAAACTTGATATCAAGCATTAGATCCTCCGGCGATATACATTCCATTTAGGTTGCAACCTTGTACATGTATGGGCAAGTATATACTTATGAGCGTTTACGACCCAACTCAACTACGCAAGAAGGCACCCAATGGACGCAGTTTTTTCCTTTTTGTTTGGCACCCGCACCGGTTTTGCCATCCTTTTCGCCGGCGGCATCCTGCTATTTGCGATTCTTGCCTTTGTGATGGAGAAGCGCACCCATAAGATGTATGTCGACCGCGGCCCCAAGTCCGAGGATGAGGAAGACAGCTTCTGGGACTAACCTGCCAAAAAGAGACAGGCTTATTTTGGTCGGTTTTATCTGGGCAAACGCAAGCGCCCCGCAACTGGAATTGAGCCAGTTGCGGGGCGCTTTTTGCTCAAGGTACAAAACCGCAGGAAAACCCTGCAAAATGAATCTGTCCCTTATTGGTCAGTTTACTGGAGAGTAGCGTCGATGGCCTTGACTAGGGCGCTGCGCATGCCGGCGTCCTCGAGCGCGACGACGCCCTTGATGGTAGCACCGCCGGGCGAGCACACGGCATCCTTCATCGCTGCGGGATGCTGGCCGGTTGCAAGCTGCAGCTTTGCCGTACCCAGCACCATCTGGCTCACAATACGATAGGCATCGGCGCGCGGAATACCGTGTTTGACGGCCGCATCGCCCAGAGCCTCGATCGCCATGGCGACAAACGCCGGGGCGCAACCGCCCACGGTACCGCCCACAAACAGCAGGCTCGAATCGAGCTCGACCACCGTGCCAAGCTTTCCGAGCAGATCGAGCACCGTGGCACGCTGTTCGCCGCTAAGCGTGGAAGCCTTCTCGCAGGCGATAACGCCCTCGCCCACCGAAACCGGCGTGTTGGGCACCGTCGAGATATGAGCGACACCTGGCAGGACCTGTTCCCACTTGGCGCTATCCCAGGTCCAGGCGACCGAAAGGACGACCTTGTCGGCAAGCGCATCCTTGAGTGGAGCGAAGACCTTCTCGATCATGTACGGCTTGACCGCCGCAACCACGATATCGGACGCGGCAACAACCTCCGCCGCATCGTGGCAGGCAGCCATGCCCCGCGCCTCGCAACGCTCAACCAGAGCATCGTAGCGGCCCGCACAGGCGCACATGTCGCCCGCGGCCACGCCGGCGGCAATCCAGCCATCGGCCATAGCGCTCGCCATATTGCCAAAACCGACAAATCCGATCTTCATATCACACAGTCCTCTCAGATGCGTTCCTCAAAACGAAAGTCATTGTCCCACGCCATTGTTTCGTGTTGCCGACCTACTTGTGATACGGCTCGCCACGGCTAATCTTGCAGGCGCGGTAGATCTGTTCCAGCAGCACCACGCGCGCCAGGTTGTGCGGCAAGGTAATACGTCCAAAGCTGAGCATCTCGTCGGCGCGGGCGCGCACGGCATCGCTCACGCCGTCCGATCCGCCGATTACAAAAGCGATGTCGCTGTTACCTCGCAGCATGAGGTCGTCGAGGTGGGTCGAGAGTTCCTCGCTCGAACGCTCCTTGCCCTCAATGGCCAGCAGAATCACATGTGCTCGAGGCGGCAGAGCGGCAAGAATCGCCGCGCCTTCTTTGTCGCACGCAGCATCCACGCCGCCCGCCTTGGCTGGATCGATATCGGCAACCTCGCGCATATCTACCTTGGCATAGGCGCCTAGGCGTTTGGTGTATTCGGCGCACGCGTCCTTCCAAAAGCGCTCTTTGAGCTTGCCAACACAAACGACGGTGTATTTCACGCGTGTCTACTCCTTTGACTCGTTCTGAACTTTGCCGGCGGTCAGCATCTGCTCGAACATAGAGGCCGACTGCGAAAAGTCGCTCGGCAGCACGACCGTCGAGGTTTTACCCGTGCGAGCGAACTCCGTCATCATCTCGGACCACTGCGTAAACATGAACAGTTGGTTGGCCTCGTCATTACCGACACCAGTCTCCTGGATGATCTCGAGCGAATCTTTGATACCCAGCGCGATGGCCTTGCGCTGGTTGGCGATGCCCTCGCCCGCCTTTTCCATAGCCTCAGCCTCGGCGGTCGCCTCGGTGACGCGCTTGATGCGGTCGGCCTCAGCGAGCTCCTGCGCAGCGGCGCGCTTTCGCTGGGCGGCGTTGATGTCGTTCATGGAGTTCTCAACCTCGGTCGGCAGTGCGATTTTGGTGATGAGCGTCGACACGAGGGTGAAGCCGTAGGCGGCCATCTGCTCGGAAACGGTAGCGTTGACATCCTTGGCGATGTCGTCCTTCTTGGCAAAGACCTCATCGAGTGTGTAGACGGGAATCGAAGAGCGCAGGGCGTCGGTGATGAAGTCACGCATCTGGTCGACGGGCTCCTGCAGCATATAGTAGCTCTTGTAGATGCCCGAATCTGCCGGGCCGGCGCCCATGTCATAGCTCACGTGGTACTGAGCAGAGACCTCAAGGCCGATGGTCACGTTGTCCTGGGTCTTAACGTCGATGCCAAAACCGTTTTTCATGGTGCGCAGACTCACCGTGGCGGCCTTGCGGTCGATCACGGGCACCTTCATGTGGAAGCCCGCGTTGACGATGCGGTTAAACTTGCCCAGACGCTCGATGATCACGGCATGCTGCTGTTCAACGACATAGCAGGCGTTGGGAAGCAGCAGCAACAGGATGATGATGGGAATCAAAAGGCTGGTAAGGGCGGCGATGATACCGGAAAACAGCATGGTCTCTCCTCTGATAGGCACACGTTGGCATTAGGATACCCGTCCAAGGAGATCGTGCATAACAAAAAAGCCCCCATTGCTGGGGGCTCTTTCATTTAATGGTGTGGGCGAAAGGACGTCCGCGTATCCGTTTCGCGGATACGCACCGGCTTCGCCCGCCTGCCGACGGACTCGCCAGCTCGCTAAAAACGCTCCGCGTTTTCTTTACGCTCGCTCCTTCACAGGTTCAAGTCCCTGCGATGGGCCCATAACAAAAAAGCCCCCATTGCTGGGAGCTCTTTCATTCAATGGTGCGGGCGAAAGGACTTGAACCTTCATGGGGTTGCCCCCATACGGACCTGAACCGTACGCGTCTGCCAATTCCGCCACGCCCGCGTGCAGGAATTAGAATAACGGAGCGCCACCGTGAACGCAAGAACTATTTTTGAAAAAGTTTGCAGGCATTTTCCCAGGCGGCTCGGGCGATTGCCTCGGCGTCCTCGCCGGTACGATCGACGCGGTCGTTGACCAGCGTGTTTGCTGTGATGGAAATCATTGCAGGCTCGCACTCAAGACCGCGAATGGGCTCCGGAGCCATATAGGGACAATCCGTCTCGAACAAAATACGGTCGAGCGGGGTTGCCGCGAATGCCTCGCGCACGTCGTCGTTGCGCTTAAAGGTAGCCGCGCCGCCATAGGCGATGTAACAACCCAAATCCACAAAGCGCTCCATCGTGGCTCGGTCCTCGCCAAAGCAGTGCAGCACGCAACCGGCCTGGGGCACGCCGACCTCGCGCAACACGTTATAGGCGTCTACATGCGAGGTGCGCTCCTCGTCCGTGTCCTCATGACGCAGATGCAGCTCTACCGGCACATTGCGTCGTACGGCAACCTCAAGCTGACGTGCCATGCAATCAATCTGCACGTCATGAGGCGCCGGCGCGACATCGTCGTCATAGTCCATGTGGTAGTCCAGGCCAATTTCGCCGATGCCAACACACAACGGATCGTCGAGCGCAGTCACAATCTGGGCATGGATATCATCGGTGTAGTCCGGCGCGCCATACGGATGCACGCCGGCGAGATACTTAATCTGCGGAATATCTCGCATCGGCAAAATCTCGCGCACCAGCCAGTCACTATAGTCCGTCACGCTACGCTTGTCGGCGATGGGGTCGAACATCGTCACCAGCAGGTCGACGCCCGCGGCTTTAGCGCGCACGAGCGTCTCGGGCACTTCCTTGCCCCAAAACGAAAGCAGGTGCGCGTGCGTGTCGGCAAGCGGCGCCAGCGGCACCGGGCAGGCCACCGTTTTCTTCTTTTTGGTAAACGTCACGCGTTCGACATTAGGCGTCATGGGAAAGCTCCTGAGCCAAGCGGACAAAGGCAGCGACGTCGAGCGTCTCGGCGCGCGTGGTAGGTGCGATACCGCAGGCCTCAAAGGCGGCGTCGAGCGCGTCCTTGGCAAAGCCGTTGGCGCTCATGGAGTTGCGGATCGTCTTGCGGCGCTGAGCAAACGCGGCGTCGATCACGCGGGCCACCAACTCGCGGTCGATGCCCTCGGGTACCACGCCGTCAACGCGATCGATGCGCACTACGGCAGAATCCACATGCGGCGCCGGCATAAAGCAGCGCGGCGGCACCTCAAAGCGCCCCGTCACCTGCGCATACAGGCCGAGCTTTGCCGTGTAGCCGCCATAGGTCTTGTTGCCCGGCGTTGCGGCAATACGATCTGCAACTTCCTTTTGCACCATGACGACGGCGCGCTTAAGCGCGGGCATCGTCTGGAAGAACTGAAGGATGATCGTCGCCGCCACGTTATAGGGCAGATTCGCGACAAACACCGTGGGTTCACCACCGGCGGCCTGCTCAATCTGCTCCGACGTCACCTTGAGCGCATCGCCCATGATAAAGCGAAAGTTGGCATAGTCGGCGGCGTGGGCGTCGAGCACCGGCTCAAGCTCGGGATCGGCCTCAATCGACGTAACGCACGCCGCCTCCTGCAGCAGGGCCAACGTCAGCGTGCCGCAACCCGGGCCGACCTCGAGCACGCGCTCATCGCCCGCAAGCTCAGCGAGCTCACAGATACGTTCGATCACATGGTTGTCGATCAGGAAGTTTTGGCCCAGGCGATGCTTGGTCGCAAGGCCAAACTCCTCTAGCAGCTCCCTAGTTGCCGTGGGGTTTGCCAAAGGCGAAGTTGTCATAGTTGCCTCCTTAGCATGGTGGCGGCGTCTTGAAACAAAAGGGCATGGACCGTTGCGGCCATGCCCTTACATCTAAACAGCAAATTGCCGATATGGCGCGCAGCGGCTTAGCCCAGACGCGGGAACAGCGGCTCGCCCTTCTCGACGGGCTGACCACCGGCAAGCAGGCCCCAAGCGCAAATGCCCTTGAGGTCGTCGCTCGCGGCCTCGTCCTCGCAGGACAGGCGACGCAGGGCCTCGGCAGAAGTCTGGGGCATGAGCGGCATCAGCAGGTGAGCGGCAATGCGGATGGCCTCGAGCAGGTTGTAGATCACAAATGCCAGCTCGTCAGCCTTGGCCTCGTCCTTGGCAAGCGCCCAAGGCTCGGAGTCCTCGATGTAGTGGTTGGCGGCATGGATGAGCTCCATGACCTCGTCCTTGGCTCCACCGTAATCGAGCACGTCCATCTTGGCCATGTAGCGATCGACCAGGCCATCGGCAATCTTTGCCAGCGGGTTGTCGAACGCATCGAACGATGCGGGCTTGGCGGGCGCGCAACCGTCAAAGTACTTGCCGCTCATGTTGAGCGAACGCGAGATAAGGTTGCCCCAGCTGTTGGCCAGGTCGGCGTTGTAGACCTGCTCCATGCGCTCGAAGCTGATGGCGCCGTCGGTGCCGGGCACCACGTCGGTCATAAAGTAATAGCGATAGCCCTCGACGCCCAGCATGTCGATAACGTCCTGCGGAGCGATGGCGTTGCCGCGGCTCTTGGACATCTTCTCGGCCTTGCCGGTCTCGGCGTTGCGCACGGTCAGGAAGCCATGGGCAAAGACGTGCTCGGGCAGGGCCTCGCCGATGGCCATGAGCATGGCGGGCCAAATGACGCAGTGGAAGCGGATGATGTCCTTGCCCACGATGTGGAACTGCGCGGGCCAGCGATAGGCCAGCTCGGCACGCGCCTCGTCGGTGTCGACACCGTAGCCGACGGCCGTCATATAGTTGAGCAGCGCATCGAACCACACGTAGGTCACGTGACCCTCGTCAAACGGGACCTGAATGCCCCAGTCAAAGCTCGTGCGGCTCACGGAAAGGTCGTTAAGGCCGCCCTCGACAAAGCTGCGCACCTCGTTCATGCGGAACGCAGGCTCGACAAAGTCGGGGTGCTCGTCATAGAGCTTGAGCAGCTTGTCCTGGAAAGCGGAAAGCTTAAAGAAGTAGGACTCCTCCTGCACGCGCTCAAGCGGACGGTGGCAATCGGGGCACAGGTGCTGGCCGACGCTACCGTACTCTTCGTCACCCTTCTGGACCTGCGTATCGGTAAAGTAGGTCTCGTCGGGCACGCAGTACCAGCCGTCATAGCTGCCCTTATACAGGTAGCCGGACTCCTTCATGCGCTCCCACAGATACTGCACGGCGTGATGCTGGCGCGGCTCGGTGGTACGAATGAAGTCGTCGTTGGAGATCTCGAGCTTGCTCCAAAGCTCCTTGAAGTGCGGAGCCTGGCTGTCGGTCCACTCCTGCGGCGTCATGTTGTGCTTGGCTGCAGCCTCGGCGACCTTCTCGCCGTGCTCGTCCATGCCAGTCAGGAACTTGACGTTATAGCCGGCAGAGCGACGATAGCGAGCCTGGACGTCGGCGATGATGGTGGAATAAGCCGTGCCCAGATGCGGATCGGCGTTGACGTAGTAGATGGGCGTCGTGATAAAAAACGAAGGCTTGGTTTGATCCATGGGGTCTGTCCTCCAGAAAAACGTTGCATACAGGGGATGATTCTAACGCAAGGGCTGGATATCCTCCATCTATTGCATATCAAGCACCATGGCATAGACATCGCGCTTGCGGCGCGAATACTTCTGTGACAGGCGCTTTGCCACCGCGGAGGCGGGCTCCCCCTCCTCGAGCGCGGTGCGAATGTCCCCGCGCAGGGCCTCGTCGGGGTCTACCGCTGCGGCTCCAACCGGCGCGACACCGGCCTCCTCGTCCTCACTCGGCGGCGCGATGACCAGCGCGATCTCGCCCTTTACCTCGCTACGGGCACGCAGCTCCTCGGTTAGCTGGGCGGCGGATCCGCGCAAGACTTCCTCGTGCAGTTTGGTGAGCTCGCGGCAGACGGCAACATCGCGCTGGGGAAAGACCTCGGCCACGGCCTCGAGCGTCGCGACGATGCGATGTGGAGACTCGTAGAAGATGAGCGCGCCGGGGACGACGGCAAGGCGCTGCAGTCGGCGCACGCGGTCGCCGTGCTTGCGACCCAAAAAGCCTTCGAAGAAGAAATGTTCGCAGGGAATACCGGACGATACGAGCGCCGTGACGCAAGCAGAGGGGCCAGGAATAACCTCGACAGGCACATCCGCCTCGCGCGCCGCCTCGACCAGCGCCTGGCCGGGATCGGACACGCTCGGCATGCCGGCATCCGAGGCAAAGGCGAGGGTCTCCCCCGCCAGCAGACGGTCGACCAGGCCGGCGGCGCGACTTGCGATCACGTTCTCGTCGCAACGAACGAGCGGCTTGGAGATGCCTAGGTGCATCAGCAATTTTGAGGTCACACGCGTGTCCTCGCAGCAGACGGCGTCGGCGGCGGCAAATGCCTCGCCGACGCGCGGAGACAGGTCGCCCAGATTACCGATGGGTGTACCGACCACATAAAGTTTGCCCGTGTGGGCGCTGTTTTGCGTCATATCAACCTATTCAATCATGCCGCGCTCGAGCGTGCCGAGTGCCGCGCGGGCGTCCCATGCTGCAATACGCTTCTCGGTCTTCCACGTTTGGAAGAACCAGCCAGCCGCCGGCGCAAACGATGCCAGCTGGTTGGCGATAAACACGCGCTCGTAGGCATTACGACCCTCGGGCGTAACCGACGAGTTGGCAAAAATCGCCGCACCCGACCATTCACCAACCAAAACGGGGAATCCGGTCGAGATTGCCTCCTTGAGCTCACGCTTGTTGCGCGAAATCGCCGTCGTCAGACCACGGGGGCTCGTGATGTCGAGCGCATACTCGTCGCGGTAATGGTACAGGTGAAGGTCCATGTAGACGTTCTTGTACTTGGCACCGCGCATAAAGTGCTTCCACTCGCCAGGGTGTCCCGAAGAGGAAAAGACGACAATCTTATCCTCGGGCATATACGAACGAACGAGCTCGTACGCGTCACGATAGAAGTTGCGCAGGTAGTGCGCCGGAATACCGTCCGTCATGGTAAAGAGGCTCTTGCGCACGCTCATCTGCGGCGTATCCAACAGCTCGATGCCCAGCAGGCTCTCGGCCTCACCATAACGATCGGCCAGGCGCTCAAGCACATCGAGCGCAACGTGACGGCCATTGGTGGACGAATGCCACTCAGCGACGACTTCCGGCGTCGTGGGCGAATCGTTGGAATCGCCCTGGCCGCCGGGTACGGTCGCCAGATCGAGCAGTACGCGGATGTTGTACTTGGCGGCCCACTCAATAGCACGGTCGATATAATCGACGACCGAGATGTAGGAAGCGTCGGACTCCTGCGAGCCAAAGGCATACCACGGCACCGGCAGGCGCACGGCGTTGAGACCGATCTGCGCCATACGACGAAAATCGTCCTCGCTCACAAACGTCTCGTAATGGCGACGCATGCGCTCGTTATAGGCAGCGGCGCCCATGGCCTCCTGCAGCTCGGCTGCATTGGATGCTCCGGTCGCCGCATAGAGCGACGGGGTCACCCAGGGCTCGGGAATAAACCAGCCAGAGAGATTAACGCCGAGAATCCTCTCCATCACGGCCCCCTTCGAATCGCGCAGGTCGAACCTGCATCGTATTGCATAGGAAAAGTGTCGTTTTGAGTATACCCGCGCGTGCGGACAGGCGACCGAACGGTCTACAAAGTGGCGCAAAAGTGGGGGGGAATGTCCGGGCAGACGGAGCCCGAGATGCACACGTCAAGATGCGCACGTGCGCCGGAAAGCTCATCCCGTTTCCCCCTCAATAATGGGATGCATTTTCCGCAGGAGCCCTCGGTAAAAGAAAAGGACCCCTTTGCAGAGGTCCTAGTCAATTCAAGGTGGCGGGGAAGGGAATCGCACCCGCGCTCCGCGCGTGCGGACCGCTGCGGCGCTTCCGCGCCTTGCGAGCTCCGCTGGCAAACGCTCACGCGTTTACTCAGCTCCGCGCCCTCACGGGGTTCGATTCCGTGTGGGGGCCACATAAAAGAAAAGGACCCCTTTGCAGAGGTCCTAGTCAATTCAAGGTGGCGGGGAAGGGAATCGAACCCCTGACACGAGGATTTTCAGTCCTCTGCTCTACCAACTGAGCTACCCAGCCATTTGAGGTGTGCCTTGTTTCAAGGCTTGATTAGTATAACCAAGGACGCGCTCCGGTCAACCGAGAATTTTAAAAAAGTTTTTGAGCGTGACATCGGCCACGATCTCGCTCCTATAGAACGGCACGTCAGAAGCATCAACCGGCCACAAGAAGTTTTCACTCAGTCCCTTAAGCCGGCACGCGTTGAAGAACAGCGGACGAAACAATGATTGAAGGGCGCTCGAGTGCCGCCCAGGCACCGGGGCAGGAACACATACGCCAAGGGCAGACGTTTTCGTAGCGCTCGAGGACGTTGCCGCTACGGTCGATAAAAGCGATGTCGATGGGATAGGCCATAAAGCAGGTGTGAACCGAGGAACAGCGCGGAAATGCCATGACAAGCGGCAGTCCGCTGGCGGCAATCGGCCGCCGTCCCAGCATGCCGCGCAGACGCACGGTAAACGACTCCGCCACCACAAACTCGACCGGCGTCCAACCCAACCTGTTGAGCGCCCGCGCGTAGGCGATATAGGACGAGGCCGCGGTCACATGACCACCCCCGGACGCCATGGATCGACCGTCACCGCGCGTTCATACGTGAGCGCGGCCGGCGCCCCCAGGGAAACGCCGGCGATGCTCAGCGAACTCGGCCACGGCTCGTAGTGCATGGTGCAGGTATAGGTCCTAAACGTGCCAGAAAGAGAGAGCAGGCCACCATCCGATGACGCCGTGCCTTGCTCACTCGAGACCTCGACCTGTAGGTCATATCCCTCCATGGCATCCTGAATCTGAGCTTGAACGGTCGCGGAAGCGTCAATGGAGCTCTCGTCACCCTCCCCGCCCGGCGCCACAGCGTGCGCAAGCACGATGTCGGGCACCACGCGGTCGAAGCGCGCGACCGCGCCGGCAAAGATCATGACGTTGTACGCGATGAGAGCCAGCACGATCAGGACGGGCGTGACCACGGCCATCTCGACCGTCGCCTGGGCACGCTCCTCGCGCAAGCCCGTGCGAATGCCCATTACGACCCACCGCCAAAAGCTCCCACCAGCGTGGCAACATCGACAGTGAGCGGGATGGAGCCGCCGCCGGGCAGCGGAATCTCCGCAAGTGTGAATACCGCGCCGCTGATGGTGCGCTCGACGTGATATTCCAAGGCCTCGCAAAGTGCCTTGGGGTCAGTCACGCCCAAGGGGATTTTTCGCAGGGTGTCTTGAGTTTTGGAGATGCCTGCGATATCGGACCCCGGACTTTTGATGACATTGGCGGTATCGGTCAGCACCGGTTTTCGCAGACGCAAATCGCACGGTTCGAGTCCCAGTGCTGCCACGGAGGACGAGACGGTGTCACCGAGCCAGGACGCGATGGAGCCCAACGCGCTGCTACTCCCTCCCAAGCCACCGATCAGCTCTCCCATAAGCTCGTCGGCCGCACCCTGGATGTCTCCGTACCCCACAAGCAGGCGGCCCCAAACATCCATAACACCGTCGAGCACGCCGGCAACGCCGCCCGAACGCTCCTCCAGCGTCGAGAAAAACCGCGAGAGAACGTTATTTTGTGCCGTCGCATCATCGGGCGCGAGCACTGCAGCAGAAATTGCACCACGATCGCCAAGCTCAACTGCCGTGTTAAACGAAGAGTTGAGCTCGTCGGGACTAGAGATGGCACCCGAGACCGCAAAGGCGACCACGCCGTTGCGACCGGGCGGAGCGATGCGCGGGCGCTCACCGGAAAGTTCTTTGATGGCGGCATCGAACGCATTGCCCGCACGGTCGGCTTCGTCCTCGGTCTGACGCTCGAGCTCAAGCTCCTTGTTGCGACAGTCAACGTAGTCCTCCAGGGCGTCTTTAAACTTGTCAAAGTGATACTCGAAGCCGTTTTCGATGGAGGTTGAAGGCGCCGCAACAGCACCAAGCGACGAAACGCCAAAATGGCATTTGCTGCATTTTTCCTGCCCATCGCAATCGGCAACCGAAGCAAATCCGCTCGGCGTTCCTTTCTTATAGTTAGGGCAGGTCGTCCCGTAATGCAGATACGCCTTGCCATCGTTCACGCTCGTCGGCCACACCGCATCGGTATAGAGTTCCGTCGCCCGAACCTCATCAGAGTTGCGCGGCAGCAGCGGAATATAGGAGGATACCCTGTCTCCGTTCTCGGTTATATATGCCCGATCGAGCTCCGCGCTCGCATAGGTATAAAACGCCTTACGCGCCGCAGACTCTGCCTTCATCTCGACACTCGAGCCTTGGGGCTTCTCATTTGTCAGACGCCAATGGTAGTAGTCCTTCGCGCGATCAAGGGCAACTTGAGGCTCCCACGTAACGCTCGATGAGTAATGCGGATTTTGAACACCGGAGAGATCCGTTAGGCTTTTCGCACGCTCCCACATACACGAACAGCCGCCGACCGAACCTTTATCCGATCTACCGCAATCCGCTAACCAGGCGCGCTCTTTGGCCTTCGCCGTCTCCTCCGATGCTTTTTGTAGCTCCTCGGCCGCGCGCTCCAGATCTTCCGACGCATCTTTAATGGCATCGGTCGAGATTTCGGATCCTTCGAGCGCAACAAAATCCGACTCGGATGTCCTGGGCACGGCAAGCGCCGTACCGGTATAGGTCACACCGTCGGTATCCTGCGCCGATACTGCCTGCATGGCGCGCGCGGCAACCAAGTACGGCAAGGCGGTCTCGATCTTTTGCAAGCCCTTTGCCGCGCTTTTGGCAAACTTGTTACGCGTTTTAATGATCTGGGTTCCTGTATCGATGATATCGCTGCCGACGACCTCGGCGCCCGGAATGAGAATGGCAACCAAGCCGGTGCCGATCGTGGCAAACCCCGCCAGGCCCAAACTCAAAATGCTCGCATCCACCGCCGTCGCGGCCGTGTGATAGGACGACACCACGTTGGCGCCCGCCAGTGCACCGCTATCGGCCGCCACCTGGGTGTCTCCGGCGCGCGACATGCTCCATATCGCCGCGGTCGACGAAAACAGCAGCGTAAGCACCACCAGAATGACAACCGCCGAGGAGAGCGTGGTATAGGCACCGTCTTCGATAAACAAGTCGATACCGGCACGGCCCATAAAGCCGCCCCGCTTGCGGCGAGCGCCTGGTCGACGGCGGGCCGCAAACCCTTGCGTCACCCGCAGCAGGCAGCGCCTAATCCCATGCAGCAATCCATGAATCATAATCTCCCTCCAGCCATTCGGGACGCGATCGATACGAGACGTCGACCTTGAGCTCGACATAGCCGCCCTCACCCGCGCTGCCCATGGCCTGCACAAATGCACCGATCACGGGCAGCGGCTTAACCTCGCCGGTAACGGACACTGACGAAACGCCGCCGGCACCGGCCCGCCCCAACTCGATATCCCACGACAGCGGCCCGCCGGCATGAAAAATCGAGACGTTGGGCACCGCGGCAAGTCTGCGGCGAGTGAACTCCTTAAGGTCATCGTCGTCCTCCACCGTCGTCGTGGTCATAAGCCGCGCGGTCTCGGCGGCGGCAGACTCCATGACCGCGCGCGTATAGAGCAGGCACACCGGCTGCAACGCGAGCAAGATAAGCGTCAAAAACGTCGGCAGCAAAAAGGCGGCCTCGACCGTAGACTGCGCCCGATCCTCGCACGCGATATCAATACAGAGCGATGTCCTTGGCACCCGTCGCGGCATCGATAACCGACGACGGGGCGACGCCATGAGACGCTGCCCGCTCGACCAGTGCCGCCAAGCGCCCATCGGTGCCAGCGCGCCAAAGCCCCGCAATCGCCAGCACAATCGATAACAGCGCCACGGTGACGATGGCGTATTCGACGGTCGACTGAGCAGATTCCTCACACAGGACACCATGCATTTCACGACCCCTCCTTTGACTCCGTTGTTTGCGGAACCAGACGCACGGCACGCAGGCGGCACGAGGTATCGCCGGCATCCGCGGCAACCGTCACCATGTCGACCCAGCCTCGCCCATCGCGCACGATGGCGCCCCATACGTTGCCCTTAATATCGAGATAGCCGCTCAGGGCAAGCTGGGCCGTGGGCACCTCGCGGTAGGCGCGCAACAGGTCTGCCGCCGCCTCGGTCATCGGCCGGTCCTCGGACCATGCGAGTCGAACCGCGATCGCGTTGTCTGCAGACGGCTCCGTCGCGCTGGCGGCCCGCTCGTCGAGTGCCTGCAAAAAGGTACGAGCCGTGACGGCGGCATTCTGACCGCCCATATCTCCCGCACCTTCCGCCTGTGACACCGCCGCCGAGCCCGATCCCAAATCGGCAGTAGCGCCCGGACGCTGCTGCCGCGCAACACCCAGCCCCCAAAGCGTCACCGCTATTGCCACGAGCAAACAGACGAGCACCAGCGGCGAACCAACAGGCCGCCTGCCTCCTACAGGCTGTTGATGCCGTCTTTGATCGCGTTCCATAGTTCTTCGACTTTGCTCTTAAACGCGACGATGGCGATAATCGCGATCACTACGAGCACGCCGACCAAGATGGCGTATTCGGTAGTGCCCTGCGCGTTCTCCTCCCGCAACAGCGCCTTGGCACGCTGGCGAGCGCGGATTGCCCGGCAAAATGCCCAGCTCCAAGCCTTGCCCGCAATGTCGGTCATCGTGTTCATGTATTCCTCCCTACATCATCCCGCCTGCTCCCAGCAGCGGGCCCAATATGGACAGAAGCAACGCCGGCAAGATGAGCGTGCCGGTGGGAATCAGCAGCTTGACCGGCGCGCGCTCGATCTCGCGCTCGACTGCGGCGCGATGGGCCGCACGGATCTCGCGACTTTGAGCAGCCAGCGTCTCGGCCAGCGGAGCGCCCAGCGCAAGCGCCTGCCCCACCGTGATGGCAAAGGTCTCGAGCGCCCTCACGTCCAAATCACGCGCGGCAGCCAACAGCTCGGCCTCGCGCGTCCCCACGCCCACCTGCCACGCCATGCAGGCTCGTTCAAGACGGACGGCCAGTGCCGACCGACGATTGGCACAGAAAATCTCGAGCGCCGCGTCAAACGAAAGGCCGGCAGAAAGCCCCAGGCGCACCACGTCGATCATCTCGGACACCTCACCGAGCGACACCCGCGCCGGGCCGCCCGCCCCAATCGCGCCCTTCATTCGCGCGGTCAGGGCATCAATCACCGAGCAGCCCGCAGCAATGACCAGTACCGCTTCACGCTTGCATGTCTCTGCAATCTTGCGAGCATCCGCACGCTCCAAACCCGTCGCGGCAAATACGCTCAGGGCGCACAGACAAGCCGCGACCCCGACCAGGGCGCTCATAGCTCCACCCGCATAATGCGCCGGATAACTACCAGGGCAACGACGTTGAGGGCAAGTCCCAGCACCACGGCGCCCGCACCAGCCGGCGTCGCAAGACCGCGGCGAAAGTCTGCCGAAAGCAAAGCCAGTACCGCGCACATGCCCGCCGGCATCGCCGCGACCATATGTGCCGACATACGCGCCTGTGACGTCTTAACGTCCAGACGGCGCTTGAGCTCAATGCGCTCACCCACCATGCTCGACGCCTCGGACAGCAAGCCGGCAAGCGGGGCCCCGGTACGCTGCGATACTTTGAGAGCCAAGGTGACAAGCGAAAGGCCGGGGGCATCGATGCGAACGAGTAGGTCATCGAGTGCGTCGGTCGCCGAGACACCGCAGTCGATTGCCGCCGCCACCCGCAAAAACTCGGTATGAACCGGCTCTTGCGCATGGGCGCCCACAAAGCGCATGCCCTGTGCCAGTGAATGCCCCGAGGCAAGCGACATGGATAGCGCTGTGAATGCCTCGGGCATGGCCTCTTCTACATCATGCTGTTCGCGTCGGCGATCGAAGGTGTCACGCGCGGCGCCCACGCCAAACGGCGCCACCAGCCCCAAGACAAAGCCGATGGGCGACAACGACGCAACGGCCAGCAAAACGCTGCAGATACCGCTCGACAGCAGCAGAAATGCCAGACGAGCCGCGTTATCCTCAATAGCAAGCCCAAGGCGATCTGCGGGGATCAGCGACGCCCACGAGCGGGCAATCTTTGTCAGCAGGTCGTTTTCCGCCAACTCACGGGGCAGCTTCTCCGCCATCGATTCGAGCGTCTGGCGCGCCAGCTCCGCCGGCGGCATCCGCGGCACACGAGGCTCTGCCCCACATGCCATCGCGACAGAAAGCCCCGCCAACCCCCCTACGACGAGGGGCACAGCGATCTCCATTCGTCCACCTCCTCTTGCGTGAGCGTTCCCGACCGCAAGCCCTCCGCAATAAACGGCGGCTCGCGGTCGAGCGTCCAGGTGCGTTCGGCGGCATCGAAAGTCACGTAGCGTTCGAGCTCAACACCGCCCGACGCGCCGCGGTGAACCCCCGAATATGAGGCCACAAAGCGCCTGCCATCTGCATGGCGCTCGGACATCACGATGCCGTCGAGCGCCATGGCGATCTGCTCTTCGATAAGCTCACTCGGCAAATCGATGCCGTAGCGCGCAAGCAGCGTCAGGCGAACCACGGTCTCCTGCTCGGTGCCCGCATGGAGCGTGGTGAGCGAGCCGTCGTGGCCCGTGTTCATGGCCTGCAGCATGTCGCAGCACTCGGCACCGCGCACCTCGCCCACGACGATGCGGTCGGGGCGCATACGCAAAGCATTGGTCACCAGGTCGCGAATCGTCACCGCACCCTCGCCCTCGATTGACGCCTCACGCGCCTCCAGACGAACGACGTGTGGGTGATGTGCAAACTTGAGCTCGGCGGAATCCTCGATCGTCACGATGCGCTCGCCGGTGGAAATCTCGCACGACAGCGCGTTGAGCAGCGTGGTCTTGCCCGACCCCGTGCCTCCCGCAACCGCCAAGTCCTGCCGCAACGACACCGCGCACGACAGCAGCTGCGCATACCAAAGCGGCAGTGACCCCAACCCCACGAGCTCGTCCAGCGAACAGATACGGTCCGAGAACTTACGGATAGTGAGGATTGGCCCGTCGATCGCCACGGGTGGAATCACCGCGTTGACGCGATAACCCGTCTTGAGGCGGGCGTTGACGATGGGGCTACGCTCGTCGATACGACGGCCGAGCGGAGAGATGATACGGTCGATGAGCACACGGATCTGCTCATCGTCCTCAAACGCGTGCTCGATGGGATACAAAACGCCACTGCGCTCAAAAAAGGCAGAGCGACAGCCGTTGATCATGATTTCGGTAACGGTGTCGTCCTCGATGAGCGGCTGCAGCGGTCCCAGGCCTACCACGTCATCTAGGATCTCGTCGATGATGGTCTCACGCTCAGGCGTCGCCAAGTCGGTCGGCTCTTCCACGTTGAGCGCCGCCTCCACCGCCGGACGTAACTCAGAGCGGGCAAGGGCCGGATCGACGTAGGCACTGATGCGCGCCACCTCGTCGTAGCCCACGCGGTCCATCACCGCACGCTTGGTGCGGCGTTTAACGGCACGGCGGCGTCCCGCATCAACGGGGGCAGCCGCGGCGGCCGAGCCAGCGGCTTTAATCCTCGTCTGCAGACTCATCGCGAATCACCCTCACGCGACCAGGGAAGACGGATGCGCGGGCGCTCGGTGCGGGTCGCGCGGTCGGCGACCATATCGCTCCAGGGACCGACGGCGCAGCCCAGCTCCACGAGCATCTCGCGCGTAGCCTCGCGCACGCTGGTCGCAAAAGCGCTCGTCTGACCCACTGCCTCGTCGGCGCGGCCGAATGCCATGAGCGCGGCCAAATCCTGACCGCCATCGGCAATGCGGATCTTGGAGCTCAGTGCGCAGGCAATCTCAAAGCGCATGGCGACGTCCTCGTCGGCGCCGCGCGCACCAAACCGGTTGAACACGGCGCTCATACGGGTGCGTGGCACGCCCACACGGCTCGCCAGCTCAATGACGCGCGAGGCGGATGTCGCGGACGATACCGCCGCATCGCCTACGACCAGACAACGGTCGCTCGCCGCCACTGCGGCGGCCACGGCATCACCCCAAAAGACCGAGGTGTCGACAAAGACCACGTCGGATTCGCGACGCAAAACATCGAGCAATAGCTCCACTGGACGCGCCATGAGCTCGGCCGTCTCGGGAGCCGCGACAGGTCCCCAGAGCGTGATGCCCGGGGCGACGCGCATCGATGCGGCCACGATATCCGGCTCGGCAAGCGCGCCCGCCGCCGACGGCTCGATAAGCGTCGCCATATCATGCGGGGCATCGACACCCAGCAGATCGTATAGGTTTCCAAACATGAGGTCCAAATCGAGCACAGCGGCACGCAAACCCAACAGCGACGCCGCATGCGCCATGGTGGCAACGATCGTCGACTTGCCGCAACCGCCCGAACCCGAAACAGCGCAGACGACCGGTGCCCGACGCGACGGAATCGAAGCGTCCGCCGACAGCGAGGGGGCTGACGGTGCAGGAACCGGCGACACGGACGCAGGCGATAACATCCCCGTCTCCCCCGCCGCGGTCACGCGCTGAGCCCAAGCCGGCATGGCAGGCTGCCCGGGCTGCGGCTCCGAAGCCAAAGACGCAGCGGCACACGGCTCGCCAGCCCCGGCAAAACCCTCGACCTCGTCGAGTTCATCGGCCAGATTTACGCCGTGCACGTATCCCATATCTTCAGCTAGAACGTCATCGCCATACGGTACCGGCCCTCCAGCGTCATCGTATGCAAGGGGGTCCCGGGGACGCCGACCATGCTCGGCTTCCGCTTTTCCATATTCATCAACACGCGGGCCTCTTGTAGCGCGAGGCGCCCCGGGTTCCCTATCAACAAAAGCATCGGGCTCGATCGTCATGCGCCGATCGGAACCAACCGTTCCCTCACCCGCGCGCCCGTTGCCGCACAAACTGTGCGCAGCGATGACCTCAGTCGCCCCCGCGCGAAACAGCCCCTCGATATCCGACGGGTCGAGCGCCTCGATCAACACGACGACGCGACTCACACGGCCCTCGGCCGTCAGGCGCGCAACGGTCTTCCGCACGTCTTCGGCATCGAACAGAGACGCCGCGATGATGGCGGCGCCGCGGCGCGACGGAAACGCCCGTGCCATGGATACCAGCCCGTCCAGGTCGCCCACGCGAAGCACCTGCGCGCCCACATCGCGACCCTCGACTTCCTGCTGTAGCAGCCCGTAATCGCCGCACGCGCAGCACGCAAGCCAGATCGCCTTCATCACTCGTCGCCTCCGCTCTTTTTGCCGCGCGCCGTGGCGGGAATCGTCAAGCTGACCGTTCCCTTTCCCGAGGCTCCCAGCAATTCCTTGACGTCTTCGGGGTCTGCCGCCAGCGTCACCCACTCGATCTTGCCTTCACGCGTGGTGCCGGCATCTTCGCTGGTATCGATCACGCACGCGCCGCACAAACGATCGGTCAAGCCATCTTTTTGCACGTACACGTCCACATAGCTGCCCACGCCCGTGGCGCCGCCGACCGAGTGCTCAGCATCGACCGCCACCGAAACGGCAACCTTGCCTTTAGGCACCTCGAGCTTGTGGCTCTCGGCCTTGGTGTAGACATTGCAAATCACGGCGTTTTTGGGAATGCGCGAGGTCGTCACGTCGCCGCGCACCTGACGCAGCTCGGTCGCCGCATCACGCGGCAACAGACTCGCCAGCCATTCCTGAGTTATGACATTAGTCTCGTCGAGGGTCTCGCCCGCATCGATATCGCGTGCCGCGACGCACACCTCAACGCGGTCGCCGCCGTATTTTGCCAAAGTCTCGGCCTGGGCCTGCTCGGCTTGCGAGCGGATCGACGAGCCGTAGACCATGCAGAGCGCCGCGGCAAGCACGCCCGCGACCAGACTGATGGCGATGCGCTTGCTCTTGTTCACGGCCGCTCCTCTCAAGGTAGCACCGGGCAAATGCCCGTGCCACCATTGTCTGGGCGACCAGGGCGCAAAGCGGCGCAATCGCAATCTTGGTTTTACGCGTCAAACCAATTGCTGACCAAAAGCTGACCAGCTCGTCAAGCTCGTGGCAAGGTTTTGGTCAGAACGTCGGCAAAACGCATATTTCGAGGCGCTTTGGCAGCAAAAAAGCCGCCTCCCAAGCAGTTAGGAGACGGCTGTCATAGGAAAAATCAATTACAGATGAACATCGGGATCGAGCATTTGGGCACTCACGCGCATGGATGACGCCAGGTTTTGGAACGTCTCCAGGCGCAGGCTGTCGATCTGCCCCGCGTCCTCGGCCTCGCGAACGGCACAACCCGGCTCATGGGTGTGCGTGCAATCGCCAAACCGGCACGCACGCGACGCCTCGACGATCTCGGGGAAGGCGCGCGCCAGACCCCGCTCATGTCCCACGAGCGGCAGGCTGCGCAGGCCCGGGGCATCGGCGATCACGCCGGCGTCGCCCGGCAGCGTCACCATCACGCGCGCAACCGTGGTGTGGCGACCTTGGTCATCACGCTCGCGCACGCCGCCAGTGGCTAGCGCATCGTGGCCCAGCAGCGCATTGAGCAGCGTTGACTTGCCGGCGCCCGACTCGCCCAGGATCATGGCACAGCTCCCAGCCGGCACGCAGGCGCGCACCTCGTCCAGGCCGAGGCCCTCGGCAGAAGACGTCACGATCACGTGCACGTCCGGACCCACCAGACGGCGCACGCGGTCCAAATCGCGCTCGAGCTCATCGGCCTCGCAGCGGTCGGCCTTGGTGAGCACCACCACCGGCTCGGCGTCGCAATCGAGCGCCAACACCAGTGAGCGCGCCACGCGATCGAGCAGCACCTCGCCGGCGCCGAGCGCCTGCACGATCAGCACGCTGTCAACGTTGGAGCAGAGCACCTGGCGCTCACCGCGGGCACGGCCACGCCAACGCTCAAAGCTCGTACGGCGCGGCAGTACGCACTCGATCACGCCCATGTCGTGCCCGGGAGCACGGCGAACCGCCACGCGGTCGCCCACAGCGGGCAGCAAGACCTCGTCCTCGCCACGCGACTTGGCAAACCCTACGGCATGCTCGGCACGAAACGTGTCATCGGCAGTCGCCACCAGCGGAAACCCGCGGTCCAGGCGCACCACGGCACCGAGCTGCATCTGCTCGGGCTCCTCGGCCTGTGCGCAAAAGTCGTCAAATGCAGCCTGCTGAGCCGCATCGACCGGCAGGTCATCGAACGCCGGAACATCCTGCAACGCATCAAGCCCCGGTACACTCGCCAGCAACTCCTCAGCAGATGCGGGAGCCTCGGTCGCGAGCTTCCGACGACGATCGCGCTTAGCCCGCGCCCCCGTCGTCTTTTTCTTCGCCTTAGCCTTAGCCTTGCCCACAAACGCCTCCCAGCACCCAAAATCACAACTGAGCAGGTATTTTACCCACAAAAAAAGAGCCGGTCGAGCAAACGCTCGACCGGCTCACACACTTTCCCTCAGCCCTTTTTCATCCGCACGGGAGAAAAGCCAGCAAGGATACCGCAGGGCCCGCCCACCGGGAGGGGTTTCCTAAGGGCACATCCCGCAGCCGCAAAGCGGCGAGAACGTGCCCGTGGAAACCCCACAGGCGGTCGGGCCCGGACAGGAACGTTACTCTTTTTCGACCGCGCGCATGATCGCCTTGTAGATCTCCATCAGCGGAATGATCAGGAAGGCAAGGCCCAGGGCGGCAAGAACGCCCTTGAGCTCAAGCGTCACGGGGCCAAAGAACATCTCGGCAAGCGTCGGCTGCACGGTCACGATAACCGTCAGCACCAGCGCCAGCGCAGCCGAAGCCCACAGCCACTTGTTCTGCTTCTTCATGGTGAACAGCGACGCACGACGGCTGCGCATATTGAAGCAGTGGAAAATCTCGACCATGTTGAGCGTGATGAACGCCATCATCACGCCTTCCTCGTCGGCGTTGCCGGCGATCATATCGGCGATGTGGATGTAGCCCATGTCAAAGTACACGCCCACAAAGAAGCTCGCCAGCACCAGCACGGTGATGATCAGGCCCTGGACCACGCAGTCCAGGCCCATATTGCCGGCAAAGACGCCGTCCTTGGCGTTGCGCGGCTTGCGCTTCATGATGTCGCCCTCGGCGTCCTCCATGCCCAGCGCGAGCGCGGGGAAGCAGTCGGTGACCAGGTTCACCCACAGCAGCTGCACCGGCTGGAAGATGGTAAAGCCGATGAGCGTGGCGATGAACACCGAGAAGACCTCGGCAAGGTTGGCCGAAAGCAGGAACTGGATGACCTTGCGGATGTTGTCGTAGATACGGCGACCCTCTTCGCAGGCGCCGATGATGGTGGCGAAGTTGTCGTCGGCGAGCACCATGTCGGCGACGTTCTTAGTGACGTCGGTGCCGGTGATGCCCATGCCCACGCCGATGTCGGCGCGCTTGATGGACGGGGCGTCGTTGACGCCGTCGCCGGTCATGGCGACGATCTGGTCGCGCGACTTCCAGGCCTCAACGATGCGCGTCTTGTGCTCGGGCTGGACGCGGGCGTACACACCGTAGTCTTCGATGTGCGCGTCGAGCTCCTCGTCGCTCATGCGGTCGAGGTCGGCACCGGTGATGGCATGGCTGCGATCGGTGACGATTCCCAGCTGCTTGGCAATGGCCACGGCGGTGTCGATATGGTCGCCCGTGATCATGACGGTGCGAATACCGGCGTCGTGCGCCTCGCGGATAGCGTCGGCCACCTCGGGACGGACCGGGTCAATCATGCCGGACAGGCCGCAGAAGACCAGGTCATGCTCGAGCGCAGCGGGGCTGCAGTCGGCGGGAACCTCGGTGTAGGTGCGGCTCGCCAGTGCCAGCACGCGCAGGGCCTCGTCGGCCATGGCCTTGTTGGCCGCCACGAGCTCGGCGCGACGCTCCTCGGTCAGGGGGACGACCTTCTCACCGTCATAGATGTGGGTGCACAGGCCGATCACCACGTCGGGCGCGCCCTTGGTGTACTGCTCGTACTCACCGTCCAGGGTCTCGACGACCACGGACATCATCTTACGGCCCGAGTCGAACGGGGCCTCGCCCACGCGCGGGTGCTCGGCAGTCAGGCCAGTAAGACCAGCCTTGCCGGCATCATTGACAAGTGCGCACTCGGTCGGCTCGCCCACGGCCTCGCCCAGCTCCTCGTCCCACTGGGCATCGGAGCACAGCGCCATGCCGGCCAGGAACTTCTCCTTGGGCGCAGCGAGCTCGTGCTTGACGACAGTCATCTTGTTCTGGGTAAGTGTGCCAGTCTTGTCGGAGCAGATGGTCTGCGTGCAGCCGAGCGTCTCGACAGCAGAAAGCTTGCGGATGATCGCCTGGCGCTTGGCCATCTTGGTCACGCCAAGCGAAAGGACGATGGTCACGACGGCGACCAAGCCCTCGGGGATGGCGGCGACGGCGAGCGAGACGGCAACCATAAAGGTGTCGAGCAGGGCAGTCGGGTCGGTAAGGACGTTGCCCACGCCGTGACGGATGATGTCAACGCCAAAGATCACGACGCAGATGACGATCACCATAATGGTGAGGATGCGGCTGAGCTCGGCGAGCTTCACCTGCAGCGGCGTGAGCTCTTCCTTGGCCTCGGCCAGGGCGCCGGCGATCTTGCCCATCTCGGTGTTCATACCGGTGCCGACCACGACGGCGCGACCGCGACCGTACACCACGGTGGAACCCATGTAGCACATGTTCTTGCGGTCGCCGAGCGGCACGTCGTCGGTGCCCGCGGCGAGCTCGATCACGTTGGCGTGCTTCTCGACCGGCACGGACTCGCCGGTCAGTGCGGCCTCTTCGATCTTCATCGTGGCGCTCTCGAGCACGCGGCAGTCGGCCGGAACGGAGTCGCCCGCCTCGAGCATGATCACGTCGCCGGGCACGAGCTCGGCACTCGGCAGGTGCACGAGCTTGCCGTCGCGCAGCACCTTGGACTGCGCCGCGCTCATCTCCTGCAGGGCCTCGAGGGCCTCTTCGCTCTTGGCTTCCTGGACCACGCCCAGCACCGAGTTGACGATAACGACGAACATGATGATGGCGACATCGGCAAAGTCGGGCTCGCCCTTGACCATACCCGTGAGCGCGCTGATGACGGCGGCAACGATCAACATGATGACCATGGGGTCGGCCATCTGCTCAAAGAAACGCTTCCACAGCGGTGTCTTCTCGGCTTCCTCGAGCTTGTTAGGGCCTGTCTTGGCGAGGCGCGACGACGCCTCGTCGTTGCTCAGGCCGAGGTTCTCATCGACGCCCTGGTCGCTGAGCACCTCCGCCGCGGCGGACAGGTATTCCTTTTGCATATAGAGTCCCCTCCTGGGATTCGGGCCACTCAGCAGATTGATGCCCGATCATAATTCCCAGGAGAAGGGCAAGGGCTCATCAAGGCTGCCGTGCTGAGCGGCAGTTGATAGTGGAGCTATGGTACCCCAAAGCAGCGCGTCTAGCCAAAACATTCCAATTGGAAACACGGCTCGAGTGCAACGATGCAGACCGTGTGATGCTCAATATTGATAAAACGTTTTTTCATCAGCGCATCGTCAAACTGAAATATCGCCCAGATAGCAGCGGTCAGAACGGTTGATAAAGATTTTTCATATACCGTTTTTTCGCAAAAAATGAACTTCTAATTCGGCATACGGTCGATTTTTTGGGGTATTCGGTCGGCATTTCGTTATAATCATCTCAGTTTTATTTCTTATGGTTTATCTATCAGCGCAAGACGATGTCAGATGGAGGTCTGAATGTACAAGCGCACCAAGATTGTATGCACCATGGGTCCCGCCTGCGATAGCGACGAGACCATCCGCGAGATGATCAAGGCGGGCATGAACGTCGCCCGTTTTAACTTCTCGCACGGATCCTACGACGAGCACCACGGTCGCATCGAGCGCGTCCGTCGTATTTCCAAGGAGCTCGGTCTGCCCGTCGGCATCCTGCTCGACACCAAGGGCCCCGAGGTCCGCACCGGTCTTCTGGTCGACGGCAAGAAGGTTGCCGTCAAGACCGGCGACAAGATCGTCGTCACCGCTCAGCCCACGTCCGAGGATTTCCACGGCACCTCTGAGCACATCTCCCTCGACTACCTGGCTCTGCCCTCCGAGGTCGAGAAGGGCTCCCTCATCCTGATCGATGACGGCCTGGTTGCCCTCGAGGTCGAGTCCGTCGACGGCCAGGACATGACCTGTGTCGTTAAGAACGACGGCCTGATCGGCGAGCGCAAGGGCGTCAACATGCCCAACGTCAACATCTCGCTGCCCGCCATCACCGAGCGCGATCGTCAGGACATCCTCTTTGGCCTGACCGAGAACATCGACTACATCGCCGCTTCCTTCATCCGTGACGGCGAGTCCGTCCGCGGCATCCGCGAGCTTTGCCGCGAGAACGGCGGCGAGCACGTGACGATCTTCCCGAAGATCGAGTGCGCCCTGGGCGTCGAGAACTTCGACGAGATCCTCGAGGCTTCTGACGGCATCATGGTCGCCCGTGGCGACCTGGGCATCGAGATTAAGCCCGAGCTCGTTCCCCACATCCAGAAGGAGATCATCGCCAAGTGCAACGCGGCTTACAAGCCCGTCATCACCGCTACGCAGATGCTCGACTCCATGCAGCAGAACCCGCGCCCGACGCGCGCCGAGGTTGCCGACGTTGCTAACGCCATCTACGACGGCACCGACGCCGTTATGCTCTCTGGCGAGTCCGCTGCCGGTAAGTACCCGGTCGAGGCCGTCAAGATGCAGGCCAGCATCGCTCTCGAGACCGAGAAGTACCTCCCGGCTCACGCTCCGCTCGAGGTTCCGGCCGATGCTCACGGCACTCGCGTCGTCAACAACGTTGTGGGTATGTCCGCTGTGAACATGGCTACCACCGTTGGCGCCAAGTGCATCACCGTGCCGACGACCACCGGTCGTACCGCTCGCCTGATCTCGCACTTCCGTCCCAACATGCCGATCTGCGCATTCTCCCGCCACGAGTGGGCCGTCCAGCAGATGATCATGTACTGGGGCGTTATCCCGCACCAGGCCGAGATTACCCAGGGCACCGTCAACGGCACGATCGTCAAGGCGATCGAGACCGCCAAGGAGCTCGGCTACGTCGAGGCCGGCGATCTGACCGTCGCCACCGCCGGCGATCCCCGCATGAGCGTCCAGCTCGAGGACAAGGTCTCCTCGACCAACGTCGCTTACGTCGCTCAGGTGCGCTAAATCGCACTTGCAAACAGGTTTGCATTGCAAAGGGCCCGGAAGGCTTTGCCTTCCGGGCCCTTTTTCTGTGCGCCGATGCCTACCGCACGGCATGACACGCACCTATTTCTTTACCAAAAGCGCGAAATCCACCCTTCGAGGCCCAATAAATTTAGTCCCAAGCGCTAAAAGTGTTCGCCCGGTGGCAAACCCACACCTTAACCGACGCTGCTAAATCGTTTTAGCAAGAGCCAGATCGATCGCGTTTTCGAAAGTATGCGGCAAATTCTGAAACCTCCGAGCACACCTTGTTTTTTCGCAACAAAATGCCTGATAAACTAGCCTCAAAAGCCAGGTCTGCTCATAGGGTTCAGAATTTGCCGCATACTTCCGAATTGACGCTGGTATCGCACGGTCCAAAAGCACATTTCGACCAGGAGGACGTCATGGACCTGACGCTATGCGGTCAATCCGCTTTTTACTATCACCGTATCCCGCCGCAGGTATTAGGCCTTTACCCCGCCATTAGCCTTGGCAATATGGATCGCAGATGTTGCGGCCTCGGAGGTCATGCAGTTGTAAAAGACCTGCTTCACGCACCGCTTCACAGGCTTGTATTCAGTCGGGCGCAATCCGGATCACGTAGCTTGTTCAAGTCGCACCTCCTAACCCAAGAGCCGCCTCCTGGATCGTTTAGGCAGACTGAGCATGGATTTGATGTCACGTCGCCCGAGTTTACGCTGCTCAACCTTGCTACGCGGGTCTCACGCAACCAGTTACTCATGGCTTGCTACGAGATGTGCGGCTCCTTTGCAGTGTTTAAACCCTGCGAGCGAACGCAACAGCAACTCGATGAAGCTATTTCGCTTATGCTCATTCCGCCCGACTGTGGTTGGAAACGCGTTGTCGACACCAAGGACAATTGCACCAATTTGTGGAAGCGCCCACCGCTCCTCAGCGCAGCGGATATCGCCGCGTTCGCCAAGCAGGCCGCAGGCCTGCGCGGCGTTAAACAACTGCGCTGGGCGGCCGAGCACATGACGGGACAGACCGCCTCGCCCTTCGAAGTACAGACCTCCATGCTTGTCTCGCTCCCCCGCAACGAGGGCGGCATGGGCATCAATATCGCAAACAACGTGCGCATCCCACTCAGCGACGCCGCGCGCTCACTGTATGACAAAACCTGCTGCTACGCCGACATCCTCATAGAGAGCAACACCGACAGCATGGGCGTCATCTTGGAATGCCAAGGCCGTTCCGCCCACGATAGCGAAACCGCAAGCCTCTCCGATGCCGAGCGCGCCACCGCGCTCACCAGCATGGGCTACGATGTCATACAAATTACCTACGACCAGGTCAAGGACACGAAGAGCTTTAACAACATCGCCAAGCTCATCCATAAAAAGGCGGGGCTCCCCTACATCCCAAAGACCGATCAGGAACGCACCGCCGCAGAAACCCTTCGACGGGAGCTGTTGGTCAATTGGGATGAACTGTTTACCGTTAAGCCGACCGGCTAGCAGCTAGCGATCAGGGGGACTGCGGGAACGTCAGAAGCAACAACGCGGGCCGCAAATCCTGCCTCGGTTAGCTCGATGACCTCGGTAAACGTTGCATCGAAAAACTCATCGGTTAGCAAGCGATACGGCGGATGATCAGGCTCGCCGGGGTTTTCGCGTACAATCTCGTGCATAACGCCGATGGTCTTGAGCACATACTCCTTATGGATGGGATACTGACCAAAACGCGTCGCCGCGGTATACAGGCGATCGGTCGCACGCGGGATAGAAACAATGCCGAGCGTCTTGCCAAACCAGTCAAAGTCGCCTTGCTTTTTAATGCGGAATTCCTCGCACGGCTTGCCGCCGTGCGCCTCCAGGTACTGATTCACGCGCGTATTCCACACGGTATCGGCCACGAGGTGAGACCAGACGCCCAGCGTTAAATCGAGCAGCGACTGCGCCACATCTTCGGACGCAAGCGAGAACTCACAGGCGTCGGGACCGGCAACCGGCTCGGCGTCCTTGTAACGTTGAGGATAATGCACCCGATTGAGTCGCTCGCGCTCCTCGGCGATTGAGGTCGCGGCAGCCGGCGTACCAACAGGCGCCCCTTTGAGCAGCGGCGCCACATAGGTGTCCCAGAACTCGTGCTCGCGCGGCTTAGGGATAGGCTCGGGCTTTGCAAAGTGCGTAATGCGATACGGAATGGGATCAGCGATGCCGGGAACCATATAGCCCACAAAAATGTCAGGAACCACGCAGCCAAACAAAAAGGCATTGCGGTCGCGCACGCTATTGGCTAGCGCACCGGTGCGCTCCAACAAACGCTCCGTCTGAGCGATATGAATGTTCCAGCTTGGCATAGCCACCCCCATAAAAACCTGGATAACTATACCATCACGGCAAAGCCGCGCGGGCGGCTACGCACGCTCTACGCAGCAACTATTCCGCAGCGCCGCTCTCGGTTCCATACGACGACACCGGCGCCTCGACCACATGGTGATATCGATCGATATAGATGGCGCGGGCACCCAGGCGCCGCACCAAATCCTGATGATGTGTGCTCATCAAGACCGTCTTGCCGGCAGCAACATAGGCCAGTAGAAAGTTGACCACGATGTCGCACGAGTCCTCGTCAAGTCCGTTGGTAGGCTCGTCGAGCACCAGGATATCGGGATTCATCGACACGACGGCAGCCAGCGCCACGCGCTTCTTTTGCCCGCCCGAAAGCTGATAAGGCGAGGCATCGACCAGATCGGCAACCTGGAACAGCTCCATAGCATCGCGGACGCGGCGCTCGAGCTCGTCTGCCGGCAGTCCCATTTGAGCCGGGCCAAACGCGACTTCCTCGCCGACCGTGGCACAAAAGAGCTGCGCATCGGCGTTTTGGAACACAAAGCCCACACGCTGATGGAACCGCTGGGCCGTCGCGGAATCCTTGAGATATGCCGCATCGACCGCATGCCCGTCGAACAGGTACGCACCCGCGTCCGCAAGCTCAAGGCCGTTGATAAGACGCATGATCGTCGTCTTGCCGCAGCCGTTGGGACCAAGCAGAGCGACGAGCTCTCCATGGTTCACCTGCAATGAAACGCCGTCGACCACTGTATGACCCGCATAGGAAAACACCACGTCGCGAAACTCGATGAGCGGCGTGGTCTCGGCGTCGGCAGCACCGCTCGCACCCATCGCGTTATTCGTATCGTTTGCCAAAACGTCGCCCTTCCCTACTCACATCGACGGTTCGACCGTCCGCGCTACAACACCGCGCACAACACGACGAGCAACGCCACAACGGCCGTGTAAACGGCATCGCGCCAGCCAAAACCGCTCCGTACAGGCGCCGGATACACGCCGGCGAAGCCGCGGCACAGCATGGCCTCGTCCATCGCGCGGCTGCATTCCATCGCCTTGATAAACGTCATGCCCATGATACCCGCCAGCGAGTCGGTGCGCGAAAAACCCGCAGGTGCGGAACCGACGCTGCGCAGCATGACCGATTCGCACAGATCGTGCGCCGTGCGTCCCAGCACCTCGATATGCTTGAGCGCCATATCAAAGGTAAAGATGACCTCGTCGGGCAGGCGCAGCATCTTAAGCGCCGCCGACATGCGACTCCAGGTGAGCGTCCACGAAACGCCCAGCACCAGCGACACATTAATAAACGTCTTGAGCGCGATCTTGAGCATGGCGCCCGTGGCAGACGCGCCCAGCAGCAGGGCAGGCAGCGCCAGAACCACGGCAAACCCCGCGGCAGCCAACGCCGGCACAAAGGTAGCGCGCAGTCCGCGTACAGGGCGCACCGCGACCAGCACCAACGCAATCGCCGCCATCAGCATCAGGTACAGCGGGCTCTGCGTCAGGCACACGCACAGGACGCAAACGAACATCCCCACCAGGCGCACCGGCGCCGAAACGCAAGAAAGGGCGCGGTCGATCATCGACCCGCCCTCGTGCGCGCCTCCACCCAGGCGAACCCGCTCAAGCAGGCTCGCCAAGTGCAGGACATTCTTTTGCATCACACGATGCCGAGCCCCCGCGGGCTCGTATCGCTCCTCGACCGCAAGCCAGCTAGGCAGCTCGGCTATTGCCATGAGCACCGCTTTCCTTGACCGTCAGCGAGACCAGGCGGAATGCGATGGTGAGCACCGCCACGCCAATCACGCCCGAAAGAATATACATCGCGGCCTGGCCGGCAAAGCCAAGGCCCTGCTCCTCGGAATAGGCCTGCAGATAATCGCCCGTGGGCAGGGCATCGGCAAAGGTCGGGGTATCGAGACCGACCGAAGCCTGCAGGCTGTCGTCGCCAGCCTCCTGAACGGCGGTCGCGGCGCCCTCGGCGTCCCACTCACCCCAGGCGTCACCCGTGGCCAGCAGGCCCAGCGGCGTGGCTACGACAAGCACGGCAACCAGGATGAGCGTAGGGACCAGCGAGGTCTTCTTGGCAGCAACGCCCTCGGCAGCAAGCTTGCCATCGACGGCCTCGGGCCCGACGATAATGCTCGGCGCCGTCTTCTTGATAAAGCCGTAGATCGCGGCCGTCGCCACGCCCTCGACCACACCGGCAACCAGCATATGCGGGACCAACATGGCCGGAATAGCCACGGACAGCGGGAAGGGGCAGTACAGCGGGGCGCCCGAAGCGTTGGTGAAGAGCATCGGCTGAATACCGAACTCGATCGCCGCGCAGAGGGCCGCTACGCACAGCCCGACCCAACCGCTCACGATGGCAGAAGCCGAGGTGCCCCAGCTTTTGTCGTGCAGACGGCTGTTGAGCGCACGGAACACGATAGCAGCGACAAACGGCAGCACAAAGGCCATGTTAAAGCAGTTGGCGCCAAACGACAGAACGCCGCCGTCGCCAAACAGCAGCGCCTGCAGCGCCAGCGCGACCGAGACAGCGATAGTCGCGGCCTCGGGACCCAGCAGCAGTGCGATGAGCGCGCCGCCGACGGCGTGGCCTGTGGTGCCGCCGGGCAGCGGAACGTTAAACATCATGAGCAAAAAGGAGAAGGCAGCGCAAATACCCAGAAAGGCCATATGCTCGCGATCGAGCGTGGCGCGCACTTTTTTGATGCAGTGAACCCATACGGGCACCATCGCCACCGCCATAACGGCATCGGTCTGCGGGGACAGGTAGTTGTCTGGAATGTGCATATACGCCTCCCGGTTGCCGGCGCATGGGGTTGCAGCGCCGTTTGAACCATTTCATCAGTGTTACGAGCATGATGATTCGTAACACGCCGCAGGCAATGATAGCAAAACGGCGCGCCGCCACAAAAGCAGCACGCCGTTTTGTAATGCGCATGTCATATATGAAAGCTCAGCGGTGCCTTATGTCAAGCACCGCGGTCACGCGGGACCCCACGGCAACTGCCGAGGGGTCCTGTGCTCCCAGCGCAAATCCTAGCCGCGGACCTCGCCGTTTACGCCCTTGCACACCTTGGTGACGATCTTCTGGTGCGCCTTCTCGACCTCTTCGCTGGTGAGCGTGTGGTCGTCGGAGCGATACGTAAGCGCAAAGGCCATGGACTTCTTGCCCACGCCCACGCGGACCGGGTCGCGATAGACGTCGAACAGGCGCACGCCCTCGAGCAGCTTGCCGCCGGCGCTGGTAATACGGCGCTCAAGATCCTCGCAGGTCACAGCGTTGTCGACCACAATAGCAAGGTCGTGCTCAACGGCAGGGTACTGAGAGAACTCACGGTAGTTCTCCTGATTGCGGGCGCCCTTGATCAGCTTGTCCAAGTCGAGCTCAAAGGCAACGACGACCTCATCGATGCCCATCGCCTCGCGCGCCTCGGGGTGAATCTCGCCAACCCAGCCCAGCACGGTGCCGCCGGACAGAACCTCGGCCGCACGACCCGGCTGCAAGAAAGCGTAGCCCTCGCCCTCGACGGGACGGAAGCGAACCTTCTCGATGCGCAGCTGGGCGAGCAGCTCCTCGACAATGCCCTTGCCAAAGAAGAAGCGCAGCTTGCGGTACTTCATGTTCCAGGACTGCTCGCTCCACTGGCCCGAGAGCACGCCCGCCACGGACTTGGTCTCCTTGGGCAGGCTGGCGTTCTCGCGACCGTGGAACAGGCTGCCGACCTCGTACAGGTGCACGTTGGGCGTGCCGTGGGCCTCGTTGTAGGCAACGGACTGTAGCAGGCCCGGCAGCAGCGAGCGGCGCATCTCGGTCTGCTCGGCAACCAGCGGGTTCATGAGCACCACGGGGCAGCCGCGGCCCTCGGTGGACATGCCGATCTTCTCCAGGTCGCCCGGGGCGGCAAAGCCAAAGGTCGTGGTCTCGTTGAGGCCGCAGGCGCGCAGGATCTCGCCGACCTTACGGGTGAGCTTCTGCTCGCGGGTCAGGCCGCCGATGTGGTTCTTGGCAGCCGGGATGGTCGCCGTCACGCGGCCCATGCCCCACAGGCGCAGGACCTCCTCGATCAGGTCGATCTCGCGCGGCAGGTCGGGACGGAAGCTCGGCGGGGTAACCATAAAGTCCTCGCCGTCGCGCTCGACGGTGCAGCCCAGACGGGTGAGCGAACGCTCGATAAAGTCGGGCTCGATGTCGGCACCGCAAATGGCGTGCACGCGGGCCAGGCGCAGCTTAATGCTGTCGATGGTCTTGGGCGCGGGGAAAACGTCGACATAGCCGGGAGCGACCTCGCCGCCGGCGATCTGTTCGATGAGCGCGCAGGTAACGTTGGCAACATCCACGCAGCCGGTCTCGTCAACCTGGCGCTCAAAGCGAATGGAGGCGTCGGAAATCAGCGACAGATCGCGGCTGGTGTGCGAGGTGCGACCGGCGTTGAAGCAGGCACTCTCGACCATCACGTCGACGGTGTCGTCCTCGATCTCGGAATCCATGCCGCCCATAACGCCGGCCAACGCCATGGGGCGCTCGCCGTCGGTAATAAGGCCCATGCCGGCGTCGAGCACGCGCTCCTCACCGTCGAGGGTCGTGAACTTCTCGTCCTGCTGGGCGGCGCGAACCACCACGCGACGCCTGCCCTCGCGCTCGGCAAAGGTATCCAGGTCAAAGGCGTGCAGCGGCTGACCGGTGAGCATCATCACGTAGTTGGTGATGTCGACGATGTTGTTGTGCGGGCGCACGCCCAGGGCGTTGAGGCGCTTGACCATCCAGTCGGGCGAGGGGCCGACCTTCACGTTGCGCACGATGCGGGCGACATAGCGGTCGCACAGACCTTCGTCAGCGATCTCGACGGAAAGCTCGTCGTCGGTCGCGCGACCGGTTTCGGCCTTGATGGCGGGCAGCTCAACGTGGAAATCGCGGTCGAAGATGGCGCCGGTCTCGCGGGCCATGCCGATCATGGACAGGCAGTCGGGACGGTTGGGCGTGATCTCACAGTCGAGCACGGTGTCGCTCGAGCCCACATACTCGGCAAACGGCATGCCGCAGGGCGTATCCTCGGGCAGGATCATAATGCCGGAGTGGTCGCCGCCCAGGCCGAGCTCGCGCGCGGAGCAGTTCATGCCCATGGACACGACGCCGCGAAGTTTGCTCTTCTTGATCTTGACGTCGCCGGGCAGAACTGCGCCAATCATGGCCGTGACGATGTGGTCGCCGGCCTCGAAGTTCTGCGCGCCGCAGACGATCTGCAGCGGGGCGGGGTTGCCATCGGCGTCGAGGTTCTTGTCGCCCACGTCGACCGAGCACACATACATGTGGTCGCTATCGGGGTGCGGGGTCTTGGTGAGCACCTTGGCGGTCACCACGTGGTCGAAGGATTCTCCCACAGTGTCAATCGCCTCGACCTCGGTGCCGGTACGGATATATTCGTCCGAAAGGGTCTTGGGATCCTCCGGAATATCGATCATGGTCTTGAGCCAGTCGTAAGAAACTCTCACTTGATTACTCCTTATGAGAAAGAAATGCCTGAAAAAACGGGTGATTTAGAACTGATTGAGGAACCTCATATCGCCCGTCATGAGAGTTCTGAGGTCGGGCAGGTCGTAACGCAGGGCCGCGACGCGCTCGGCGCCAATGCCAAAGGCGAAGCCGGTGTACTTCTCGGGGTCGATGCCACAGTTGATCAGGACGTTGGGGTCGACCATGCCGCAGCCCAGGATCTCGATCCAGCCGCTGTGCTTGCAGAAGTTGCAGCCCTTGCCGCCGCAGACGTGGCAGCTCACGTCCACCTCGCAGCTGGGCTCGGTGAAGGGGAAGAAGTGCGGGCGATAGCGCGTCTTGCGGTCCTCGCCAAACATGCACTTAACAAAGTAGTCGAGCGTGCCCTTAAGGTCGCCAAAGGTGATGCCCTCGTCGACGACCAGGCCCTCGATCTGGTTGAACTGCGGCAGGTGGCAGGCGTCGGCCGTGTCGGGACGGTAGACGGTGCCCGGGCAGATCATGTAGATGGGCGGCTTTTGCGACTCCATGGTGTGGATCTGCACGCCCGAGGTCTGGGTGCGCAGCAGCACATCGGACTCGCCGTGGGCGTGAGCCTCGGGGTGCGCGACGCTGCCGGGGTTGTTGTCGACCACGTAGAAGGTATCGCGGGCCGAGCGGCTCGGGTGATCCATGGGGGCGTTGAGCGCGGTGAAGTTGTAATAGGAGGTGTCGACCATGGGGCCAGACTCGACGGTGTAGCCGATGCCGCAGAAGATGTCCTCGGCCTCCTCGATGATCTGCTTGATCAGGTGCTGGTGGCCGATCTGCGGACGGATACCCGGTAGCGTGATGTCGACGGCGTCGTGCTCCAGTGCGCGCTTGAGGGCGGCGGCCTTCATCTCGGTGTTGCGCTCGTCGAGCATGCCCTCAATCAGCTGGCGCATCTCGTTGGCTCGCTTGCCCATCACGGGACGATCCTCGGGGGCGAGCTTGCCCATCATGCGCATCAGGCCGGTGATGCGGCCCTTGCGGCCGAGCAGCTCAACGCGCGCAGCCTCGAGCTTTGCGGCGTCGTCGGCGCCTGCGACGAGCTCCTTGGCCTCTTCCTCGAGTTTGACCAGATCATCAATCAGACTCATGTCTTCCCTTTCGTCTCTCGCGCTCTCCGTTTGCCGAGGCGGCTGCCGCCGTCTGGCGTTGTGAAAACGCGGCCCGGTTCGGTAACAAAAAAACCGCCCTCGGGCATTTACATTGCCCAAGGACGGTTGAATTCCGCGGTACCACCTTGTTTGACGCGGCGGATGTCTAGCCCGCCGTGCCCACTCTGCGCCCCTTATCGCGAGGCTCACGGCTTCCCTACTGGGGACATCGCCGCCGCTGGCCGCGTGCCCGTTGAGGTCGCTGCTCGGGAGTGAACGCTTGGCCCTTGTCACCGCAGGAAGGCTTGCAGCCCATGACCTTCCCTCTCTTGCCGGCGACGCGGCGGGCAAAACCCTCTCCGTCAACGCATCGGGCTATAGGATACCACATTGTGTGGGCGTATCGCCGCGTTCCGTTTTGTTCGTGCTGGGTACAAGGCAGGTAGCTGTGCAAACTGGCCGCGCGCCCACCCGAAGCGCTCGGCTCACGAGATCAAGGATATGGTATGGGAAAGAAACTCGATAAGAAGGCCGAGCCCGCAGCGGGCAAGACATCCAAAGGCATGAAGGTCGATAAGGCCGTCAAAAAATTCCGCAAGCTCGAGGGCAAGCTGTGGACCCGCGAGTACCTGCTCAAGATTGCCGAGTTTGACGGCGCGACCATTGCTCCCGCCAACGGCGCCGCGGCCCGCGCCGATGCTATGGGCACCCTTGCCGGCGAACATCACAAACTCCTGACCAGCAAAAAGTCTGTTGAGCTTGTGCGCTCTCTCGCGCGTGAGACGGTCGCGGGCGGAAAGATCGACGACCCGCAGCTGCTCGATGAGATCCGCGTGCTCGGCCGCGACCAGCGCGAGGCAAGCGCCATCCCCACCGAGGAGGCCGAGGCCTGGACCAGGCTCACCTGCGAGGCCGACGCCGTGTGGCACAAGGCCAAGACGGCCAATGACTGGGCGAGCTTTGAGCCCTATGTGGATAGAATCGTCGCCCAACTTAAGCATCAGGCCGAGCTCATGGACCCCAAGCGCGACCCCTACGATGTTTGGCTCGACCAGTACGAGCGCGGCCTTTCCACCAAGAGCTTCGACGCGTTTTGCGATGAGGTCAAGGCGACGGTCGTGCCGCTCGTGCACGCCATCGGCGAGCGCGGCCAGCAGCCCGCTGCCGACTTTTTGCACGCGCATGTGCCCGAGGCCGCCCAGCGCGCCATGAGCTTCGACCTTATGAAGCTCGTCGGCCTGGACCTAAACGACACCACGCTTGCCTTTACCGAGCACCCGTTTAGCGAGGGCTTTGCCGTGGGCGACGCGCGCATCGCGACGCACATCTACGAGGACGACTGCATCTCCAACGTCTACAGCATCATCCACGAGGCGGGCCACGCCATGTACGAGCTGGGCGTCAATCCTGCCTACGCGCGCACCTGCCTGGAGGGCGGCACCTCCATGGGCATCCACGAGAGCCAGAGCCGCTTCTTTGAGAACACTGTGGGTCGCAGCCGCGCCTTTATGGGCCCGCTGCTCGAGGTGCTGCGCCGTCACGCGCCCGAGGTCTACGGCGACGTTGACGAGGACACGCTCTACCGCGCCGTGAACATCGCGCAGCCGTCGCTGATCCGTACCGAGGCGGACGAGCTCACCTACCCGCTGCATATCATGGTGCGCTACGAGATTGAGCGCATGCTGTTTGCCGGCGAGGCCACGGCCAAGGACATCCCCGCGCTTTGGAATCGCTTTATGGACGAGTACCTGGGCATTCCGGTTCCCGACGACACGCGTGGCTGCCTGCAGGATACGCACTGGAGCGGCGGCTCGTTTGGCTACTTCCCCACCTATGCGCTGGGCAGCGCCTACGACGCCATGTTCGTGCCGGCCATGTGCCGCGACGGCGTCGACCTTACCGGTGCTTGTGCGAGCGGCGACCTGACACCCGTCCGCGCCTGGCTCGGCGAGCACATTTGGCAGTGGGGCCACGCCAAGGACGCGCCGGAGCTCATCAAGGGCGCGTGCGGTATGGCGTTCGATGCCCGCTACTACTGCAGCTACCTACAGGACAAGTTCACCACGCTCTACGAGCTGTAAAGCCTAGGCAGCACGCCAACGCAAAGGGGCGCCGCAGGATCTATCCGCGGCGCCCCTTTTTTCATCTAAGCCAGAGACCCGGCACTTGGGGACGTTCCTTTTATGCCGGCACAATAGGAACGTCCCCAAGTGCCGAAAAATGAAATTGAACGTCAGATTGCCGCTTGGGGCCGTTTGCAGCGTCGAGCAGTTACGCGGTTTGGTAAAACCGCGTAACTATAGAGCCTCCAGTGCGTTGGCGATGCGCTTCATGGCGGCGTCGGCAGCTGCTTGGTCGGGGGCTTCGGCCAAAACGCGAATCACCGACTCGGTTCCGCTCTTGCGCACGAGCACGCGGCCCTCGCCCGCCAGCGACGCCTCGGCCTCGGCGATCGCGTTCTGCACGCCCATGTTCTCGAGCGCGGCGTCCTTGTCGGCCACGCGCACGGCAACCTGCGCCTGCGGCAGCAGCTTGCACGGAGCCGTGAGCTGCGAGAGCATCTCGCGCTCGGCACGAATCACTTCCATCACGCGCAGCGAGGTCATAATGCCGTCGCCCGTGCGCTCGATATCGCCAAAGATCGTATGACCCGTCTGCTCGCCGCCCAGGCTGTAGCCGCCCTCGCGCATCTTGGCATACACGTGACGGTCACCCACGCCGCTGGTCACGGCACTCAGACCGGCAAGCTCCAACGACTTGATCAGGCCAAAGTTGCTGGCGATCGTCGGCACCACGGTACCGCCCGAGAGGCGCCCGTGCTTGTTTAGATACACGCCGCACACGTACAGGATCTGGTCGCCGTCGACCACGCGACCGCGCTCGTCCACGGCCAAGCAGCGGTCGGCATCGCCGTCGTAGGCAAAGCCCACATCCAGTCCCTGCTCCACCACATGGCGCTGTAAGCGCTCCATATGCGTAGAGCCGCAATCGACGTTAATGTTAAAACCATCGGGCGCGGCGTTAATCACGCGCACGTCGGCACCCAACGCGTCGAACACCGGCTTGGCCACCGAGGACGCCGAGCCGTTGGCGCAGTCGAGACCGATCTTGACGCCCTGCAGTGAAAAGTTCGCACTCGCGATGAGCGAGGCAATATAGCGGTTGCGGCCCTGCATGTAATCCACCGTGGCACCGATATGGTTGCCCGTGGCCAGCGGCACTTCGCTCTTGCCATCGATGTAATCCTCGATGAGCTCCAGCACGTCCTCGTCCATCTTAAAGCCGTCGCTGTTGACGAGCTTAATGCCGTTATCGCAAAACGGGTTGTGGCTTGCGCTGATCATGATGCCGCAATCGAAGCAGCCCTCCACGGTCTGATGTGCCACGCCCGGCGTCGGGATCACGTGCAGCATGTAGGCGTCCGCGCCACTCGCGACCAAGCCGCTCACCAGCGCCGCCTCGAACATATAGCTCGAGCGACGTGTATCCTTGCCCACGATCACGCGTGCCTTGGTCCCGCGGTTGGCGCCGTAATACCAGCCCACAAAGCGGCCAATCTTATAAGCGTGCTCCACCGTCAGCCCAACGTTGGCCTCGCCGCGAAAGCCGTCGGTGCCAAAGTACTTCATAAGAGATCCTCTCTATAGACAAAGGCGCGCCGCCAAAGCAACGCGCCGCCAGCCTATTATCCTTTAAAGCAACCGCAGGGGCTACACCGTGAGGAACATCATCACGATGATCATGGCAAAGCCGATAAGATCGGTCGGCAAAAACACCGTGCCCAGCATAACGGCACTCGTGATGGTCGCCGAGACCGGCTCCACGGTTCCGATCAAGCTCGCACGCACCGAGCCGATGTCCTTGACGCCCTGCATATAGAGCATGTACGCCAAAAACGAGCCCACGACCACAAACACCGCGAGCGCCTCGACGCCGGCGGCATCGAGCGCCGGCATATGGGCCCAAGGCTGCACGATGGTGCAGGTGATGATACCAGCCGTGAGCATAGCTGAGCCCGTAACGATGGGACTGCCGTATTCGGGCAGAATCTTAGCGGGAATCACCGCCATGCAGGTGGCGCTCACCGCGCACATAAGACCCGCCACCAGACCGAGCGGCGAGATGCTCAGGCTCGTGGGGTCACCGCCGGTGGCGATCAAAAACGTGCCGCCAAGGGCCAGGCCGATACCGATAACCTCGCGCATGCGCGGTTTGCGGCGATCGGTGATGCAGGTATATCCCATGATGATGACCAACTGCAGGCACTGAAGGACCGTCGCGGTTCCGGCGTTGGTCAGGCGCACGGCCGAAAGATAGCAAAACTGGTTGAACAGCAGGCCAAAGGCGGTAAAGAGCAACAGCTGCTTGCGGTCGGCCGGCGTCGTCCAAAGCTTGACCAGGCGCGCACGGTCGCGCGCGACGACCACGACCATAAAGAGCAGGCCGGCAAGAATCTGGCGCACGCTCATGAGCCACAGCGTATCGACATGGTAGGTATCGAACAGGAAGCTCGCGCTGGTGCCCGAGAAGCCCCAAAACGAACCGCCCACCAGCGTAGCCAAGACGCCCAACGCCATCTTGCGCGTCGAAGCGCTGTTCAGGCGGTCGCGCCATGCACGGCGGGTGCTACGGCTGAGCTCATCGGTGCCCTCGGGCACATCAATGTTCGATATATCGGTCATCGGCACCGAAGCCCCTGCGCCTTCGACCTGCTCGACACACTCTTTGCTCATTCCACTCCCCCGAAACAGCCTGGGAACAATTCGGCTTACCTTACCACGGCGAAGGCACCAGCTGGAGGCTTGTCCGCTTATCGGTAGGACAATTCCGCAGGCGTCTTTCCATAGCTCGATACCGCAATGGCCCTGCATTAGTCGACAGCCAAATCGCGGCAGCAGACTCTTTTGAAATGGATATGACAAAGCCCCCGAATTCCACAATGTAAGCGATTTTTAAAAATGTTCTTGCCACCGAGTTCAGGCTCCGTTATATTATCCCTTGCGCACTTGCGCACCCTTGATCGGGCGTTTAGCTCAGGGGGAGAGCGCTTCCCTGACACGGAAGAGGTCAGAAGTTCAAATCTTCTAACGCCCACCAAATGTTCGCAGCTCAGAGGCTATGTCTCTGGGCTGTTTTGTTTTATGTCGCTAAATCCGCTGGCAGCTCCAACCGTCATCGCAACGTAACATCAATTCACCTGACAAATGGCAGCCAAACAAATTCAATACCCCAACATCAACGATAGCCAGGCACAAAACTGCGCCGCAAGCTGCTCCAGCCGCCCAACTGGCCAAAAGCCGACCATCTACTTGCCGATCTATCCATCGGCATAACCAATCAGTCCGCACCGCAACTTCTCAGCAAAACGCCGCGATGTCTGCGCCCTGCGGTATCCTTGAGCCACTTGCACCTGCAGCACCAAGGAGCCGCCATGCGCACCGAGCTCGATGTCCCCTTTTCGCACAAAGAAGAAGCCAAGGCGCTGGGCGCCAAATGGGACCGGACCAAGAAGATCTGGTATGTACCCAGCGGCGTCAACCCCGAGCCCTTTGCCGAGTGGCTGCCCGGTGTTGACCGATCCGACCCCTCAGCGCCGTATATATATCTAGTACTGGGCAAGCGCGAGTGCTGGAAGTGTCACAAAGAGACCTCGGTCGCGGCCTTCGGCATTCCCTATCGAACCGATAACGACGAGAGCATCGCCATCGCGCACGCGCCCAACGAAGCCGGGCACATTGCCATCGACACGGCCAACGCCAACGCACTCGCCATCGTGCCCACTCTTGGCTGCGTGCCGGGCGAGATCCGCGACTACCTTCATAAGCGCTGCGGCTACAAGCCCGTAGGCGCGCGAGCCTCCAAAGCCCCGTCGCTCGGCAACACGTGCACCAGTTGCGGCGCGCTGCAAGGCAGCCGCTATCTGCTCGAGGAGCCCTCGTCCCCGTTTGCCCTCACTGCCATCAACAAGCTGCCGGCACTGGAGTTTGTGCGCGTCGAAGTTGCCGGCGTCTTTGGCGTCCCGGCCGCGCGCACCGACTTTGACCAGGCGCTCTTTACCTGGGCACGCGACCATCACGCCAAGTTTCACAAGCAACTCGGTGAGGGGATTTATTTGTAGGGACGGAGATGCCTTCACAGCCAGCTCCTCCGCATCACCTATCCCTCATCGCCGGCGTCGTACACGATATCGAGGCCACAAACAGGGCATTTCTCCGGATACACCGGCATATGAACGCCCATACGTTTCCTCACTTCGTCGCTGAACCTGTCACGTGCATCGATGAACCGAATGTCGAGACACGGTATTTGCGAGCCGCAGCAAGGGCAGGCGACAGCAAACGACCCGCAATCAACTTCTACGCCCGGAAACATATTGTTGTCGATAAGGGCACGCGGCAGTTTTCCGTACTTCCCCATCGCAATATCGCCTCGCTAGCTCATACACGCTCCCCTCTCGCTATACAAATCAGGAAGAGCATGCACCGGAGGGCGTGCGCGAGATCGCATCGCCACGCGATCCGATCAAACAACACGATCTTAAAAGAACGCCAAATCCTAATACGCTAATACGGCAGAAGCCCCGGCTTTTCACGCTTCTTTTCCGAGCAATCGAACTCGATGCGATGGGCCTCAAGAAACACCGTATTGGGTCCAGACCATCCGTTTTCGGGCTCGAACCGCTCAACAAACGCAAGGCCAAGCACCTTATAGCCCACCTCGGTTGCAACTATGACTCCGACCGGGACGCCACATTCCATGCAGTTGAGCATTTTACGGTTTTAATTCTGGTCTCGAAAACCAACGGTACCCGGCGCTTGAACCGAGTACTTAATGACCCACGTACCATCGTCCAAATAAAGCGGAGGCGCATCGGTGTAGAAGCTCTTTTTAGAGTTATGGACCGAAAGCGCAAAGATCTTATTGGGATCTTGCTTCACCCGATCCTGGCCCGGCCAGAAGATCCCTGAATCCCGCGATCGGCGCATCGTTGATGCTCTCGGTTTGCCGCTGGCGCGCTTGTACCCCGCTATCCCACTCCCCTGTATACTGATGTAGCACGTGTTTCATCCGGGCTCGTTGGACCGGATTGTTCATGGGAGGGTCTTATGGCTGCTTCGAATCCGCCTAAGGGGAGCGTTTCTTCTTCGTCCATCAAGCCGGTTACGCGCAAGGCCGTGCGTTGCCAGCGCGAGGTCGCTTGGCTTGTCACGCAGGCGGCGGGCAGGCTTGTGGCGACCACTCAGGACGTCAATGCGCCTACGCCGAGCTTTGTGTTAGCGGCGGCGCTGGATTTTGTGCGCCAATTGGAGCTTACCGCACAGGATGCCAGCGGCCACGTCGACTACCAGAATGTTATGGCGCCCGACCTGCAAACGTTCTGCCATATGGCCAAGTTGCCCGCCGCGCCCAATGCGCTTTCGGACGCAGGCTACATGTTTACGCTCTCGGGCGCGAAGCTCATCCGCGACATCTATGCATACTGCAGCGAGCTCGCCGAGCACCACGTCTTTGATGCGGCAGAAGTCAAACCGGGATATGTCATCAAGCTGGTTCTTAGGCTGTTCTTGATGGACGGGTTCGGGGCCATGCCGGCGTAAGCCGAGTCTTTAGCATCACCGTCGACTGAGCAACAACCGCTTTACCTTAGTGGGCGCCAATTGAGGGTCGATTATCTGGTCGCCTCGTCCACTAACGCCTTTATTCCACGCGCTCTGACAGTCGATACTTGCGGTTGCGGCTCGTCGCCGGCGCCGTGGGCTCAAGCTCGCCTTGAGCAATGAGCGCGTTGACGCGCGACCTAACCTGGGAAATTGTAAGCCCCGTGCGTTCTGCCAGCTCACGCGTCCCCAGCTCGCCGTAGTGTTTGAGTGCCGTCACAATTAAGCCCCCGCCATGATCGACCGGCTCGATCTTTGAACGGTAGAGTACGACCTTGAACCGATCGAACCCCGGGCAGAACAGGGGCTCGGCCAGACCATGCGCGCGCATGGCATCGATCATCATCGGGATGCCCGAGCCATTGCCCTCGGCCGGCGAACCTGCGCCATCCGGCAGCGGGACAATCGACATGAGCTTCACGAGCGTCGCGTTACGGCATCGGGAGCTGCCGTCAAACAAGTTCTCGCGAGTCTTTCCCCCGTAAAGGCCGCCAGGATTCGTCACCTCGACACGATCGTCAAAGACGTCGACGGCAATCGATTGTCCACAGAACCGATCCCCGTATTCTCGATGGATTACGGCGTTGGCGATTGCCTCGCGCAGAACCTCCTCGGGAATCTCCAGCGAGTCGACGCGCGAGACGCCTTGGACGGTCGAGGTTCGCCGCAAATTCTTGGCGACGGCCGCGACAGCATCCGAGATCATCTCGCCCAGCGTTCCCTCACAGATTGTGCGGTCCATAAACCTTAGTGGCCCCGCAGCTCCCTTTCGAGTTCCCACGTGGACAGCCACATCAATGAAGAGCTTGGGATAGAACTGCTGAGGGTAAACGCCCGCGGCAAGGAGGCCGGCCTTGGTAACATTGCCCTGGAAGTCGAGGAAATTCAGACGCTCCATCTTTGTCTTCTTGTCCGCCGCACCGCGCATCGCTCGAGGTGTCAACGAATAGGCACGCTCTATCGTGCGGTCGACCAGCGACTCGTCGAGATCGCCCACACTCGTGCCGAGCACCGCATCGCGATCGCTAGGACTCGTCCGTTCATATGACGACAGTGCCAAAACCTCGGTCGACGAAAGCGGGACATCTTTGTCATCGATGCGTTTGTAGCTGCCACCTTGAGCGCCCCGCTCTATGACATAGCAAGGCTTGCTCGACGGGTCGAGCTCCTCAATCGCGATGACCAGAACCACGGTGCCCTGGAGCTCCACGCGCTCAATGGTGTATTTGGGCGGATTGGCCAGCTTTCCGCGACCGCCGGCATCGCCCATGCCCGCCACGAATTGGTTGAGCACTTTCTCGGTCTCAAAGTTTGCAACTGGGACAAAACCCGCGCGCTCGCTCACTCCGAGTACGATGATGCCGCCGGCGGTGTTTGCGAAAGCGCTGACCGTTTCCCATACGTCGCGGGAAAGCGTCGTGGCGCTCTCCTTGACCTCAACGTTAAGATCGTCCGAGCCCATGCGCCTTAAAGACTCGAGCAGACCGGTCAGTTCGTTTTCGTTCATCTGCACGTCCTTTCGCTCGGTTCTGCGAAGAATGCCGCGAATAGATTTCCTTCGTCTCTCAGTTATCTCTCGTAATTATCTCTCATCTTTCTGTTATCTCTCGTATTAGTGATGAATGAGAGATGAGAGATATGTGAGTGATGCATGGACCTGGACTATTGGACGGCCGGAAAATCCCTCAAATAAAAAACGGGGCCGGCCTTACGCCGAACCCCGTTTTCAAACGGTCAGTTAGTTATCCAACGCGCGAGCATAGCAGTCAACATTACGCCGCCGCGAACACTCCCAAGCCCGTTCCGATGATGCAGATCGCGAAGATACCAATAATAATCCAAATGGTCTTGACGCCCTTTTTGTACAGGGCAACGCAAGCGAACGTTGCCAGCAAGGGCAGCAGACCGGGGAAGATCGAATCGAACAAATCCTGCAGGACAATCTCCGAACCACCCACGTCAAAGGTTAAAGCAGTGGACAGTGAGACTTGTGCCGCAATCATGGCGCCGATAACAGTCATTCCGAGGACACCGGCTGCATGCGTCATGCGAGACATGAGGTTGTTCTCTTCGGACTGCTGCAGGAACTTGGTTCCCAGGTCGTATCCCAGATGGGCGGCGACGATACGCGTTGCAAGGTTAATCACGGAGTAGATGAGCGCGTACACGATGGGGCCGAGCGGGTTGCCCGTCGAAGCGATGCCGATACCAATGCCGGCGGCAACCACGCGGAACGTTCCCCAGTAGAACGAATCGTCAATGCCGGAAAGCGGTCCCATGAGGCCGACCTTCATGGCGTTAATCGAGGACGTGTCGAAGTTCTTATCGGCAGCCGCCTGCTCTTCCATCGAAACCGTTAGGCCGGCTACAAACGGAAGCACATGAGGCGTGATGTTAAAGAACTCGGTATGGCGATCGAGCGCCGCATAGTAATCGTCGTCGTTGGGATTGATCTTTCGCAGGGGCTTCTGAATGGTGTACATGAAGCCCATTGCCATCATCTTGTCGTACGACTGCGAGCACTGGCTCGTAAACTGGCGAAGGAACATGCTCCGATACATATCGGGAGTCATAACCGCATCCTTCTTGGCCTCTTTGAGGTCGGTGTTCTGGGTAGCCATTAGAAGTCCTCCTCTTCATCTGCAGCAACCGCCTGCGGACCGGACGAGCCCTCGCGGAAGGCCAGGAGCAGCGCGACGCAAATGGCAGCTGCGGCGACACCGACAACGTCCATCTTGAGGTAGATGACCATAATGAATCCCAGGAACAGCCAGGGAAGAAGCTTGTTATCGCCCATGGTCCTGATAAGAAGTGCGAAGCCGATGCAGACCATGACGCCGGATGCAACGTTGAGGCCGTCCATCACAAACTGCGGAATCGCGTTGAGCGCATTGTTGATGAGGTCGGCACCAAAGAACAGCGAGCCAAACACCAGCAGTGCAGACGGAATGCCAATCGACAGAGGCACGATGGTCAGATGGTACAGATTCGCCTTGGCAAGATCGCGATTTGCCAGAGCGGTCTCAATCTTCTTGCAGGCAAAGGCACCCGGAACGGCGTAGCAGAAGTTGCGCCACACCTGAAGGAAGACGGAGACGGGAAGGGCGAGCGCGACGGCAGTTGCCGTGCCCGTACCCGTAATGACGGCAAACGCGCAGCCAAGCACGCCGGAGGCATAGACCTCGGGAGGAACCGCCGCGCCGACCATGATGGCGCCCATGAACATGGACTCCAAAGCAGCGCCGACGATAACGCCCTGCTGGACATCGCCAAGGATCAAGCCGACAAACAGGCTCGTAAACAGCGGACGACCAAGCATCGTAATGCCAAATAATTGCTCGTCCATGGACGCAATAAATGCGACCAGTGCAACTAGAAGATACTGGACAACCATTTCGATCAACCCCAGAAACAGGTCTGCAGGCGAGGCATTCTGCGCAGCTCGCCTGCAGACAACCGCAGCAATTTGAGAGGATTAGTAGTTCATCTGGTGATAGTAACGACGCGTGGTGAGCGGGTGGTTACGGACGTGCTCGAGATGGCAGCTCAGACGCTCGGTGATGGTGTAGGTGACCATCGGGGAGACGATCTTGCGGAACTCGGGGTCGCTGAACGGCAGCTCGACCTCGGCGGTGTCGAACTTGTTCACGCGGACGTTGACGCCCTTCTCGTCGGCGAGCATGTGAGTGAAGTTGTCCACGCGGTCCATGAGCTTACGGGTGTCGTCCTCGCCGTAGAGCATGATGAGGCTCGTGCCCTCCTCGCACAGCTCGATGGTGCCGTGGAAGAACTCGGCGGCGTGAATGGACTTGGTCTTGATCCACTGCATCTCCTCGAGGATGCACATGGCGTAGTCGTAGGCCTCACCCCAGAGCATGCCGGAGCCAATCACCATGTGGTAGTCGATGTCCTTGAAGTCCTCGGCCATGGCGGCGCAACGCTCGTCCTGAGCATCCTTGGCCTTGATGAGGTACGGAGCGATGTTGCCGAACTCCTCCATGAAGGTGTCGTACTTGGGGAAGGCACCGGCGTTCTTGAGGAAGCGGGCGACCAGCGTGATCTGGTAGGTGTAGATGGCCTCGCACAGAACGTCGTCTTCGGCGAAGCTGAAGAACTTGTAATCGGCGTACTCGGTGGCCGGGGTGTTGTCGTTGGAGACATACATCAGCGTGCGGGCGCCCTGCTCCTGGCAGAACTTGGCAGCCTCAATGATCTCGGGGGTGGTGCCGGTACGGGTGGAGAAGACGCAGACCGAGTCCTTGTTGAAGGTCTTGGGCGGGCATGCGAGGAACTCAGCGGCGATCTCGCAGTGGACGTCGACGTCGGCCGTGGTGGTCTCGACCCAATACTTCATCGGGAGCGTGTGGGCCCAGGTGCCGCCGCAGCCGATGAAGAAGATGTTGGAATAACCCTGCTCGCAGACCTTGTCCACGGCAGCCTCAATCTGAGGACGGAGAGCGAGGGCATCGCTCACAACCTTCTCGTAACGAGGCTCATCGAAATTGAACATCCCTTACTCCTAACTCACTTGGATGAACCCTTCATTCATCCCATGACGTTATAATACTTTATATAACTAACTATGCAAGAACTATTTCGGATTATTTTGATTTTTCTTCAATAAAAAGCCCGCCGATCAAATGATCGACGGGCATAGACATAGGGCATCAGTTCAATAAATACCGAACGCCAGCATGTTTTCGGCTAAAAAACGTCCTTGGCAAACACCTTAGCGTCATTGGGAACCTGACGGATTTCGATGGCCACACCATCGTCCAGGAGCTCTTGGATATGCTCGGCATCTTTCTCGGTCGCGAAGATTGCAGGGGTCGGATGAAGCGTGGTCTCAGGGGTCTTTCGGGTTCCACCCAGATTGATCTCTTTGATGTCTTTGCAACCCTTAGCGAGACGATAGGCATCTTCAATCGTCTCAGCGATGATAAACAGCGAATACTTGTCGGTAACGCCGCTGTTGAGCGCCTCGATAGCAGCGTCAACATCCTTGATGACGAGTTTAACGCCGTCGGGACGGGCGAGCCTCAAGGCCGCCTTCCTCATATCGTCTTTTGCCACAGCATCGCTGGCAAGCAGGATGCAATCTACATCCAAAGCGTGAGTCCAGGACATGGCAACTTGGCCGTGAATCAGTCGGTAATCAACTCTCGTAAGCTTAATCATCGTTATCATCTCCGCACGTGATAAAGGGAATGACAGGTGTGGCCCCTAGCTAGGGCTCGAACCAGAACTAACTAGAACTCTTCTTCCTCGGCGCCGGCAAGCATGTCCGCCGCCTCGCAAAGCTGAATAAACGAACGCGATCCCTCGACCGCGGCTTTGGCCTTGTCCGCATCCAGGGAGTCCAGCTGTGTAACCATTTCCACCAGCAGCGGCAAGTTCATTCCGGTGATCAACGTCAACGATCCGTCGGTCTGCCTCTGAATGAATTCGTTGTTTACAGAGCCGCCAAAGATGTCAGTCACGACAAACCAAGAGTCGGCAGGGTCCCTCGTCTCCATCCATGCATCAATCAACGCCGCGACGTCCCTTGAATCGTCATCGACATAGGCGCACAGGCACTCGATTCGGTCGTTGGTGCCCATCAGAATCTCCAGAGAGCTTTTCATGCCTTGGGCGAGATAACCATGACTCGCTAGCAATATCTTATTCATAGTTCTCCAATACCAATAGGACGTACTATATTGTCATAACAAAGTATATTAGTAATCTACCCTACGCGGCGTGTCTATTTTCCAAATCCGCGAACGGTAACAATTAGTCGGTAAATCGACCAATCTATCTCTAATTTACAGGTAGAACTTCAGTCGCTCGGTGCAGTACACCTGACGGGAGATGAAAAGTGGCTCGCCGCTTGGAGCATAACGTCTATCGACAAACAGAAGCAGCGGAGAGTCCAGCTCCACGTTAAGGTATGCCGCCTCGAGCTCGCTCGCATAGCAGACCTCGAGCGTACGCGTGTTGGGACCCATCTTGATTCCCTGGCGATCGAGTACCGCCATCAGCGAATCCTCGAGGGATTCATGCTCCAAAAAAGAAAGCACAGCGGAATAGCTATTGGTTTCCAGCATCGTGGGCTTGCCATCCACAAGGCGCAGACGACGACTGCGCAATACCTTTTGGGTATCGTCTACGCCCAGGAACTTCGCGTCTCGCAGGCTTGGGAAGTCCCAGCCCATTTCGAGAACCCTGGTAGACGCCTGTTTGCCCGCAAGCTGGCACGAATGGGTAAAGCTCTCACGGTCGTCCGCGGCATACATCTGTGTGTCCGGCGAAACGAACGTGCCCTTGCCGCGGGCCCTCTCAACAAGCCCAGCATCTTCCATTTCTTTAATTGCGGAGCGAACCGTTATTCGGCTCACGCCAAATTGCTCGATAAGCTCCGCCTCGGTCGGAAGCTTATCTCCCGGGCGGTACGTGCCGTTGGCGATCGAATCAGAAAGCGCACGGACAATCTGTTTGTAGAGGGGGATAACGCTATTTGCTTCAACCATATCAACCATACCTTTGCAAGGAATCAGCAGTTTATAAATGACTTATATTGTATTAGAACTTTTTAGGAGTCCATATATTTCCTAAATGATTCGGTAAACGGGGTGTTATTTCACTTTAGCGGGGTGCAGCGGCTACCCGCGGCATTCGTTATCAACCTAGTTAGGCTAGTCCACCCACATCGTCTTCAGTTCGCCGCAGAGCCGCGGCCCCATATGGGTATACTCTCGGGGATTCGACTCGATTCGCCCCCGCTGGGGCGTCAAAGGAGACTGCATATGTCCACCACCTCAACCGACCCGCGTGCCGCTGCTGCCGCACTGCTGGTGCCCGGTACCATCTGCCACGGCTTTGCCGTCGAGCGCTGCGAGACCGTACCCGAGCTCGACTCGGACGCCTACGTGCTGCGCCACACCGCATCGGGCGCTCGCCTGCTGTACCTGGCATGCGACGATGAGAACAAGGCCTTTGCCATTGGCTTTAAGACGCCGCCGGCCGATTCCACCGGCGTGTTCCATATTCTTGAGCACTCGGTGCTGTGCGGATCGGCCAAGTTCCCCGTCAAGGAGCCATTCGTCGATCTGATCAAGAGCTCCATGCAGACGTTCCTCAACGCCATGACCTACCCCGATAAGACCATCTACCCCGTTGCCACCACCAACGAGCAGGACCTGTACAACCTGATGGACGTGTACCTGGACGCGGTGTTCAACCCGGCCATCTATACCAAGCCCACCATTTTTGAGCAGGAGGGCTGGCACTACGAGCTGGACCTGCCGGAGGGCGCCGAGGGCGAGGGCGACGGTAGCTCCGCGAGCCTGCGCGAGGGCACGCTGCGCTATAACGGCGTGGTGTTCAACGAGATGAAGGGCGCGCTGTCCGACCCCATGAGCGTGCTGGACGACGCCGTCAACGCCGCGCTCTATCCCGACACCGCCTATGCGCACGAGAGCGGCGGCGACCCGCGCGCGATTCCCGCGCTCACCTACGAGCAGTTCCTGGATACGCACGCGCGCCACTACAACCCCTCTAACTCCTACATCACGCTCTATGGCGACCTGGACGTGGACCGCGCGCTGGCGTTTTTGGACGAGCGCTATCTGTCGCAGTCGAGCGCCGCGAGCCGCCGCATGGACGCCGCCGTTGCCGCCGGCGAGGACCCGTCCGCGCTGGCGCCCAATCCGCTGGACGTACAGGCGCCTGTGACCTGCGAGTATAAGCGCGTCGAGATGGCCACCACGCCCGAGAACGCCCTGGTGGGTCTGGGCCTTGTGCTGGGCAGCGCACTCGACCGCAAGCGCACGATCGCGGCGGACATCCTGTTCGAGGCGCTGCTGGGTTCCAACGAGGCGCCGGTTAAGAAAGCCATTCTGGCCGCCGGCCTGGGCGGCAACGTGGTGAGCTACACCGCGGCCGAGAGCCTGCAGCCCTACGAGCTCATCATGCTGCAAAACGCGCAGCCCGGCGTGGCGCGCGAGCTGCGTCGCGTGTTCCAGGACGCCTGCCGCGACCTGTGCAAACACGGCGTTCCGCGTGAGCGCCTGGAAGCCATCATCAGCAGCAACGAATACGACCTGCGCCAGCGCGACTATGGCATCGCCGACGGCGTGGCCATTGCGTGCGACGCGCTGAGCACCTGGCTCTACGATGACGACGCCGCGACGCTGGCACTCAAGTACGGCCCGGTGTACGAGGAGCTGCGTGGCGAGCTGGACGGCAGCTATTTTGAGGACCTGCTGCGCGAGCTGGTGCTGCAGAACGATCACATGGCGCTGGTCGAGCTGGTGCCGGTGGACGCCGCCGAGGGTTCGGAGAGCGCCGAGGCCGCCGAGCTGGCTGCCAAGCGCGACGCCATGACCGATGCCGAGCTGGCGGACGTGGTCGAGCGCACGGCCGTACTGCGTGCCGCGCAGGAGGCCGAGGACACGCCCGAGGACAAGGCCACGCTGCCGCGCCTGCGCGTATCCGACATTGGCGAGGCGCGCCCCGAGCCGCCGCTGGTCGTGGACACGACCGCGCCCATCCCCTGCCTGCGCCACGGCATCCCCACCAACCGCCTGGCCTACGCCATGCAATACTTCGACCTGAGCTGCGTCGCGTTTGAGGACCTGCCCTACGTGACGCTGCTCTGCCGCCTGCTCAAGCAGCTGCCCACGCGCGAGCACTCGGCCGAGGAACTCGACAACCTGCTCGCCGGCAAGCTGGGCTTTTTGAGCTTTACGACCGAGGTCATGACCCAGCCCGACGTGGACGGCGTGCGCCCCTACCTGCTGGTGAGCGCCGGCGCCCTGTCCGAAAAGATCGATGCGTTGGCGAGCCTGCCGCGCGAGGTGTGGTCGAGCACGCTGCTGGCGGATGCCGACGCCGACCGCGTTCGCGACGTGCTCACGCAGATTCGCATTGGGCTTGAGCAGGGCTTTATCAACAACGGCCACTCGGCGGCGCTCGGCCGCGCGATGAGCTACAGCTCGCCTTCGGCCGTGGTACGTGAGCAGCTTTCGGGCGTGGACTTCTACCTGTTCCTGCGCGATCTGCTCGAGCACTTTGACGAGCGCCTGGACGACCTGCGCGCCAAGCTTGCCGCGCTGGCAGACCGCATCTTTGTGGCCGATGGCTGCATGGCGAGCTTTACCGGCAGCGATGAGGACTTTAACGCGTACTGGGACGCCGCGGGCGACCTGGGGCTGGGCGCTGGCGACGGCGCTGGCAGCGGCACGCTCGTGGTGCCGACGCCGCGCGACCGTCACGAGGCTTTCGTCATCCCCAGCGACATCTGCTTTGCGGCGCGCGCGTGCGACCCGCGTCGCCTGGGCATCGACGTGACGGGCGCCTGGGCCGTGGCTGCCAATGCGCTCTCCTACGACTACCTGTGGAACGAAATTCGTGTGAAGGGCGGTGCGTACGGCTGCGGATTCCGCGCGGCCGGCGAGCGCCAGGCGGCGTTCTACACCTACCGCGACCCAGCAATCGACCCCTCGATTGAGCGTGTGGCGCGCGCAGGCGAATGGCTCGGCAGCTTTGAGCCCGACGAGGCCGCCTTCGAGGGCTTTATCGTGAGCTGCGTGAGCGGCATGGACGCGCCCGTGAAGCCGTACGCGCTCACCAAGCGCCGCAATACGACCTACCTGGCTGGGCTCGATCCGCACGCGCGCGAGGAGCGTCGCGCCCAGATGCTCGCGGCCACACCCGGTGAGCTGCGCTCGCTCGGCGCCGACGTGACGCGCATCGCAGCCGCGTCGCCCACCTGCGTCTTTGGCGGCCGCGACGTCATCGCCAAGAGCAATGCCGGCTTTAACGTCGTCGACCTGCTGGGCTAACGCACAAAGGTAGATTTTTGGGGCATGCCTGAAAATCTACCTTTTCTTTTTCCGCCGCTTGGGCGGGGCAGCTCAGCCCGTCCCACCAGTTTTATCTCGATCTGTAACATCTAGGCGGCAATATCGGCTCCAACTGTTACAGATCGAGACGTTTCCGAATGGCGCCGGCTCTTTGTCTCAATCTGTAACAGCTAGGCCCATTTTTGCCGAGTTACTGTTACAGATCGAGACAAACCGCCGCAGACACCCGCCCTTCAGCAAAAACCACCCAAAGGCGTCAGTCCCTTTGGGTGGTTTGCGAGCGAGTTGCTACTTGATAAACGGGTTCAGTCTGGCCGCCAGCGGATCGAGCTTGTACATGGTTGCAAAGCACTCACGACCATAATCGGAGTCATTATTCCAGCTGCCTTGGTCGACGTCGTACTCTGCATCCAGACGAATCCACTCCTCCGGCTTGTTCTTCTCGTGCTTGCTGCAGAAGTAGCGCTGGTACTCGACCTCGTGCTCAAACTCAAACTCGGCATCCGAACCGCGGCCGGCATACTCGTCGACCGACGTCAGGTTGCCGTGCTCGTCGTAGTAGAACTCCGCATAGCCGCCGCGCTCGGAATCAATCCTGTCGAGCTTTCCGTCGCTGTACGAATAATCCACCGCGGCATACGAGTTCAGCGAGCCGTAATCGTTGCCGTGCGAGTCATATGCCACAGGCGAGATACGCGAAATGTTGCCGTCCTTGTCATACTCGTAGCCCGCGGTAATCGTCCACATAGTTCCCACCGTGTCGCCCTGGCAGTCCAGCGTAAAGGACGTCACACGATCCTTGTCGTATCCGTACGAATACACGACCGTCCGAGGATTGGCCGGGCTGGTATCGGTGTTGGTCACCATGTTGCCGTTCTGGTAGACATACGTGCTCGCGCTCTCGCCGTAACCCGCATGGGTCGTCTTGTTGATCAGGTTTCCGTCCGCGTCGTAGGCAAACGTCGTGGTGCTCGACGAATCGCTAATGTCGGCATCGCAGTCGATGCGCGTGACGTTACCGTCGGCGTCGTACGTAAACGTGTTGACGTTCTCGTAACCGCCCGCCAGATCTTCCTCAATCTCCGAAATGCGATGCGTCTCGTCATGTTCAACGCTGTAGCTTACGCCGCCACCTTGCTTGACGGCAGACGTGAAGCCCGTGACGTAACCGTTCTCGTCACGCTCGATCTCGTAGATATCGCCGTACTGGTCCGATTTATCGGTGCCTTCGTAGGACACCGGCAGCCACAGCTCGTCAAGCTGCGTGTCCTTAATGCCGCTAACCTTCGTATCCTGCGGCAGTTCCAACGTGGCTAGCTTCTTTTTGCCCGAAAGATCGACGCTTTTAAGGTTTTCGGCATTTTTGAGGTCGAGCTTCTCGATGTTGTCGCAACCGTCCAGGTTAACGACGGTGACGTTACTCGCCGAGTTAAGCTCGACGGTCTTAAGGTCACCGCAGCCCGAAAGGTCCAGGTTGACGAGTTTGTCGTCGCCGGACTCCACTGTAACGATATTGGGGAATGTCTTGCCCAGGCCCTGCGTCGACGTGACGCCGTCCAGCTCGACCGACGTCACCGCCTTGGCCTCGTCGCGTGAGATGCGGCCGTCGCCGTTAGTGTCGTACTTGGTCGAGACAAGCGCACGCATGCCGCTATCCGGGAAGGTTTTCTCGTCGATTGGGGTGGTCGCGATCTGGGTGAAGTAGAACAGCGCTCCCCCGCCGACACCCGCCGCCACGGCAAACACCGCGGCAAGAGCGATGAGGGGCTTCTTGGAACGCTTGCGCCGCGCGGGCTGCTGAACGGGCACGTATTGCTGGGGAGCGGGTGCGGCAGGCTGGGGTTGCTGCGTGGCCGCGATCTGGTCGGGTGCTACGGGCGCGCCGCATACGGGGCAAAAGAGGGCGTCGTCGACAAGCGGCGTGCCACACGAGCGACAAAACATGGCGGGCTCCTTTCGGTTCATTCCTTCCACCATGAAGGTAAAGCAAAAAATGCAGCCCTTGTTGCGCAACAAAGCCAAGCGGGAGCCAAGCCGCCACAAAGGGGATGGGCACCTTTGTGGCGGTTTGGGGTGAATCCGTCGCGTTTGCCCAGATAAAACCTGCCAAAATAAACCTGTCCCTTTTTGGTAGGTTTGAGAGATGAGGCTGGGATGAATAAGGCTGAGTTGCGGCGGGCGGTGATTGCTCGGCGCGATGCTATTGATTTGGATGTGCGGGCGGCAAAGTCCGCCGTAATCTGTGCGCGGCTTGTTGAGCTGATGGAGTCCAGCGGCATTGCGGGCCAACGCACCGTTGCTGTCTATACCGCGATGGGTTCCGAGGTTGACCCTGCCGTGTTTGCCGCCGCGGCCGCCGCGCGCGGCTGGCGCGTAGCCTATCCGTGCATGCTCTCGGCAATTGATGCCGCAGCTTGTGGCCAGCGCATGTGCATGCGGGCAGTTACTGTCGACGATGCGTCCGCGGCTCCGTTTATCGCCCACCCCACGCGGGCCTTCGCGGCTACGGACATCGACAGCAGCCGCTTCCCTATCGTGCCTGCCGAAGCTCTCGACATGATCGTCGTGCCGCTCGTAGCATTCGACCGCGCCGGCGCGCGCCTAGGCTACGGCGGAGGCTGCTACGACCGCTACCTGCCCATGCTCTCGCCCGCATGCCAAATCATCGGCATCGCCTTTGACGAGCAACGTGTCGACCACGTTCCCACCGACGCTCACGACCTGCCGCTACCCCACATCGTCAGCGCCTAATCGCCGTTGCATCGCACCCGCAAGTTGAGCGTGGAAAATCTCCCACTTTGAGCCCCCTTACGAGTCAAAAACGGGAGATTATCCACGCTCATTCAACAAGCGTCCAAAAATCCACGCTCGTGTGTCCGAAAATCCACGCTTAACCATTGCGCGTCCAGATTTCCACACTCGTCCGTCCGGATTTCCACGCTCGTGCGGCTCAACGCTCTGCAACCGCCTCAGCACACACGCGCGGTACGCCAGCAACTTTGAGCTTGCGATCGAGCTTTATCGGGTCCCTTAGATCATCCCAGCACAAGCGCACGATCTTGCAGTTATCAAGCAGCGAAAGCCTTGACTCGCGCTGACGTTCATCAAATTGCGCCTTTGCGAGCTTGCCCTCCTCCGCCGCTTTCTCGCTTTTAACGAATCCGTCGAACTCCCCGATAATCAGCCGGTCGCCCACGCGCCACAAGTAGTCAACGCGATATGGCCGTCCCGGCTCAACTGGGTCGAACAGCTCAACTTGCAGCTCCGGCGTCTGCCAGCCGCGCTCGATCATCAGCGCGCGTGCCTTGGACTCGCCACCGCTTTCCGATAGGCCATCGGCACACCGCGCAACACTTCGCGCCGTCACAACACCGCGACGATTTAAGCCAAGCTTGTTGATTGCCTCCACGAGATGTTCCTTCGACAACAGCTGCTCATGGAGCGCCGAGTCCGCAATGATCAGTCCCTCGACAAACGACGCATCGACCAGGCAATCCGTAATCGTTTGATCGATATCGGTCACGGCAATATCCATCTGGATTGCCCGTGTTTGACGAGCATAACGATGGCGAATCACCCGAGAGCCGGGCGTCGTCGATTGCGCCGCCGCCGCGGCGATATGGATGTGCGTCAAATTGGCATGCGAAACCGAAAGGCCATAGATAACAGCCGCCGTATAGGAGCAAAACGTCCAGTCGGGATGCTTTTGCGCAAGGGCCCGTACCCGATGCAGATAACGCTGTCGAAACTTGAGTTCGGACCAATATTCCGGACGCGCATACAGCCCCGGCATGACTACTTCGAGACTTCCCGCCGTCACCCGACGCTCAATCTGCTTCGCCTCCGCCGCCGTGCGCGCGTACACGCAACTCATCTGCTGCTCGCATGCTTTAATGTGACTTGCAAGTCTTTTATTTGCCGTCATGTTTCCCATGTCGCCTCCCAACTCTTGGAACGGCGCAAACGTACCAGACGGTTTCATGCGAGGTCTGACCAAATACCGTCCAGGCGCTGACCAAATGCTTGACGGTTTTGGACGTTTTAGGCTGATGGCTTATATCTGCAGGTAGGGCAGTTGTCGAGAGGTCCCTGTCTCCACAATTTGGCGCCTTGGTCCATCGGATTATCAGAAAGAAAAACCCGTCGAGATTCAAGACCACGCCAAATGCGACTTTGCCTCTGCACGCACCGTCTCTTAGCCGAGCCATCGGCATCTACATATAAAAAATGAGCGTGGATAATCTCCCGTTTTGAGCCTAGTTTCAAGTCAAAAGTGGGAGATTATCCACGCTCGATTTGTAAACGTCCGAAAATCCACGCTCGTGTGTCCGATAATCCACGCTCGTCACGCCGCGAGCACAGCCACAGCCGCAGCCGCAGCCTAGTGCTCCTCGCCGGCGTGGGCCAGGTCGTAGGGCGTGGTCTGGTAGACGTAGTAGTTGAGCCAGTTGGTGTAGAGCAGCTGAGCTTGGCTGCGCCAGACGTTGCGCGGCTCGGCGGTGGGGTCGTCGCCCGGGAAGTAATGCGCCGGCACCTGAGGGTTGAGCCCGCGCTTCACGTCGCGCTCGTACTCCAGGCGCAGCGTGTCGGTATCGTACTCGGGGTGGCCAAATACAAAGAAGCGGCGGCTGTCGGTCGACTTGACAATGTACAGGCCTACCTCGTCAGACACGGCCACGACCTCGAGCTGCGGCTCGGCTTCCACGTCCTCGCGGCGCACATCGGTGTTGCGCGAATGCACGGCATAGAAACGGTCATCGAAACCGCGGACCAGCGGGCTTTGCGGCTTCACCAGATAATGCTCGAACACGCCGCTCGCCTTTGCCGGCAGGTCGTGCTTCTGGATACCGTAATGATGGTACAGACCGGCCTGTGCGCCCCAGCAAATATGCAGCGTAGAGTGCACGTGCGTGGTGGACCAGTCCATGATCTGGCAGAGCTCGGGCCAGTAGTCGACCTCTTCGAACGGCATCTGTTCCACGGGCGCGCCCGTGATGATCAGGCCGTCGTAGTGGATGTCGCGAATGTCGTCGAACGTGCGGTAGAACGTCTCCAGGTGGCCGGCGCTCACGTGCGTGGCCTCGTGCGTTTTGGTGCGCAGCAGGTCCACCTCCACCTGGAGCGGTGTGTTGGAGAGCTTGCGCATGATCTGCGTCTCGGTGGCGATCTTGGTGGGCATGAGGTTGAGGATGAGCACGCGCAGCGGACGGATGTCCTGGTGCAGCGCGCGGTACTCGGTCATGACAAAGATGTTCTCGCTCTCGAGCTGCGCGGCGGCAGGGAGGGCGTCGGGAATGCGAATGGGCATGGAAGCTCCTTACGAGTCAGTTGCAGCTATGGTACAACGACCGGCCCCATCCGCGCGAGCACATCGTCCAGCGATGCCGTCAGCGGCCCAAATCACTCCAAAAGTAGAGATTAAAGCATGTCCCAAAAATCTACGGCACTTTAGCTTAGCAAAGTGGCAGCAGGACGCTACAATGGTTCGACGCGAAAAACTCGGCCGAAAGGATACATATATGTACCAGACGCGTAAGATCGGTGTGGTCGGCCAGGGCCACGTAGGAGCACATGTCGCCAACAGCCTGCTTATGCAAGGCATTGCCGATGAGCTGTACCTATGCGATATCAACGAGGCCAAGGTGACGTCCGAGGTCCAGGACCTGCGCGACTCCCTTTCGTTTGTCCCGTATAACACCAAAATCGTCAACTGCTACGACCACTACGAGGAGCTGGCTTGCTGCGACGTCATCGTCAACGCCGCCGGCAAGGTCGCGCTGGCCGCCGGCAACCGCGACGGCGAGCTGTTCTTTACCACCGACGCCGCCCGCACCTTTGCCAAGCGCATCGTCGACGCCGGCTTCGACGGCATCTTCGTGAGCATCTCCAACCCCTGCGACGTCGTATGCACCGAGCTGTGGCACCTGACCGGCTACGATCCCAAGAAGATCATCGGCTCGGGCTGCGGTCTGGATTCCGCCCGCCTGCGCACCGAGATCTCCAAGAAGGTCGGCGTGAGCCCCAAGTCCATCGACGCCTACATGATCGGCGAGCACGGCTTTAGCCAGCTGGCTGCCTTTAAGGCCGCGACCATCGCCGGCAAGAGCCTCAACGAGCTTCAGGCCGAGAACCCCGACAAGTACGCCTTTGACCACATGGAGGTCGAGGAGCTCGCGCGCAAGGGCGGCTATGTGACCTACCAGGGCAAGCAGTGCACCGAGTACGCCGTCGCCAACTCCGCCGCGCGCGTCTGCGCTGCCGTTCTGCACAACGAGCACGCCGTGCTTTCCGCCTCCACGCTCATGACCGGCCAGTATGGCGAGGAGGGCATCTTCACGTCCCTGCCGTGTGTGATCGGCGCCGAGGGCATCGAGGAGGTCTACACGCTCGACCTTTCCGAGTACGAGCTCGAGGGCTTCCACAAGAGCTGCCAGCACATCCGCGACAACATCGCCCAGCTCGACTGGTGGGATGCCGAGGCCTACGACGCAAAGTAGGCCGCTGGCTGCCGCAACCTTGCGAATCTAAGCGCGACACTGAGCGGGCCGCGCCGGAAATCCCCGGCACGGCCCGCTTTTTTGGCTCACGCAGTGCCCTTGCGAATCGAAGGTGAATACTTTTCCGCGAAGTGAACGAGCAAAAACGAGCCCCCGAAGCATCGACACTTTTAAGACGTCGTTTCCTGCAGTTTCGTCGAGTTTTTCCTGCGGTTTTGGCACCAAAAAATGTCGATGCTTCGGGGGTCCAAAATAGCTCGTTCACTTCGCGGAAAAGTATTCACCTTCGTTTTCGCGCAGACACGAATCCGGCCGCCACAACGCAAAAAGGGGCCCGCGCGCAGCGCAGACCCCGTCAAAAAAGATAATTCCCGGTACTTAGTACTGCTCGATGCCCATGTAGCGGCGGAACTCGGGGCTGTGGTCGAACACCTTGCCGCGGGCGGCACGCAGCTCGCAGCTCATCGCGTAGAAGAAGATCGGCTCTAGGAACGAACGCACGCTGGCAGGTACCTCGCCCACGCCGTACTCGAGCGCATCGAGCACCATAATCGTGTCGGTGTGCGTGTTGAGGAACGCAAGGGCGCGCTCCTCCATGGGGCGGCACTCGCCCGATCCGAGCTGCACAAAGTAGAACACGCCGGGCTCGGTGGCCTCGAACGGGCCGTGGAAGTACTCGCCGGAGTGGATGTAGCAGCAGTGCTGCCATTGCATCTCCATGAGCGAGCAGATGGCCATGGCGTAGGTCTGGCTAAAGTTGGGGCCGGACCCCAGGATATAGAAGAACTTGTGCTGCTGGCAGAGCTCGGCAAAGCGGGCGCCCAGCTCGGCGTTGACCTTCTCGCGGGCGGCGGGCAGCAGCACATCCATCTGCTTGAGGCCCTCGTACATGTCGGCGAGCGCCTCGTAGCCTTCCTGCTGGTCGAGCAGCTCGGCGGCGATCAGAGCGCCGATGCCTTGCGGCACCTCGGCCTGCGACACGCCCTCGCCCCAGGGGTAGACCCAGGTAGTCCACTTGCCGTTATCGATCTTGGAGCCCTCGCAGTCGGTGAGGGCGACGACCTCGGCGCCGGCGGCCAGTGCCATCTCGCAGCCGTCGACGACCTCCTGCGTGCTGCCGCTGTGGCTGCAGGCAATAACGAGCGACTTCGGCCCTAGGCTCTTGGGGGCCATCAGGCAAAACTCGCGCGCCGTGTAGACCGTCGAGGTAAACGTGGTGGCCTCGCGCTTGAGCAGCTCGTTGGCCGGCATCAGGTCGATCATCGAACCGCCGCAGGCGATCCAAAAGACGTTCTCAATCTTGCCCTTGCGCTCGATAATTTCCTGAATCAGATCATGTGCGTTCATCCTGATGTTCCTCCTTGTGGGGCGGCTTTGAACGGCGACAGCCCGTACCTGCGGTCGTTCTATGTTGTTCTATTTATAGCACGTGTAACAACGCCCGTGAAGGCATCTCAGCAAATTTGTTCTATGTTGTTCTATCTGTGGACGTTAGATGTCGAAGACGTAGCGCGAGCCCACTATCTTCTGGCGCCCGAGCAGCAAGGGCTGCTCGTCCGCATCGGTAAAGTACGCCTCCATATAGAAGAGCGGCTCGCCGACCGGCACCTCCAGCAGCGGGGCCGCCTGAGCATCGGCAAGCGCAATCTCCACGGTGCAGGGGTCGGACTTGAGCGGCGCGCGGCCCGAGTGCTCGGCAACGAGCGCAAAGATTGAGTTATCGGTGAGGTCCTTATCGGCCAGCGTCTGCAAGTATGGATGGTCGGCGAGCACAAAGGCGTTGTTCTCAAGCATGACGGGGATGCCGTCGGCCGTGCGCACGCGCTCGACCACGATAAGCTCGCGGCCGGGTTCCACGCCAAAAAACACCGCGTCCTCGCGCGTCGCCGCAACCACCGTGCGCGACACCAGGCGCGCACCCGGCACCATGTCGTTGGCAGCGCAACCCTCAGTAAAGCTCTGAACGTCGCCCTTCTGGCGAATCTTGCGCTTGAGCTTGGGCGCACACACAAAGGTACCCCTCCCCTGCTGGCGGTTGAGATACCCCGCACGCGACAGCTCCTCGATGGCGCGACGCACGGTGACGCGCCCCACGCCGTAGGACTTCGCGAGCTCCATCTCGGAAGGAATGCGCGAGCCGGCCACGTACACGCCGCGCGCGATCTCGCCCTTTAGGTCGTCCATAACCTGCTGGTACAGCGGCACAGCGGGCACCTCGGCTCGCTCGGAACGTTCGATCTTGCTATCGGCTACCATCGTTACGCTCCATCCCGCGCATGCTCGGACTCAAATTCTTCAATCGCCGCCATAAACTGCTCGCCAAAAGCGTCGGCCTTTTTCTCGCCAATACCGTTGACCTGGATAAGCTCGTCGCGCGTCTGAGGGCGCAGGCGGCACAGGCCGCGCAGGGCCTTGTCAGAGAAGACCATGTACGGCGCCATCTCCAGCTCGGTCGAGATCTCCTTGCGCAGGGTACGCAGGCGCTCGAACAGCTCGGCATCGTCGCCCGCGCGCGGGCGCTGATCCAGCTCGGCCTCCTCGCGCAGCAGATCCACCGCACGGCGGACGCGGGCCGAGGCCTTGCGCTTGGACGCGCGACGCTTAACGGTAAAGGCGAACGTCTCGTCCTTGACCTCGCCGGCGCGCGGACCGAGTCCCACGACCGGGTACTGCCCCTGCGAGGTGGCCAAATAACCGCGGCCGCACAGCTGGCCGATGATGTCCTTGATGCGCCCGACCGATTCGCTCGACAGCTCACCATAGCCACGGTCCTGATCCAGATGCATCTGGCGAATGCGCTCGGTGTTGCCGCCGTGGAGCACATCGGCGATCAGCGACTTGCCAAAGCGCATGGGACGCGTAGCCACATAGCGCACGGCGGCGCGGGCCATATCGGTGACGTCCTCGACCTCGAACTGCGTGAGGCAGTTGCTGCAGTTGCCGCAGCCCTCGGCGTCGTCTGCCGTGCCGCCCGCGGCGGCTGCCGCATGCTCGGCCGCGGCCTCGTCGCCAAAGTAGCGCAGCATGTATTCGCGCAGACAGCCGGTGGTATTGCAGTAGCCCTCCATCTGGCCGAGCAGGCGATAACGGTTCTGGAGTGCCCACGCGCGCTGCTCGTCGTCGAGCGCCTCGTCGGCCGCATCGCCGCGGTCGATCAAAAAGCGGCGCATGCGAAAATCGTTACCGTTCCACAGCAGGTAGCAGCTGGCCGGGTCGCCATCGCGGCCGGCGCGGCCCGCCTCTTGGTAGTAGGCCTCGATGCTCTCGGGCACGTTATTGTGGATCACGTAGCGCACGTTGGGCTTGTCGATGCCCATGCCAAAGGCGTTGGTGGCAACCATCACCTGAATGTCGTCGTCGATAAAGGCACGCTGGCTCTGGCGGCGGGCGTCGTTGCCCATGCCGGCATGGTAGCGGCCCACACGAATGCCGCTGGGGCCCAGTGCCTCGGCAAGCTCCGCGGCCAGCGCATCGACCGTCTTGCGGGTCGAGCAATACACGATGCCGCTCTCGCTCGAATGCGCGATCACGTAGTCGCGCACCCACGCGGTCTTGGCCTTGTCGCCCATCTCTTCGCAACCAAAGTAGAGGTTCTTGCGATCGAAGCCCGTCACCACGGTCGCCGGGTTTTGCAGGCCGAGCATTTGCTGGATATCGGCGCGCACACGCTCGGTCGCCGTAGCGGTAAAGGCCGCCACGATGGGGCGCTGCGGCAGTGAATCGATAAACTCGCGAATCTGCAGGTAGGCGGGGCGAAAATCCTGGCCCCACTGGCTCACGCAGTGAGCCTCGTCAATGGCCACGAGCGGCACGCCAAGGCCGCCGTCTGCCGCGGCCTCCTGTGCAAAGGCTAAAAAGCGCGGCTCGAGCAGACGCTCGGGTGCCACGTACATAAGCTGGTAGCGGCCCTCACGCGCCCGTTTGAGCACGGTGTTTTGCTGGGCCGGCGTAAGGCTGGAGTTGAGATAACTAGGGTGCGCACCCGCCGCGAGCAGCGCGCGGGTCTGATCCTCCATGAGCGACAGCAGCGGACTCACCACAAAGGTGATGCCGGGCAGCATGAGCGCGGGCACCTGGTAGCAGATAGACTTGCCGGCGCCTGTGGGCATAACACCCAGCGCATCGCGGCCGGCAAGAATCGCATCGACCATGCGGTCCTGCCCCGGGCGAAACGAGGTGTAGCCAAAATAGGCGCCGAGCGTGTCGAGCGCCATCTGCTGCATGCTTTCGGTCATGGTTTCCTAACGTCAGAATCATCTGCCGCCGATTATACGCCGCCACGCGGACCGCTGCCGTACGGCTGCCGGCCACGGGCAACGTGATCCAAGGCGAACGAGAGTAGATTTTTGGACACTTTCAGAATGAGAGTGGATAATCTCCCACTTTGAACCCGTCGCCAAGCCAAAAATGGGAGATTATCCACGCTCATTCTGCGAGTAGTCGATGTTTTGGCGCGGACAGCGAAAGCCCGCCAGAGCGAGCAAGGTGCCTTGAAACAAGGCGGCATTGATCTTTTGATCATGCCGCCGAAGTTGAAAGGCAGATTGCCGCTCTGGCGGGCTTGCAGCGTCGACAGGTCCGTCGTTCGTCAGAACGGCGGAACCAACCCTACATGACCATAACGTAGCGCGATCCCACGTAGTACTGCTTACCCATCAGGACCGGCTCGCCATTGGGGCCGATAAAGCCGGCACGCAGGTTGAGCAGTGGATCGTGCGGAGCAATGCCCAACTCGGCCGCCTGCTCGGTATTGGCACGAACGGCCTCGACCGTGCGGTAACCAACCGAGACAATCGGCGTTCCGCCAACACGCTCGACCTCGGCAAAAATCGACTTGTCCTCAAGATCGGCCGTCAACAGCTCACGGTAGGCGTCAAACGGCACAAAGATGTTCTCCTCAAAAATGGGCTCGCCGTCGGCCGTACGCACGCGCTTGATGTGCAGCAGCAGCGCGTCCTTCTGCAGGCCAAAGAACTCCATCTCGTTTTGACGCGCTGGAACAATCTGGCGATCGACCACATGTGCACCAGCCTTCATGTCATTATCGGCACACAGCGCGGTAAACGTCTGCAGCGTCGAAGCGTGGAACTGGCGGTTGATGTGCGGCGTGGAGACAAAGGTGCCACGGCCCTGCTGCTTAACCAGGTAGCCATCGGAGCACAGCTCCTCGACGGCGCGGCGCACCGTAATGCGGCTCACGTCGTACTGCTCGGCAAGCTCAAGTTCGGACGGAATACGCTCCTTGGGTGCATAAACACCTTTCTCGATCGCATCCTTGATTTCGTCGTAAATCTGCTGGTAAAGCGGTGCATTTTTGGGCGCAGGCATATCTAATCACTCTTATCGGAGTATCGAAATAACTAATACGTATATAACGTCTAGTTCCATGTTACCTCATATTGATAAAACGATACACCCTCCCTACCAAAAAGCGACAGCTTCATTTTGGTAGGTTTTATCTGGGCAAACGAGAGCCTCCCGAAAGCAGCGAGGCTTTCGGGAGGCTCAAGCGGACAGGATTGCGCCAGGCCAGCAAAATGCCAAAACCCTACTTGCCGTCGTCCTGCTGCAGGCTGTCCTGTTCACTGAGGCGCGCCTGCCTGCTGGCCATGCGCGCGGGCTTGTCGGGATCGGGAACGGCCGTGGGCATGGGCTCGTCGACATGACCGCCCCACCAGCCGCCCACAAAGTTGAGCGTGTGGAACACATTGATCACAGCGCCGGGATCAATGTCGCACACCAGCTTGATAATGTCCTGACTCTCGTAGGTCGAAACAACGGCGTGCAGCAGATACATCTTTTCGCGGCTGTATCCGCCGATGACCTCGGCGCAGCTAATGCCATGCTGAAAATGGTCAACATAGGCGGTCATGACCTCGTCCGCCTTGCGCGTCGTGATCTGCAGCGTCACGCGGTCGTAGCGACGATAGAAGCTGTCGATGGTCTTGGTCGAAATAAACTGGAACACGATGGAGTACGCCGCCTTGTCCCAGCCAAACATAAAGCCAAAGATCGCCAGGATAAAGCAGTTGAAACCAAAGATGACGCCCCAGATGGTCTTGCCCGTGTGGTTGGAAACCCACGGCGCGATAAAGTCGGTGCCGCCGGTGGATGCGCCGGATTTAAGCGCGATGGCAGCGCCCAGACCCGAGACCACGCCGCCAAAAATGATGAGCATGATCTTGTCGCCCAAAAACGGCGCGAAGTGAAAGACGTTGAGGAACAGCGACGAGAGCACGACCTGCATCATCGAGAAGATGACGAAGCGCTTGCTAATGCCGCTCCAGCATAGGAGCGCCACGGGGATGTTGAGCGCGAGCATACCGAGCGAGATGTCGATGTGAACGCCGCCCAGCGAGGTAACGCGATCGAGCAGGACCGCGACGCCGGTGAGGCCGCTCGGAAGCAGGTCAGCGGGCTGAATGAACGCCTGGATCAGGAATGTCTGGAGAACGGCGGAAATTGTGACCGCCACGGCGGTGATGGCGCGGCGGACGATGGTGAGGCGGCCGAGCACGAGCACACGGTCCGTGAGCTGATCGATGGCGTTCGCCACGTAGGCTCCCTTCGAAGGCAGATGTAGTTGTGGGGCATGCCCGCGATTGTAGCATGGAGCGTACGGGGGCGCTTCAACTCACCCTCCCTCGACAGCCAAAGCAGGACCAGCAGCCCCACGACCAAAGGGCAAAAATCTAAGTGAGTAGACTTTTTACGATCTGCCGAGCACACCCAAAAATAGCAACCTCTGCGACCTGCGGTTTTACAAAGGAAGATATGTTTTGTGCTCCGCCTGCGCCAAAAAGTCTACTCACTTAGCCCGAATCGAAGCCAAGCGGATCAAAATTGATGCCAAATTAAGCCAATCCGCAGCAAATGACGCGTGAACCAGCGCTTCTCGCGGTGAATCAACGCTACAGCGCGGCCAAAATGTCGTCGAGGTTGTCGATGATGGTGTCAGCGGCGGACTGATCCAGGTTGACGCCCTCGTGCGGACGCAGCGCCAGGACTCGGGCGCCGGAGCGCTTGCCGGCCTCGATGCCCATCGGCGAATCCTCGATAACCAGGCACTCGGCAGGCTCCACCCCCAGCGCCTCCATGGCGCGCAGGTAGATCTCGGGGTCGGGCTTAAACGCGCTGCACTCGTGGCCGCTGATGGTGTAGTCCAGCACGTCGGCGATGCCGGCAATCTCCACCAGCTCATCAATGAGCTCGCGATAGGACGAGCTCGCGATGGCGCACTTCACGCCGCGCTCGTGCAGCGTGCGCATCACCGGCTCTGTCTGCTCGTTGAGCAGCTCGGCATACGGAACGGGATGGTCCGGGCTGTAGACCTGCTTGTACTCCACGCGCAGGCGCTCGCGCAGCTCAACATCGTCGGGCACCAGCGCCTCCCAAATGGCAGGCTCGTTAGACCCCGAAAGATCGGGGATCTCGTCAAAGTGGAAGCCCTTCTCTTCCATAAACGCCACGCGACGACGGTTGTAGAACCACTCGGTATCGACCAGCACGCCGTCCATGTCAAACAGCACCGCCTTGATCATACGCATCTCCTCCCACCTGCCAAAAAGGGACAGGTTTATTTTGGTAGGTTTTATCTGGGATTTCGACGCGACAGACACGCCCTCCCCAGAGCAAAAAAGGGGACGGGGCGCAAACCCCATCCCCTCTCAATCAACCCGTAAGGTCTACTTACTTGTGATTAGTAGGAAAGCTTCCACATGTAGCGACGCATGGTCAGCGGGTGCTGACGGGCCTCGGCGATCTGGTTGCCGTACTCGCGCATAACGGCGAGGTGCAGCAGCGGGTTGAAGTAGGTGACGACGCTCGCGGGCACGGCGTCAGCCAGGCCGTAGTCCTTGGAGTCGATCAGAGCGACCTTGGCGCCCATGCGCTCAAGGAAGGTGAGGGCGCGGGCGTCCATCGGACGGGTGGCGCCATCGGACATGAAGAAGACGTAGGGCTTACCCTCGGTGGAAACCTCGAACGGGCCGTGGAAGTACTCGCCGGTGTTGTAGGCGGCGGCGTCGATCCACTGCATCTCGGTGAACAGGAAGGCGGCGTGAGAATAAGCCATCTTCTCGGAGGCACCGGAAGCCATGAAGTAGATCATCTTGTCGTCCTTGAAGTCCTCGGCGAACTTCTTGGCGAGCTTCTTGCAGTGCTGAGCGGCGCTCTCGCAGAGATCGAAGACGTTGGTGAGGCCGGTGATCATGTCCTCGTAGTGGTCATAGCCCTCGGTCTGCTGAAGGATCTCGAGAGCAAGAGCGATGGCGTAGCCAGGCTTCTCGCACTTGGCAGCGTAGTTGGCGTGGAAGCCGTGAACGATGACGTGGTCGGCGTCGACGGTCAGAGCGGAGCCAGCCTTGTTGGTGAGGGAGACGACCGGGCAGTTGTGCTTCTTGGCGGTCTTGTTGGCCTCGACGGTCTCGGGCGTGGAGCCACCGAGGGAGCAGGTGATCACGAAGGTGTGCTCGTTGACCCAGGAAGGCGTGTCGTAGTTGAACTCGTTAGCGGTGAAGATCTGAACGTTCAGCTTGTCCGTGTTGTTGGCCAGGAAGTACTTGGCGGGGTAAAGGTCGGACATGGAAGCGCCGCAGCCGACGAAGGCGACGCTATGGATCTCGTGGTTGGACAGGACGTCAGCGACGATCTGCTTAGGGAGGTTAAGGTCGATCTCGTACATCTGACACATTCCTTTCGATTTTTTGCGGCGCCACATTGCCGGACGCACGCAGGGTTACCGTAATTTGGACCGAGTCGCCGGCCCGTTGAGGATGCGACAAAGGGACTGTCCCTTTGTCGCATTTGGGGATGGAAGCCTGCCTGGGGTATGGGATGCCAGGCAGGCCCCCGGGGGAAAGCGGTTAGACGCTTAGTCGCGACTAGGCCAGGATGCCGGCCGCGGAGAGGGCGATGCCGCCCACGATGGCGATCACGAGAAGCCAACCGGTGTTGACGTTCTTCTTGATGAGCCAGTACATAAGGCCGGTGAGGCCAAGGGAGATCATCTGGGGCATCATGCCGTCCAGGATGTCCTGGATCACGACGGTGCCCTCAGCGAACTGCAGCGGGGTGGTGGCGCCGATCAGTGTGGCGATCATGCCGCCCACGGACATAAGACCCACGATGCCGCAGACATACATGAGCTTCTCCATGAGGTCGCCGCCCTGAAGCTTGCTCAGGTACTCGTGGCCGCCCTGATAGCCCATCTTGGCTGCGAACCAAGTGATCAGCACGGAGGGGACGATGGAGATGAGCATGGCCAGGATCGGGCCCATGATGGAGCCCTGCTGAGCCAGCTGAACGCCCAGACCAAAGGCGATAACGCGGATGGTGCCTTGGAAGAAGGAGTCACCGATGCCGGAAAGCGGACCCATGAGGGAGGTCTTGACCGCGTTGATCGAATCGGGGTCGAAGTTCTCGGGATCCTTGGCGTACTCCTCCTCCATGGAGGCGGAGAGGCCCAGGATGAAAGCGCTCGTCTGCGGGGTGCAGTTGTAGAACGCCATGTGACGGTGGTAAGCCTCTTTCTTAGCAGCGAGCTGCTTGGGGTCGGACTCATCCGGATAGAGGCGATCGAGCGTGGGAACCATGCCGTAGAGGAAGCCCATGTTCATCTGACGCTCGTAGTTCCAAGAAGCCTGGATGGCCCAGGAGCGCCAGAAGAACTGGCTGACCTTCTTGTTCAGGGACACGTCCTTGGTTGCGGTTGCCATAGTGTGTTCCTCCTTAGTCTTCGTCGTCTTCGAGCGGATCGTAGTCGGAATCGACACCGGCGGCTGCATGGGAACCGTTGAACTTGAAGCCCATGAAGACGACAGCCAGGCACACACCGATCAGAGCGACCGCGATGACGGACAGGTTGAGGTAAGCGGCGAGCAGGAAACCGATGAACAGGAACGGAGTCATACCCTTCTTGATCATCATGGTGAGCAGCAGGGCCAAGCCGTAGGCGGTCATGATCTTGGTCGAAACGTTAAGACCGGTGGACAGCCACTCGGGAACCATGTTGACGATGGCCTGAACCAGGTCGGTGCCAACAAAGACGGCGAGGAAGATCGGCAGGAAGTACATGACGGCGTACAGACCGGAGCCGGCGCAGATGTGCATACGGTAGGCGGTCTTGAACTTTCCGTTATCGATCGCGCTATCTGCCACATGGGTGAGGGCGGCGATGATCGAACGGAACACGATGCCGAGGAGCTGACCCAGGACGGCGACCGGGATGGCGATCGTCATGGCGGTCTCGGCGGAAGCATCGGTCAGGCACGCGAAGGCGGCGGCCACGATGCCGCCCAGGACCATATCGGGCGGAACGGCGGCGCCGACCTGCACCAGGCCCATGGACACGAGCTCGACGGCGGCACCGACGGCAAGGCCGGTGGGCACATCGCCCAGCAGCAGACCGACGAGCGTAGCGCCAACGAGGGGCTGCTCGAAATTAAGACGACCGAGCAGGCGGGAGTCCCACATGCAGAACACGCCGACGAGGCCGACGAGCACCGCACTGATGAACGTATTCATACCCTTCTCCTTTCAGTCAGGCAAAAGCCTGGTTGATTACAGCTTGGCGTCGATGTCGACGCTCTGATACGTAGGGGTCTGCTGGACGTAGAGCTTGATGCCCATGTCGAGCAGCTGGTTGACGTCGGCCTTCTGGGTGGCGTCGAGGAAGACGGAGCTGTCCTTGCCGCCGACCTGCTCGGCACCGTCGTGGTTGGCGGTGGCGCCCAGGTTGATGGCGTCGAGCTTGTAGCCCTGGCAGAACTGCAGCATCTCGGCCGTGTTGCCAAAGACGAACATGACGCGCTCGCCGAGGGTGTTGAGCTTGTCCATCTTGGCGAGGGCACGCTCGACGGTGAAGACGTTCAGGCGCACGCCCTGGGGCTTGGCCAGCTTAAGAGCGCCCTTCTTGATGTCATCGTTGGCGGCAGCGTTGTCGACGACGATGATGCGCTCGGCCTGGACCTTGGTAGTCCAGGTAAAGACGACCTGGCCGTGCAGCAGACGGTAGTCAAGACGTGCGAGGACGATCTTGGCGGGACCGGAGCTGTGACGGGACGCCTTAGCCTTCTTGGCGGGAGCCGCGGCGACCTCGACCGGTGCGTTGGGGTTGGTCAGACCGGTGCGGGCCTCGTTGATGAGGGCCGCGAGCTCGGCGCCCTTGACGGGGGCGGGGCTCATAGCGAGCGTGAGCGCCAGCGGGATGTTGAAACCGCTGACAACCGTGAACTTCGTGCCGTTCTTGGAAAGCTCGACCATGTTGTTGTTGACCGAGCTACCGAGCATATCGGTTAGCACATACACGGTGTCGTCCGCGTTGAACGTGGCGATCATAGCCTCAACCTTATTGGTGATGGGCTCCTTGTCGTCACGAGCAAGCGACACGACGTGGACGTTCGACACGTCGCCGAGAACCATCTCGAGCGTGTCTTTGGCGCCTGCGGCCAGGCCGCCATGAGATGCGAGAATGATCTGATTCATCTTGCCTCCTCCTTTTCGTTATGGTCATTATAACGTCTTATACGTTGCTTATATTGCTAATTAGTATAAAGACCGTTCGCGGGTGAAAATCGACCGTTGACGGGTTTAACGTACTTGAAACGTTGGAGCCGGGCAGGCCGACGCTGTCTTGGCGACACCCGATCAGACGCCTCGCAAATCCTCTATCGCACGAAGTACCAGGGGCTTTCCTGCACGGTGGGCTCCAGCGCGATGCCGGTGCGCTCGCGGAACAGATCCATGTCCTGCGATTTCTCCGTCCACCACGCGTTGGGCTTAAAGGTCATGCTCTCGACAATACGTTTGACAATGGCGCTGTTGCGCAGCTTGGAAAAGTCGGTGTTCATGATCACGATGGAGGCGAGCACCAGCACAATGCCCAGGACCTTGATTGCGCCGGCGGACTCGGCATAGATGCCAATACCGACCAGAACGGTCGCCACGGTTTCGAACGAAGCCACGACCGGCACCTTCGACGTCTCAAGATCCATCGAAAGGCCCTGCATATAGAAGATGTACGCAAGAGCCGTCGGAATAAAGCCAAAGCCCGCGAACAGCAAAATGAGCTGCGGGGACATTGCCGCGGCCACATCGGACCACGGAGCAGAAAGCACAGCCATAAAGCATCCGCCAAAGACAAAGCCCCAAAACGTAACTGCCAGCGGATGCAGCGTCTTGGTGGCCATGCGGCTAAACACAGCCAGCAGCGCACCGCAAAGTCCGGCGATCACACCCGACGCGACGCCCCAAGTCGAGAAATGGAAACCAGACAGGTCGCCGCTCGTCACCGCGAGCACACAACCCACAATGTTAAAGACGATGGCGACGAGCTTGTTGGGGGTCACGCCCTCGCGATAAAGCACGCGGCCGAGCATGACGCCAAACACCGGCGAGGTATAGAGCAGCACCGAGGCCGTGGACATGCCCACCTCGCCCATGCACTCGTAATAGCAGGTGTTGGCGACGGCCAAACCGACGATACCGACAAGTGCGCAGGGGACGAGCTCTTTAGGACTCGCCTTGAACAGCGCCATGGGACCCGAGGCTTTTCCCTCACGAGCACCTCCCTGGCAGCCCATGAATACCAAGACCGGAGCCATTAAGACGGCACCCGACAGCAGACGGAAAGCCGCCATGCTCTGAGACGAAACACCCAGGGCCGATATTCCGTTAACAAAGATTCCGATGGTGCCCCACATAAGCGCGGCGATCAGCACCAGCACATAGCCCACATTACTTCTCTTCAACGCAGTCTCCTCGGTATTATTTCCAATATGTTTCATGCTACGTTATAGTCGTTATATACATTTATCAAGACTGAAATCGGCGAACGGGAAAACTCTTGACACAGGAAGTGTCGCAGGTGCCGGCAGAAAGGGAACGTCCCCAAGTGCCGCTCTAGCAGTTGCGGTGAAATAGTTCTCAAATAGAGGCCTCACGCCCCCAACAGGAACTATTCCACCGCAACTTATGAGGAGTTTTGGGCTGTTAGGCCGCTCTATCCCTTAGTAATCGAGCTTCCACATGTAACGACGCGTCATATAGTCCTTGTGGGTGACGGCAGAGAGCGCGCGCATGTACACGTTGTTGAGAATCGGAGCAAAGATCAGGTGGTTGAAGTACTCGCTCACGCTGTCCTTGATGTCGTTGAGGCCAAGCTCCTTGGCATCGAGCTGATAGACGCGCTCGCCACCGTACTGGTTGACGAAGCGAATGCCGCGCTCGTCGTTGCAGCGGCTGCGGCCGACACTGATGAGCTGGAACAGCGAGGTACGCTTGTCCAGGATCTCGAAGGGGCCGTGGAAGAAGTCGCAGGTGTTGATGGTGCAGGAGTCGATTTGCAGCATCTCCTGCACGTTGCAGATGCTAAAGACGTAGGCGGCACCAAAGAGCGGACCCTGAGCCATGACGTTGATGCAGGGCTTGTCGGCGTTCTGCTCGGCCCACTTGGCAGCGAGCGGACGGGTGTACTCGACGGCCTTGCGATAGATGGGGTCGACCAAGTCGAAGGCGGCCATAGCGGTCTCGTACTCGGCATAGCCCTCGGTCTGCTGCGTGAGCTCCATGGCGACCATGGTCACGACGGCGGAGTTGGTGCGGCCCATGCAGGACTCGTCGACGGCCAGGCTGTCATATTGGACCTTGTAGTCGCAGACCTCGGTGAGGCCGGACTCGTCGACATAGATGGCGATGGTGCTGGCGCCGTGGTCCTTGGCGACCTGGGCGGCGACGATGGTCTCTTTGGTGCCGCGCATGGACACGACGACGGCCAGGGTGTTCTCGTTGACATAGGCCGGGGTGGCGTGCACGAACTCGTTGCTGGTGTAGCTGGAGCTCACGACCTGCGTGGCCTCATGCTCCATAAAGTACTGAGCAGGATAGTTACCGCCGTTGGATCCGCCGGCGCCAATCCACACGACGCGCTTGATGCCGCCCTTATCTGCCTTGTCAGCCAAAACCTGGGAGACGACATCCTTAACCTGTTCCTGAGTAGTCATCGTGCATCAGCCTTTCTTCTCGTTTGATGCTCTCGATGGCATACAAGTTACATACATGTTTTGGCTATGTCGACTAGTTGTATGCTATATTTGTCTTAGAAATTTTGCTGATGCGGTTTTTGATAACTAGCTACCAGCGGTTTTGTTGTTGTATTGAATACATGCTTGATTAGATTCGCATACAGGTTAGATACAGGTTGATCGCATGAATGCTTCGTTTAAAAAGAAACTGGCCCAATACGAGCGCTTGGCGGGCATGCTGCGCGACCGCATCGCCGCCGGCACCTACGCGCGCGGAGACAGGCTGCCGTCCGAGATGGAACTCATGGACGAATCGGGGCTGTCGCGCAGCACCGTGCGCCATGCCCTTAAGGTGCTCGTTGATGAGGGCTTGGTTCGCACCGAGCGCGGACGTGGTGCCTTTGTGGCCGACACGCCCGCGCTCCACGAGAACAACCTGGTGTTTTCGAGCTATACCAAGCAGGTCGAAGGCCAGGGCATGAAGCCCACCACGCGCACCGTGGACTCGGGCTTTACCAAGGCGGGCGGCAGCATAGCTAAGTTCTTTGATGCCGCCGTGGGCAGCAAGCTCGTCAAACTTGTCCGTCTGCGTTATCTGGACGATGCGCCACTGTGCCTGGAGACCACCTACCTGCCGCCAAGCTTCGAGACGCTCATCGATCGCGATATCAACGGTTCGCTCTACGCCACGCTGCGACAGGAGTTCCATCGCGCACCGGCACAGGGGCATAAGACCTTTGAGGTGTGCTACGCCTCTCAAAACGAGGCGTTTTTGCTCAACGTTGAGCGCGGGCAGGCGCTGATCCTGATCACCGACTACGTCTACGACACCGACGGCCGCCCGCTCCATGTCTCCAAGCGCATCCAACGCACCGACCGCGCCAAATACACCGAGCCCATCGGCTAACCAACCGAAAACCTCCACAATGGGGACAGGCACCTTTGTGGCGGTTTTAGGCGAGGAGGTCGGGGAACCAGGTTGGTTTGGGTTGGTTGGGCGTGCGCTCGGCTAGGACCAACTCCATCCAGCACATGTCGTACCAGCGGCCGAACTTTTGAGCGCAGCGATCGAAGGCGCCCACCAGGCGATATCCCATATGGGCATGGAAATCCTGGCTGTTGTGCGTCAGGTACTCGTCATCCTTATCGTGCGGCACGGCAATGAGCGCGCACATGTTGGTGATGCCCATCGCGACCAGGCATTGCTTGAGCGCGTCGTGCAGCTTGCGACCCAGCCCGCCATGGCGCACATCGCGTGCCAGGTAGATCGACGTCTCGACCGACCAGTCGTATGCCTCGCGGCTATTGAGCGGGCTCACATAGGCATAGCCCACCGCATGGCCATCGAGTTCCATCACCAAGTACGGATAGCGCTCGAGCGTCTTGGCGATGCGTCCGGCAAACTCCTCGACGCTCGGCACCTCATATTCGCAGGTAATCGCCGTCTCGAGCACATACGGCTCATAGATGGCAAGCAACGCCGACGCGTCTTCGGGCGTCGCCAGGCGAATCGTCGGCTCGGACATCTCGGTCATACAACCCTTCTCCCTCAAAAACAAAGGCCGCCTTGCGCCAAACCCAGCGCAAGGCGGCCCCTCGTCATTACATCAGGCTACAGGACAGCCGCCAACGCGTCGATATCCTCCTGCGTCGTGGCCCAGCTGGTGCAAAAACGCACCACCGTGTGGGTATCGTCGTACTTTTCCCAGTACTCGATCGAGGCATGCTCGCGAATGCGGGCCATGTCCTCGTTGGGCAGAATCACGAACTGCTGGTTCGTGGGCGTCTCCAAAAAGAACTGGTAACCGCGCTCGTGCAGCACGCGACGTAGCGCCCGGGCCGTCTCAATCGCCTGTCGACCAATCTCAAAATACAGGCCATCGGTAAAGAGTGCCTCAAACTGGACGCCCGTCAGGCGGCCCTTGGCAAGCAGTGCGCCGTGCTGCTTAATGCGCGGAATGGGATGCGCCGGAGCGTGCATGCCGCAAAACACCACGGCCTCGCCGCAGAGCGCACCGCACTTGGTGCCGCCGATGTAGAACACGTCGCACAGCTGCGCCAGCTCGGGCAGGGTAATGTCGCACTCATCGGACGCCAGCGCATAGGCCAGACGAGCACCGTCCACAAACAGCGGAATCTCGCGCTTCTGGCACACCGCATGAATCGCCGCGAGCTCGGCCTTGGAATACAGCGTGCCGTACTCAGTCGATAGGCTCACGTACACGGCGCCCGGGAACACCGTGTGCTCGTAGCTCTCGTTTTCGTAGAACACCTGGATATAGTTCTCGAGGTCCTCGGCGTGCATCTTGCCCTCGTAGCCGGGGATGGTGAGCACCTTGTGGCCGCCAAACTCGATGGCACCCGCCTCGTGGCAGGCGACGTGGCCAGTCTCAGCAGCAACGACGCCCTCGTACGGCGCGAGCAGCATGTCGATCACCGTCGCGTTGGTCTGCGTGCCGCCCACCAGAAAAAACACGTCGGCATCGGGGGCCTGACAGGCCTCGCGGATAAGCTGCTTGGCACGCTCGGTGTGCGCATCGGTACCGTAGCCGGGCTGTGGCTCCATATTGGTGTCGACGAGCGCTTGCAGCACTGCCGGATGTGCGCCGTGGGAATAATCGTTGTTAAACGCGAGCATGGCAATCCTCTCTTACCGGGTATCGGCCAGATGATTCAAACGGAGCTATTGTACGCCGTTGGGATAGGCAATGCGTGCGGCAAGGCACTCAAGTGCCAGTACCAGGGCAAAACCGCAGCTCACGTCACTCAAAAAATGCGCGCCGATCACGATGCGCCCAAAGGCGACGAACGCCGCGACCACAGCTGCCACCCAAAAGATCACGCGGCGACGCGAAGGTTTTTCCTTAAAGGCTGCCGCGGGAAGCCCAGCGAGCATAAGGCCGATCGCCGCATGCGCCGTGTGTCCGCTCGCAAACGACTTGAACCCGTCCTTGATCACGCCGGCGGCGATATAGGCCCACTTGTCGGGGTTGCCGATCACCCACCACGGCTGAAAATTGAGCCCCGGCGTGACCTCGATTACGCGCATGCGCGGGCGCGACCATAACGGCTTAACAATGACGTTGAGGATGATGGCCTGAGCGACCCACACGGCCAGCACCATCAACGCCCAGCGCGTAAGCTCGTCGGGCTCGGTCGTGCGCGTGAGGCGGTAGGCGATGAAGTTGGCTGCGATGACCAACGCAAACGTCAGAACCAGCTGAAACGCAATAAGCTTGCCGCCGACGCGCAGCGATCCGATAATCTCGTAGCCGACCAGACCCACGTTGATCAAAACGCCCAGCGCAGCGAGCCACTTGCTCGCCTTGGAATCGGGGCGTGCCGAGCGCACGAGCATAACGCCCGCGATACTCGCCGTCAGCTCGAACGGCAGCTCACCGGCCGCCTCGACAAAGCGACCGTACATGCTGCCGATGTTGAACAGCGCACTCGAGATTTGATAATCAAAGAAGCTGCCCACGCCCAGACAAAGGCACAGGACGGCCGCGATAATGGCGACATCTTTCTTGTAGATGTATCCGAACATGCTTTCCTTTCGGTCGGGCGAAGGGCAGTCAACCTGCAATGTGGGTGAGACGAAGATGGCTTTGTCCCGTAAATACCCTTACAGGTTGAGCATAAGTAAGCGAAAACGTTCCATTTGTGGCAAGGTGGCCCGAAGGAGGAGGGAAGCGTACTTGCGTACGCGACCGACGAGTGAGGGTCAGATTGCCCAAATGGGGCGTTTGCAGCGTCGACCCGTTAGTCATCGTCGGACGCACCGAGCTGCTGCAGCAGCATGAGCGCCGCGGCCACCGGGCCGGTGCCGTCGTTGGCGTCGAGGCCGCGACCCAGGCCGCTGCCCGCGCCGGCGCCCGCCTTGTAGGGCACCGACAGCTTGCGGCTCTTGGGGAAGTTCACCGCGCCATAGCGATTCTTGAACTCAAAGGCTACCTTCTTGGGAACGTCAACCCCCAGGAAGGTAATGCGCCCACCGCTGAGCGTGACGCTCTCGAGCCCCAGGCGCTCACCGCGAATGCGGATGCGCGCGCGGTTGAACAGGTTGAGTCCCGCCAACGGCAGCTCACCGTGCGCAGCCTCGGTCTCCTCCTGCACCTCGTCGATACTCTCCAGGTCCTCAGCCGCCGCGAGCTTGCGGTACACGAGCACGCGCTGGTCCACCGCCGGCATGTACTCCTCGGACAAGAAGTAGTCGGCCGGCAGGTTGATGCCCACGCTCGCCGCCTCCACGCCGGCATCGTCATCGCCGCGCGCCTCGGCCACGGCCTGTCCCAGCATCTGCGTAAACAGGTCGAAGCCCACGCTCGACAGGTTACCGTGCTGTTCGGCACCCATAAGCGAACCGGCGCCGCGGATCTCCAGGTCGCGCATGGCGATGCGCATGCCGCTGCCCAGGTCCTGGAACTCGGACAGTGCGGTCAGACGCGCCGTAGCCTCCTCGGTAAGCGGCAGCTCGCCGGGGAACATAAAGTACGCGTATGCCTGCGTGGCAGAACGGCCCACACGGCCCTTGAGCTGGTAGAGCTGTGCCAGACCCAGACGCTGCGAGTCCTCGATAATGAGCGTGTTGGCGGTCGCGTTGTCGATGCCGCTCTCCACGATGGTCGTGGCGATGAGCACGTCGATCTTTTTGGTCGCGAACTCGATCATCACGTCCTCGACCTCGCGCGGGCTCATCTTGCCGTGTGCCACACCCACGCGCGCCTCGGGCGCGGCCTCGCGCACGCGTGCCACAGCATCGTCGATGGTCTTGACGCGGTTGGACACGTAGTACACCTGGCCACCGCGGCCCACCTCCAGGCGAATCGCCGCGCTCACCACGTCGGGGTCGTACTCCCCCACGTGCACAATCACGGGACGGCGCCCGGTCGGCGGCGTGGTGATCAGGCTCATGTCGCGCACGCCGCTCGTGGCCATCTGCATGGTTCGCGGGATCGGCGTTGCCGAAAGCGTGAGCACGTCAATCTGCTCGCGCAGGTTCTTGAGCTGTTCCTTATGCTGCACACCAAAGCGCTGTTCCTCGTCGATGATCACCAGGCCCAGGTTCTTGGGGTTCACGTCGGCAGAAAGCAGGCGGTGCGTGCCGATCAGCACATCAATCGTGCCCTCGGCAAACGCCTTGAGCGCGCGCTTTTGCTGCGCCGGCGTGCGGAAGCGGCTGAGCACCTCGACCTCCAGGCCAAACGGGGCAAAGCGCTCAAAGAATGTCTCGTAGTGCTGTTGGGCCAGAATGGTCGTGGGGCAGAGCACCATGACCTGGCGGCCGGAGTCCACGCACTTAAAGGCCGCGCGCAGGGCGACCTCGGTCTTGCCAAAGCCCACGTCGCCGCACAGCAGGCGGTCCATGGGCTTGGGCGCCTCCATGTCCGCCTTAATGTCGGCGATAGCCTCCAGCTGGTCGCGCGTCTCGTCGTAGGGGAAGCTCTGCTCCATCTCGATCTGCTCGGGCGTATCGGGCGGGCAGGCGATACCGGTAATCGAAGAGCGACGCGTATACAGGTCGACCAGGTCAAACGCCAGCTTTTTGGCATTCTTGCGCGCCTTGTTGGTAGCCCGCGTCCAGTCGGCGGTGTTGAGCCTGGTCAGGCGCGGTTTGTCGCCGTCGGGACCAACGTAGCGCGTAATACGGTCAACCTGCTCCAGCGGCACGTAGAGCTTGTCGCCATCGGCGTATTCCAGCAAAAAGTAGTCGCGTTCCTTGCCGCCCACTTCCTGGCGCGCAATCTCGCTAAAGAGCGCGATGCCATGCGTTGCATGCACCACGTAGTCACCCGGCTTAAACGGGAACGTGATCTGCGTAATGTCAACCTTGCGGCGGCTGCGCGCGCGGTTGGCATCCATGCGAGCGTTGAGGTCGGCGATCGAGAACACAGCCAAATTGGCGTCGGGCACCACCACGCCCTGCGGCAGGGCAGCGTCCACAAAGGTCACGCGCCCGCGCGAGATGGTGGGCACGGCGGCGCCTGTGGCAGCCTGGGCCGCGCCCGCCTCGAGCGAGCGGGCGTTGAGCGCATCGGCCTTGCGGTCACGAATGGAAGCATGGGCCTCCTGGCGTGCGGCACGGTCGGCGGAATCCGCCGCTGCCACGCGTACGCGCTCGCCGATAGCGCCGGCATTTTCGGGCGCCGCGGTCAGCGATTCCTCAAAGGTAATGCCCTCGTCGCCAAAAGTGAGCTCCATCGACTCGCGCGCGCCGCGGTCGGGGATGGCAAACACGCAGGCATAGCGCTTGCCCACGACCTCCTGGATGCGCGTCATAAAGCGGTTGTCCGATCCTGCGATGGCGGGCTGCTCAATCTTGAGCTCGGCCGTCACCGCACCGCCGGCACGGATGAGGCTCACATAGTTCAGGCGTTGCTGGGAACCAAAGTCGAGTTGCTGGGCACGCACGTACAGGCCGTCCAGACGGTCGACCCCCGCCTCGCCGGCACGCGTCTCGATATCCTCGTAGGCGCGCAGGCAATCGTCGAACAGCGAGCGCGGCTCGGACAGCACCACGAGCGCCTTGCCGCTCACGTGCGACAGCGGGCTCACGGTCTGACCGTACATCACCGGCAAAAAGCGGTCGAGCTCAGGCGTGACGATGCGCGCATCCACCATCTCGAGCAGCGCCGCTAACTTGCTGTCGTCCTGGCTGGCGCGGTAGAGCGCCACATGCATGTTGTGGACGGCGTCGTCGGTGAGCGCGAGCTCGCGACAGGGGAAGATCTCGATGCTGTCCTCGTTGCCGATGGTCTGGCCCGTGGAGCTCACCATGCGGCGGATGCGGTCAATCTCGTCGCCGAAAAACTCAATGCGCACGGGCGCCTTCTCCTGCGCGGGGAATACCTCGACGGTGTCGCCGTGCACGCGGAACAGGCCGGGCGCGTCGGCGGCGCCGGCATTGGTGTAGCCCATGCCCACCAAGCGCTGCGGCACCTCGTCAAAGGGAATCTCCTCGCCCACCGCAAAAGTAGTGGACTCCCAGTAGCGGCTCTCGACCGGCGGCACGCAGCGCAGCAGTGCGCGGGCCGAGGCGACCATGATGCAGTTGTCGCCGCGCACGATGCGCCCGAGCGCCTCGCAGCGCTGGGCTACCACGGCGTCGTCGGGCGCCTGCTCGCGCCAAGGGTAGTCCTTGCGCTCGGGAAAGCGGCACACGTGCGCCAGGCCCACATAGGCGGCCAGACTACGTGCGGCTCGATCGGCCGCATCCTCGCCACTCACGATGTAGACCGTGGGGCGCGGACGACGCGCAAACTGGGCGGCGGCCATAAGCGTTCGACCCGACTGAGACACGGCCAGCGTCACGTCCTCGCCAGAATCGAGCCCGGCCTCGACGGTCTGCAGCGCCTCGGCAGTGTAGAGCTGCGCGGCTATACGGTGAATGAGCATGCTGTTCCTCCGGCATTGCAACGCCAAAAGCCCGCCGAGGCAAGCTCGGCGGGTCGTTCGTCAAAGTTCATTAACGTTTATGGTACCGCACGGCCCCGTGACCAAAGGCCAAAGCGACATCATGCCAAATGTTGCCCACAACGGTCTTGCTAACGCGTTTTCCCAGCTTATTAATCCGCTTTCCTCTTTTTGATTTACTGTCTTCCGGCAGCGATTTACACCGTCCGCGCCCCCTGGCGAGCATTTCGAGCTGCAAAGCGCCTATAATTGACCATGCTTACGTATTCAATGTCACTTTTTGAGGAGGGGGGGGGGTAAAACAAATGGCCGACACTCCATCTTGTGCACTGTACACCGGGCTTAAGTCACTCGGTCGCATCAACAACGGTAGCGCCGCGCAAATTCTCATGGCCGGCAACGCCCGTCACGGTGGACGCCTCATCTCCGAACGCTTGACGGTCCCGTCGTTTATCTCACGCGAAATCGTTCACGCCAAACCCGGTGACCTTCCCGAGCCGCTGTTTGCGCCCTTTGAACAAAGTGCGCGCCAGATACTCAACCTCATCATGCAAAACCGAGGCTCCGACCCCCAATCGCTGAGCAAGGTCGCTAAACGCTATATGGAGTCGTGCGTCCCAGACATGCAGGATGCCCTTACCAATTGCGGCGTCGACGGCATGCTCTTTAGAAACGGCGTCGAGCGCATCGAGACCGCTGACGATAGTGACATCAAAGATCGTCTCTACATCCATCTGGTCTTTTTTATCGTTACCGGCTGCCTTGGCGACCCCGCCCGCGCCATCGAATACACCGAGTCCTTTGTGTCCGACCAGATGCTCTCGACACTCGGCACGGTCGAGACGACCGTCACCTCGTTTTTCTCGACAACCGCGCGCCCCACGGGAGACATTCGCCTGGGGCTGCTGCGCGTCGTGGGCAACTCGGCACGACCGCCGCTGCGTCCCCTTACCACGGACCCGGTGGGCAGCATTATCGGGTCGCTGACGGGAGACGAGAACGCCATCACCGACGTCGATTCCGACGTCTCGCGCCAGCACCTGCGTATTTGGCTCCAAGACGGACGCTGGCTTGCGCAGGGCCTCGGCTCCACCAACGGATCGTTTTTGATCTCGGGCGTCGACCGCTGCCGACAGGCTATCGAACCGCCCAGACGCGAGCGCCCCGCCAACTTTGCCAACACCCCCGTCGAGATTCACAACGGAGACACGCTTTGCTTGGGCGCCTCGACGCGCTTCTTGGTCATTCGCATCACAAACTAGCCCGCCCACACATCTTCGACGCACAAGGTGCCGTTATTTGCATCAACCCATGCAAATAACGGCACCTTTTCGATTAAGGCAACGGTTGCGCTACCTTTTCACTAACATTATCGCTACGCATTTTTTCTCGAAAGGATCGCCCCGTGACGTACGACACGGACATGGATATCATCGCGTTGTCCCCCTTTGAACCAAACGCCATGTTTGCGACCACCGAAGACCCCGATACTATTCGCCGCTTTACCACCCTGTTGGATTGCGGGGCAGTCGGCGGCGGTTCCCACCATCTTCGCAAGGTCACCAACACCGAGGGCGAGACCTTTGCGCTCAAAACGCTATGGCCCCTCAGCGGCTGTGATGAAAACGGCTCCGCCATCAGCCCCTCGGGCATCAAGACGCTTACCGAGGAGTATCGCAATCTTGCAGCCGTCTCACTGTTGGGCGGCTTTCCCAAAACCTATGGCTACGGCTATACCGGCTCCGTACCGGCCATCCTTATGGAGTGGATTGAAGGCCTGCCCCTTCGCGATGCTGCGGCAGAGCTAACCGACCCCGCCGAGGGCGGCCACATTCCCACAAACACCGTCGCCGCGATTGGAAAACGCCTGGGAGAGATTCTCCTGGGTGCCCAAAAGCTCGATGCGCCGTTTGCGCACCGTGATATCTCCTTGCGCAACATCATTATTCGCACGACGCGCCGGTCCCTTGCCCAGCAGATTGCACACTGCAGTTTTGACCTTTGCCTAGTCGATCTGGGCAGCTCGAGCATCAAGCGCTCAGACCCCTCGTTTACCATGTCCACCGGCATCTGGCGCAACGGCACCCCCGAGTTCGCCCCACCCGAGATGCTCTCCAACGACATCCCCGAGCTGGCGCCGCTGCGTACGTCGCCCAGCATCGATACATACGAGCTCTGCAGCATACTCTACACGCTCTATGCCGGTCACACGCCATATCGCCTAAACGAGCATATGAACCAGTCGCCCTACCTGTACAAGATCGAGCACGAGCCCGAGACACTCAAAGCGCGCACGCCAGGCGACCAAATGCTTGTCGATGTCATCATGAGCGGTATCCATAACGAGCAGTCCCAGCGCGCGCCGCTGTCTACGATTGTCGGCAAGCTCGATGCTTGGATTAAAGGCATCGATTTTGAGCCGCACACGCCGTTGCCCACCCCGATCGACTTTAGCCAGCAACCGAAGCCTTCCGGCTCCGACAAGGCTCAGACGCGTCACCCAGTTATCTCGCGTCGCGCTGCGCTCGCGCTCGGCGGCGTCTGCGTTGCCGGCATAGCAGCTTCCGCCCTTGCCACGGGATGCTGGGGGCTTATCGACCTTGCGCACGGCATTAAGCCGTCACTCGACGATTACACCTGGGAAGAACTCGCACTGATCTCCCGCAAAATCCAAGAGACATCTTCCAACAAAAACGCGCTCGAGATTGCCGAAACCTACCACCTGGTAAACAGCAAGCAGTCGCTCGAAAACGAGGACACCAAGACTGTCAGGCTTGCCGACGGGACCAAGGCACAAATCCAGATCGTTGGCTTTAAGGCAGACACGCTCACCGATGACGGCCTCCCTGCGGGCATCACCTTTATGTTCCGCACCCCCATCGCTATGCGCACCGTAAACGACAGCACCGCAACGGGTGGTTGGGAGCAATCGTCGATTCGCAAATGGTTGGCGGACAAGGGCATGGCCACACTGCCCGACGATCTCCGTAATCAGATTCGCTCGGTGCGAAAGCTCACCAACAACACCGGCGGCACCAAAGACGTATCCAGCATCACCGCCACCGACGACATACTCTGGCTGCCATCCATGAGCGAGCTGTGCGGCTACCAAGCGCCCGAAACGTTCGCAGAAGGCAGCGAGTACCTTTCTGCCCTCTACAGCGGAGAAGGCGATCAGTACCAGCTCTATCGCGAGCAGAGTGTGAGCGGCCTGACCACAAACGAAGCCATGATCCGCACCGTCTCTGGCAAAAAAATCTGCTACTGGGAGCGCACCCCCAGCGCCGACTGCAGCGAGGGCGCCGACTCGACGTACTTTAACCGCGTTGGAAAAGACGGCGACGTGTTTTGCTGGGCAACGCCCGGAAACGCTCCGGACCAAAAGACCTATGTCCTACCCGGCTTTTGCATCTAATACCTTCCCCGGATACCAGAAAGGAGTCTCGCATCATGCGTGCGGAAACACCTTCTGAGGTACTCTTTGATTTCCTTAAGTGCGACCTGCAGATTAACAATCGAGAAGCAGCGCGCATCCTGATTTCGGACAAGCCGATGGGCTCCAAACCGGCCCCAAGGTTTCGCATTGCCGAAAAGACGTTTCTATCGCGACGCGTGGTGCACGTCGTTCCGGGTACCGACAAGATCGACCCCGAGATGTTTGCCGATTTTTCGCAGAGCGTCCAGAACTTAGCTGCCGTTGTAAAAATCGGCGTTGACAGCAGTCCAGCGCCCGCCAACGCTCGCCAGCAAGTCATTACGACGCGTGCCCTCGAGCGCATGGCAACGTCGCTCGAACACTGGGGGCTCGATGGTTCCATCCTTCGCAATATCTTTGACCGCATCGCCGTCATGCCTGGCCTCAAGCAAAGCGACCGGCGCCTTTTGGAACTTCTTGCGCTAACAGTCTGCGGATGCTTGGCTGATCCCAATGCCGCCGCCTCCGAAGTCAAAGACTTTGCCATAACGCAACTGGCCCAGACCTTTGGCACGCTCGAGACCGCCGAGGTCGTCCAGGCGCGAGGCACTAACCGCAAGGTCAACGAGCCTCCTGCAAAACTGGGGCTGCTCAGGCTTGCGAAAGACGGCTCGGCCTTGCCGCCTATCTATCCTTTGAGCCTCAATCCCGAGGGTACGGTACTAGGCTCTTTTGCACACGACCAAAACGCCATCACCAACGTAGGACCCGATGTATCTCGCCGGCACCTGCGCGTGACGTATTCCAACGGCACGTGGCTCGCAAGCGGCCTGCACTCCACCAACGGAACGGTGCTGGTGACACGCAGTGGCGCGACCACCGTTATCGAAAAGCCACGCTCGCTGCGCACCGCTGGCGATGAGGATAAGCAGATTCCCATCCACGACGGCGACTTGCTCAAGCTGGGTTCCTCGACCGAGTTTTTGGTGCTGAAGATCTCCTCAAACGTACGAGCGCTGGCCTAGGGCCGAGCTGGCACAATAAGAATCAACACAAAGGAGCGCCGCTGCACATATCGCAGCGGCGCTCCTTTATAAAAAGGCGCCCCCGGTCTTGTAACCGGGGGCGCCTATAAAGGGGAAACGAGCTTAAAAAGCTACATTAGGCATTGAAGCGGCGGCGGGTAGCACCAGCGGCGATGGCAGCGGCACCCAGACCGGCGATAATCGTAACCTGAGCGGCAACGTTATCACCAGTGGTGGGGAGGGCAGCCTCGTCGGCCTTCTTCTCGTCGGCCTTCTTCTCGTCCTTGGCGGGAGCCTTAGTCGTCGTGGTGGTCGTGGTAGTGGTCACCTTCGGCTGAGCGGGCTCAACATAGGGAACCAGGGAACCCAGGACCTTCTTGGCGGCGTTAAGCTGAGCCAGGGCATTAGCCTCAGCCTGCTTGGCGAGCTCGAGCTCGGCATAAGCCTCGAGAGCATCGCTCTGCGCCTGCTCGTACTTGGCAGCAGCAGCCTTGGCCTCATCGGACTTAACCTCGGTGTTAGCCTTGGCGTCCTCGAGAGCCTTAGCGGCCTCATCCTTTGCTTTCTGGGCGTCGGCGAGAGCAGCCTGGGCAGCGTTAGCGGCAGCGAGAGCGTTGTTCCAATCAGCCTTCTTGGCAGCGAGCGTCTGCTCAGCCTCGATGGCCTCATTGTCGAGCTTGTTGAACTCGCGACCAAGGTCGTCGGCCTTGGCGGCAGCAGCCTTGAGCGCAGCCTCGGCAGCGGCAACGATCTGCGGCTTCTTCTTGGCCTCGGCGAGAGCCTCGTTAGCCTTAACCTGCTCATCGATGGCAGCATCACGGTCGGCCTTAGCATCCTCGGCGGCCTTGGTAGCCTTATCGGCGGCGTTCAGGGCCTCGTTGTAAGCCTGGCCGGACTCGTTGGCCTTAGCCATGGCAGCATCAAATGTCGCCTGCGCGTCCTTGACAGTCTGCTTCTTGCCCTGAGCAGCCTTCAGGTCAGCCTCGGCCTGGGCCTTCTTGTCGGTTGTCTTGGACCAAGCAGCCTTAGCCTCATCGGCAGCGGCGCGAGCCTTCAGAGCAGCGTTGTTAAGCTCATTGAACTCCTGGCCGAGCTTGTCGGCATCAGCCTTGAGCTGCGGATACTGCTGACCAAGGTTCACCAGAGCGGTTGCGGCGTTCCACTGAGTCAATGCCTGAGCGGCAGCGTTGTCGGCTTCCATCCAAGTCTGATAGAGTTGGTCATCCGTCTGGGTAGCAGCCGTAAGCACTTTCTGGGCCTCATCGACCTTAGCCTGTGCATCAGCAACGACGCCCTCCTGAGCATCAACCATCTGGCCTAAACGCTGAATCTCCCACATATCGTCGGAAATCTGAGCCTGCGTCAGCTGCTTCTTATAAGAGTTGAGAACACCCTGCTGGTTATCAAGCTCAGACTTGGCATTGCTGAGCGTAATATCGGCAGCCTGCTTCTCCTTGCTGGCAGCCTCAGATTTAAGCTTAGCTTGATAAGCGTCGTTATCGAGCTTGTTGAAGTTCTGGCCGAGCTCGTCGGCCTTCGCCTTATTGGCGTCAAGGTTCTCGTAAGCCTCCTGAGCCTTGTTAGCCTCGGCGAGCTTGGCATCCCAAGCGTCCTTCTTAGCCTTGGCAGCATCCTCGGCCTTGGCAGCCTCGTTGTCGAGCTCGTTGAACTTGGCAGCAGCCTCATCGTCGGCCTTGGTGGCAGCCTTAAGGGCAGCCTCGGCATCCTCGACGGAGGGAAGCTTCTTGGCAGCCTCGAGAGCAACCTGGGCGTCGTTGGCAGCCTTCAGGTCAGCCTTCATCGTGGCCTCGGCGTCCTTAGCAGTCTGCTCGGCCTTAGCGGCTGCGTTGTCAAGGTCGCTCCACTCCTGATAAAGCTTATCGGCCTTCTTGGCAGCGGCGTCGTAGGCAGCCTGAGCCTCGTCCTCAGAAGTCAGATTCTTGGCGTTCTCCAGAGCAACCTGGGCGTCGCTCTGAGCCTGCGTGGCATCGCTCCACTCTTTCTTCTTGGCGTCGGCAGCGGCGCGGGCCTCCTCGGCCTTCTTCTCGTACTGGTTCTCGTTGTACTCAACGCCGAGTGCGTCAGCAGCGTCCTGGGCGTCCTTGTAGGCCTTCTGGGCCTCGTCAAGAGCAGTCTTGGCGGTGGCGAGCTTGGTCTCGGCCTCCATCTCGGCAGCGGCAGCGTCCTCGAGAGCCTTCTGGGCCTCCTGGTCGCCGGCCTTAGCCTCGGACTCGGCAGCCTTAGCCTCGTCGTAGGCCTTCTGGGCCTTCTCGACGTTGGCCTTAGCCTCGTCGTATGCCTTCTGGGCCTTCTCGACGTCGGCCTTGGCGGCAGCGATCTCTTCCTTGCTGGCCTGCTTCTGCTCGGCCTTGACATCGTCGTTGGCGTCGGTGCCGGACTCAGCGAAAGCAGCGGTCTGCAGGACCGGAGACAGTGCGAGGCTGGCGGTAACGGCCATGGTCACCGCAGGCTTAGCGAGGTTGAGCTTGGACTGCGCTTTTTTGTGCGCGGGCTGATACTTTGCCATGTTTTCCCCTTTGTTCAGAAACAGCCCGTCTTGAAAAAACGAGACAGATTTACTAATGCATGCTTTATTTAAAAGGAGAAAAACGCGAATTGGTTGCGCAACCAAGCTATATCTAAGGTTTGAGACTTTTTTGCAAAAAAGTTTGCAAAAAGCTATTGCACCACCCGTACGCTGGGACAAAGGTCTGCCAGCGGGCACTCATCGCACTTAGGTTTGCGGGCGTCGCAGATCTCTCGGCCAAAGGTGATCCACTGGTGATTGACCGACTCCCAATACTCGTGCGGCAAGATCTTGAGCAGATCCTGCTCGGTCTTGAGCGGCTCTTTGGCGTGCGTCTTGGGACTCAGCATCAGGCGGTGCGCGATGCGGTTGACGTGCGTATCCACCGCGATGCCTTCCACGATGCCGTACCCCACGTTGAGCACGATGTTCGCTGTCTTTCGCCCCACGCCTGGCAGCTTTACAAGCTCCTTCATGTCGGCCGGCACCTCGCCACCGTAATCGGCGACGATCATCTGCGCGGCCTCCACGGCATGCTTGGCCTTACTCTTATAAAAGCCGAGTGACTTAATGGTGTCCGCCACGTCGGTCACACTTGCCCCGGCCATGGCCTCGGGCGTGGGCCACTGGGCAAACAGTTGGGGCGTCACCTTGTTGACCTGCGCGTCGGTCGTCTGAGCCGAGAGCAGTACCGCGATGAGCAGCCTAAAGGGATTCTCGTGGTCCAAGAAGCACTCGACCGGGCCATAGCGACGGTTAAGGCGCTCGCACACCTCGATGGCGCGCTCGCGTTTGGCGGCATTGGTCTCGCGTGGCATAACGACTCCTCGGCTCGGCAGAAACATAACTTCACGGAAACGATTGTCCCACGTACGGGGGCCTTAAGCCTCCAAAAATGCGCCGGTCTGGCGTCCCCACAGGTTTGCGTACTCGCCGCCCGCCTCGACAAGCCGAGCATGCGTACCGTCCTCGACAATCTCGCCGTCGGCCAGCACCACGATACGGTCGAGCGCCGCCACGGTGGACAGGCGATGCGCCACCACAATGGAGGTGCGGCCGCGCATCAGGTTCTCGAGCGCCTCCTGCACCAGCGCCTCGGACTCACTGTCGAGGGCAGATGTCGCCTCGTCGAGCACCAGAATCGGCGCGTCAGTGAGAATGGCACGGGCGATGGCCACGCGCTGGCGTTGGCCGCCCGAAAGCTTAACGCCGCGCTCGCCCACCATGGTGTCAAAGCCATGGGGCAAACGATTGATAAACTCCAGGGCATTTGCCAGGCGCGCGGCCTCGCGAATCTGCTCGTCGGTAGCGTCGGGACGGCCGTAGGCGATATTCTCGCGAATGGAGCGGTGGAACAGCAGCGCCTCTTGCGGCACGTAGGCAACCTGGCGGCGCAGGCTCTGCTGCGTGCAGCGCGAGACGTCCTGGCCGTCCACGAGCACGCGGCCGCCCTGTACATCGTCCAGGCGCAGCAACAGCTTGGTGAGCGTCGTCTTGCCCGAGCCCGATTTGCCCACCAGGCCCACGCGCTGGCCCGCCGACACATGGAGCGTCAGATCGCTGAACACGCTCTCGCCCGCCGCGGCGTCACGGTATGCGAAGCTCAAGTGCTCAAAATCAATCGCGCCCTCGCGCACCTTGAGCTCGGGGGCGTTCTCGTCGTCTGCCACCAGACGCGGCTCGTCCAGCACGCGCGTCATCTCGGCCGCATCACCCAGCGCGCGGTTGATGCGCTGCATCATGGAGCTCACGTAGTTCAGACGCATGGTGAGGTTGTACGTATAGGTAAAGATCATGACGAGCGAGCCGGCCGAGATGCCAAACCACGCGTTGCCGCCCGCAACGAACACACTCACCACTGCCATGGTAATGACGATAAGGCCCGAAGTCGTAAAGTTGCGTTGCATCATGGCGTGCATCGAGACCGTTTCGGCATCGCGCGCGGCACGGTCGGCGGTATCGAACAGGTCGCGCTCAAAGTCCTCGCGCCCGCAGGTCTTGACGGCCAGGATGTTCGTGACCGCGTCGGAAAGCACGCCCGACAGCTTGTTTTGCGCAGCGGACGTCGCGGCCGAAAGCGGCATGATGCGCTTATACATAAGCCAGACAAACGCAATGTAGACGACCATGATGCCCACCAGGATTACGGTAAACGTCGGCATCACCGGAGCGAGCGCCGCCACCGTGCAGACAACCGAGGTGATGGTGGGGATGAGCGAATACACCGTCACGTCCACCAGTCCCGTGTAGCCGCTCATAAAACGGCTCGTCTGGCTCACAAGCGATCCGCCAAAACGGCTGGTGTGGAACGTCATGGATTGATTGGAGAGTGTGTCGAAGCACAGGCGCGCCAGGTGATAGTTGCCCGCAATCTCGAGCTTGTAGACGGTGTAATCCTGTAGCTTGGAGAGGATTTGGCCCGCTAGGTTAACGAGCACGAGTGCCAGAATGTAAGGGCCAAAGACCTCAAACACCTGGTCGCCCGTCACGGGGCCGGCTTGGACGCGGTCGACGATAAGCGCCATCACGTAGGTGTTGGCAAACGTGAGCAAAAAGATGTAGCCCGCCGACGAGAACACCGAGAGAAAGACGATCAGCGGCTGCGTGCGCGTGACATCCCAAAAACGCTGCAGCGTGCGGCGCACGGTGGAGCGTTTGAGCGGACTGGTGCTTCTCTGAGACATGGGCTTCCTTTCGCATCTGATAGGGCGAAACGCCATTGTTGCACACTAAAGCGCGCCTCAGGCAAGCACGATGCGAAAAGCAGCGGGGTGTCCACGCTTGCGCAGTCACCCCGCCGTCCATTTCGGCTAGTCCTCGCCCTCTTGATCTGCGAGCAGCTCCGCGGATGTGAGCCCCAAGATCTCGTCGGCCTCCCGCGCGTCTTCCAGCGCGTCGATGTCCTTGAGCTTGCGCTCCATAACGTTGGTGCGCGTGGTGATGATGCCCTCGACCGTCTTTCCTGCGGTCTCGATCTGCTGTTGGGCGCGGCGCAGCGCCGCCTGATAGCGCGGCAGCTCGGCCTTGACGGCAGAAAGCACGCGCAGTACGTCATCGGTGCGCTTTTGCAGCCTAAACGTCTGGTAGCTCATCTGCAGGCTGTTGAGAATGGCGGCCATGGTGCTGGGGCCAGCAACGTTGACGTGATAGTCGCGGCCCAGGGTCTCGATAAGCCCGGGGCGGCTGACGACCTCGGCATACAGGCCCTCAAACGGCACGAACATGATGCCAAAGTTGGTGGTCGCCGGCACGCTCAGGTACTTTTCGCAGATGTCCTTGGCCTCGCGCTTCACCATCGTATCGAGCGTCTTGCGCGCAGCGGCGACGGCCTCCGCGTCGCCCGACTCCTGGGCGTCGAGCAGATGCTCGTACGCGTCACCCGGGAATTTGGAGTCAATCGGCAGCAGCACGGGATCGCCCTCGTCGACCGGCAGCTTGACGGCAAACTCAACACGCTCCGAGGCGCCAGGCTTGGTGGCAACGTTTTCCAGATACTGGTCAGGTGTAAGGATGTCCGCCAGGATCGCGCCCAGTTGTACCTCGCCCAAAATGCCTCGCGCCTTCACATTACCCAGCACGCGTTTAAGGTCGCCCACGCCGGTGGCGATAGATTGCATATCGCCCAGGCCCTTGTACACGGCCTCGAGCTGGTCGCTCACCTGCTTAAACGATGCAGACAGACGGTCATTGAGCGTACGGGAGAGCTTCTCGTCCACCGTTGCGCGCATCTGATCGAGCTGCACGCTGTTGTCCTTGCGGATGGCGCCCAGCTGGGCATCGACCGTCTCGCGCACCTTGTCCAGGCGGTGTTCAATGCCTTCGCGGTTGGCGCCCAGCTGCTGGGCCGTCTCGCGACGCAGGTCGTCCATGCGGTCGCCGGCCTGCGAGAACTCGCGCGCAATGGTCAGGTAGCGTTGCTGCTCTACGGCGGCATCGGTTGTCTGCTGCTGCGCGATGGCATTTGCCGTGCGGCGGGTTTCTGCCAACGCGACGTTCAGGGTGTCGAGCGCGTTGTTGGCCTGCTCGAGCGCAGCCAGCATCTCTGCCCCGCTATCGCCGCGCTCCCGCAGCTCGGCGCGAAGGCCCTTGAGCTGCAGGGCACAAGTCACGGCAACCCCCACCGCCACCAAGGCGATCACAACAAGCACGATATCAATAGCAGACATAGTCTCCGCCCAACAAACCCAATCGATCATCAATCAAAACCGCGATCAATCTTACCCCGCCACACGCACCAGGCGCCCGGCCCCTTCTTGGGTGCTTCTCTCTTCCGCATATTCCATAATGCGGCGCGCCGTTTCCCTGCTCACCTTTGAGTCATCGCCGGCCAAGTATGCGTACACGTTTCCCTTATTCAGATTCAAATCGCGGCAGAGACCGTAGCGCGTTACGCCCGATTCCTCTAGCGCTCCCAACGTTCTTTTTCGCATCAGGGCGTTGATCCTTCTGTCCGCCACTGGCTTTTCCTTCACCGCTCTATACGCACGCCAAACGTTGGCATAACGATTAGGGAGTTTGTCCTCAGCGCATAGAGATGCCAGGCTACCCGTTTGGGCATACAAGGACAAAACGCCTCGGTAACCCTCTTCCATCCACGAGCCCTCGGATAAACCCAGAACGTATTCGGCTTTTCCTTGCGTCAAAGCGAGCAAAAACAGAGGCTCCGCCACGCGCGGCGCAACCGTCGTCGCCTGCTCAACCAGTTTTCTAAAACTCAGCGACTGCTGTCCGGATAGCTCTCGGCAATAGCCTTTCAAAAATCCCTCAAAAGTCAGATTCAACCGAGCACCTCCTTTTTGTATTGCCTGTATGCGCAGACCATCTCTTGATAGCTTCGCTCTGAAGGCGACGACGCCAGCGCCTCTCCATCGTCGAATATAAGCCGCTCGAGCAGATCCCAATCAAGTCGGTCGACGAATGCCTGACTATGAAGATCGACGATGTCGTTCGGACGGTAGGCATAGAGCTTCATTACCGCCAGGTCCTCCAAGGATGGCGTAAAGTACCTGATAAAACGCGCCCCAATATCCAAGGGAATCAAACGATCTTCGTAATTGAATGGCATCTGATTACAATATGCCACCGCCATACCATTCACCTCGGGGTATCGAGCTATGATCTCGCGGAGGCACCTGTCTGCCTCAAACACATCAATGTCATGTGTAACCGACCGATTCGTCACATCGTTTAGCATGAAGGCGCTTCCTCCCACCAATACAACGCTCGGTCTGTCGTCTCTTGGACCTATTTCCAGCTCCGCCTCTTCGTCAATGCCCAAAAGAGTCTGCTCTAAATCCTGCTTATACATAGCAAATCCTATTATTATTTATCTACAATAATACTATTCAGTTACACGACAGGACCCACAGGTTGCAAGAATTCTACTCGTGGCGATAATCCCTACACCCTAGAAGTCCTAATGTGACAAACCCTAACTCTCCCAGCCGGCGCGGATGGTTGTTATGACATCGCCTAGGCGCTGGCCGAGGGCTGACAGATGCTGGAGCACTTCACTGGGCGAGGCACCGTTGAGGATGCAAGTGAACGCATACGAGACCAGGAAAATCGCCGCAAGTCCTAACGGAATGAGTACAATCATCGCCAACGTGCGCAGGCGCTGACCCACGCGGCGGTGACGCGTGCGGCGCTTGTCAAACGCAAGCTCCTGCGCATATGAATCTTGTTGTACGGAATAGTTCTCTGGCGCCGATCCGCCCGCAGGCGAAACCGCGGGCGTGGCATTTTGAGCAGCGGGCTGGGCGGCCACCCCTTGCATTTGCATCTCCATGAGCCGTTGCTGCTGACGCAACATGCGCTCAGCTTGTTGCTGCGGAGTCTCAAGAAACAGGTCCATGCTGGCCTCCTCAATCGGAGCATTCGACGCTTGCGCCCAGCATCCCGCACCGCCAAGACCACGGCAACGCAATCCGTAGCAATAGCTGCAAAGTTTCTTGCTGACAAAAGCTGTCGAAAACCTCAACAACTCCCCCACCAGCACTTTCTTTGAGCTTTTTTCGCCAGCAATCTTTTGCCCTTCCACCAACCCGCCAACTAACCAAAATCTAACCAAAAGCTTGACGGAAATTGTGAAGACAGGGACCCCAAACAAAACGTGCCGCCCCAAAAGGGGCGGCACACAAACCAATCTATGAGCCAAAACTCGCTGGCAAGCCCGCGCCGTCAGACCCGCGGCGTATGCCTTTGCCTCGCGCGACTCTGCGAAGCCGTGAGCGAGAGGGAAAGGGATGCGCCGCGGGTCTGACGCCCGGAGCGGTAAGGCCGGCAGTTATCCTGCGCCCCGTGGTCGGTGAGGACAGACTACATGCCCGCGAGACCGCGGGCGGCGGTGGCGCACATAAACGCCAAGGCTAGAATCACGAGCGAGCCCGCGATATCGACCAGCACGCCCATTGCGCGGCGCTCAAACAGCCAGCTTCCGAAGTGCGGGGCGACGTTGCGCCAGACACGCCACAACAAGATGCCTATGCCGATGACGCCGGGAATATTGAGCAGCAAAATCTCGGAGCACAAGAGGCCAATCAGGTTGCCGGCGGCAAAGCCCGCATCGCCCTCGCAGTACTTGCGATAAATCATGTACAGCATGTACGCCACAAACGGCTGCAGGCACGCAGAGATAAACGTAACCACCATCGAGGGGTCCTGAGAAAAGACATCGGTGAGCTTATCCACACTCGTGGCATCCTTAGAGGCCAAGAACAGACCAATGACCACCACGGGCACCACGCCCAAGATAACCTCGACCAGAGTAAACAACTTAGCAGTCAGATCCTCGCTAGCCGTATTGAGGTGAGGCGCCCACTCAGGATGAGCATGTGCACCGACCTTCTTGTCCTTCTCGGCACGATCGGCCTTTTTGCCCTCGGCAACCCGACGACTAGGATCCTTGCGAGTCCCCGCCGCAGCAACCCGAGCCCGAGACTTCTTACCCATAAAAAACACCCCATCAGGTAGTAGATAAACTAAAAGTCGCCACCCAGTGTACCCCACCCATGAACGGCGCCGTCCCAACCAGTCCCCACATAAAAACGTGCCGCCCCATAAGGGGCGGCACACAAACTTTAATATCAGCTTTTCAGTAACGAGCAAGCGACGACCCAACGCCGGAGCGCAGGGCGGGGAAATACCTTTGCCTCGCGCGACCCTGCGGAGCCGTGAGCGAGAGGGAAAGGTATTTCCCCGCCCTGCGCTCCGCAGTCCGCGTTCGTATCGGCGCTAGTAGTTCACCACCTGCTCCTCAAAGTACGCCTTCGGGTGGTTACAAACCGGGCACACCTCGGGCGCCTCTGCGCCCACATGCAGGTGCCCGCAGTTCAGGCACTTCCACACCTTCACGCCCTCACGCTCAAACACCTCGCCCGACTCAATGCGCTCGACGAGCTTGTTGTAGCGCTCCTCGTGAGCCTGCTCGACAGCACCGACGCCACGGAACTTTGCGGCGATCTCGGTAAAGCCCTCCTCCTCGGCGGTCTTGGCAAACTCGTCGTACATCGTGGTCCACTCGTAGTTCTCGCCCGCAGCGGCATCACGCAAGTTGTCCAGGGTGTCGGGAACGGCGCCGTCATGCAGATACTTAAACCACAGCTTGGCGTGCTCGGACTCGTTGCCTGCGGTCTCGGCAAAGATATTCGAGATCTGAACGTAGCCATCCTTCTTGGCCTTAGATGCGTAGTAGCGATACTTGGTATGCGCCTGGGACTCACCGGCAAAAGCGGTCTCGAGGTTCTTCTTGGTTTGAGAGTTCTCAAAATCCATAGGTGTACTTCCCTTCAACATGCCGCCCGTAGGCTTGGAGCGGCCTTGTCTTTAGGATGCCCTCAAGCCGAGAATTTAAACCTTACAATCCTCTTCTTCAGATTCGGGTTGGCTACACGCTTAGCCAGCGGTCACCCTCGAAGCGGCAAAAGCCCTCGCGCTCCAAGTCGGCCAAAATGTCTGCGACAAGATCGTGATCGACCGACTCTCGGCCGGCTGCCGTCTCCATCTCGTTAACGCCTGCAACGGCTTCATCGAGCGTAATGCCCGACGGCCGCCCATCGCGCGCAGCCAGCAGCATGCGCACAATATGGGCGCGCTTTTGACGGCGCGAGCCCTCAAACTTGGACTGACGACTATAGCTCGCCGACCGCCTGGACGGATTGGGCAGCGTCTTTTTAAGATACGCGCCGTAATCCAGCAACGCGTAATACCATGCGCGCGGTGTGTCGGCATCGTCTTGAGGCGCGGCAAAGGGCGCAATCTCATCCACCGCCGCACCAGGGGCCGCCGGACAGGCGGATTGGATCAGCGGCACCAGCTCGCGATCGGGAACGGCCGGCACGTCGGGAAAGAAATGATGCAAAAAGACCGTGCGCACGTTGGTCTCCAGATACACACCCGGCAGATCAAACGCAAACGACCGGATGCCCTGCGCCGTCGCCGGGCCAATGCCAGGCAGCGCGACCAGATCGCGCGTCTCACGTGGAAACTCCCCACCCCAGTCTTCCATAACGCACTGAGCAGCTCTGTGAAGCGCCAGGGCACGCCGATTGTAGCCCATCCCCTGCCAGGCATCCAAAACGTCGGAAGGAGCGGCCTGAGCGAGCGCACGCACGGTCGGAAAGCGGTCGAGCCACGCGGGCATACGCGTCTCCACACGCGGCACCTGCGTTTGCTGCAGCATAACCTCGGAAAGCCAAATAATGTACGGGTCGCGCGTGCGGCGCCACGGAAGGTCGCGATAACGCAGAACCCCTTCCGAACGAATCATCGAACGAAAGGGGTCCTGAATCATGGCTATGCTCCTTATGCGGCGCTATTCCTCCCGGCAAGCGCACGCACAGGTGGCGTACTCGGGAAACGCATCGCGGTCGGCGAACTTGGAATCGACGGCCGGGAACTGGCGGTGAGCGACGATATCGCCCAGCGAAACGGAATCGAGGTAGTCGCGCATCAGCGCTTGAGCTCCGGCCCACAGGGGATGATAGCAGCACGTGCCCATGCGCGCACAGTCGCCATCGGGCGCGGTGCAATCGTTCATGACCATGGGGCCCTGAACGGCCTCGACGACCTGGCGGATGGTGACATCGTCGGGGCTGACCTTAAGACGCATGCCGCCATGGACGCCACGCAGGCTCTCCACAATACCGGCCTGAACCAAACCATGCTGGATCGAACGGGCAAACGAATACGGGACATTGACCTCTTCGGCGGCGGTGCGAACAGAAAGCAGACGCTCCGGGTCCTCGGCAAGCATCGCGAGCATGCGAAGGGCGTAATCAGTCTTCCTCGATATGTCCATTTTTCCCCTTTCAAGGAATAGGAACAGCTCGAACGAGCTCCGGGGCCGAGCTTACGTCGAGACGTCAATGACCGTATGGACGCCCAAATAGCAAAACGGGTGCCCGCTGAATGCCGTTTTTGAAGCCTCTTGTATCAAAAACGGCCCACAGTGCAACTGAGTATAACCTAACCCCCTGCTTCGTTGAACTGGTGTTGCGCAACAAACGCCTTGTTTGAGTACATGCCTCAAACGGAGCTTGTCCGGGAATTGGAAGGATTTGCTTTTAGGCGAAAGGGACCGACGGGATCAAGGTCCTATCAAACGCAAAAAGCCACGTCCGAAGACGTGGCTTTAATTGCGTTGGCGGGAAGTACGGGGCTCGAACCCGCGACCTCCGACGTGACAGGCCGGCGCTCTAACCAAACTGAGCTAACTCCCCAGGCAGTCGTTCGCGTTTGTTTCCGCTCGCGTGCGCTGCGGGGATTAGTATACACAGAAGTCTGTCCGGTGCGCAACAACTTTTTTGAAAATATTTTTTGG
>CATXID010000007.1 GCA_958369225.1 uncultured Collinsella sp.
CCGTGCGCTTGAACTGAGAAGGGGGAGGCCTCGCGGCCTCCCCCTTTTTTGCGTTAACACTTCACAATGTCGTCGCATTTCACCTGTAACCCGGTTGGGCTTATGGGTCATGAGCTTTTATTTAAAGACAATAAATCGAATCACAAGTGCAACTGCTATGACCATAATGATCAAAAGCAGGATTGTCAGTCGATGCTGCTTGCGTCGTTTACTTGACGAAACGAAGATTGATTTTCCCTGTTTTGGCGTTTCGAGATAACGAGCCGAATGCGTTAAGGTTTGCTTAGGTCGAGGACCTCTTTGCTGCCGAGTTATGGGCGTTTTCGTCGGGTCGTCATTGATTGCGCTGTTTTTTGATAACGGTGCATCTTTTAGATATACGGGATCGCCCGATGCGACGCCCATATGCTTACGTCCCGTTTGGGCATCCTCGAGCGTTTGATAGCGATTTCTCGTCACATACTCGGGCTCTGCATCATTAATGGGCTCTTGCGAGATGTGGGGGCGATGGAACCGTGGCGGCTGCGTGGAAGTATCTTCCCCCTGCGTCGGCATAAACATATTGTTCTGGTTTTGGTCGTCCATGATGCCCTTTAGCTCGTTACCAACAACGTGTACGCGCTCATTGTAAGCCCCTTGTTATTTGTAGCTGGGGACATACTCGGTATTTAAGCTCTGGTTCAAAGAACCTTAACCTTCCTAAAACCTGAGTCATATGCACTTAGATATGCTTATAGTACTGGACTCAAAAAACTTTATAGTCGATGTATATATGAGCACCGGGTGGGCATATATAAGAGCGTCAAAAGAAGTCCCAGTCACCTGGAAGATGACTCGGCAGTCCTATAAAGGAGTGGTAAACATGGCAAGCATGGTTCCTTATCGTTCGGTTTTTGGCGTTCGTCCCTCTGCAAGCTCGTTGTTCGATCTGTTTGATGATATGAGCGACCTAGCGAACAGCTCGATTGCCTCTAAGGCGTTCCCCGTTGACGTTGAGGATAAGGGCGATGGCTATGAGGTCAAGGCTTATCTTACCGGCGTCGCCAAGGACGATATCGATGTCGAGCTTAACGAGGGCCGTCTCTCCATTAGCGTGAATGTCGAGGAAGACGAGGAGAACGAGGGCAAGAACTTCCTGCAGAAGGAGTTCAGCTCGTACAGCGCGACGCGTGGTGTGTATCTCAAGGATGCTTCGAGCGAGGGTCTCTCGGCTAAGTACGCCGACGGCATCCTTACCGTTACGGTTCCCAAGATCGTCGAGAAGAAGAACGTTACGAAGATCTCCATCGACTAACTTCGTTGGTGTTCTGCGCTATTTAAAGATAACAAAAGGGGCTGGGAAGCGATTCCCGGCCCCTTTTGCTGTCTAGGACAGTCTATTGAATGGTTGCTGGCCGATACTGGCTTGCGGGGCGTATCGAGAGATTTCGCGATCCTTGGAGAAGGGTGGCGGAGCTGCCGACCTCGTCATCCAGGGTTGCGGCTAGAGCTTTGGCATAGCTTTTGACGGTAAGACTCGGGCGATTGTTATCTTGGCTTATATGCATGGCAATGAGCTGTTCGGTGCGATCGGTAACAAGCTCGCGTGCGGCTTCGGCGGCCTGATCGTTGGACAGATGCCCTTTTGTAGATAGGATGCGCTCCTGAAGAAAGCGGGGATATTCTCCCTCGCGCAGCATGGTCACATCGTGGTTGCTTTCGAGCGCGAGGACTCGACAATCTTTGAGGGTGTTCATGGCCTGGCTCGATAGCTCTCCGGTGTCGGTGGCAAAGCCGATGGAATCATCGAGGGCGTCGAATCGATAGCCGACTGGATTTATGACATCGTGTGATGTTGAGTAGGTTTGCACGTGGATGCCGGCAATGGATAGGGTGTCACCGGGATCGAATTCCTCGACAGGCAGATGTGAAAGATTTTCTTTGCTCGAAAGTGTGCCCCTGCTGGCAAAGAGGGGGCCGTGCCAGTGCTTGCACCAGACATCGAGACCCTTGATGTGATCGCTATGCTCATGAGTAATGAGAAGAGCCGAGATGTTGTCTGCCGAGAGCCCCAGTTCCGCCATGCGCTTTAATGTCTCGCGGCGAGAAAGACCGTCGTCAATCATGATGAGCCCCCGGGGGCCTTCGATGAGCGCGCAGTTGCCTTTTGAGCCGCTGCCAAGGATATGAAGGTGCAGACGAGACATAAGATTCCAAAGGATACAATGGGTGCGAACGAATAGAGGAGGAAGCAAATGCCAACGGTATCTCAGCATTATGGACACCATGCTGCATCGTGGGCTGATGATAAAGCTCTGGCAACGCGGCAGACGGCTGCCCCCGTGGTGCTCATGGTATCAGGTGGTGCGGACTCGACGGCTTTGCTCCTTATGGCGTGCACATCAAAGTTGGATATTCAGGATGGGCGTGGTGTAGCTCCCATCGCGCGCGAGCGACTGCACGTGCTGCATGTGAACCATCATCTGCGCGGTGAGGCATCCGATGGCGACGAGGCCTTTGTGCGCGGCCTATGCGCACAATATGGCTTGCCGCTGTGTGTTGAGCATGCCTATTTTGATGATGAATCGGGCAATATCGAGGCGGCTGCCCGCGAGGTGCGCTATGCCGCGGCGCGGAGGTATGTCCGCGAGCTCTGCGCCCAGACGGGGGCACCGCGAACGGCGGCTCGTATCTGCACCGCGCACACGTCTTCGGATCGCGCGGAAACGTTTTTGATGAACGCGATTAAGGGTTCGGGGCCCGCTGGTCTATCGAGCATTCCTCGCCGGAGGAATATCGTGGTGCGTCCCTTGCTCGACCTGACTCATGATGAGCTCGTGGGCTATCTGCAGGTGCATGGTCAGCCGTGGCGAGAGGACGAGAGCAACGAGGACGTGTCGTACTTGCGTAACTACGTGCGCCATCGAGTAATGCCGGTGGTAGCGCAGCGCAACGCGAGCGTCTGCAAGACGATTGGCGCCGCCTGCGAGATCTTAGGCGATGAGGATGCCTTTCTTTCCCAGCTTTCCGCGCAGGCGTTTCGAAGCTGCCTGCGTAAGGAGGCGGCGGGCGCACTGGTCCTTGACGCTCGCCGACTGGCCGCGGCCGAGGTGGTGATTGCTCGGCGCATGGTGCGACTGGCAATTAAGCGTATTGACCCCGACGCGCGCCCGGAGATGCGCCATGTGGAGCGCGTGCTCGCCTGTGTCGCCGAAGGCTCGGGTTCGGTCACGCTGCCGGCGGGAATCGATGCGCGCGTGGAGTTTGGCATGCTGTCATTCAAGGCCCCGGCGGCGCGCGAGGGGTTAGTTGCCGATTGGGTCACCATTCCCGGTCGATTGCCGCTGGGGGCGGGCCGCATCCTGGTAGCAGAGACGATGGCCGTCGAGCCGGGGTGTGATATTGTGCGCCGTGCCCGCGAACTCGCGGGTGCCGGAGGGGTGGCCGCTATGGTGGATGCCGCGACGCTGGGCTTTGCCGATTGCGATAACGAACGGATGCTCACCGGCTCGCGCGGGGAGATTCCCGCCGAGGCGCGTTTGGCGCGTCTGTGGGTAGACGGTCCCGCGCCGGGGGATGTGATGTGTCCGTTGGGCATGAGTGGGCGAAGTAAGAAGGTGTCCGACCTGCTCAACGAGGCTCGTATTCCCGTCTCTGAGCGTGCGGGCGTTCCTGTGGTGAGAACGGCTCCGGGAGGTGCCGTGGTATGGGTCGCAGGCGTTCGCGCGGACGAGCGTTTTAAATGCACGGCCGCAACGCGCGTGGCGTATCTGCTTCGTGTGGCCGATGCGGAATAGCGTCCCACGTCAGCTATTCTGTGCGACGTTGACGGTATTCCCGCGCTGATGGCGTACGGGCTGGAAAATATACCCCGTGCGCTGCTAGAATGTGAAGTTCGCGTCCATACGGCGGTGTGTGGGCGATAAGCACAAGAAAGGGTTGTCATGGCTTCTCAACATCCGGATATCGAGAAGGTTCTGTTTACGCAGGAGGATATCGACGGTATCGTCTCTCGCCTAGGCGAGCAGATTACTCGCGACTACGCGGGTAAGGATCTGGTGCTGATTGCGGTCCTGCGCGGCGCCGTGGTCTTTATGGGCGACCTGATGCGCAAGATCGAGCTGCCGACCAACATCGATTTCATGGCTGTTTCGAGCTATGGCGACGGTGTGAAGTCCTCGGGTATCGTGCGTATCATTAAGGACCTGGATATCGACATCCGCGGTCGCGACGTGCTGATCGTCGAGGATATTCTGGACTCGGGCCTGACGCTCAAGTATCTGATGAAGAACCTCGAGAGCCGCAAGCCCGCTTCTCTGGAGGTCGCCGCCTTCCTGTGGAAGGACGTTGAGGACCGTACCTCGGCCATCACGCCCAAGTATGTTGGAACCCATTGCCCCGATGCCTTTGTGGTGGGCTACGGCCTCGACTATGCCGAGCGCTATCGTAACCTTCCGTATCTGGGCATTTTGAAACCGGAGGTTTATTCGTAAGATGCCCGACGACCGTAACGATAACAATTCCCAGACTCCCCGGGAGCCTAAGATCCCGGGGATGCCCGGAGGCAAGAAGCCCACGCGTACGGGCTGGCTGTATTTTATTTTGGCTTGCGCGCTCCTGGGCTATGCCTTCTTTAACATGGGTTCCGGCTTTGCCAATTCCAGCAATACCGTAAAGCTCGCGACGAGCGAGATGGTCAACGCCATTAAGCAGGACCGTGTCGAAGATTTGACCTATACGGTTCAAGACGGAAGCGTGGCGGGTCATTACTGGAAGACAAAAAAGGACAAGGGCGATACGAGCGAGCTCAAGAGCTTCTCCTCGACCTATGTCGGCTCCGATTCGCTTGCCGAGCTTATGGCGGAGCACCCCGATATCAAGTACATCGTCAACACCAACGATCCCGATTTTTGGGGCGACCTGGCGATGAGCGTGCTGCCGACGATCGCCCTGATCGCCATCATGTTCTACTTTATGCGCCAGATGATGGGCGCCAACAACAGGAACATGCAGTTTGGCAAGACCAACGCCAAGACCAACGAGGCCACGCGCCCCAAGGTCAAGTTTGAAGACGTTGCCGGCGTGGACGAGGCGGTCGAGGAGCTCGAGGAGATCCGTGACTTTTTGAGCGATCCGGACCGCTATCGCAAGCTGGGCGCCAAGATTCCGCGCGGCGTGTTGTTGGTGGGCCCTCCGGGCACCGGTAAAACGCTGCTGGCCAAGGCTGTAGCCGGCGAGGCGGGCGTGCCGTTCTTTAGCATCTCGGGTTCCGACTTTGTCGAGATGTTCGTGGGTGTCGGCGCCAGCCGTGTGCGCGACCTCTTTAAGGAGGCCAAGTCCCAGGCCCCGTCGATCATCTTCATCGATGAGATCGATGCCGTGGGACGTCAGCGCGGAGCTGGCTTGGGCGGCGGTCACGACGAGCGCGAGCAGACGCTCAACCAGCTGCTGGTCGAGATGGACGGTTTTGAGGAGAGCGAGTCGGTCATCCTGATCGCTGCGACCAACCGTCCTGACATCCTGGATCCGGCATTGCTGCGTCCCGGTCGTTTTGACCGTCAGGTTACGGTCGACCGTCCGGATGTGAAGGGCCGCGAGCAGATCTTGCGCGTGCATGCCGAGAACAAGCCGATGGACGAGGACGTGAAGTTTGAGAAGCTCGCCCAGATGACCGTTGGCTTTACCGGTGCCGATTTGGCGAACCTGCTCAACGAGTCTGCGCTGCTGGCTGCCCGCCGCCATCGTTCTGTGATCTCGATGGACGAGGTCGAGGAGTCGATGGAGCGCGTGATCGCCGGTCCGCAGCGCAAAGGTCGCGTGATGACCGAGGCCGAGCGCACCACGATTGCCTACCACGAGAGCGGTCACGCCCTGGTGGGCCACATCCTGGAGCATTCCGATCCGGTTCACAAGATCTCGATTGTAAGCCGCGGCCAGGCGCTGGGTTACACGCTGCAGCTTCCGCAGGAGGACCACTTCCTCAAGACCAAGAACGAGATGCTCGACGAGCTTGCCGTGTTCTTGGGCGGTCGCGTTGCCGAGGAGCTCATGTGCGACGACATCACGTCGGGCGCGAGCAACGATCTGGAACGCGCGACCAAGATGGCGCGCGAGATGGTCACGCGCCTGGGCATGAGCGAGGAGCTTGGAACGCAGGTGTTTGGTGAGGCGCAGCATCAGGTATTCCTGGGCCGCGATTACGCCGATCACCAGGATTACTCCGAGGAGACGGCACGCCGCATCGATATCGAGGTCCAGCGCATCATGCGCGAGGCCCATCGCCGTGCGGTCGAGATTTTGGATGCCCGCCGCGATCAACTCGATCTGATGGCCAAGGTGCTGCTTGAGCGCGAGACCGTCGAAGGCGACGCCGTGAACGCCCTGCTCGACAACGAGTGGGATGCCTACCTTGAGTGCGAGGGCGACATCCTGGCGGCCAAGGAGGAGCGCAATGCCAAGGCGGCCGGTATGCCGACCAAGAAGCGTGCGCCTCGCATGAGCGAGGAGGAGCTGGCGGCGGACGCCGCGGCATTTGCGCAGGCGGCCATGCAGGAGGATGCCGAAGCCGCATCCGATGATGCCGGCGATGACCGTGCCGTCAATGCCGGTGCTGACATCGACGACGACAAATAGTCTTTGTGGCGAAAGCCTCCGCGGGGAAACCTGCGGAGGCTTTTCTTCGTTGATTGGGGACAGACTTAAATGAGCGTTTTCACGCATTTAAGTCTGTCCCCAATCAACATTGCTGCGGCGCTTTGTCCGACTAAAGCGTACAATAGCGCCTATGCGAAAGGGGAACAGATGATCAACGAAACTATGTATGCTCGCGGCGCGGAAAGCTCCATCATCCGCGAGATTTTTAGCTATGGCCTTGAGCGCAAGGCGCAAATCGGCGCGGAAAACGTGTTCGATTTCTCGCTGGGCAACCCGAGCGTTCCTGCACCCGCTGCCGTCGCGGAGTCCATTAAGAAGGCCTTGGAGCTGCCGAGTGACCAGCTGCACGGTTATACGCCCGCTCCGGGCCTGCCGCAATGTCGAGCAGCCGTCGCCGAATCGCTCAACCGTCGCTTCGGTACGAGCTATGAGGGCAAGGATGTCTTTATGACCGTGGGTGCGGCGGCTTCGCTCACCTGCACGCTCAATGCCGTTACGAACCCGGGTGACGAGGTCATTGTTATCGCCCCGTACTTCCCGGAGTATCGCGTGTGGATTGAGAAGGCCGGCTGTACGTGTGTCGAGGCGCTCGCCGATGAAGATACGTTCCAGCTGAGCGTGGATAACGTGCTCAAGGCGATTACCGATAAGACGGCTGCCGTCATCGTCGACTCGCCCAACAATCCGACCGGCGCCGTGTATACACGCGACACGCTGACGCGACTGGCCAATGTTCTGCGCGAGGCCAACGCTCAGCGCGATTCCGAGAATCCGATTATGCTCATCTCTGATGAGCCGTACCGCGAGATCGTGTACGGTGCCGAAGTGCCTTGGGTGCCTTCGATCTACGAGCACACCATCGTGTGCTACTCGTATTCCAAGTCGCTTTCGCTACCGGGCGAGCGCGTGGGGTGGATCCTGGTTCCCAATACGAATCCTCAGGCAGCTCGTCTAATGCCCGCCGTTGCCGGTGCCGCCCGTACGCTGGGCTTCGTGTGCGCGCCGGCGCTCTTCCAGCGCGTAATTATCGACTGCATCGATGAGCCGAGTGACGTTGAGGCCTATGCGCGCAACCGCACCGCGCTTACCGATGCACTAGCGGAGTACGGCTACACCTATGTTGAGCCGGATGGTGCGTTCTACCTATGGGTGAAGGCGCTGGAGCCCGATGCGAACGCTTTCTGCGAGCGCGCGAAGAAGTATGAGCTGCTCGCGGTGCCCTCGGACAGTTTTGGCATGCCGGGCTGGTTCCGCTTGGGCTACTGTGTGAGCTACGAGACTATCGTTAACTCACTGCCCGCCTGGAAGCAGCTGGCCGACGAGTATCGTCAAAAGTAAAGCGCTCTGCTTACAATGTTTTACGTGAAACGGGGTTTGGTTTTAAGCCAGACCCCGTTGTCATGGACGTTGTGTCGTTGGGATGGAGCGGTTTTACGACCATCGAATGCTATGCGTATAATGAATATACGCGACGGCCATACCGGACAAGGAGACCCGATGCCCTACCTTCTTTCTTGTGATATTCATACTCATACGCTGTTCTCCGCGCATGCGTACTCAACCATTGAGGAGAATGTGTACTGGGCGGCGGAACGTGGCCTGCAGGTGCTCGGATCTGCCGACCATCTGAGCTCTATGGTTACGGCTTGCCCCAACGACCTGCGCAGTTTCCAGTTCTTTATTAACCAGGATATCTGGCCGCGCATTTGGAGCGGCGTGCTGGTGCTTCGCGGCGCCGAGGTCGATATCGTTTCGCTGGACGGAAGCTTGTTTGGCGAGGACATTCCCGTGTCGCTCGATATTGCCGGCGATTCGTACAGTCACCAGCATTCGCTGTTCGATTTGGTGACGCGTAATTTGGATTATTTGGTGGCAAGCGTGCATAATCCGCAGTTTGCCGAGGGCGCGACGCTGGCTCAAACGACTCAGATGTACATCAATGCCCTGGAGCACCCCAAGGTGTTCATACTTGGGCATACGGGTCGTTCGGGCGTGCCGTTCGATATCGATGAGGTGCTGCTGGCGGCCAAAGCCAAGCACAAGATTATCGAGATTAACAACCATAGTCTTGAGCACGGTGCCGACACTGAGCATTGGGCCGTATGCCGCAAGATTGCCGAGCGCTGCGCCGAGCTGGGCGTGGGTATTGGTGTGTCGACCGATGCCCACATTGGTATGGCCATTGGCAAGCTCGAGCACGCCCGCAAGTTGCTCGACGAGATTCACTTCCCGCTGGACCTGATCGTGACGCGCGACCGCGAGACGCTGCTGCGCGAGATGGCGGCAGCCGGCGTATGCGACCTGCGCAAGGGGATGTAACGAGACTCATATGTCCAACGAAAGGGGGCGGTCCAGACGGGCCGCCCCCTTTCCTGTCCCAAAAATCTACCGGGGTGGATTAGCGGCGCTCGAGGACCGCGACGGTCTCGGTGTGGTCGGTATGAGGGAACATGTCGACCGGAGTGATCTTGAGCAGTCGGTAACCACCGTCGAGGAGCTGGTGTAGGTCGCGCTCTTGGGTCACGGGATTGCAGCTGATATAGGTGATGCGGCGCGGCTTAAGTGCGCAGGCGGCCTCAAGAAACTCGGGCGTTGAGCCGGCGCGCGGCGGGTCGATGGAAAGGACGTCGACGCGCTCGTTGTTATCGGCGGCATCTAGGATGTAATCGGTGGCGTCGTCGGCCATAAACCAAGCGCTGCGGGTGAGGCCGTTGAGCTCGGCATTGCGACGTGCGTCGGCAATGCCCGCCGGGTTGCGCTCCACGCCGAGCAGCATAATGCCGGCACCTCTGTCCTGGGCATCCTTCGCAGCGCACAGACCGATGGTGCCGCTGCCGCAGTAGGCGTCCATAAGAATGTCACCCTGCTGCAGGTCCATGCCGTCAATCGCGAGCTGATAGAGTAGCTCGGTCTGCTGCGGATTGGTCTGATAGAACGCGGTAGGGGAGATATCGAATTCGCAACCGAGCAGCTGGTCGCGCATGCACTCGGCGCCATAGACGATACGAGTCTCCTCACCCAAGATGGCGTTACCGGGACGGCCATTGATATTTTGGGCAACGGTGACGATATGCGGATCGAGCGCCGCGACGGCCTCAAAGAACTCCTGCGCATGCGGTAAGTCACGCTGGGCGGTCACGAGCGTAACCATGACTTGGTCTGTACGCCAGCCGCAGCGGACGACGGCATAGCGAAGCAAACCAAGATGCTTGTCCTCATTAAAGGCGGGAATATGCAGCCGCTCAGCTTCGCGTGCGATGCCGTTGAGAATCTTACGGGCGCCCGGCGCCTCGACAGGACATTCGGGCACGGCAACGATCTTGTGCGTGCCGCGCTCAAAGAAACCGCAACGGACAGTGCCCTCCCTACCGGGAGCAAAGGGAGTGGCAGCCTTATGACGAAAGCCACGTGGCGCAGGATATTTACCCGGGTCGCCCAGGGTGACGCCCATACCGCGAATGGGATCAACGGCGATACCCTCACGCTCACAAAGCGAAGCAAAAAGCTCTTCCATAGCAGCCTGCTTAGCTGCCAACTGCTTTTTATAAGGACGATTAAGCGCCGTACACCCACCGCAAGATTTCATGATCGAACAGGGAGACTTGGGGTCCACAGCCTTACGTGCAGACGAAACCGGATCATTATGCGGGCGCTTGGAGTGAGCCTGGGACGCCTTATCCCCGCTCCGACGAGAGCCGGGACGCTTGGCCTTAGCTCTGCTCTTGGTCGATTTGCTTTTTGCAGCTTTGGAAGACTTGGATTTTGTAGAAGATTTCTCCTCCTTCGACCCCTCAGCCGCCTCCACCAAAGCACGACGAGCCCTACGCTCCGCACGAGATTCTGCCATGAATTAACCCCACTAATTTATAAATTTAAAGCCACAAGCATTGTACCGTGCCAAGCCAACAGACGATATGCAAGCGGTTTATTGGTATCAGTGATAGGTACAACGATGATTGCCCGCTGGGCTCCGGGGCGGGGGTTAAGTTTATCGCGAGTTCCGCACGAACAGGAGGCCACTTAATGTGGCCTCCGTCGTGAGCAGGACTGTAGAGCAGGAAACTTAACCCCCGCCCCGGAGCCCAGCGGGCAAACCCTCCCTTGTACTCCATCTCACTAAAGTGTATGATTCTGAACGTTACATGACTCACTTTACCTAACTAAAGTGCCATCAAGGGGGGATACCATGAATACCGATATGTCTCGTCGTCAGTTCGTTGGTCTAGCCGGCTCACTCGCCACGGTGCTTGGCCTTGGTCTTGTCGGCTGCGGCGGTGGTGCCGGCAAGGGCTCCGCTGCCGGTTCTGCCGCGGCCAAGGACGTGAAGGGCGCTGCGGAGTCCAAGAAGCTCGTCGTGGGCTTTGACAAGTCCTATCCTCCGTACGGCTTTGTGGGCGACGATGGCGAGTACACCGGCTTTGATCTCGATCTGGCCAAGGCTGTTGCCGATAAGCAGGGCTGGGAGGTCAAATACGAGGCCATTGACTGGGACGCCAAGGATACGCTGCTCAACTCGGGCGCCATCAACTGCATCTGGAACGGCTTTACCATGGAGGGCCGTGAGGACGACTACACGTTCTCCGAGCCGTACATGCTCAACGAGCAGGTGCTGGTGGTAAAGAAGGATGCGGGCATCAAGAGCTGGGACGATCTTGCCGGCAAGACCGTGATTACCCAGACTGATTCCGCTGCACAGGATGTGCTCGAGGGCGACCAGAAGGATCTGGCCGCGACGTTTGCCACGCTCGATACCATCGGTGAGTACAACACGGCCTTTATGCAGCTCGAGAGTGGTGCAGTCGACGCCGTTGCCTGTGACCTCTCGATCGCTCAGTATCAACTTGCCGCCAAGCCCGATGCCTATACGCAGCTCGACAAGCCGCTGTCCAGCGAGCACTACGCCGTTGGATTAAAGAAGGGCGACACCAAGTCCGCCGATGCCGTGACCGAGTCGCTCAAGGCACTCTATGAGGACGGTACGGTCAAGGACCTGTGCGATAAATATGCAGATTACGGTCTTTCCTTCGACAACTGGGTTCTGAAATAGCGGCTTCCCCAGGCACCCGATTTTGCCGTTCAAACCGTCGCTTGCGTACATTTAGTACGCGACGCTCCTCTTTCACGGCAAACTCGGGCACCTGGAAAACCCGCTTTAGCATTGGGTTTGCTGTTCTGTTGTCGCGAAAGAGAGCTTAGGTTGTCTATTCAGGTCATGATGCAGATGCTTGGCCAGGGATTCTTGGTCAGCTTGCAGCTGTTTGTGCTGACGCTGCTCGGGTCGATTCCGCTGGGAATCCCCGTGGCGTTTATGCGCATGAGCAAAATCACGCCGCTTCGCTGGATTGCGCGCATCTACATTTCGGTCATGCGCGGTACGCCGCTCATGCTGCAGATGTTTGCCATCTACTTTGCCCCGTACTACGTGTTTGGCATTTCGCTCACGCCCGATTCCAAGTGGACGGCGTGCGTTGTGGCGTTCATCATCAACTACGCCGGTTACTTTGCCGAGATCTATCGCTCGGGCCTGCAGTCCATTCCGCGCGGTCAATACGAGGCAGCCGAGGTGCTGGGCTATTCGCGCGTGCAGACGTTTCTGTATATCGTGATGCCGCAGGTCGCCAAGCGTATTCTGCCGGCGATGGGCAACGAGATCATCACGCTGGTCAAGGACACGTCGCTGGCGTTTGCCATCGGCGTGGGGGAGATGTTCTCGACGGCCAAGGCGCTGGTCGCCTCGCAAGTGAGCATGGTGCCGTTTGCGATCGCGGCGCTGATTTACTGGGTCTTTAACTTTGTGGTCGAGATGCTGCTGGGCGCCGCCGAAAAGAAGCTGGACTATTATCATGACTAGGTCGTTCCGCCGTTCTAACGAACGGCGGACTGCTCGACGCTGCGCGCGTGCCTGACGGCCAATCTGCTCCTCAAACCGTCGCTTGCGTACAGAAGTACGCGGCGCTCCTCTTTCGGAGCATATTGTCTCGCCAGTCACACGCTCGCTGTCTTTTTAAACACATGGAGGTTCCCGTGTCCGGAACGGTAATGAATATAGCGAACGCGCGCAAGGCGTTTGGTGGCAATGAGGTGCTCAAGGATATCTCGCTCGAGGTAAAGCGTGGCGAGGTTGTGGCGATTATCGGGCCTTCGGGCGGCGGTAAGTCCACGCTGCTTCGCTGTGCCACGCTGCTCGAGACGCTCGACGGTGGCTCGCTCTCGTTTGGCGACCTTGCCGTCGCGACGGATACGGGTTCGGGCGCGGTGTACGCAAAGGGCGATGTGCCTAAACAGGCGCGCTCGCGGTTTGGTTTGGTGTTTCAGAACTACAATCTGTTCCCGCATTATACCGTGATGAAAAACATCACCGATGCGCCGATCCGCGTGCTTAAGCGCCCGCGCGAGCAGGCGGAGGCCCGCGCACACGAGCTCATTGCACAGATGGGGCTTACGGGTAACGAGAACAAGGTGCCCTGCGAGCTTTCGGGCGGTCAGCAGCAGCGCGTGAGTATTGCCCGCGCCCTGGCGCTCGACCCGGAAATCTTGTTCTTTGATGAGCCGACCTCGGCACTCGATCCCGAGCTGACGGCCGAGGTGCTGCGTGTCATTAAAGACCTTGCGGCGCAGAATATGACGATGGTGATCGTGACCCACGCAATGCAGTTTGCGCGCGATGTTGCCGACCGCGTGGTCTTTATGGATGGCGGCCGCATTGTTGAGGAGGGTCCGGCCGAGCAGGTTATCGATCATCCGCGCGAGCAGCGTGCCCGTGAGTTCTTGAGCCGTATCGAGGGGTAGGCTCAGCTATTTACTCAACTATTAATTGAGGTGAAGCCGCCGCAGGTCTTACGGTCTGCGGCGGCATTTTATTTGCATCGGCGGGGTTCAATAATCGCCTCGCATACTCGCCTCCTCCTCTCGCCGCCCGTATTCATACGCGTGCCGAAAGGTCTGCATGGACAGGCGACTGCAAGGGTAGGGTGGTGGCATAGGACATTTGGAGGGTGAGTCGGCTCGGCTGCCGACCGTGCTGCTCCCGGGACGGCATCGACCGCGAACTCTCCCCGTTGGCGTCGCGCATCGCGCGCGACCCTGCAAGGAGGTCATCATGGGTGCTCCCAAGACCGGCAACGTAAGGAACGTGGTGCTCGTAGGCCAAGGCGGGGTGGGCAAGACTTCACTCGCCGAGGCCATGCTCCACCTTTCTGGTAAGACTGCCCGTCTGGGCGGCCACGACGGCACCAAGCCCACGCTCGACTATGACCCCGAAGAGGTCAAGCGCTCATTTTCTATCTCGACGACCATCGCGCCGATCGATTGGAAGGGCGCCCGTATCAACGTGCTCGATGCCCCGTGCTACCCCGATTTTATCGGCGACGCCTTTGCCGCGATGAGCGTCTGCGAGACGGCGCTGTTCGTGGTCGACGCCGAGGCCGGCCCGCAGCCGACGACGGTTAAGCTTTGGTACGCCGCCGAGGACCTGCGCCTGGCGCGCGCGGTGTTCGTAAATCGCCTGTCGCGTCCCGAGGCCAGCTTTACGACCACGATGGGCCTGCTGCAGGAACGTTTTGGTACGCGTTTGGGTGCCGTGACCCTCCCCTGGGGCGAGGGCGAGGACTTTGACGGCATTATCGACCTGGTGCGTATGAAGGCGCGCCACTGCAACGGCGCCGAGGCAGTTGAGTCGGAGATTCCCGAGGAGTATCGTGCTCAGGCCGAGGAAGCCCACGACCATCTGTGCGAGCTGGTGGCCGAGGCCGACGATGAGCTGATGATGAAGTACCTGGAAGGCGAAGAGACGCTGACGCAGGAGGAGCTCGAGGGCCTGTTGTCCAAGGCGATCGCCGAGCGCATCTTTGTGCCGGTCTTTGCGGGCGATTGCATTAAGGAGCAGGGCGTCAACTCGCTGATGGACGACATCGCCACGTACTTCCCGGCGCCGACGGACTACGGCGAGATGCCGCTCATCGACGGTGATTCGCTCAAGATCTCGAGCGACGATGACCGTCCGGTGGCATTTGTGTTTAAGACGCTGGCCGACCCGCAGCAGGGTCGCATCAGCTTTATCAAAGTGCTGACGGGCACGCTTGAGCCGGGCCTTGAGCTGATCAATGCACGTACGCGCAAGGGTGAGCGTCTGGCTCACCTGTATGTGATGTGCGGCCGCGACATGACCGAGGTCGGTCACGCCTATGCCGGCGATATCATCGTGGCGCCCAAGCTGGCGGCCGAGACGGGCGATACGCTCTCGATTACCGGCAAGGTCGAGGCGGCGGCGTTCAAGTTCCCCAACTCGCAGTACCGCATCGCCATCGAGGCCGAGAATCGCGGCGACGAAGAGAAGCTCTACACGTTTATCGAGAAGGCCTGCAAGGCCGATCCGACTATGAGCATCGACCGCGACGAGGAGACCGGCCAGACCATCATTTCGGCGGTGGGCGAGGCGCAGGTTTCGGTCCTGCTCAATCGTCTTGAGGATCGCACCAAGGTCGCGGCCAAGAGCGTGCCGATCCGCATCCCGTATCGCGAGACCATCCGCCGCACGGCAAGCGCCCAGGGTCGCCACAAGAAGCAGACTGGCGGTGCCGGTCAGTATGGCGACTGTTGGCTGCGCGTGGAGCCGCTCGTTGGGCCCGACGGCACGAGCGACGGCTATGAGTTTGTTGACGAGGTCGTGGGTGGCCGCATCCCGCGCTCGCTGATCCCCGCTGTGGACAAGGGTGTCCAGGAGACCATGAAGGACGGCATCATTGCCGGCTACCCGCTTACGGGCATTCGCGTGGCTGTGTACGACGGCTCGTATCATAGCGTCGACTCCAACGAGATGGCGTTCCGCGCGGCGGCTCGCATCGGTCTGCGCAAGGCATGCGCCGATGCCGACCCGGTGGTGCTGGAGCCCATCGAGGAAATCACGGTGACTATCCCCGAGAGCTACGCCGGCGCCGTGATGGGCGACATCTCGGCATCGCGCGGTCGCGTGACGGGCATGGAGACCGATGAGCGCGGCGACACCGTGGTCATTGCCCAGGCGCCGCTGGCCGAGCTGACGGATTATTCGACGCGCCTGCGCTCTATCACGCGCGGCACGGGCGACTTTACCATGAAGCCCGCAGGCTATGAGCAGGTGCCTTATGACGTTCAGGCCAAGCTGGTTGAGCGCTATGAGGAGGGCCGCGCCAAGTAACGCGTGGTTTTGCCTGCAATGTAGGTGCTGACGAAAAGGCCGCCCTGGGTAACCGGGGCGGCCTTATTTGATCCGTATGCGACGGAAGGATTGCGGATCATTTTTTGGGTTACGGGCAGCGCAGTCGGCACTAGTCTCCGGATGCCTGGTTGCGGCCGGTGGCGTAGTCGATTTGCACGTGCGGCTGCAGGTTGTAGCAGTACACGTGGAAGCACAGGGTCTTGCCGTGGTCCTCGATCGACTGCGCCTCAAGGCGAACGCCACGACAGACGAGCTCCTCTTCGTTGTACATGGGCGTGACGCGGTAGAGCACATGGTTGCCCGTGTCGCGGATGTAGTTAAGAACCTGCTCTTCAAACGGCAGCATGCCCGTCTCGTTGAGATAGCGCGTGCCGGTGAGGAGATTTTTGCGGTTGGCGTTTTCGCCGCAGAGCGACCAGGCGATGAGGTGGCAGCGGTTGTAGAGGCTCTGACCCGGAATAAAGTCGTAGCGCTGCTGGTGCCAACCGGCAGGATGGATACGCGAGATATCGCCGCGCTTGCCTTGACCGAGCGATTCGGGGCCCACGCAGGCGAGCGCCTTGCGAGTGCGGCCCAGGCTGTCGAGCTTGGAGAATTTCTTAAAGCAGCCTTCTTCGGTGGCACGCTCATACTCGTCAAGCGTGAACGACGGCGTGCCGAGCGGGTGCGTGCTGTCGGCGCGAAGGGCAACGTAGGGGTTGCCGGCGTAGTCGGGAATGCTGCTGAGATAAACACCGCGGGCGCGGTTGAGGTCGGGATTTTCGACCTCGTCGATGGGGGTGGCGGCACTGTCCGCGGAGGCGTCGTCACCGGTGTCGGTTGCGGCGGAATTGGAGCCATCGCCGGAGTCTTGGCTATTTTGAGAGTCCGAGGAGCTCGCTGTTCCCGATTCGAGCCGGGCAACCAGGTCTGCCTCGTCGTCGGTGCGGCCGGGACTCTCGTTTTGTTTTTCGGCCAGAGCTGCCGCCTGTTCATCGCTTTGCGGCGACAGCAGCTTGGGAGCTCCGTCGAGCGATCCCGTAAACAACGCAAACCCCAGCACCACGGCGGTGCCGATGGAAAGTGCTTGCTTGTAGGCGGACTTGCGCGACATGGAGGCTCCTGGATGGACGGTTGGAATCTACCAGTCTAGCAGGTGCCGTCAGGAGCCGTTCTATCGAACAAATACTCAAGATTTGGGATAGACGTTACTGATTCATTTGCCCCATATGGAGCTGCGGCGGTTGTGCATATAAAGCTATTCGGCGTTTCTCCAGATAAAACCTACCAAAAAAACTGTCCCTTTTTGGCAGGTCAGAGCAGTTACGCCGTTTGTAAAACGGCGTAACCTAAAGATTCATGTTGCCGTGGATGTAGGGGGTGACCTCGGGGGAGATGTGGCCGCAGCCCAGCTCGCGCAGGGCGGACTCGATAGCGGCGGGCAGCGGGGTCTTGCCTTCGGCATCGACGGCGGTACCGCCGAGGGCGGCAATCTTTGCGACGTCGGACGGAGCGGCTTCGATATGCATGCAGCCGCCGACCAAGCGCGCACGTACCTGCGCCAGATCAAGATCGTGCAGGTAATCCTCGCAGGCGCGGATTAAATCGACCTTCTGGCGCGTCAGCTCTTCGCCCGTGGGAACGCGCGTGGCAAGACAGGCTCCCGCCGGCAAGTTCCAAACGGGATAGCCCCATGCGCGCAACAGCTCGCGCTCCTCATCCTTGGTAAATCCAACCTCCATGAGAGGGGAGCGTACGCCGAGCTCTTCTGCCGCGCGCATACCAGGGCGGTAGTCGCCGCGATCGCTTGCATTGCTGCCATCGATGACGGTGGGAAAGCCGAGCGACTTGGCGTGGTTGACGATAGCGGTAAAGCCGGCGTACTTGCAGTGGTAGCAACGGTTGGCATCGTTGCAGGCTACTTGGGGGAGCTGCAGCTGATCGACCGAAAGATTGAGCACGGGGAGCTTAAAATGCGGCCCCTCATTGGTTTGTCCGTCAACGGAAAGCTCAAACGAGGTCTGTTCGGGCGTGCCGATGAGCGGCGTGGTGAGGTGAACGAGAAGCGTATCGGCAGGCATGATGCGGGCGCAGACCGCGGCCAAAAAGCTGCTGTCGACGCCGCCGGAAAAGCCGATGGCGACGCGTCCGTATGCCAGTAGCAACTGCTCGAGCGCTGCGAGTTTGTCCTGAAGCTCCTTTGCAGGTGCGGTAGTGTCTGAAAGCATAAAACGTTCCTTACCAATATGTGCTCGGTCGAAAACTATAATCCTACCGAGCTGCTTGTCATAAGACTTCTATCTATGTAACGAAAGTGCAATATGCTATATACGTTATATACAAGTTTGTAAAGTGCGGTAGAGTGTCAGTAATGCAATCCGGTGAGGGGGCCGATATGATCAAGGCTGTAATTTTTGACATGGACGGAACGCTGGTCGATACCGAGCGTTTGGGCATTAAGGCATGGAAGGCGGGCGCTGCCGAGCTGGGGGTCGCGATTGATGAAGCGCTGATCCATCAGTTTATCGGTCGCACCCTACCCGATGTCATGGACATCCTTGATAAGCATTACGGCAGCCACGAAACCACCGAGGCGGTCTATGCCCGCCACAAGGAGATTCGCGATGAGATGGTCAAGACCGAACTGGAGCTTAAGGCCGGCGCCGCCGAGTGCATAGACGAGCTGCTGGCTGCGGGCTATCACGTGGGTCTAGCGACGTCGTCGCGCCTCGCTACGGCCGAGCGCAACCTTAAGATGGTCGGCCTCTTTGACAAGTTTGAAACGGTGGCCTGTGGCGAGGATGTCGTGCACGGCAAGCCCGACCCCGAGATGTATCTGCTCGCCTGCGAGCGCGCGGGCTTTGCCCCCGAGGAGTGCGCCGTGGTCGAGGATTCGCGCAACGGCTGCGTCTCGGGCATCACGGCGGGTTGCCATGTCTTTGCCGTGCCCGATATCGTGCCGCTGCCGCAGGACGTAGTGGATGGCTGCGAGGCCGTGCTCGACACGTTGTTCGACCTGGCGGCGGCAGTCAAGGCCGTGCGCTAGACGATTGCGGTGTTGAAACGAGCAATTGCCCGCGTTTGCGCTTAAGCAAAAGGGGCCCGGCAATGGTCGGGCCCCTTTTGCTTAAGCGGCGACTTAGCATGCTTGCGGGCGTGCTATAGATACGCGCCTAGGTTGATGGCCGTGGCATCGGTCTGGGTGCTTGCCTGGGTGCTGGCGCGCTCCAGTAGGAACGGACGTACCAATTCTTGGCGGTTGATATCCTCGGCGGCGGTGGCTGCGGTGACGGTGCGTGCTGCAGAGCCGACGTGGATATGCTTGGTCTTTGTCGGGACCTTGTTCTCGATTTGCTCCATGAGCAGTTGGACACCCTTGCGGCCAATCTCGTAGCCCGGGGGCGCTACCGTAGTGAGCGGGACCGATCCGCTCCAAGCGAGTGGGTTGCCGTCGCATCCGGCCACGCGAACCTGCTCGGGGACGGAGATGCCTTTGTCGACCAATGCCGAGATAACGCCCGAGGCCAACACGTCGGTCAGACCGACGACAAAATCGGGGCGTTCGTTGGCAGGGCGCCCGGCAATCTGAGCGCCAATGCTGTAGCCGTCGGCTGCGGTATTCCACTCTCCGGCGTCAATGACCTCAATTTTGATATCGGGATGCAGGGCGAGGGCCTTGTGAATGCCAAGTACGCGCAGGGTGAGCTGCATGAATGCCGCTCTGCCCACAACGGTGATATGGTGTGCGCCGCGGGCGATGGCGAGCTCGGCGATAATGCGCCCCTGTGCCTCGTTGTCGGCCGCTACGTAGTAGCCGGGCTCGGAGCAATGGATGTCCAGGTGGACAATCGGCACGGGCATCTTGGTCATAGCGGGGTGCCAGTCGGGGGATGCCATGGGCTGAACCATGACGCCGGACATCTGGGTGCCCATAAAGTAGCGCAGGTAATGGTCCTGGAGAATATCGTCGTTATCGGCGTTGGCGATGAGCAGGTCGTAACCGTGCTTTCGGGCCTCGTTATGGGCACCGCTGGCAATTTGGAGCGAAAAGCCGTGATCGAGACGGGGGAGCACCAGGCCAAAGGACTTGGTGGCGCCGCCCGCGAGCTGACGAGCGCTTTGGTTGGGCAGGTAGCCCAGTCGATTGATGGTTTCGTTTATGAGCTTGAGGGTCTCGGGGCGCAGCTTTTCGGGATGGTTGAGCGCGTTGGAAACCGTGCCCAGCGAAACCCCTGCCTCGCGCGCGACATCGCTGATTTTTACCTTTGCCATAGCGGCCCCTTTGATGCGTTTCAAGTACAAGCCAGATTGTAGCATCGCCCGCCCCTAGGGTGTCAAAACCTGCCAATTAGGGACAGGTTTATTTTGGCAGGTTTTATCTGGGCAAACGCTGGGGCCCAAGCCACCACGAAGGTGTCTGTCCCCATCGTGGTGGCTTGGCATGTGTGCATCGAGTGGTATCTAAGTTGAGATACCACTTCTGGTATATCAGCTTGCGCTTGCGTGAGTACAATACTCGAACGTTATACGTCTCAGCGCCCCCCGTGCGTGGACGTCTTGCAGTCACGCGAACGAAGGGATTTATCCTATGTGCGGAATTGTCGGCTACACCGGCTCTGATATTGCAAAGAACATCCTGGTCACAGGCCTTAAGCGCATGGAGTATCGCGGCTATGACTCCTCGGGCGTCGCGCTCGAGGTGGGCGAGGGCGCCGCGGCGCACCTCGACGTTATCCGCCGCGTGGGTAAGGTTGCGGGTCTGGAGAGCGAGCTTTCCAATATCGATAGCGACGCAACCTGCGGTATCGGTCACACCCGTTGGGCCACCCACGGCAAGCCCTCCGTCGTTAACGCTCATCCCCACACCAGCTGCGACGGTCGCATCGCCATCGTCCACAACGGCATTATCGAGAACTTCGCCGAACTGCGCGAGGAGCTGGAGGGCCGCGGCCATCACTTTAAGAGCGAGACCGATACGGAGGTCTTCGCGCATCTGATCGAAGAAGCCTATGCCGATACGCACGACCTGATGGCCTCCGTGCGCGAGGCTTGTACCCACGTGGTGGGCGCCTACGGCCTGGCTGCCGTGTGCGCCGACGAGCCCGGCGTGATCGCCGTGGCCCGCAAGGATTCCCCGATCGTGGTCGGCGTGGGTGAGACCGGTTCCTACGTCGCCTCCGACGTCATCGCGCTCATCGACGCCACCCGCGATGTCGTGGTGCTCGAGGACGGTCAGTTTGCCAAGCTCACGCCCGCGGGCGTCGAGTACACCGACGAGGCCGGCAATGTCATCGAGCCCAAGGTCACCCACATCGATTGGGATCTGGACATGGCCGAAAAGGGCGGCTATCCCGACTTTATGCTCAAGGAGATCCACGAGCAGCCGCGCGTCGTGCGCGACACGCTGGTTGGCCGTATGACGCCTGCCGGCGAGCTCGATATCGATGAGCTGGGTCTGTCCCTCGAGGAGCTCAACGATATCGACCGTGTCTACGTGATCGCCTGCGGCACCAGCTATCACGCCGGCCTCATCGCAAAGAACCTTATTGAGGGCTGGGCTCGCATTCCCACTGAGGTTGAGGCTGCCAGCGAGTTCCGCTATCGCAACCCCATCATCACGCCGACGACGCTCGTCGTTGCCGTGTCCCAGTCGGGCGAGACGGCTGATACCCTCGCCGCCATTCGCGACGCGCGTATCAAGGGTGCCAAGGTCTTTGGCATCACCAACGTGGTGGGCAGCCCCGTGGCGCGCGAGAGCGACGGCGTCATCTATACCAAGGCCAACAAGGAGATCGCGGTCGCCTCGACCAAGAGCTTCATCGGCCAGGTCGTGAGCCTGACGCTGCTGGCTTTGCTGTTGGCGCAGGTTAAGTACCGTCTGACCACCAAGCAGACGCGCATGATGTTCCGCGAGCTTTCCGATACAGCCGAGCAGATCCAGTGGATTTTGGACACGCAGGCCGAGGCCGTGCACGAGGCCGCCCTGCTGTGCAAGGACGCGCAGTCGGCGCTGTTCGTGGGCCGCGGTATGGGTGCCGCCATCTCCTACGAGGGCGCACTCAAGCTCAAGGAGGTCAGCTACCTGCACGCCGAGGCGTATGCTGCCGGCGAGATGAAGCACGGCCCCATCGCGCTGATCGATCCGGGCTTCCCCGTCATCGCCGTGGCCACCAAGAGCGCCACCTACGACAAGACCGTGTCGAACCTCATGGAGTGCAAGGCACGCGGCGCCAAGGTCATCGTCGTTGCCACCGAGGGCGACGAGGAGATCAACAAGATCGCCGACTGTATCATCCGCGTGCCGGCCGTCCGCGACGTGTTCAGCCCCATAACGGCGAGCGTCCCGCTGCAGCTGCTCGCCCGCGAGATCGCCATCCTGCGCGGCTGCGACGTCGACCAGCCCCGAAACCTGGCAAAGAGCGTGACCGTGGAATAGTTGGTTCCGCCGTTCTAGCGAACAAGGCCCGGCTCCGTTGTGGCGGAGTCGGGCCTTGTTTCATTTGCCCAGATAAAACCTGGCAAAATAAACCTGTCCCTTTTTGGCAGGTTAGCGGAGCTTGCTGGTCTCGAAGTACTTGGGATATTGGTCCAGGACCTCGGTCTGGTTGCGGAACATCATATGCAGGTGCTTGCTCACCAAAAAGCTCGCCTCGATGGGGTCGCGGCCGGCGATGGCGCGGCGGATTTGCTTGTGCTCGTTAACAATCTCCTGATTGTCGAGCGTCTGCGTGGCGGCGCGCAGCCAGCGGAAGCGCTCCAGGTCGGCATTGGTCTCTTCGAGCCACGACCACACGGTGCTGCGGCACGCGATGCTAAAGATCATGCGGTGCATGAGGTTGTCGCTTAAAAAGAAGCCGATGCGATCCTCCTCGGCCATGGTCTTTTCCTGCAGCGCGATGGCTCGGTCGAGCTGCTCGATGCCTGCCGAGGTGGCACGGGCGCAGCACTCCACAATCACCTGCTTTTCCAGGTGCTCGCGAATGTAGCAGGCGCTCTCGGCAAGAGTGAGGTTGATGGGCGAGACATAGGTGCCGCTTTGGGGCACGGTGCGCACCAGGCCCTCTTGCGCCAGACGCACTAGCGCCTCGCGCACAGGGGTGCGCCCCATATCCAGGTCGTCGCAAAGCTGCTTGACGCCCAGTTTTTCGCCCGGCTTGTAGTCCAGGTAGACGATTTTGCGTCGAATGGTGTGGTAGGACTGGTCCTGCAGGCTCGTTTCCTGCTCGCCGACGTGCATCGATTCTTCCATAGTGCCTCACAACCGTTCTATCACACTGATATGTCAGCTGTTAATTATGCCGCGAATCAGCTCTCCGCGGTGGGTAATTCGGCTGTTGCCCGAGAACTATTGCGGCGCCTTAGTCTGTGTTTGCATACGGCTGTGCTCAATGTTGCCGTATCATAAGCCGTCGCAAACGTGAAATAGAAAGAAGGAATCCCATATGCAACTGTCGAATATCGTACGCGATCGCTGGAAGGGCGTCTTGTTCTGCCTGATCGTCGCCATCCCCGCGACGTTGCTCGGCAAACAGGTTGAGGTGGTCGGCGGGCCGGTGTTTGCCATCCTCTTTGGCATGGTCCTGGCGCTCGTCTTTCCCAAGAATCGTCGCGAACAGCTCGCCGCCGGTGTCACCTATACGTCTAAAAAGGTCTTGCAGTACGCGGTAATCCTGCTTGGCTTTGGCATGAACCTCTCGCAGATTCTGTCCAAAGGCGCTCAGTCGCTGCCGATTATCGTGGCGACGATCTCGACCTCGCTTGTCATCGCCTTCGTGCTCTGCCGCGTTATGAACGTACCGGGCAAGATCGCGACGCTCGTGGGTGTGGGTTCGTCGATTTGCGGCGGCTCTGCCATCGCCGCGACCGCGCCCGTCATCGATGCCGACGATCGTGAGATTGCCCAGGCTATTTCGGTCATCTTCCTGTTTAACGTTATCGCGGCGCTCGTGTTTCCGACGCTCGGCGGCATGCTCGGGCTGACCAACGAGGGCTTTGGCCTGTTTGCCGGCACCGCCATCAACGACACCTCGTCGGTAACGGCTGCGGCGAGCGCCTGGGACAGTATGCATCCCGGCGCCAATGTGCTCGAAAGCGCCACAGTGGTCAAGCTCACCAGGACGCTGGCCATTATTCCCATTACGTTGGTTCTCGCATGCTGGCAGATGCATCTGGCGCGCAAGGCCGGCGGCGACGCCAAAAGCACGTTCTCGCTTAAACGCGCGTTTCCTATGTTCGTGCTGTTCTTTGTGCTGGCGAGCATAATCACCACGGTGCTTCAGCTTCCTGCATCCATTACGGCGCCCATCAAGGAGCTGTCGAAGTTCTTTATCGTGATGGCCATGGCGGCTATTGGCTTTAATACCGATATCGTCGAGCTGGTCAAAAAGGGCGGCAAGCCCATCGCATTGGGCTTTTGCTGCTGGATTGGCATTGCGTGCATGAGTTTGGGAATGCAGCATGTGCTGGGAATCTGGTAGAGAAGTAGCTTATTTGCGCGCTGCGTGCTGGCGAGCGCATGTCCACGGTGGAGCGATAGGAGCTCTTGCGGGTATGGCTTGTCCGCAGGTTTATAGGTCCCGAAGAGCTCTTATCGCCCCGCCAGGATGGCGATGCGGGGCAACTCATATACTCGCAGGACGGCGGCTTCTGCCCTATAGTGTTTGGTGAGCAATATCGTTCAATTTTGAAACACTCGCCCGCGCGGCCGGAGGTGGCGGCGTGGCGCCGAGGACGGGGCGCAATATGAACAGTGACGCCAAGCTACAAATCTTGATCGAGGCCTTGGCTGCTGCCGGGGCCTTGGCGTTGGCAATCGATGGGCATGGGCACGTGGCGATTTCGACCATGGATGATGTCGCGCTCGAGCAAGATGTCGCGGCATTTGTCGCCGAGCGCCTGGGGCGCGTGGGCAACGGCACGCGCCTGGTGATGGGGCATGCGGGAGGGCGCTTGAGCCTCACGGTGCGTCCGGTCGCCAAGGAAGGCGGCGCGCTTTGGGTGGTCGTGGTCCGCGAGGTGCACGGTGTGGCGGCACACGCGGGTATTGAGTGGCTTAACGCAGATGAGGTCGAGGCGCGCTACGAGGCAAGCGCGTACGGCATTGTCGAGGGCGCCGCTGCGGTCGCTGGCCCCGTCTGCGAAAGCTATGCCCGCGGCGTGCCCCTCATGTTGGAAGGTGAGCTGGGTGCTGGCCAGGCAGAGATTGCAAAACGCCTCTATCTGGATGGGCCTTATGCTGACGAACCCTTTGTGTCCGTGGCACTTGACGAGCTCACAGATCGCGGCTGGCGCCATCTGCTCAAAAGCTCGGAATCGCCGCTGTTCCAGGCAAGGCTGACCCTTTGTATTGGCGGCTGGCATGCACTTTCGCCGCAGCGTCTGCGCGAGCTTGTCTCTACGATGACCGACACGGCGCTGGCCGCGCGTTGCCATGTGGTCCTGACGGCAAACGATATGCCGGGCGGTGGCGAAAGCGATCAGGCCGCTTTTGTAACCGAGCGCTTGGCGTGCGCAGTAAGTGTGGCGCCTGCGATTGCCGAGCAGGGTGGCGCAGCGAAAAAGGTTGCGCGGTATTTGTCATATCTGTCAGGTGTCTTTGGAACTGCCGCTCCGAGTATGTCCGAGGAGGCTGCCTCGACGCTCAGCGGCTATCGCTGGCCACGCAACTATCTGCAGCTTCGCGAGGTCTCGGAACGACTCTATATATTAGTAGGGTCGGGTGTGGCGGAGCGCGCTGCGGCGGAGGAGGTGCTCGCCCAGGAGGACGTCATCAAAACCGCAACCTTTGGCGCTCCGACGCTCGACAGCGACCTGTATATCCTGCGTCCACTGGCCGATACCGAACGCGACATCGCGCGGCTGGTCGTAGGCCACCTTCAGGGCAACCGGACCCGCGCTGCCGAGGTGCTGGGGATAAGCCGCACGACCCTGTGGCGCTTGCTGAAGGACGACGACCGCTGAGCGAGGCGCCCGTGACCGCGTGCGGTGCGTGTGCTACAGTCCAAAGCAGTAATGTTTCGATTGTGTTACGGCGTGCGGGGGCGTATGGCGGAGACTTCAAAACCAAACCGGAATAGACGGGGCGCGGCTCCAGTTAACCGCCGCACGACGTCCCGGACGTGGGGCAAGCACGCGTCGGGGTTCGACGGTTCGTTCAAGCGCACCAAATACGGCTATCCTTCGGCAAGCGCTCGCTTGGCCATGCAGGCTGAGTCGTCGCTGCGGGGGCGCAAGCGCGTGGTGGGCTCTAAGCTCAAGCACGACGGAACGCTGGGCTATATCAGCCGCGGTGCGGCTCGCCGCAGTGGGCTCAATCCCGCTGGCTGGCATCGTTACGTGCCGATTGCAGTTGTTGTTGCGGTGGTTGTCATCGCACTTGCCGCACTCGGCTACGCTGGCGGCGGCGTCGACCTGAGTGCGATGTTCAAGTCTGCTGAGCTCGCGCATGCCGGCACAGAGCTTGTCGAGGGTGCTCAGGCCCAGACGGGCGTGGCGCCTCAGCGCGGTATTGTTGCCGCCGCCGCAACGATCGCCGATGCCCAAAAGGGCGAGGATACGGACAGCGAGGTTGGCGAAACCAGCGCAAACGGCGTGGGTTCGCAGGTCACGCCCGTACCACAAGGCCAATAAGTCACAGAACCATCGCACTAAGTCGCTGTTTGGGGTCAATGAGTGAGCAAAAAAGCAGTAATGTTGTTTCATGTAGAACTCATTAGTCGCAATTTGAAAAAAGGCTATACTACTAGGCACTTAAAGGTCCACAAGCTGCAAGTTGAGGAGTACCTAACATGAAGAAGAGATTCATGGCAGCACTGAGCGTTCTCGCTCTTGCCCTGGCTCTGCCCGTGGCTGCTTTCGCCGCCCCGAGCCCTGCCAACACCACCGCCACCGGCGCCAACAACGTGACCGCCAGCGTTAACAACGCTAACGTCAAGGTTGTTTCCACCACCAAGAACGCCGAGGGCACCCCTGCTGACGCCAACGTGGTCGCTTCCTTTGAGATCACCGAGACCGTCGAGGGTACCGTTTCTGAGTCCAACCCGCTGACCGTCACCTTCACCCTTGGCAAGGCTTACGCCAACGCCAAGGTTACCGTCTATGTCCAGCACAACGACGGTAGCAGGGAGACCCTGAACCTCACTGCCGACAACAACGGCAATGTTACCTTTAAGGTCACCAAGCTCTCCACCTACACCATCGTGGCTGAAAAGACCGCTGCTGGTGCTGCCACCACCGACAACGGCGCTAAGTCCCCGGCTACCGGTGTGAACACCACCGCTGTTGCCGCCGTGGCTGCCGTTGCCGCTGCTGGTGCTGCCTGCGCTTTTGTTGCTCTTCGTAAGAACAACTAGCACACACACGGTTTCAACCGTAAGATTTGAGGACCCGTACTTGTGCGGGTCCTTTTTTTGGCCGATTTACAGGGTAAGGGAACACCATGGCACAGCAGCCGCAGGGCAAGCATATGGAAGTTAAGCATATGGGCGACTCGGACAAAAAGCGTCGCGCCACGATACTCAAGGGCGTTTTCGTAGTGTTGTTGCTGGTCGCAGTCGGCTGCGGCGGCTACGTGCTCTATATGAATCATCTAGAGCAGCAGCGCGCCGAGGAGATGAGTGCAACAGGCAAGCCCGCCACGAAGGTCGAATCAAAGGGTAAGGAGCTGCCGGACAACCCCATCGACTTCGCTCCGCTCATTCAGGAGAATGCCGATATCTATGCGTGGCTCTACATTCCGGGTGCGGATATCAACACACCCTTGCTGCAGAGCACGACGGACGACCTGTTTTATCTGGACCACGACAAGGACGGCAAGTACGACCCCTACGGCACGGCGTTTAGTCAGATGGCAAACGCGCGCGACTTTAGCGATCCCGTCACGGTGATCTACGGTCATGTGAACGGCGGCGTGTTCCACAACTTGCATAACTTTGAGGACGCGGACTTCTTTAACGAGAACGGCGAGTTCTATATCTACACCCCGGGCCATATTCTGACGTACAAGATTGTCTCGGCCTATCAATATGACGACCGCCACATTCTCAACTCGTTTAACTTTGCCGACCCTGTCGTGCGCCAGGACTACTTTAATTCGGTCTGTAATCCGGACGCATTGCTCAAAAATGTACGTGACGGCGTGACACTTGATGCAGATAGTAAGATTGTGCAGTTGAGCACCTGCATGCTCGATAGTTCGCAGGGCAACTCGCGCTATATTGTCAGCGGTGTGTTAACAAGCGACCAGGAGACAAAATAGTCATGAACCCCCGTGGCAAGCACTTTATCGATGCGGTGGATCCCGACGAAAATCAAGTAAACAATCCCGAGCAGCAGGTTCAGGATGCGGCGGAGCCTGTCGAGCCTCAATGGGAGACCAAAGGCACTCCGACGCCTCAACCTGACGAAAAATCCCAGAGCAAGGCCGAGGCTCCCTCCGACGCAACGGCAAAGACCGATGAAGCTGCGGCGCAGCCTGTTGATGAGGCAGAGTGGCCTTCGCTTGATGAGGCGGCACCTCAGCGTCGTCGACGCTCCAAAGAGTCGATTAAGCGCATCAAGCGCCGCCGCCGTATCCGCACGCTGCTGATCGTGCTGCTCGTGATTGGTGCGGTTGCTGCTGCCGGCTGGGGCTTTGTGAATCACAGCGTGAGCCAAGGCAAAAAGAAGATTGAGGAAAAGACCGAAAAGGTTATTAAGGCCAAGGGCGACACCATTACCTATAACGGCAAGAAGTATGCGCTCAACAAGCATATGGCCACGGTGGCGTTTATCGGTTTTGATGGCCGCAATAACGATGACGGCACCCAGAAGGGCCAGTCCGATACCGTGATGGTCGTAGCGCTTAATACAGAAACAGGTGAGGCCCGCGGCATTATCATCCCGCGTGACAGCATGGTTGCCGTAGATACGTATTCCAATGGTTCGTTTGCCGGCCAGGTGACCGAGCAGCTGTGCTTGCAGTTTGCCTATGGCACCGATGGCGACAACTCATCGGCGCTGACGGCCGCCGCTGCCTCGCGCGTGCTCGATAACATTCCGGTCGACTATTACTACACGCTCAACATTGAGGGCGTGGCACCCATTAACGATTCCATCGGCGGCGTAACGCTGGTACCCACGCAGACTGTGCCGGGCACCTCGGTGGTCGAGGGCCAGGAGACAACACTCTTTGGCAAGTCGGCCGAGAAGTACGTGCAGTGGCGCGACACGACGAATCTGACGTCTTCGCTGGATCGTACAGCGCGCCAGGTGAGCTACGTGCAGGCGTTTGCATCGAAGGTGCTCAGCAGTGCCAAGAGCAACCCTGCCATGCTCATCAACCTGTATCAGGCCATGGGCGACTATACGTGGACCAATTTGGGCCTCGATGAGTTCAGCTATCTGGCGACTACGATGCTCGAGCACGGCCTGACTTCGTTTGATGTCGTGACGCTGCAGGGCACCATGCAGCAGGGCGACACCTTTGCCGAGTTCTATCTGGACCAGGACAACGTAAAGCAAACGGTCGTCGACACCTTCTATCATCCCGTTAATTAGCTGCCCAGGTGCCAGATGCCAACAGTAGCTCACTCGATGTCAGGCACCAACAGCGAGCGGCCCGCGCAGCGTCAACGGGTCCGCCGTTCGTTAGAACGGCGGAACATACACCACGTTGTCACGGCGGGGTTTGGGCTCGGGTAGCGTGTCCTTGGCGTAGCCCAGAATGCAATTGCCTACACCGCGCAGGCTTCCGTCGGCGGGCAGACCCCACTTGGCCAGCAGTTCCAGTCCCTCGGGTGAGTCAAAGACCTCGTGCGCGCGGTGGATCCAACACGAATCAACGCCCAGCGCATAGGCTGCGTTGAGCAGGTTGCCCATGGCGAGCGAGCCGTCTTCCAGGTGCGTGGGCACGCTGCGGTCGACGAGCACCACCACAACGGTCTTGGCGCCGTAGAAGGGATCTCCCTCGCTGCCCATAACTTGTGCGTTGAGTTGCGAGAGACGCTCGACGGTTGCGGGGTCGGTAACGGCGACAAATGTCACCGGCTGGCGTCCCATGCCGCTCGGCGCGTACTGGCCGGCTTCGATAATGCGTGCGAGCTTCTCGGCCTCGACAGGGCGATCGCTGTATTTGCGGCAGCTGCGGCGGTGGATGAGCGCTTCGATGGTCTCCATGGGTCCTCCTGACGTTGGTTTCGTTGCCTCGTTCTTACCCGCCGAACCAAAACCGTAATCGCGCAGCCGGCCCCAAACAATGCAAGCTACCAAGTGGAAAAGTTGGTTTGCATAAAACTTCAGCCAGAATGTGATAAACCGGTGGGATGGTTAAACGTTATATCCCGTCTACCCTGCGGTTTTTTACCACTTGCCTAAATGATGTGCGCATAAGCTCTGATAAAGGTTTTACTAAAGGAGCACCAACGTTTATCAACGCGCCATGGTGGCGCCGGGCCAGGAGGTAAATCATGTTCCAGGCTGGAGATGTCGTCGAGACCGACTTCGAAGGATTTCTGAAGCTGCTGCGTTCCAAGACGCGCGCTTTTGTGTCGATTAACGATCACGAGTACTACATCACGCACACCGATGGCTATTGGCGTGTTCAGGATTGCGAGGCCCTCAACGATAAGGGCCACTTTACTGACTGCTCCGAGCTGGTCAACACGGTCTGCGAGGTCGTCGAACTGCCGTGGATCTGCGGCAAGAGCCTGCACGACAGCTTCTCGGGCGCCACGGTCTACGAGGCCGTCGCTGCTTAACAGCCAACACTTGATATTCTCTCGCAACCGCCGGCGCCGCCCCCCGCGCCGGCGGTCTTTTTTGTCGATATGCTTATGAAGAGCCGACCATAAACAACGAACTTGTTGACGATAGTCAAAACTCGGACTAATGTAGAGATATGAATTGGTCAAAACTCGGACTATCGAATGGTGGGAGAGATGAATAGTGCAGTTAGCCCGGTCGATTTCGACCGGATGCTCAACGGGCTTGTCCGTATCTATTCGGAGTTCGCACGCACCTGCGGTCTTTCGGACTGCGCCTACTGGATGCTCGTCGACACGAGTGCAGCGGGCGGCAGCGTTGCCGTGAGTCGGCTGACGAGTGAATGGTTCTACAGCAAACAGACCATCAATTCGGCGATTAAGACGCTTAGGGCGCGAGGGCTTGCGACGTTGGAGTTTGCCGAGGGCAGTCGTAAGAACAAGGTTGTGCGACTGACCGAAGAAGGCGTGCGGTTTGCCAAGCGCTACGCGTTGCCGGCGCAAAAAGCCGAGCAACAGGCATTCGAGGCACTCGAGCCGTGGGAACAGCGCGAGATCATGCGCTTGGTCGGTAAGTTCTCCCATGTTCTTAACGAAGAGTGCGAGGCATTTAAACGGCAAGTGGCCGCCGAGAACGAGGCTGACGATAAGGGCGAGGGGGACACATGCGACTCTTAATGAGGTTTATGAGGCCGTACCGCGGTCTGATTGCGGTGACGCTGTTTGCGGTGCTGATAGATAACGTCGGCACGCTGTTGGTTCCCACGATGCTGGCGAACATGGTCAACACCGGTATTACCACGGGCGATATCGACTATATTTTACGCAACGGCCTGTACATGCTTATCGCGACCGGCATGGCCAGCGGCGGCACGGTGCTGGGCTGCTATCTTTCGGCGCGCCTGGCCGCCAACGTGGCCTGCGATATCCGCAATGCCGTGTACGACAAGTCGCTCGAGCTGTCCGCTAGCGACTTTGAACGCTTTGGCACGGGTTCGATGATCACGCGCTCGCTCAACGACATCAACGTGATTCAGCAAGCTGTCCTTCAGACGATTCAGCTGGTGCTGCCGGTGCCGTTCTTGGCCGTGGCAGGCATCATTTTTGCTTGGTTCATCGATCCCGCCATGGGCACGCTGCTGGGCGTAGTCGTTGCGATCGTGCTGGTGGCGGCGGTCTTTACCGTTGCCAACGCCGCGCCGATCTTTATGCGCCTGCAGAGCTTTATCGACCGCATGAACGTGGTGCTGCGCGAGAACATCGTGGGCGTGCGCGTCATCCGCGCATTTAACAAGGAGCGCCACGAGGAGCAGCGCCTGGACGAGGTGTTTAGCGATTACGCGGCCAACGCCATCAAGGTCAATCACCTGTTTGTGGGTCTCGACAGCTCCAGCTTCTTTTTGATGAATATCGCCGAGGTGGCGGTGCTGTGGGTGGGTGGCAACCGCGTGGGCGTCCACGCCATGCAAATCGGCAGCATCTCGGCCGTGTTGGAATACGCGATCTTGATCCTGTTCTTTGTGATGATGGCGCAGATGGTGATTCTGACGCTTCCGCGCGCTGCGGCGTGCCTCAACCGCGCGCAACAGGTGCTCGAAATCGAGCCGAGCATTGTGGACGGCAAGGCTACGCTGGATACGTGCGTGGCGGAGCCTGTTGACGGTGCCGATGCGGTTGCCGTGTTCGACCATATGTCGTTCCGTTTTGACGATGCCGACGAGGACACCCTGTGCAACCTGAGTTTTGCCTGCCGCCGTGGCCAGACCACGGCGATTGTAGGCTCGACGGGTTCGGGCAAGTCGACGGTGGCCAAGCTCTTGCTTCGCTTCCACGATGCCACGAAGGGCGCCATTCGCCTGAACGGCGTCGACCTGCGCGACCTTTCGCAAGACGACATCCGCGGGCGTATCGCCTATGTGCCGCAGAAGGCGTGGCTGTTCTCGGGCACCGTTGCAAGCAACCTGCGCTTTGGCAACGAAGGCGCGACCGAGGCTGACATGCTCCATGCGCTGGAGGTTGCCCAGAGCACCTTTGTGCTCGATCAGCCGCAGGGGCTCGATACACCGGTATCCCAGGGCGGTACGAACTTCTCTGGCGGTCAGCGTCAGCGCCTGGCCATTGCCCGTGCGCTCATGAAGCATGCCGATCTATATATCTTCGATGACAGTTTTTCGGCCCTGGACTTTAAGACCGATGCCGCCCTGCGCCATGCGCTGCAGGACGAGACGCGCGATGCCGCGGTGCTCATCATCGCCCAGCGCATCTCGACTATTTTGCATGCCGATCAGATCGTGGTGCTCAAAGACGGCGAGATTGTGGGCCTAGGCACGCACGACGAGCTCATGGAAACCTGCGAGGTGTACCGCGCTATCGCGGAATCGCAGATGAAGGGAGGTGAGTAGCATGTCCGAGGAGCTCAAGAAGCAGGGCGTCGCCGATGGCGCCGCGGTTACAGAGGTAGTCGAGGAGACGGGCGCCACGCCCGACCTGGACGAAGCCGCCAAGGCAGCGACGGAGCGCGAGGCTCGCCGCCAGGCACTCTACGAGGAAAATGAGCGCGCCGAGGACGAGCGCGCCCGCGCCGAGGCGGAGCGCATGCGCGACGTTGACGACGAGGACGAGGACGAGACGCCCCGCGACACCTGGGCGACGGTGCGCCGCCTGTGGAGCGAGGCCGCCGGCGACCATTGGCGCTTTTATATTGTGTTCGCGAGCATCGTGTTCTATGTCATCTTTAACACCGCGGCGCCGGCTTACAGCGCCCGCGTCATCGATGAGCTGTGGGGGCACATGAAGCTGGCGTTTGCCAACAACACAACCTTCAGCATTACCTGGGAGAACTGTGGTAGGACCATCTTCATCTACTTTATGATCTGGACTGCCGCCGCCTCGTTCTACGCACTCCAGAGCTTTTTGATGTCGAGCGTTGCCGAGCGCCTCAACCTGCGCCTACGCAACCGCATCGCACAAAAGCTCAACCGTCTGCCGCTTGCCTACTTTGACGCGCATCGTCCCGGCGCGGTCGTCAGCCGTGCGACCAACGACTTAGACAAGATGTCCGAGAGCATGCAGCGCGGCTTGCTGCAGCTTCTGGTGTCGATCGGTACCGTGGTGGGCGCCGTGAGCGTGATGTTCGTGTTTAGCGTGCCGCTCACACTTGTCTTTTTGTTCTTTACGGCACTTTCGCTGCTGGTGACGAAGGTCGTGTCGCGCCGCACGCACGATGTGACGGGCGAGCGCCAGGAGTGGGTGTCCAAGATTACGAGCGCGGTCGAGGAAGGCTACTCGGGCCGTCTGGTGATCCGTGCGTTTAACCGCGAGCGCCAGAGCTCTGCCGAGGTACACGAGGCTTCGAAGGAGCTGGCGCGCGTGAGCACCAAGGCCGACTTTATGATTAACGCCGTCGGTCCCGCGGTGCGCTTTATCGGCCGCTTGGCGCAAATCGTGATTGCGCTGGTGGGCTGCAGCATGTTGGTTGCCGGGCATATGACCGTCGGCGTGTTCCAGGCGTTCTTCCAGTTTATCTATGAGGCGTCCGAGCCCATGACGCAGCTGTCGTTTACCTTTAACTCGCTACAGAGCGCGCTGGCGAGCGCCGAGCGCGTGTTCGACCTGCTCGACGAGTCCGAGATGGAAGCCGATCCGTTGCCGGCGGCCGCCGCCAAGCTGCCGGGCAAGGTGGAGGGCCGTGTTGCCTTTGAACACGTGCGTTTTGGCTATGCGCCCGACAAGCCGCTCATGCGCGACGTGTCGTTTGCCGCCGAGCCGGGCCAAAAGATCGCGGTGGTGGGAACCACGGGTGCGGGTAAGACCACGCTCATCAACCTGCTCATGCGCTTCTACGAGATCGACGGTGGCCGCATTACCCTCGACGGTGTGGACACGAGCCGTATGGACCGCGGCGAGCTGCGCCAGCAGTTTGGCATGGTGTTGCAGGACGCCTGGCTGTTCGATGGCACCATTGCCGAGAACATCGCCTATGGCTGTCCCGAGGCGACGCGCGAGGAGATTGTCGCGGCCGCACGTGCCGCTCAGGTTGACTTCTTTGTGCGCACTATGCCGCAGGGCTACGACACGCGTGTGGCTAACGATGCCGAGAGCATCAGCCAGGGCCAACGTCAGCTGCTGACCATCGCGCGCGTGCTGCTCAACAACCCGGCGATCCTCATCCTGGACGAGGCGACGTCGAGTGTGGACACGCGCACCGAGCTCGCCATCGGCCGCGCCATGGACGCGCTCATGCGTGGGCGCACGAGCTTTGTGATCGCGCATCGCCTGTCGACGATCGTGGATGCCGATCTCATCCTGGTCATGGATCACGGCAATATCATTGAGCAGGGTACGCACAAGGAGCTGCTGGCTGCCGAGGGCGCTTATGCCGACCTCTACCTAAGCCAGTTCGCATAAGGTGACAAGGGGACAGTCCCGCATGTCACATCGAAAAGAAGGCACGCCGGGGGCGGATTCCCTGGCGTGCCTTTTGTGTTGGCGTTCATGCTGTGGCGGTTGCCCGCGGCCCTAGCGCTCGTCCACGAGCTTGGCGACGAGGGCTTTGAGCTCGGCCACCTCTCGCTCGAGTTCCTTGACGCGGCGGGCGTTCTCGGTGATGCCCTGACGGTTGAGGGCGCTCTGCTCGGCGGCATCGTCGGGCATGTACTCGCGATGCTGTTTGGCGTCGAAGCTCTCCTCGAACACGCGGCAGCCGTTGCGCTTGATGATACGCCCGGGCACGCCCACGACGGTGCAGTTGTCAGGCACGTCCTTGACGACGACCGAGTTGCCGCCGATCTTGACGTTGTTGCCAATGTGGATGTTGCCAAGCACCTTGGCGCCCGTGCCCACCGTGACATTGTTGCCCAGGGTGGGGTGGCGCTTGCCGGTCTCGTTGCCGGTGCCGCCGAGCGTGACGCCCTGGTAGAGCACACAGTTGTCGCCCACGATGGCAGTCTCGCCAATAACGACGCCCATGGCGTGGTCGATAAAGAAATGCTTGCCGATCTGCGCAGCGGGATGAATCTCGACGCCGGTGATGTGGCGGGTGATTTGCGAGAGCACACGGGCGAGCGAGCGATGACCGTGCTCCCAGAGCCAGTGCTCGGGCACGTGGTTCCACTTGGCGTGCAGGCCAGGATAGGAAAGGAAGATGACTAGACCATTTTGCGCGGCGGGGTCCTGTGCCTGGACGGTCTTGATGTCCTCGCGAATGGTATTGATAAAGCTCACCGGCCGCCCTCCCTTAGCGCCATGGCAATGCGATTCACTAAAGTATAGCGATTCGCTAGGGATTAGGAAGGACAATCTTGGCGGCATTGCGCAACAGGTGTCAGTTATGCAAACTTGCTGGTAATGAAGTAGGACTTTTGAGGGGTTTGGCCCGTGCTCGCGCAGCAACCGTATACTGGTCAACTTGGACGTATCCGCGCCCACAACTGAGAGGTTTTACTTCATGGGTTTCATCAATTTTATCGCCGAGCTGCTTAAGGACCCGCGCACCGCGATTGCCAGCTGGATCGCCGCCGGCCCGCTTATGGCCTACGGCTGCGTGTTCCTGATCATCTTTATCGAGACGGGCGTGGTGTTCTTCCCGTTCCTTCCTGGCGACTCGCTGCTGTTTGCCTCGGGCTTCTTTGCCCATAACGGCGGCTTTAACATCGTGGCGCTTCTGGCCACCGCATGGGCCGCAGCCATCCTGGGCGATCAGTGCAACTTTATGATCGGCCACTTCTTTGGCAAAAAGATCATCGCTTCGGGCAAGGTCAAGGCCATGACGCCCGAGCGCATCAAAAAGTCCGAGGATTTCCTGGATAAGTGGGGCCATCTGGCCATCTTCCTCGGTCGCTTCTTCCCGTTCATCCGCACCTTTGTGCCTTTTATCGCCGGCATGGGCGGCATGCATTGGCGCAACTTTGTCGTCTTTAACGTGTTGGGTGGCATTACCTGGTCGACGGTCTTTACGCTGCTGGGTTACTTCTTTGGTGGCATTCCGTTTGTGCAGGAGCACTTTGAGCTGCTGATCGTGGGTATTGTCGCCGTGTCGATCATCCCGACCGTGGTCGGCCTGGTTAAGGCCAAGCTCGGTAAAAAGAACGCCTAGTCCGAGCTTGTTTTCGGACGTTAATTCCAAGGCCCGTCATCGGATTCGATGGCGGGCCTTTTGTGTTGAAGGCAAGTGAAAATACTTTACTTAGTTAAAGAAAAACGTTTTATCCAAGGCGTGCGGGGAGTACAATCACCTGCATGCGAATCGACGCGCCATCGGCTTTGATGCTGCCCGCGTGTCCTGCCCGGTTCTACGCTCCGGGTATGCGACGTTGCGACACGGCCGGCTTCGGTCCTTGCGTGCGGGTTCGCGAGTACGCAACCGTGTATGTAAGGAGCGACATATGACTGTCGAGAAGAAGGATATCGATTGGGGTAGCCTCGGCTTTGGCTACATGAAGACCGATTACAGCTACGAGGCCCATTGGAAGGATGGCGAGTGGGACGAGGGCGGCCTGACCACCGACCACACCCTGCATGTCTCCGAGTGCGGCGGCATCTTCCATTACTGCCAGGAGGTCTTTGAGGGCCTGAAGGCCTACACCGCCGAGGACGGCAGCATCGTCTGTTTCCGTCCCGATATGAACGCCGAGCGTATGTACAATTCCGCCCAGCGTCTGGAGATGCCCCCGTTCCCCAAGGACAAGTTTGTCGAGGCCGTTAAGCAGGTTGTTTCTGCCAACGCCGCCTGGGTTCCGCCCTTCGGCTCTGGCGCAACCCTGTATGTGCGTCCGTTTATGATCGGCTCCGGTGACGTGATCGGCGTGGCTCCCGCTCCTGAGTACACGTTCCGCATTCTCGTGACCCCGGTCGGTCCGTACTTTAAGGGTGGCCTCAAGCCCGTCAAGCTGCGCGTTTCCGAGTACGATCGCGCCGCACCGCATGGCACCGGCAATATCAAGGCCGGCCTCAACTACGCCATGTCCCTTAAGCCCACGATGGAGGCTCACCGCGAGGGCTATGCCGAGAACCTGTATCTCGACTCCGAGTCCCGCACCTATGTCGAGGAGACCGGTGGCGCCAACGTCCTGTTCGTGAAGGAGGACGGCACGCTTGTCGTCCCGCAGTCGCACACCGACTCCATTCTTCCCTCCATCACGCGTCGTTCGCTCGTTCAGGTCGCTGAGGACCTGGGCATGACCGTCGACCAGCGTCCCGTCGAGTGGGCTGAGGTCAAGGCCGGCACCTTTGTTGAGTGCGGTCTGTGCGGCACCGCTGCCGTTATCTCCCCGGTCGGCGAGATCGACAACAAGGTCTACGGTGCCGACGAGACTGTGACCTTCCCGGCTGGCTACACCGAGATTGGTCCTGTGATGAAGAAGCTCCGCGAGACCCTGACGGGCATCCAGTCTGGTGCTGTTGAGGATAAGCACAACTGGGTTTACACCGTCGCGTAATTCGTCTTACCTGCCCGGGCGGAGAGCAAGTTCCCTCCCGGCGCGTCCTCGGACATGCAAGAAGCCCTCGCTGCGCACTTCGTGCGGCGAGGGCTTCTTGCGTCCTGCGGAATGCGCCGGAAAGGAAGGTCGCCCTCGGGCCTGCGTTGCCTCGGCGCTGCCGTTACGGGCAATATAGATCTGAATTAAAGATGGTGCGCGCCATGTGGGGGTGGTGGCGACGTGCATTTTTGCGAGTATTCTGCAATCGAAGGCCCCCGCATACCGACTTCGGGCGAAAAATCGGGATTTATCGATGTTTTCTACGAATGATGGGTGGGGTTATGGGCTGACAGCGTTTGATTTGCAGGGATATTCGCGGTCTTTGGCATTTATCGTGGCGCCCGAAGCTCTTGGTTATGCTGAATACTCCCAAAAATGCACGGTGCCTTGAGGGGGACCTTCGCGGCAAAGGAAACCGCCCCGTCGAAGTATTCATTCGACGGGGCGGTTTATGCATATACCCGATTAAGGATACGCTGCGGATCTGTTAGAACTTGACGGTCGGCGCCTGGCGGGCAGCTTCGGCGGCCTCGAAGCCCTGGCGCTCCTTAAACTGGAAGATGCCGGCAAAGATGACGGCCGGGAAGGTCTGGATGGCGTTGTTGTAGCTAAGCACGCAGTCGTTGTAGCTCTGACGCGCGTAGCTCACCTTGTTCTCGGTGTCTTCGAGCGTGGCTTGGAGCTGCGTAAAGTTGGTGTTCGCCTTAAGATCGGGGTAAGCCTCGGCCACGGCGAAGAGCTGGCGTAGGGCGCCGGTCAGCACGTTGTCGGCTTCCATCTTGGCTTCGGGCGTGGTGGCGCTCACGGCGGCGTTGCGCGCGTTGACCACGGCGGCAAGCGTGTCCTGCTCGTGTTTGGCGTAGCCCTTGACGGTCTCGACCAGGTTAGGAATCAGGTCGTTGCGGCGCTGCAGCTGCGTGTCGATGTTCTGCCAGGCGTTATCAATGCGATTGCGCTTGGTGACCATGTTGTTGTAGATGCCGGCGATGGCGCAGACAATCACAACGACAACAACGATACCGATGATGACGGGAATCATGGTGTCTCCGTTTCGAATGGCCGCGGCGTCTTCCGCCGGCTGCCGTTGGTGTAACGCTACTAGTATACCCGCAACCTTTGGCGATACCGAACTTTCCGGTAAGCGTTATGTTTCCACCAAGGTGAGGCCATTCGCCAGGGGGGGCGGACGATACAGGTGTAAGATATGCGACAGATTAGTGAGCGCTGTCTTTTCCTTGAGGAGGGCGATGCATATGGACCTTCGCATCAAGAAAACCTATCGGGCCCTGTTCGAGGCCTTTACTGAGCTGCTCGAAGAGCATCGGTTTGAGGACGTGACGGTTGCCATGCTGTGCGACCGCGCTATGATTCGTCGGACGACGTTCTACAAGCACTTCCGCGACAAGAACGATTACTTTGCCTTCTATATCGATGAACTCATGTCGGGCCTGCCGCAAAAGCGGGCCGATGCGGATGGCGCGGAGGGCGCCGAGGACGTGCGCGCGCTTCGCCACGAAGTGTTCGCCGATGCCATGGATCTGATTCTGGCGCATGAGCAGCTCATGGATAACATTTTGGCGAGCAGCATGTCGGGTATGCTGACCAGCATGATTTGCGACCGCATCGCGCGCTCCATACGCGGGCGCGTGATGAGCGCGCTTGACGAGGACGCGCTCGCGCCCGTATCGCTCGAGACAACGTCTGAGTTTGTCGCCGGTGGCATTATTCGGCTTTTTACCATGTGGTGGGAATCGGGCCACGTACTAGAGCGCCGATCAGAAATCGCCGACGTGGTCGATGCGCTGTTCGAGCGGACCATGACGCCGGTGAGTCACTAAGAGTGGCGGAGAGAGGGGGATTCGAACCCCCGGAACGCTCTCGCGCTCAACGGTTTTCAAGACCGCCGCATTCAACCGCTCTGCCATCTCTCCGTGAGACGTAATGATAGCATCGTTTTGAATTTGCAACAGGGAAGGCGAACGATGACGATCACCGAAATCGACGAGAAGTTCATGCGCGAGGCGCTGGCCGAGGCGCGCGCCGCCGCGGCGGTGGGCGAGGTGCCGATCGGTGCCGTAGCGGTGCGCGCGGGTGAGATCGTCGCGAGGGCGCATAATCGCCGCGAGCTCGACCAGGATCCTTCGGCGCATGCCGAGTTTGCGGCCCTATGCGCCGCCGCTCAGTCGCTCGGTCGCTGGCGCCTTTCCGATTGTACGGTCTACGTGACGCTCGAGCCCTGCTGCATGTGCGCGGGGGTTATGGTTAACGCGCGCGTGGGGCGCTGCGTGTACGGCGCGGCCGATGCTAAAGCGGGTGCTCTGGGGTCGCTATACGACCTCAATGCCGATTCGCGCCTGAACCATCGGTTTAATGTGACCGCCGGCGTGCTGGCGGATGAGTGTCGTGAGGTATTGAGCGACTATTTTAGTGGGCTGCGTGGCGCCGATGGTGCTGGCTGCGGTTGTGGGGTCGTTCTTGAGGCACATGCCGCCCATGCCGAGGCGCTTGCGGGTGTCGAGAGTCTTGCCGATGAAGCGCTCGACTTTGGCCCCGTGCAGCGCCGGCCCCGCCGCGTGCTGCTGGCGATTGATTCCTTTAAGGGCAGCGTTTCGAGCGTGCAGGCGGAGTCGGCAATCGCCGAAGGTGTGCGCCGTGTGTGGCCCGATGCCGAGGTGCGCGCATTGCCGCTGGCAGATGGTGGCGAGGGAACGCTCGATGCCGTTGCCGCGTGTGGCGGTGAGGTCGTGGCATGTGAAGTCGCAGGCCCCTTGGGCGATCGCGTATCTGCTCGGATGTTGGTGGATGGCGAGCGCGAGTCGGCTGTTATTGAGATGGCCGAGGCGGCGGGTATTGGATATTCGCCCTGCACGGAATCAGCGGCGCTTGCGGCTTCAACCTATGGCGTGGGCGAGCTCATGTTTCGCGCGGTCCATGCAGGCGCAAAGACGCTCCATATAGGTCTGGGCGGCAGTGCCACCAACGACGGCGGCGCCGGCATGCTGCAAGCGCTGGGCGCGCGTCTTGTCGATGATCGTGGCTGCGATATCGCGCCGGGGCTCGCGGGCCTTGAACACGTGGCGAGTATCGATTTGGCACCGGCGCTTCGGGCGCTGAATGGCGCACGCATCGTCGTGCTGTCCGATGTCGAGAATCCGCTCGTGGGGCGTCGAGGCGCACTGGCGGTGTTTGGTGGGCAGAAGGGTTTGCTGACGGGTGATGCCGAGGTGCTGCGCGGGTACGACAGCTGGATGGTCGGCTACGGTCGCCTGCTCGATACGGCGATTGCCGAGGCACGGGCTCAGGGGTTGTTGCGCGTGCCCGAGGGTGTGCGGACATTTGGCTCGGTGCTCGGCGTGCCCGGCGCCGGTGCCGCCGGCGGCCTGGGCGCCGCGCTGCTAGCGCTCGGTGCGGAGTTGCGCTCGGGCGTGGAGACGGTGCTTGATTTGATTGGGTTTGACGAGCGCGTGCGCGATGCCGACCTGGTTATAACGGGCGAGGGCAATATGGACGAGCAATCCGCTGCCGGTAAGGCGCCGGTGGGCGTGGCCCGTCGTGCCAAGCGCTATGGCAAGCCGGTTGTTGCCGTCGCGGGCGGTCGTGCCGACAATCTGGATGCGGTGTATGGGCAGGGCGTCGACCTGGTTTTGCCAATCTGTCGCAAGCCCATGTCCCTCGACCAGGCACTCGGTGTGCAAGAAGCCAAAACCAACCTCATCTGCGCCGGTGAAGCCGCCGCCCAAGCCTACGACCTTGGCCGCCTCTAAAACCCATCCCCCCAATAACTTGCGGTGAAATAGTTCCTGTTTTTGGCCCTGAGCCGCAAAACAGGAACTATTCCACCGCAACTCAAAAGTAGTCAAAAAAGCCCCGTCCCAAATTAGCTGTCTTGCCCCAACGGGCGGGAGCGGGTAAGATATATCGAGCGCCTAGCGCGTTCGATGGGTTCGGATGACGACATGTTCCGAATCTGGTCAGGTCCGGAAGGAAGCAGCCATAAGGAGCCTCTGTCGGGCATCCGAATCCATCGAGCGCACGGGCGCTTTTTGGTGCCGCGACATGGCCCGGCCGGCGACGAGGTATTTGGTGTCTCGCTGGTCCTCGGCTTCGCCTGCGGGATCGCTCGACTACCAAATACCTCGTCGCCGGCCGGGCCCCGTCGTCCAAAAATCACCCGTAAAGTCGCGTTTATCGGATAACTTAATCCCTTGCTTTGTGTTGCTCGCTGGCTTTGCCAAAACAGCGGCGGATACATGCCTTGGGCACTGGTAGCCTTCGTGCTTACTTCGCCTTAACATCTGTAACGAGTTGCTTACGCATCTCCAGGGCTCTCCGTACTATCATGAATCAGATTGAATTGAAATGATGATAGGGAGCGCCTTTTTATGATTGAGCTGCTCAGGCGTTTTGGTGGTAAGTATCGCCGGTATATGGTGATTGGCCCTGCGTGCAAGTTGATCGAAGTGATCTTCGACCTGCTTACGCCGCTGGTGATTGCCCAGATGATCGATAAAGGTATCGGTGCGCATGACGTGAGCGCCGTCGTCCAGTACGGCATGGTACTTGCCGCTATGGCTGTGATTGGCATCTCGTTTACGCTCGTTTGCCAAAAGATGGCGGCGTTCACCTCGCAGGGCATGGGTACTGACATTCGCGGCGCACTCTACAAGCACATCAACAAGCTGAGCTATGCTGAGCTCGATCGCTTTGGCACGCCGTCGCTCATCACGCGCATTACCAACGACGTCAACCAGGTGCAGCTCGCCGTGGCGCTGGGCGTGCGCATGCTCATCCGCTGGCCTTTCCTGGCGGTGGGCTCCATGGTCGCGGCCCTTGCCATCGACCTTAAGCTCGGCATGATCTTCTTGATTTGCACGCCCGCCATCGGCCTGGTGTTTTGGTTTGTTATGGCGCGCTGCATCCCGTACTACAAGCAGCTGCAGGCAAAGCTCGACCGCATCGCGCTTATTTGTCGCGAGGGACTTTCGGGCGCCCGCGTGGTCCGGGCGTTTGTGCGCGAGGGTCACGAGCGTGAGCGTTTTGCCCAGGCGGCCGATGACCAGGCGCGTGTCGCAATTGCGGTGGGCAAGCTCTCGTCGATCCTTAACCCCGTAACGTTTTTGGTGATGAACCTGGGCGTGTGCGCCATCCTGTGGGTGGGCGGCATCCAGGTCAACGTGGGCGAGCTCACGCAGGGCCAGGTCATGGCGTTCGTCAACTATATGACGCAGACCCTGACCTCCATCGTGTATGTCGCCAACCTGGTCGTGGTCTTTACCAAGGCGAGCGCCAGTGCGTCGCGTCTCAACGAGGTGCTCAATTGCGTGCCGAGCATTACCGACGAGGGCAACCAGCCGGTTGCGCTGCCCGAGCCGAACGAACTGGCGGGTGGCGCTGTTCCGGTCCCCGCGCTGAGCTTGAGCCATGCGAGCTTCTCTTTTGGCGCCGGCGCTGCCAACGCCGTCAATGACGTGACCCTGGAGCTGCCGCTGGGCGAAACGCTCGGCATTATCGGCGGCACGGGCAGCGGTAAGTCGACGCTCGTCTCGCTCATCCCGCGCCTGTACGACGCGGGCGTCGGCAGCGTGAACGTAATGGGTACCGACGTGCGCGCCTGGCCTCTCGATCAGCTGCGCCATGTGGTCGCGACCGTTCCGCAACGCGCGTCGCTGGTGAGCGGCACGATCCGCAGCAACCTGACCTGGCGCGACGAGTCGGCAACCGATGAGGAACTGTGGGCGGCGCTCGAAATGGCGCAGGCCGGCGAGTTCGTGCGCAACAAGCCGCAGGGACTCGACGCCCCGGTCGAGGCGGGCGGCAAGAACTTCAGCGGCGGTCAGCGCCAGCGCCTGACCATTGCGCGTGCCCTGGTGGGCTCGCCGCAGATCCTAATCATGGATGATTCCGCCTCGGCGCTCGACTTTAAGACCGACGCGGCGCTTCGCCACGCCATCCGCGAGCGCAGCGTACGCGGTGCCGCCGCGGGCGGGCTCCCGCTGACCACAGTGATCGTGAGCCAGCGCGTCTCGACCGTGCGCGATGCCGACATGATCTGCGTGCTCGACCACGGCTCGGTCGCGGGCCTGGGCACGCACGATGAGCTGTACACGACCTGCCAACTCTATCGCGAGATTTGCCAGTCGCAGCTTCGTCGCGAGGAGCTCGAGGGTCAGCAGGGGAGCGCGACGTCCACGTCCGTCCCAAGTTCCGCGTCCGCCCCGGCTGCCCCGGCATCCACTCGCGCAAAGGAGGGCTACTAAATGAATCCGTATACTTCTTCCGGTTCGGTCGCCACGATGACGGCCAACGTGTCCGGCAACGATAGCCTCAACGACTTGGGTGACGGTCCGCATCAGCCCGGCGACCCCGAGCGCTACCCCGTGGGCGCGGTAACTCGCCGCCTGCTGGGCTACGTCCGTCCGCATCGCATTTCGTTTACGGCGTCGTTTGTGAGTACCGCCATCTCGGTGATCTTGCAGCTCTATACGCCCATCCTCATTGGCGAGGGCATCGACCTCATCGTTACCGCCGGGCAGGTGGACTTTGACGTGCTGCTGCCGCTCGTTACCAAGCTCGCGATTGTCGTTGTGGGCGCGGCGGCCTTTCAGTGGCTGCAGGGCTACTGCGTCAACCGTCTGTCCTACGAGACGGTGCGCGACATGCGCGTTGAGGCGAGCGACAAGCTCAGCCGCATGCCGCTCAGCTTTATCGACGGCCATGCCCACGGCGACCTCATGAGCCGCGTGGTCAATGACGTCGATCAGGTGGGTGACGGCCTGCTGCAGGGCTTTACGCAGCTCTTTACCGGCGTCATCACCATCGTGGGCACGCTCGCGTTTATGCTCTCCATCAACCTGACCATGACGCTTGTGGTGGTGCTCGTCACGCCGCTTTCCATCTTTGCGGCCGGTGCCATCGCCAAGCTTTCCAATAAGAGCTTCACTGCTCAACAGCGCATCCAGGGCCAACTCGGCGGTCATATTGAGGAGTATGTGGGTGAGCAAAAGCTCGTGGACGCTTTCGCCTACGGCCCGCACGCTCAACAGCGCTTCGATGTCTTCAACGCCGAGCTCTATACGGCGGGCGAGCGCGCGCAGTTTATGGGTTCGCTTTCTAACCCCGGCACGCGCTTTATCAACAACATCATCTACGCCGTGGTCGCCGTGATCGGCTGCGCGGGCGTGATCACGGGCGTGCCTGCGGCGCTCACGGTGGGCGGCGTGCAGATCTTCCTGTCCTACGCCAATCAGTACACTAAGCCCTTCAACGAGGTTACCAACGTCATTACGCAGATCCAGACGGCGTATGCCTCGGCGCGCCGCATGTTTGCGCTGCTCGATGCGCGCGAGCAAGAGCCCGATGCCGTGGATGCCATTGAGCTCACCGCACCGAAGGGCGAGGTTTCGTTTGAGCATGTGGACTTTAGCTATATGCCCGACCGCAAACTGCTGCAGGATATCTGCATCGATGCCAAGCCCGGTATGCGCTATGCCCTCGTCGGTCCCACGGGCTGTGGCAAGACGACGCTCATCAACCTGCTGCTGCGCTTTTACGATATCGATGCTGGGCGCATCGTGGTCGATGGTCGCTCCTCGCGCGACTACACGCGTGCGAGCCTGCGCCGCGCCTTTGGCATGGTGCTGCAGGACACCTGGCTGTTCGAGGGCACGGTGGCGGACAACATCGCTTACGGTTGCCCGGGAGCCACGCGCGAGCAGGTTATCGAAGCTGCCAAGCGTGCTCATGCGCATAAGTTTATCGTGCAGCTGCCAGGCGGCTACGATACGGTGATCGGCGAGGACGGCGGCACGTTTAGCCAGGGTCAAAAACAGCTGCTGTGCATCGCGCGCGTCATGCTCACCGATCCGGCGATTCTGCTGCTGGACGAGGCAACGTCGAGCATCGATACGCGTACCGAGCTGCAGGTGCAGGCGGCATTCGACGAGCTCATGGCTGGCCGCACGAGCTTTGTCGTGGCACACCGCCTGTCGACGATTCGCAACGCCGATTGCATCCTAGTAATGCGCGATGGCGAGATTATCGAGCGCGGCACGCACGATGAACTGCTCGCGGCAGGCGGCTTTTACGCCGAGCTCTATCGCAGCCAATTCGCCCAGTAAGCAAGACGTGGGGCAAATGAATCAGGTTCGTTCGTCCCGCGTCTTAAGTATTTGGGGGCTTGCGCTGCGGACGTTTTGCCCCCATCGGTGTCGCCCATGTCGCCAATCGGCAGAAGGTGGTTTACATCTGTCACGTTAGTACTAAGATATTCATCTAATAAATTGCATTAGTGGCTTTAGTTTTGGGGGAAACGAGCAACGTGACTATGACATGCTCTTTGGTGGTCAACAGCAAGAGCGGTAATACCAGGATGGTTTCGGGCGCGATCAAGCGTGCCCTGCAGGCTGCAGGCGTCGAGTTTATTCACGCTGCCGCGCTGAGCGACGATGCGGATGCAGATCAAGTTGCGCTCGAGGCGCAGGGTGCCTGCGCTGCCGATACGGTGCTCGTTGGCTTTTGGTGCGACAAGGGCGCATGCACGCCTTCGGTCGCGGCGTTGCTCTCCGCCTTGCACGGCAAGCGCGTCTTTCTGTTTGGTACCTGCGGTTTTGGTGCCGATCAGAGCTATTACCAGCAGATTATCGATCGTGTGACCTCCAATTTGGCCGATGATGCCGAGCTGGCGGGCTGGGCAATGTGCCAGGGCAAGATGGGTCCCGCGGTCAAACAGCGCTACGAGGCCATGCTCGAGCAAGATCCCGACAACGCCCGCGCTAAGTTGCTGCTCGATAACTGGGTTGCCGCAAAGGATCACCCCACCAAGGAAGATCTGGACCATATGGCGGCGGCGGCCAAGAAGGCCGTGCTGGGGGAGTAGCTCCCATCGCTGACGGCGGTCGGTCCATCTTTCTAAATGAAACATCCTCCCGGGCGTCGGGGCACGAAGTTCCCTGCTCTACAGTCCTGCGCAAGACGAAGGCCACATTAAGTGGCCTTCTTTGCGTGCGGAACTCGCGATGAACTTCGTGCCCCGACGCCCGGGAGGACGCCTCTTTATTGATGGGAGGCCTGATAGGTCGATGGTTCCGTGCCCGGATGCGTCCAAAGTGGGACGGGCTTTCCGGATGGGCAGGCTTTCGAAAAATGCGTCCCGGAATTTGCCTTTGGAATGGGACGTAGTTTCCCGTTGAGGTGCTTTGCGGAAAGTGCATCCCACTCTGGGCGGTCGAAGTGGGACACACTTTCCCAAAGGCGCTCCAACGGGAAATTGCGTCCCATTATTCGGTCAAGAAACGGGATGCATTTTCCCAATGAGGCTCAAGCGGAAAATGCATCCCGGAATTTGCGCTCAAAGCGGGATGCGGTTTCCGGTTGAGGGTCTAAGGGGAAAGTGCGTCCCAGAATCGACGCTTGAAATGGGATGCAGTTTCCCGATGAGGCACTCGACGGAAAATACATCCCAGAAATGGCCTTTGAGCTGGGATAAGATTTCCGCGGCATCTCGGATTCTCAAAAACGAGACACGCCGTTGGCGAAAATGAGACACGTGATATCGGGCATCGGATGTATCATTTGCAAAAATGAGTCCACTCCACTCGAATAAAGCGAGGTCCCTCATGTACGTTCCACACCCCCGTATCCGTAGGCTGTCGAAAATCCCGCTTGTTGGGACGGCGGCGCTTGCTGCGTTGATCGCCACGAGCGTCGCCTGCTTCACGCCCACGCCCCAGGTTGCCCAGGCGGCAGACGCGCCCGCAATCACCGATATGACCGAGCAGGATTATCAAGCCCTGGGTCTGGGCACGAGCGAGGACATTCCGGCCGATACCGTTGGCCCCTATTCCACTGATACCCCCACGACGTTTGCCACGCGCAGCGAGGTCTATATGGCAGCTAACGGTAGCCATGGCAATCGCTACACTCTGCGCGACAAGCTCGAGAACGTCGAGCGCGGTGACATTGGCGGCAGCAGCAAACTCACCGATGGCTATGGAAGTGTGTGGGGCGCCGCAAAGTTCTGGCAAAACGTCAACAACTTCGATACGAACAGCGATCTCTACAAGCATAGCGACTACGGTGGCGGCGCCTGGTCGTACCTAAGCAACAATGAGTCCTCAACAGTACTCGCCAACGACAACAACGGTTTCTCGGGCATTCACGCCACGAGTGTTGAGTTCTGCAGCGACGCCAGCACGGGCAAAAAGAGCCGCGTTGCCGAGCTCCGTGCCTACGGCGACAGTTCCTCCACGACGATTGACGGCAAGTCATACGCCGGAAAGGTTGAGCTGGTCCTCTACTCGTTTAGCAACGGGCGTACGCGCACTCTCGACACACACCTGCCGGTGACGGTCAACACTAATATGATGTACGAAGGCCGTTTTAAGTACCTGGATGCCGGTTACCTGCAAGAGCACGACGCCGTCTTTGATGTCGAGGCGGGCGATGTCGATGGCGACGGCGTCGACGAGCTTTTTGTCTACGCGGGCTGCTATGTCGACGAGAACGGCGTGCGCAAGGCTGTAGTCGACATGTATGACTTGGAGGGCGGCAACTGGAAGCAAAGCGTCGTCAAGATCGATGCCGGTAACGCCGCGGACTACACCACGCACAACAAGGGCGGGAACGACTCCTGGACGCAGCTTCAGTCAGCTCCTGTCGTTTCGCTAGCGGCCGGCGACCTCGATCGCGATTTTTGCGATGACCTCGCCATCGTGGTCTCGGCACCCTACGGCAAGAAGAATATTGATAAGTCGACGCATTGCGAGCTGTTTTCGTGGGATGCATCCAAGGGTGCGCTCGTCCATGTCGATGCTCTGGGCGACGCGGGCGCAATCTCCCTCTCCGCGAACGGCAAGACCATGGTCGCTGCGAATGCGACGTTCGGCACGTTTGCCGCCTACGATGAAGAAGGAAAGAAGACGGGTGAAACCGTCACGGGCCTTATTCTTGCGGGCTATGACTGGCAACGCAGCGCTTTTGATTACGGCGCTTCTGACGGCAGCAAGGGGCTGTACGGCGCGCTGTACCGCTACGCGTATTTTGACTCGGAGTCTGGCGAGTTCAAGCTTTCCGATTGCAAGGAATACAGAGACGGGCTCCTCGCCTCCTATGGGCTGATGCATGTGCCCAACAGCGCATGGAAGGATAGCGCTCAGGATAAGCGCTATCCGTGCACCTTGGCGCCTATTGCCCTTGCCACTGCCAACCTTGACGGCCTGTCCGAGCGGCTGGCGGTCGACGAGGTGCTCGTGGGCGGCGATGTGTTCCGCGACTTTGCCTGCAACACGGCACAGAGCGGGGCTCAGGGCTTGGGGTCCATGGTCGGAACCATGAGCATGAGCGGTCAGCAATACAACAGCAGCAACAAGCATGACCACAAGGGTATAGAGCAGGTGTGGATCAGCGACGTCAAGGCGGGCAGCGTCTCGGGTTCGGACCGCTATAACGAGAGCTTTATCGCTGTGGTGGGCAAGCACCGCGACGAGGACCTGCGCAAGAACGATGACTACTATTGGATGACCGCCTCGCATTTTTCGCTCGACGAGAACGGAAAGGTGCGCCGCGGCGAGGAGCAGGTGATTAGCGAGAGCAACCGTCGCGGCACTACCTACGGCACATTTATCTCGCTCGCGCTGCCCGATGTCGACAACGACAGCGTTAAGATCACGTACAAGGACCGCTACAAGGTCTATACCAACCCGCGCGTGCTTGCCGTGCTGCAGGATGCGCCCTATGTTGAGGATCTGGAGCAGGCATACGGCTATCTGGTGTTGGGCGGCACGTCATACGGAGAGGAAAAGGGCACGGGGACATCCCAGGGCTATACCATTGGCGCCGAGTTGGGCGTTGCCGTCGAGGTGCAGACCGGTCCGCCCCTGGTCGCGATGAATGCTTCAGTCGATTTTGCCGCCGAGGGATGCTATGACTACCGGAGCGAGCGCACGGTCAGCGCAAGCGTAAGCTATGAGTCGCATGCCGGCGAGGGTGACAAGGCCGTGCTCTACACGATTCCGATGGTCTATTACGAGTATGAGATCGAAAATGAGGAAACTGGTGGCAAGGGCGTGATGGCGGCGCCCGTGTCGCTCGGCGCGCAGACCTCGGTCGTTAATGTCGAGGCCTATGACCGCATTGCCAAACAGCACAATATGACGCCGCTCAGCTACTTTTTGACCAACCGGTCGGGAGAACCCGGAACCTATCAAACGACGCTCAACGGCGAGACTCCCGTTGGGGATTCCTTTGGCCTGGGCAAGCCTGGCGTAACGCGCGCCTACACGCACGATGGGTTTAACGGCGCCGCCGCGCAGTCGGGGGCGAGCATTGAGCAGACCATCGAAGTCGAGGAGGGCAAGGAGCAGGAGCTCGAGCTCGGCTTGACACTGAACGGCAGCGTTGTCATGGGCGCGAAGCTCGCAAAGCACGAGTTGTTTGGCGGCCTGTGCTTTGGTGCCAACGCCGGCTTTACTACGGGTAACTCCTCGAGTGAATCGACCGAATACGGCGGCACCGTCGACAACCTGCCCGAGGCCGCGCAGGGCAAGTACGGTTTTGTGTGGCGTCTGGGCGTCAACGCGGTGGATGTCGACAAGTTCGAGGCAGACTCGGGCGACAAGCTCGGCACCAAGGACACCGACCAGTTCTGGATCGTGGGCTATGACGTTAAGGACGTCGAGATGCCCGACGCGCCGGCCGTGACGGGCTTTACGGCAAACGCCGTCGATTCGACCAGCGTTACGTTTAGCTGGGACGATGTGCTCGCAAACAAGAGTGGCTTTAGCTACGGCGTGGGCATGCTGCAGAGCAATGCGGCGGATGCGGTCGTCAATAGCTGGAAGATTGCCGACAACACGAAGACCTCGCTCAAGTGGGATGGGCTGCAGCCCAATACGGAGTATCGATTCGCCATCGCCGCCGTTAAGAATGGATCCACGACCGAAACAGGTATTCGCTCGGCAATCATCACGGTCAAGACCATGCCCGATGGCATGACGATGACCGTGAGCGGACCTGCGGCGGAGGGGTCGGATCTTGGATACGACTCTTCGGTTGAGTGCACGGCGGGAAGCCACCTGACGCTCTTGGCGATTGGCCATGTGAAGCAACTCGGTGCCGACGATAGCGAAACAGGGCTGGCACCGACCTATATGTGGTACCGCAAGGGCCGCGGCGAGACAGAGTTTAAGCTCGTGGGTGCCGATGGCAACCTCGCGGCTGGAACGGCCTCAAAGCTCGAGATTGACCTGACCGCAGACGATGACGGTGCGCAGTATTACTGCCACGTGGGATACAACGACGTGGGCCTCGACACCGGCACGACGCTCGTGAATATCGAGGCCGAGGAGACAGCGCCCACAACGGTGAATGCCACCCCGATCCGCACGCGCCGCCTGTTCTCACAGGCAAGTGCGGGCGCCAAGAAGTTCCTGGACCATACGCTGGTAAACACCGCCGGCCCAACCGATTCCGAAGGCTCAAAGGACCCCGAGACTCCTGAGACCCCGACGAACCCGGACAAGCCCAAGTCCGACAACGGAGCTAAGACCGACACCAAGGTCAAGACTGCGACCACAGCGAAGAACCTCGCAAACACCGGCGACCAAACATTCGCCCTAGTCGCCACCGCAGCAGCAGCGGGAGCAACGCTCGTAGTGATAGCCCTCATCATGCTGATCAAGCGCCGCAAGACCCACTAGTAGCCAGTCGAACATATCGACAACCCAAAAACCCGGGTAGCCAAAAAACAGGCCACCCGGGTTTTCTGTTGAGTGGAGACTCCGCAAGCGGAAACTGCATCCCACAATTAGCGCCCGGAACGGGACACATTTTCCGTCAAGCCCTCATCCGGAAAATCCATCCCAGTTTGAGCGCCCAGACCGGGACGCACTTTCCCAAAGGGTCCTCAACGGGAAACTGCGTCCCATAATTAGGCCGAGAAATGGGATGAACTTTCCCAATGAGAGCCAACCGGAAACCACGTCCCAGAATCAGCCCCCAAAGTGGGACGCACTTTCCCAACGAGCCTCAACCGGAAAATACATCCCGGAATCCAGCTGAATAGTGGGACACTCTTTCCCAATCGGGTCCCAAGCGGAAACCGCATCCCATCCCAGACATGGATTCCGGGACACGCTTTCCGGATGCAAAAAAGGCCACTTAATGTGGCCTCCGTCTTGCGCAGGACTGTCCGAGCAGGGAACCTTACATGCCTCCGCCCGGACAGACGTTTCAGTTATGAACTCGCAGCTAGTCGTTACTTGATCTTAGTCGTGCCCGGCGCCAGGTTGGGGTCGGTCTCGTTGGCCTCGGTCTGGAAGTGCTCCGTATAGACGTTCTTGCCATCGCGGAACATCTCGTAGTACTGCATCTTGGCGTAATCCTCGCGCGCCTTGGTGGCGGCTGCTGCGGCGGCGTCGTCACCGGTGACGTTGGAGGAGAGCGCCCAGCGCAGGCTGGCGTCCTCGTAGCCGACCGAGTTGATGGCGGGCAGTGACTCGCGCAGCGTCATGTGCGCCTTCTGGTAGTCGGTCAGCGGTGCGCCGATCAGCTGCATCAGCTGCGTGGACAGGTAGTTGGTGGACAGGTCGTCGACCTCACTCGTCTGGTCGCAACCGGCAACGTCGTAGTTGGCCCAGATGATGTAGTCGGTCTGCCACAGACGCTCCTGATGCGTGGCGTCGTCCTCGCCGGTAAACCACTTATCGTTGAACTTGGACGGGAAGAACGGCTGGTGGTCGCCCCAGAACACCACGACCACCTTACGGTCGAGCTTGCTCAGGGCGTTGAGGAAGTAGCGAAGCGCCTGGTCGGACTGCTCGATGCACGAGACATACTCGTCGACATCGGAGAGCGTACCGTCCTCGACGGTCTTGACGTCCAGGTCGGTCGTGTCGATGTTCAGGTGCATCTGCTTGTCGACCGGCAGCAGGCCCGTGTCGTAGCCCGAGTGGTTCTGCATGGTCACGTCGAAGATAAACTGCGGATTGGCGTTCTGATCGAGCAGCTCAAGAATCTTGTCATAGGTAGCCTGGTCGGTCACCATGCCGCGCAGGGTATCGGCACCCTGGAAATCGTTGATGGACAGGAACCGGTCAAAGCCAAAATCCTTGTAGACGTTCTCGCGGTTCCAGTTGGTGGCGTGGTTGGGGTGCATGGCCGTGGTGGAATAGCCGAGCGACTTGAACTGCTCTGCCAGGTTCCCGGTCGTTTCCATGTTGTAGATGGTGTAGGGGTACACGCCCGAGCCCAGGTTGGCCATGGAGTTGCCGGTCATAAACTCAAACTCGGTATTGGCGGTGCCGCCGCCGTAGGCGCTCACGTAGAGCTTGCCGCGGCTGAGGCAGTTGGACAGGTTCTTAAAGTACTGCGGGCCCTCGTAGCCGGCGCGCATGTTCTGGTAGATCGACAGATCCGAGAAGGTCTCGTTCATGATGGCGATGACCGTGGGCTTCTCGCTGTCGAACTGCTCCTTTGCGGCGGTGCGCTCGTCACTCTTGGCGGCGTCGGACTTGTCGTAGGCCTTGGCGTACTTTTTGAGCGTGGCCTTGGCATCGTCGACGGAGTAGTCGGCGGGTTTGGGCGGCTTGATGGACTGCGCCGCACTAATAAAGGCAGGCAGGTAGCCCTCGCGCCAGTAGCTCTCGAGCGGGCGCCAGGTGTAGACGGTGATGCCGAGGGTGTTGTAGTAGTCGATAAGCGTGACGTGCGCGGTCACGCCGCCCAGGCACAGCACCGCCACGAGCAGGTTGGTGAGCAGCATGCGCTTGGCGTTGGCGGCGCCCTTCTGACGGTGCGGTGCCACCAGGCCGGCGTACTCGCATAGCAGCATGGCGATGGCGGTAAAGCCCATGGACAGCACGCAGAACAGCGAAATCGAGAAGGTGTAGCCGGTGCCGGCGACCGCAGCGGCGGTGGAGATGGCCGAAAGGTCGCCCGGCTGGATGGGCATGGATTTAAACGTGATGACGAAGAACTCGGCAATGCCCAGGACAAATAGGGCAAAGGCCAGGACCGCGGGAGCTGCGCCGTGGCGCTGGAACAGGAAGAACAGGCCGACCATGAGCGTGGTGATGATGGCCCACTCGAGCAGGATGCACAGGGGGTAGACCCAGGTAAAGTCGTGGTTGGACGAGACCTCCATGCCCAGCAGCGCAAAGACGCCGGCGAGCAGCAGGCACAGGACGGCGGCGACGAGCGGTTTGCCCACAAAGGCGCCGCGCAGGCGGGCGAGCTTGCCGGTGGGGGCGGGGGCGTCGGGCCCGGCGAACGCAAAGACGCGCGGGGCGATGCGGTCGCGGGCGATGCTAGCCCAAGCGCAGCCGGTGAGGATGGCGTTGGTCAGGATGAGCATCACAAAGGCGAGCGGCTCGTTTTGTGCGACGAGGCCAATAGCGCCCCAGACGGTCAAAAAGAGCTGGAACAGGCCAAAGGCGATGCTCCAGGCGAAGGCGCCCTTGGTGACGGTGCCCGACTGAGCGCGAATGGCCTTGGCCTCGCGCAAGACAAGGTAGACGGTCGCCGCAAGACCGACGAGCGAGATGGCGGCAGCGAACATGCTGAGACTCCTCACAAACTAAAACCTACGAAAGCGGGGGTTTACCCGATTGTTACCTAAATATGCGCTGCATTTGCGGGCTGCGCACAACAACCAGCCATATTAACGCGCACGTGTGGCGGTGTGGCGCAATGTAGTGGCGACCTGCGCGATAATGGACGGGAATTACACGGAAACGTAAAGGCTTCTTAAAGAAATGGCGAGGGTAGGGCGATGAGCGAGCAGGTTTGTATGACGGGCGCCGAGTACTGCGACGGAGCTGCGGTCGTGGATGCGAACGGCTATCCGGTCGAGACTACGGGCAACGCGGTGCTGGACATTTTGGAGCATCGCTCGTCTACGCGTGCCTTCGCGCGCGATGACGACGGCCGTCCCGTGGCAGTGACCGACGAGCAACGGGCGGCGATTCTGCATGCGGCGAGTCGCGCGCCGTCGGCAGGTGCCATGATGATGTATTCCATCGTGAGCATTCGCGAGCAGGCCACGCTGGACCGTCTGGCCGATCTGTGCGACCACCAGCCCATGATCGCCAAGGCGCCCTGGGCACTAATATTTGTGGTCGATTATGCCAAGTGGATCGATCTGTTTGAGCACGCGGGCTGCTTTGAGCCCGAGTTTGTCGAGCGCACGGGCAAGGCGCCCCGCCGTGCGCCGGGTTTGGGCGACTTTGCCATCGCGGCCCAGGACGCCGTGATCGCCGCGCAAAACTCCGTGGTTGCCGCCGAGGCCCTGGGGCTGGGGAGCTGCTATATCGGTGATATCGTCGAGAATGCCGAGGAAGTTGCCGAGCTGCTCGATCTGCCGCCCTATACCATGCCGCTGTCGATGCTCATCATCGGCACGCCCCGTAAGGAGCGTCCGGCCATTGCGCATCCCGTGGTGAACCTGGTGCACGAGGAGCGCTACTGCCGCGCCGATGCTGCGACTATGGACGCGCAGGTGGCCGAGATGGACGCGATGTTCCGTCCGCATGCCCGCGAGGTGGGGGAGCGCGTCGTGGACATCTATACCCGCAAGCACACGAGTCCCTTTATGGCCGAGATGAGCCGATCCATGGAATGGTGGTTCAAAAACTGGCTTGGAAAATGACGAATGTGACAAGGGGACAGTCCCTTTGTTACATTCCATATCGCCGCGGTAGCCTAAAGACTGTATAAATCTTTATCTAGCTGGGAAAACAGTGCATTAAAACATGGGCCGATTGCCTATAATCCCTTCGAACATTAAAGTTGGGAGGAAACCGGCTTATGGAACAAAAGGCCAAGGAGGCAGCCTCGCACGCTGCGATTCCTGTGAGCATCTCGGCGATGCTCGTCACGCTGGGCGTGGTGTACGGCGATATCGGCACCAGCCCTATGTATGTAACCAAGGCGCTCGTTGCCGGCAACGGCGGCATCGGAAGTGTGACGGAGGAGTTCGTGCTTGGCGCGCTCTCCCTTGTCGTGTGGACGGTCACGCTGCTGACCACCATCAAGTATGTGCTCATCTCGCTGCGCGCCGATAACCATGGTGAGGGCGGCATCTTTGCCCTATACAGCCTGGTCAAGCGCTGCGGCAAGTGGCTTATCATCCCCGCCATGCTGGGTGGTGCCGCACTGCTCGCCGACGGCATCCTGACGCCGGCCGTTACCGTTACCACGGCCATCGAGGGCCTGCGCACCATCCCGGCGGTCCATGCCGTGCTGGGCGATGACCAGGGCCGCGTCGTCGCCATTACGCTCGCCATCATCATCGCGCTCTTCTTGGTACAGCGCATCGGTACGGCCAAGATCGGTCACGCCTTTGGTCCCATCATGACGCTGTGGTTTCTGTTCCTGGGCGGCACGGGTCTGTTCTTTGTCTTCCAGCACCCCGCCGTGCTGCTGTGCCTCAACCCGGTGCGCGGCATCGCCTTTTTGCTAAGCCCCAACAACCACGCGGGCATCATGATTCTGGGCAGCTGCTTCCTCGCCACCACCGGTGCCGAGGCGCTCTACTCCGACATGGGCCACGTCGGCCGCGGCAACATCTACGCCACCTGGCCGTTCGTTAAGTGCTGCCTGCTGCTTTCCTATATGGGCCAGGGTGCTTGGCTTATGAACAACGCTGCCAACCCCGAGCTCATGCGCATTGCCGACCTCAACCCGTTCTACCAGATGCTCGCCCCGGGCCTGCGCCCGTTTGCCGTCGGCCTTTCCACCATCGCGGCCATCATCGCCTCGCAGGCGCTCATCACCGGCGCATTCTCGCTGGTGTCCGAGGCCAGCCGCCTGGACCTTATGCCGCACATGCAGGTCTTCTACCCTGCCGAGACCAAGGGCCAGCTCTACATCCCCATGGTCAACAACGTCATGCTTGTCGGCTGCGTCATCGTGGTGCTGCTGTTCCAGAACTCGGCGCATATGGAAGCCGCCTACGGCCTTGCCATTACGCTGACTATGATGTGCACCACGCTGCTGCTCTTCTTCTACCTGCACGAGGAGCGCAAGCTCAAGGTTGCTCCGTGGATCTTCGCGGCCTTCTTCCTTTTGCTCGAAGGCTTCTTCTTCGTGAGCTCGCTCACCAAGTTCTTCCACGGCGGCTACTTCACCATCCTCATGGCTGCACTCATCATGGGCATTATGGTGTGCTGGTACAACGGCACGGCGGTCGAGCAGCGCCAGTTTACGCTGCTGCCGCTGCGTAGCTACCTGCCGCAGCTCAAGCGCCTGCGCGACGACGACCGTTACGAGCGCATGAGCGACAACATCGTGTACCTGACCAAGGACACCCATACCGACTACATCGACCGCGATATCGTCTATTCGATCTTGGACAAGCATCCCAAGCGTGCCCACGCCTGGTGGTTTGTGAACGTCGAGACCATGGACGAACCGCACACCTTTGCCTATTCGGTCGAGACGTTCGGCACCGACTACGTGTTCCGCGTGCATCTGTACCTGGGCTACAAGATCAACCAGCGCGTCAATGCCTACCTGCGTCAGGTTGTTCAGGACCTGGCTGCCACCGGCGAGCTGCCGCCGCAGACGCATGACTACTCGGTCTACAAGGATCCGGGTAACATCGGCACGTTCAAGTTCGTCCTGATCCGTAAGCTGCTGGCGCCTGAAAGCGATGTGGAGCCGAGCGAGCGTACGGCTATCACGCTCAAGTACATCATCCGCCGCGCCGCCGGCACGCCCGCGCGTTGGTACGGCCTGGAGAACTCCAACGTGAGCTTTGAGTACGTGCCGCTGTTCACCAAGTTCAAGGCCGTGAATAAGATGCAGCGCCTGGCTCCCAACGAGCGGCCGTAGGCGCCGACAGGCTGCATGGAGTTGGCTTTCGATGGACAAGATTGAGGCTGGGGAGGTAAACATGGATACAAAGGCGCTCGATGGCCGCGAGGCGGTGGTCGAAATGGTGCGCGAGGCGCGCGTCGACGCCGCCGAAGATCGGTTCTTTACGAATCGGGCCAACATGGACATGGTCGATCGCGTGATTTCGATCGTGGCATTGGTATTTGGAGCGGTGTGCGTGTGCGCCCTGCTCGCGCACGTGCTGTTTGTCTAACGACCGCAGGCTGTAAAGGCTATACACTTGGAACCACCACAAGGGGAAACCACCACAAAGGTGCCTGTCCCCTTTGTGGTGGTTTTTGTTTTTGAGAGAGGGGCGGGGCGCTGATGGACGTCCATGCGGACGGCGATATTGCCGAGAACTTTTGGTGGCGGCGCACGACGCTGACGCGTCGCAGCCCTCTGTATGACGCCTGCGTATCGGCGGGGCTGCTGGTCGCGGCGACGATTGCGGGCGCGCTGCTCGACCATCCGGGTCTCGCGCCGAGCATCATGATCGTCTATGTGTTCGCCGTGCAGCTGTGCGCGTTCTTTACCTGGAGCCGCCTGTATTGCTTGCTGAGCTCGGCTGCCGCCGTGGCGCTCTACAACTTCTTGTTTGTTGACCCGCGCTACTCGCTGTCGTTTATCGACCGTGTTTATCCCGGCATGTTCTTCATCATGTTTGCGGTCTCGCTTGTGTCGAGTTCGATCGCGTTGGCCCTGCGCCGCGCCTTGGCGCAGGCCGCCGCCAGCGACCGCCGCACGCAGATGGTGCTCGAGACCAACCGCATGCTGCAGCGCTGTGCCGATCAGCAGCAGATTGTGCACGCCATGGCAACGCAGCTGGCGCGTCTTTCGGGCTGCCCGGTCGTGTGGTACAGCGATGATGCCGATGATGATGACCTGCTGCCGCGCGCGACGTATACGGCCGTGGGCGATGCCGTGCCGGTGCACGAGCTGGCGTCGCAAATGCCGCCGCGGCTCTCGGCGTCCGCCTATGTGGGAACACCACTCGATGCCACCTATGGCGGCTCGGCGTTCTTTGGCATCTACTTGACCGTACGCTCGGGCGACACCATGGTGCGCGCGGGCGACCCCGCCTCGGTTGTGGGCGTGCTGGCTATCGTTGCCGAGTCCGACGTGCTGACGCACGAGGAGCGGACACTTGCCGATGCCATCGTGAGCGAAGGCGAGCTGGCACTCGATCGCGCCCGCGCCATGGAGGCCCGCGAAGAGGCGGCGGTGCTTGCCAAAAACGAGCAGTTGCGCGCCAACCTGCTGCGCTCCATTTCGCACGATCTGCGTACGCCGCTTACCAGCATTTCGGGCAATGCCGACGTACTGCTCGACCAGGGCTCGACCGGCACCGCCGAGCTCGACGACCAGACGCGCCGCGGCATGCTCCTGTCCATTCGCTCGGACGCGCAATGGCTCAACGCCACCGTCGAGAACCTGCTTGCCATCACCAAGCTCGAGGGCGGCGGAATGCATCTGGCGACTACGCTCGAGCTCATGGACGATATCGTCGAGGAGGCGCTGCGCCACGTAAGTCCGGCCGTGCGCGAGCACGACCTTAAGGTGGTGGCGTGCGATGAGCCGGCGCTCGTTAACGTCGACGCGCGTCTGATGGTACAGCTCGTGGTGAATCTGGTGAACAACGCCATCACGTATACGCCCGCGGGTTCGCATATCGTGATTTCGATTGGCGTCGACGATGGGCACGTGACGTGCTCGGTGGCCGATGACGGGCCGGGCATTGCGCCCGAGGACCGCGAGCGAATCTTTGAGTCGTTCTACACCGCCAACCACGGTCTTGCCGACAGCCATCGCAGCGTGGGCTTGGGTCTTTCGCTCTGCCGCTCCATTGCGTTGGCGCATGGCGGTAGCATAGAGGTTGCCGCGGCGGACCCGCAGGGCTCGGTCTTTACGATTGAGCTTCCCGTCGCCGATGTTTCGTTTGATAAGGAGTAGCGCCGTGCCGAACTCTGCCGTAAAACCGCTCATCTTGGTCGTTGAGGACGATCCCGCCGTTCGCAACCTCATCGTTGCCGCGCTCGAGGCGCACGGCCTGCGCCATATGGCTGTGGAGACCGCCCATGCCGCCATCGCCGCCGCCTCGTCGCAGGCGCCGAGCATTGTGCTGCTCGATCTGGGCCTGCCCGATATGGACGGCGTCAAGGTGGTGGAGTCGGTGCGCACATGGTCGGGCATGCCGATCATTGTGGTCTCGGCGCGCAGCGAGGACGCGGACAAGATCCGCGCACTCGATGCCGGTGCCGACGACTACCTGACCAAGCCGTTTTCGGTCGAGGAGCTGCTCGCGCGCATTCGCACCACCCTCCGCCGCCTTTCGTATACGCAAACGGGCGGCGTTGCCTCCGAGGGCTCGTTCGATACCGGTGAGCTGCATATCGATTTTGATGCCGGCATCGCCACGATGGATGGCGAGGAACTGCATCTGACGCCAATCGAGTACAAGTTGCTCTGCTTGCTGGCGCACAACGCCGACAAGGTGCTGACGCACCAGTTTATCCTGCATGAGATTTGGGGTACGGCAACTAAGAGCGACCTGGCGAGCCTGCGTGTCTTTATGGGCACGCTGCGCAAGAAGATCGAGTCCGACCCCGCGCATCCGCGCTATATCCAGACGCATGTAGGCATCGGTTACCGATTGGTCACCCAAGGCTAGGGCAGAACGCGGCGCCTATATGAGTTGCGGTGAAATAGTTCCTGTTTGGTCCTTTACCAGGCTTTTTAGGAACTATTCCACCGCAACTTTGTCATTTGCCCTTGGGCTTGCTGGCGTAGAACTTCTTCTTTTTGGGCTTGCCTGCGCAGGCGGGCTTGCCGTCGCCGCGCGGCTCTCGGTCGCCGGCCTGCGCGTGCGCGGGCGCTGCTGCGCGAGGCTTGTGGGCTTCGGGGTTGCGCAGCTCCTCGGTTCGCTCGGCAATCTCTTCGGCGCTAAAGCCGACTTCGGCCATGGCGTCCTCGATGGGCAGGCGGCGCACGATATAGCAATGATGCACCTTTTGGTTACGCGCGAAATCCTCGGGGATGGTCTGCGCCGTAATGTCCTCCAGCACGACGCCCGCGCGCGCGAGCTTGCGCGTCTCGGGGCGGAAGCCGCGCAGGTTGCAGCTAAAGATGGCGTGCCCGCCCTGTGCGAGCAGGCGCGATACACCGGCCAAAAGCTCAACATGGTCGCGCTGGACATCCCAGGTGCGGTGGCCCATCTTGGACGAGTTCGAAAACGTGGGCGGGTCGACAAAGATCAGGTCCCAGCGGTTGCGCGTCTGGCGCTGGTCGCGAATCCAGGCAAGCACGTCGTCGCGCACAAAATGATGCTGCGGGCCAACAAAGCCGTTCTGACGCATGTTGCGCTCGGCCCAGTCCAGGTAGGTGTTGGAAAGGTCGACCGTCACGGTCTCCTCGACGCCGCCGTCTGCCGCATAGCAGGTGGCGGTGCCGGTATAGGCGAACAGGTTGAGGAAGCGGCGCGCCTGCTTGGCGTGCTCGCGCACCAGGTTGCGGGTAACGCGGTGATCCAGGAAGATGCCCACATCCAGATAGTCGTCAAAGTTGACGGCAAAGGTGAGTCCGCCCTCTTCGATGAGCGGCAGGCGACGGCGCGCGATGTTGGCGCGCTCGCCCGATGCGCCCTTGCCGGCGCCCTGCTTGCCGTACTGCGAGCCGCCGCGCGAACGCATGCGGGCCTTGGCGTGCACATGCTCGGCGGGAACATCTAGGATGCGCGGCGCGATGGCCAAGATGTCGAGCATGCGGGCCTGGGCAAGCGCGGGGTCGATGGTCTTGGGCGCGGCGTATTCGGCGATGACGAGCCAGCGGCCCGGCGTCTGCGGGCAGCCCTCGTACAGGTCGATGGCGGCGGAGTAGTCGGGCAGGTCGGCATCGTAGACGCGGTAGCAGCTCACGCCCTCGCGCTTTGCCCACTTGCGACGCAGACGGGCGTTCTTGCGCAGGCGGTTGGCGAACTGCTCGGACTCCGGGATGAGCACGGGCAGCGGCTTTCCGTCGCCCAGGTCGAGTGTGGCGGCAGCTTCGGGCATGGGGGCGTCGGCGGCTTTGTCTTGAGCGTCTGCGGTCTGCTCCTCGGCATCTGCGCTGGTCGCAGCTTCGAATGCCGCGGCGGCGTGGTCGAGCGAGGGCCAAACCTCAATAGTCGCCTCTTCGTTATTGGGCATGACGGCGATGGAGCGCGCGGGCTCGGCATGGAGCGCGCGGGCCATAAGGCCATCGCGGGTGAGCGCGGCGACCGGTGCCGAAGCGAGTTCGGGCGCGCGGCGCAGCTCGCCTACCAACGTCATGGCGTCGTGCATGAGCGAAAGCGGGGTCTCGGTGGTGTCTGCGACCACGGCGGCGCCGGCGACAGCGTCCGCATGGTCCAGCACGGTGGCGGGCTTGGCAGCGCAAAAGTCGACAAAACGTTTGTAGCCGGCGCACTTGACCATGCGCTCGGCAGTTTTGCGGGCGGCGGGGTCGATGTCTACGGCCACGATGCGCGCCTGCCGCTCGCGCGCTGCCGCCTCGCGCTCGCGTGCCTCGGCAAGCAGTTGTTCCCATAGGTCGGCATCATGCAGCTGCCAGCCCTCAAAACCCCAGTGCTCGCGTACGGCGCCCGGGGCGCGGTCGGTCAGAATGTTCACGGCCTCCAGCAGCAGGCCGCCGCCGGCGCACGAGGCGTCGACCAGCGTGGGCAGGGCTTCGTTCTCGTAATCGTCGGCCGTCAGCTCGCGCTCGCACAGTGCGGTCCAGCCGACCTGCGCTAGCACCAGAGCGGCGTAGTCGGGGCGCAGCACGTGCGTGCCCTCGCCGGCTCGGGTCGCTGCGGGCGGCAGGCGCTTGAACAGCGGATCGCCCGAAAGGTCCAGGCTTATGCTCGCGCGGCGCTGACGCAGCGAGAGCAGCAGGTGGACATCGGGGTCGGCGGCATCGACATCGGCGCGACGGCCCGTGGTTTCGGCCAGACGATCGCACAGCGCGTCCTTGGCGCGCAGGGCCGAGAAGCGCGTGTTGCGCAGCTGCTCGGTCACGCCGCGGGCGGTGATGGCGATGGTGGCGCCCGGGCGAACAATGCTCTCCCAGGCGATGTCGTAAACGCCGTCGTACAACTCATCGGCATCCTGCGCCTCAAAGCGCCCAAGCACCACAAACACGCGGCTGGCCAGGCGCGACCACAGGCACGCGCGCAAGCCTTGCTCAAGCTCGCCCTCAAACGTGGCGCGGCCCTTAAGGCGGCGGACGTGCGAAAGCCCGAGCCGTTTAAGCTCGTCGGCGAGTGCGGACTCAAAGCCCTCGGGGCAGCTTGCATAAAATTCCATGGGTGACCTCTCTGGTTGCGTCGCTCCATTATATGATGGATGCTTCGTTTGCCCTTATCCTCGAAAGGAACCCATATGATTGATGCGTGCCCCGATTCCGCCGTGCTCTTTTTTGACGTGGACGGCACGCTGACGTCGTTCGATCCCGACGATATGACCGATAAGGACTTTTCGGCGGTTCGTCCCTCGCAGACGGTGGTTGAGGCGTTCCGTGCACTGCGCGATGCAGGGCACAAGGCATTTATCTGCACGGGCCGCCCCCTGTGGCTTATCGCCGATAGCCTGCGTGCGCTCGACCCCGCGGGCATCGTTGCCATGGCGGGAGCCACGCTCGAGGTCGAGGGACGCGTGGTACACGAGGACTGCTTTGGCGAGGACGTTATCGAGGAGCTTGCACGCCGTATGGCCGCGGCAGGGATTGAGGCCTTTTTCGAGACCAACGTGGCTACTTTTGCCCTGGAACCCGCGGGTGTTGAGCAGTCGTCTCTGATCGGCACTTCTGTGGCGCACAGCACCGAGGAGATGCGCGTCGACGGCAGTCTGCGCGTGGGCAAGGTAGGCCTCACTGCGCCCAGTTTGGCTCGCGTAGCCAACGATGACGGCTTTATCGATTGCGAGTTTGAGCTGTGCAACACCGGTGGTCAGAATCGCGAGCTGAGCCCCAAGGGCATTGACAAGGGCGTGGGCGTGGCGCGAGCGCTGGAATACCTGGGTCGCACCGGCAACGCGCGCACCTTTGGCTTTGGCGACTCCGGCAACGATCTGGGTATGCTCGCCGCTGTCGAGACGGCCGTGGCCATGGGCAACGCCATGCCCGAGGTCAAGGCGGTCGCCGACTACGTGACCGACGATGTCGCACACGACGGCACCGTCACAGCGATGAAGCATTTCGGCCTCATCTAATGAATCCCGCGTTCTGACGTTTGCTCAAACTGTGATTCTTTGCTTTTGCATGCTCAATCGATTTATCAATCCAAACACTGAGGTGTTTATACCGTTCGCCGAGAAGATAAAAACCCGCAGCTCACGCCTTGATAAACATAGGTAAAGTGTTTAGCAGCTTACCGGCCGTATGCAGACGAAAGGAATCAGGCAGATGGCAATCAAGGTGTTCGCTGACGGCGCAAACCTCGAGGGCATGCTCGGCATGTACGAGAACGGCAACGTTCAGGGTTTCACGACCAACCCGTCCCTTATGAAGAAGGGTGGCGTGACGGATTACCGTGCGTTTGCCAAGGAGGTCCTGACCCACATCACCGATGTATCCGTGTCGTTTGAGGTCTTTGCCGATGACGTCGAGACCATGGAGGTCGAGGCGCGCGAGATCGCTACCTGGGCCGACAACGTCTACGTCAAGATTCCGTGCGTGACCACCAAGGGTGAGTCCACCGCCGAGCTGGTTCGCAAGCTTTCGGCCGATGGCATCAAGGTTAACGTTACCACCATCTTTACGCCTACGCAGGTCGACGAGATGGTCGAGGCCGTTGACGCCGAGACGCCGTCCATCATCTCGCTCTTTGCCGGCCGCATCGCCGATACCGGCGTCGATCCCATTCCGTTTATGACGGAGTCGGTCAAGAAGGCCGCCGTCAAGCCCAACTGCGAGGTCCTGTGGGCGTCCACGCGCGAGCTCATCAACATTTACCAGGCCGAGGCCTGCGGTTGCCAGATCATCACGGTGCCCAACAGCATCCTGGCCAAGCGCAAGAACATCGGTCGCGACCCGTACGAGGTCTCGCTCGACACCGTCCGCGGCTTTGCCAAGGATATCGCGGCACTTGGGTTCCACATTTTGCCGTAACGCGAACACGAGCTGCGCCGCGGGTCGATCGCCCCGGCCTTTCCCTCCCCTATCGCTCACGCGCTTCGCGAGGGTCGCGCTAGGCAAAGGAAAGGCCGGGGCTGCCGACACGAACTTGCCAGTAGGTTGGTAATCGGCTTCCATATCCTGCCGCGGGCAAAGGTACCCCCGCCTGCGACGTGCAAAATTGAGAGTATTCAGCAAGGTAAAGGTTTTTACCAGCTGGTTGAAGCACGGAACAGCCCCCGTTTTGGCTCTGACGACGCTAAAACGGGGGCTGTTTGTGACTTTATTGCCTCTGAGGGGCATCCGGAACGGCGGAATTTGCAGAATACTCGCGATTCTGCACGTCGCGAGAGGGGGGACCCTTGCTTTAGGCGGTTTACTTCCCCTGCACCATGGTGAGCGAGATCTTCTTGCGGTCGCAATCGACTTTTTCGACCCACACCTTCACCGTGTCGCCGACGCGCCCGACATCACTCGGGTGCTTGACGAAGCGGTTGGCCAGCTTGGAGATGTGCACGAGGCCGTCCTGGTGCACACCCACGTCGACGAAGGCGCCAAAGTCGACGACGTTGCGCACCGTGCCCTTGAGTTCCATGCCGGGCTCCAGGTCGTCGATGGAAAGCGCCGAGCGGCTAAAGACTACCTCGGGCGCGTCGTCGCGCGGGTCGCGGCCGGGCTTTTTGAGTTCGTTAACGATGTCGATGAGCGTGAGGGTGCCGCAGTCTAGGTCGCTTGCCAGCGCCGAGATGCTGCCCAGGCGGCGCTCGATATCGGGTACGCCGCCACGGCTGAGTTCGCTGGCGGCAACGCCGGCGCGCTCCAGGACGGACGTTGCCACCTCGTAGCTTTCGGGGTGGACGCTTGTTGCATCGAGCGGGTTCTTGCCGCCGCTGATGCGCAGGAATCCCGCGGCGTTGAGGTATGCCTTGGGTCCCAGCTTGGGGACCTTCTTGAGCTGGCGGCGATCGGTGAAGGCGCCGTTTTCCTCGCGGTAGGCCACGATGTTTTTGGCCACGCTCGGCGTGATGCCCGATACATATCCCAGCAGGCTCGCGCTCGCGGTGTTGACGTCGACGCCCACGCGGTTGACGACGTCCTCCACCACGTGGCCCAGGGTGCGCGAGAGCTCGGCCTGGTCAAGGTCGTGCTGGTACTGGCCAACGCCGATGGACTGGGGCGGAATCTTGACGAGCTCTGCCAACGGGTCCTGCAGGCGGCGGCCCAGGCTCATGGCGCCACGCACGGTGACGTCCAGGTCGGGATACTCTTGGCTGGCGAGCTCGGAGGCGGAGTACACCGACGCGCCGGCCTCGTTGACGATGGTGTATCGCAGCCCGGGTGCCTGCTCGGCAATGAACTCCGAGACGACTTCCTCGGTCTCGCGGCTGGCGGTGCCGTTGCCGATGACGATGGTGTTGACGCTGTCCTTCTTGACGAGGCGGGCGAGCTCGCGCTTGGTGCCGGCAACGTCGTGGCGCGGCTTGGTGGGGTAGACCACGCCGTGGTCGAGCAGCTTGCCGGTCTCGTCCATGACGGCGACCTTGCAGCCGGTGCGGTAGCCCGGGTCGAGCGCGAGCACGCGGGCGCCGCGGACGGGGCGGGCCGAGAGCAGGCCCTCGAGATTCTTGGCAAAGACGTTGATGGCCTCGGTCTGGGCGCGAACGGTGAGTTTGGCGCGGGCCTCGCGCTCCAACGAGGGGGCCATGAGGCGCTTGTAGCCGTCGGCGATGGCGGCATCGAAGATGGGTGCGAACACGCCCTGGCGACGGGGCCAGCGGCTGCCGAGGCGCGCCGTGGCGGCGGCGCCGTCGACGTTCACGCGCACGCGGAGCTTGCCCTCGCGCTCACCGCGGTCGATAGCCAGCACGCGGTGGTTGGGTATACGGCGCAGCGGCTCATCATAGCTGTAGTACGGCTCGTAGGGGGTCTTCTCGGCGGGGTCGGTGGCCTCGACGACGATGTCGGCGGTGTTTTGCGTAAAGGCGCGCAGGTCGGCGACGTTCTCGGGATCCTCGGCCACCGTCTCGGCCACGATGTCGGCGGCGCCGGTGAGCGCCTTCTCGGGCGTGTCGAAGCCGGCCTCCTCGTTGACGTAGTCCGCGGCGGCGTCGAGTGCGCTGCCCTTGGCCGAGGCCTGCATGATGATCATGTTGGCGAGCGGCTCCAGGCCTGCCTCGCGGGCCTTCTGCGCGCGGGTCATGCGCTTTTTGCGGTAGGGCTTGTAGAGGTCCTCGACACGCTGGAGTTGCGTGGCCTCGCGAATCTGCTGCTCGAGCTCGGGCGTGAGCTTGCCCTGGGCGTCGATGAGCAGAATGACGTCCTCTTTGCGCTGCTCAAGATTGCGCAGGTAGGACAGGCGCTCGTCGAGCGCACGCAGGGCGACGTCGTCCATGCCGCCCGTGGCTTCCTTGCGGTAGCGCGAGATAAAGGGAATGGTGTTGCCCTCGTCGATGAGCTTGACGGCCGCCTCGATGTTGGCGGCCTTAAGGTTGAGCTCGCGGGCGAGCTGGGCGATAAGATCCATGGGACTCCTTGCGTTTAAGGTGCGTTTGCGGCACAGGGCTACCAAGGATACCACCCGTCCCAAAAGACTGTTTTGAGGCCGCGCCACGCAAACGGTCTATCTACTACGTTTGAACCGTATGGGTCGACCATCCCCCGGTTTTCCGAAAATACGCAAGCCGTCTACCTGCGGTTTTTATTTCGCGAAATTCGGTATGGTTGAGGGCGATCGGTTAAACGTAGTAGATAGGCCCATTTCGTGGCGAACGAATCAAGCCGAGGTGCAAAATAGCCCCCGTCTCAGAAAAATCGTCAGCGAAGTAGCAAAAAGCCCCGCGGGCAGGAGGCTGCTCGCGGGGCAAAGAAGAGGGGCTTGTTGGTGGCGGACCGAGAGGCTCGGCATGGGGTTTCTGCCGCGGCCGCTCTTAAGGCGTTACAGCTCGACGAGCTGGCCGGTCTCGGCGGCCTCCTTGATGGCGTTGAGAAGCGTGAGCGTCTTAACGTTGTCGGCGGGGGTCACGACGGGCTCGACCTCGCGGCGGACAACCTTCACAAAGTGCTTGAGCTGCATCTTGTGCGGCAGCGCCGGGTCGACGGCCGGGATCTCCATCTGCAGCGGCTTGTGCCAGTTGGAGGCGCCGTCGTAGGAGAATTGGTGCAGGCGGGGCAGCGAAAGGGCGCCCTTAGTGCCGCCGATAAAGTAGGCGTCGGCGTCGAAGGGACGGTACTGCGGGTCCTCGCGAGCGGTGGCCTCCCAGTTCCAGGGGCTGGCGGTGGCGTCGGAGATGGTCATGCTCGCAAGCGCGCCATCGGCAAAACGGACGTTGACCACGGCGGAGTCTTCGGTCTCAAAACCGCGGGCGGCGCTGGACTGCATGCCCTGGACGGCAACGGGCTCGCCCAACAGATAGCGGAGCAGGTCGACATCGTGCACCAGGTTGACCAGGATCGGGCCGGCACCCTTCTTGCGGCGCCACTCGACATCGAAGTACTCGTCATTCTTATAGATTATGTAGTGGAAGCTCGATACGGTGAGCTTGCCCAGCTCGCCGGACTCGATGATCTCCTTGGCTTTGTTGACGAAGGGATTGTGGCGACGGTGCTGGCCCACGAGCACGGGCACGCCGGCGGTCTCGGCCTCGGCGGCGAAGGCCTGGGCATCCTCAAGATCGTTGGAGATCGGCTTTTCGACCAGCGGCACGATGTTGCGCTTCACAGCCTCGCGAGCAACGCCCAGGTGCAGGTCGTTGGGGGTGGCGATAATGACGGCCTCGGGCTTGACCTCGTCCATCATCTGGGCGGGATCGGTGTAAAACGGCACGCCGGCGGCCTCGGCCGTGGCGCGGGCGCCCTCAAAGGCGTCGGCGATGGCGACGAGCTCGGCCTCGGGCTCCTCGGTGACAAAGCGGATGTGGTTGCGGCCCATGGCGCCGGCGCCGATGACGGCAATGCGGACGGGGTTGAGCTCAGACATTTCGACTCCTTAATACTGGTGACCGGTGGAATGCGACAAAGGGGCTGTCCCTTTGTCGCATCGGTAAAACTAGGCGGACTTCTTCTTGCTGTCGGAGACCATCATGTAGACGGTGAGCACGACGGCGATGGCGGCGATCACAATGGCGCCGTAGAAGGACTGCTGGTAGGCGGCGCTGCCGGCCTCGGCGTGATACAACACGGCGGTGATGGGCTGGCTGATCCAGGTGGAAGCGGCGTAGCCCAAAAACATGATGCCGTAGTTGACGCCGATGTTGCTGGTGCCAAAGGCGCCACCGGTGAGCGGTGGGTAGATGACGAGCAGGGCGCCAAAGCTAAAGCCGAGCAGGGCGAGCGTCACAAAGAACATGGCCTGCGTAAAGCTCATCGACATGATGACGAGCGCGATGATGGTGACGACAAGGCTGATGAGCAGCGACTTGTAGGCGCCGAGCTTGTCGATGATCTGGCCAAAGGACAGACGACCAACCAGGTTGGCGCAGGTGTTGACGGAGACGACCACGCCGCCGAGGGCGACGGCCGCGGCGCTCGTGGGGTCGGCGAAGAGCTGGACGGCGGCGATGGAGGCAACCTTGCCCACGAGCAGGGTGCCCGCGGTGGCGGCAAAGGCGAAGGTGACGATGAGGACCCAGAAGCGCGGGGTCTTAACCATCTCGCCCGGGGTGAGGTCGCCGAAGGTGCCGGCGTGTGCGCCGCCCTTGGGGGCCTCGAAGCCCTCGGGCAGCCAACCGGCCTCGGGGGCCTTCAGGAACAGGGCGGAGGCGGCGATCATCACAAAGAAGATGACGCCGAGCGCCTTAAGGGCGCCAAAGATGCCCAGACTCGGGATGAGAAGCGAGGCGAGCACCGGGGACAGTACGGCGGGACCGGCGGTCGAAGCGGCCAGGGTGATGCCGGAGGCGAGACCCTTCTTGTCGATGAACCACTTTTGGCCGGTGGTGAGCGCTGGGTTGTAGCCCAGGCCGTTGCCGATGGCGGCGACGAGCGAGAACCACAGGTAGAACTGCCACGGCTCGGTGACGGTGCCGGACATGAACCAGCCCACGCCGTAGCACACGGCGGCGGCGATCACGACGTTGCGCGGGCCGATCTTATCGGAGATGCGGCCGGCGAAGATGCCCGTCACGGCCATGATGGTCTGAAAGACCGGGAAAGCCCAGGTAAGAGCGCTGGACCACTCGGGGTAGACGGCGAGCAGGTTCTTGCTCACGACGGAATACAGCGCGATGGAGCTGATGAAGAACATGGTGACGCATGCGGCGGAAAGCACGACGGCGCGACCCTTGTTGGAGTTGGTGGAAGCCATTGGACTCTTTCTAATCGATACGGGGGAGGAGCGGGCGTGTCCGCGGGACCTCCCTGTCAGGTTGGTTTACTGGTCAGTCGGCTTGGCAACGCCGGACTCATCGGACCAGAGCTCGACACCCTTGTTCTTAAGGTAGTTGTCGGCATAGGCGCGACGGCCGCCGGGCTTGGCGGTGAGGTCGCCCATCATGTTGGAGAAGCCGCCGTCGACCTTGATAGCGTCGCCGGTGGTAAAGTCCGAGCGCGTGGACGCCAGGAACATGACGGCGTTGGCGATATCGCTGACCTCGCCGATGCGGCGCGTGGCGATCAGACGGCTGCGGCTCTTTTCGACCTCGGGGTCGGCGTAGAAGTTGACCGACATCGGGGTCTTAACGAAGCAAGGCTCGACGCAGTTGGAGCGGACGCCGTAGGGGCCCCACTCGGCGGCGAGCATCTTGGACATCATGTTGACGCCGGCCTTGGTGGAGCTGTACACGCCCGAGAACGTCTCGGGGGAGTGGCTGGCGACGGTCGAGATGTGCACCAGGCGGCCTTGGCCGGCCTTGATCATCTCGCGACCAAAGCGCTGCGAGGTGATGAAATAGCCGGTGAGGTTGACGTTGAGCACCTGCTCCCAGTCGCTCAGCGGCAGATCCTCCATGGCGGCGAAGCGCAGGATGCCGGCGGTGTTGACAAGGACGTCGACGCGGCCGAAGTTGGCGATGGTGGCATCGACGGCAGCCTGAACCTCGGCCTCGTCGGTGGCGTTCATCTTGTAACCCTCGGCGTGGATGCCAAACTCGGCGGCGAGGTCGGCGGCTGCGGCCTTGACCTTCTCCTCGTCCAGGTCGAGCAGGACGACGTTAGCGCCGTTGCGGGCGAACTCGCGGCAAATCTCGACGCCCATGCCGCCGAGTGCGCCGGTTACGGCGCAGACATCGCCCTCGAGCTTAAGCCAGTTGCTCATAGGAACTTCCCTTCTTGTGCCTCCCGGTGGGCCGCTCTCATTAATCGACCCACGTGGTTTTCGCTGGTTATCGTATGCTTTGCATTTGCGCAGGTGAATTGCATATTTGTTAGAATGGCGTTAACCGTAGGTTTACACCGTGCATTGAGGTTTGTTCTCAATTGAGCGCGTGACCTGCGAAAATGACCCCCTGCGGTGCTGTGCGCCCGCGTGTGCGAAAACGGGAGATTGACGTGTACGATCGACGACTTGAGGCCATATCGGCCGCCGCGGAGCTGGGGAGCTTCTCGCGCGCGGCGGCAAAATTGCGTGTGTCGACTCCGGCGCTCGTCAAGCAGGTGTCGGGCTTCGAGGCCGAGTTCGGCATCACGCTGTTCGAACGCTCGCACTCGGGCGTCAAGGTGACGCCGGCGGGCGCGCTGCTGGTGGACGACGCACGCTCGATCATGCGCCAGTCCGAGGACGCCCTGCGCCGTGCTCGACGTGCGGCGGGTGACGGCGGTGCCGTGCGCCTGGGCGTGTCGATGATGTGCCCGGGGCGCCAAACGCTGTCGATGTGGTCGGGCATTCACGATCTGGAGCCGTCGCTGCGCTTTGAGATCGTGCCGGTAAGCGACCTCTACGACGAGCGCGAGACCGTCATGCGCAGCTTGGGCCGCGAGGTCGATGTGGTGCAGTCGAGTTTTTCTACCCCACGCTGGGGTGATGCCTGCCAAAAGCTCCGCATTGTCAACGTGCCGTTTTATATCGACCTACCGCGTACAAGCCCGCTTGCGCGCAAGAGTCGCATTACGGTCGCCGACCTGGAGGGCATGCGTCTGCGCGTACTGCGCCACGGCAACGACGCCATGGACAGCCTGCGCATCGACCTTTTGGCCGACGGCGGCGTGGACGTGATCGACGTGGATAGCTTTGACTTTGCGCTCTTTAACGAGGCAGAGGAAAAGGGTGACGCGGTGCTCACCTGCGGCGCGTGGTCGGGGGTGCATCCGGCCTTTGTGGGCGTACCGTTCCTGTGCGGCCGCGAGGTGCCGGTCTTTCTGCACTACCCGCTCGAGCCCACCCTCCAAGTCCAAAAATTCGTCAACGCCATGGCTCAGCTTCTCAAATAGCTCATTTGGGACGGGGCTTTTTGACTACTTTTGCCGCCCTTACAAAACGAGGCCCTGGCCAAACGGCCAGGGTCTCACCACTTCTTTTTAGGCTGCGAGAAAAGACTGCGCGTAGGGGCTGTTTTGAGCTACTCCAGCTCAAACGCTCCGGTATAGAGCTGGTAGTAATACCCGCGCTTGGCGATCAGCTCGTCGTGGTTGCCACGCTCGATGATGCGGCCGTGGTCCAGGCAGATGATCGCGTCGGAGTTGCGCACGGTGGACAGACGGTGCGCGATGACAAACGTCGTGCGGCCCTCCATGAGCTTATCCATGCCCGCCTGCACGATGGCCTCGGTGCGGGTGTCGATGGAGCTCGTGGCCTCGTCTAAAATCATTGCCGGCGGATCGGCGACGGCGGCGCGTGCGATCGAAATCAGCTGGCGCTGGCCCTGCGACAGCTGTGCGCCGTTGCCGGTGAGCATCGTGTCGTAGCCGTCGGGCAGGCGGGTGATAAAGTCGTCCGCGCCCGCGAGCTTTGCCGCCGCGATGCACTCCTCGTCGGTGGCGTCCAGGTTGCCGTAACGGATGTTGTCCATCACGGTGCCGGTGAACAGGTTCACGTCCTGCAGCACGACGCCCAGCGAGCGGCGCAGATCGGCCTTGCGGATCTTGTTGACGTTGATGCCGTCGTAGCGGATCTTGCCGTCGGCGATGTCATAGAAGCGGTTGATGAGGTTGGTGATGGTCGTCTTACCGGCACCGGTGGCGCCGACAAACGCGACCTTCTGGCCCGGCTTGGCAAACACGGACACGCCGTGCAGCACCTCGTGGTCGGGCGTGTAGCCAAAGTCGACGTTGTCCATGACCAGGTCGCCGCGCAGCGGCACGTACTCGATCTCGCCGGTTGCGCGGTGCGGATGTTTCCACGCCCACATGCCGGTGTGGTGGTCGGCCTCCTCGAGCTGCCAGGTATCGGGGTTCACCTGCGTGTTGACGAGCGTCACATAGCCTTCGTCGGTCTCGGGCTCCTCGTCGATGAGCTCAAAGATGCGGTCGGCGCCGGCGAGGCCCATGACCACGGCGTTGATCTGCTGCGAGATCTGGCCGATCTGTCCGCAGAACTGCTTGGTCATGTTGAGGAACGGCACCACGACGGCGATGGACAGCGCCATGCCCGAGATGCTCAGGTTGGGCACGCCCAGTGCCAGGAAAATGCCGCCGGCAAGGGCCACCAGCACGTAGAGCAGGTTGCCCAGGTTCATAAGGATGGGCATGAGGATGTTGGCGTACATGTTGGCCTTCTGCGAGACCTCGAAGAGCTTTTCGTTGCGCTCGTCAAAATCGGCCTCGGCGGCAGACTCGTGGCAGAATGCCTTGACGACCTTCTGGCCGTTCATGACTTCCTCGATATGGCCCTCGACCACGCCGAGCTCGGTCTGCTGCGCAATAAAGAAACGCGCGGAGTTGGAGCCGAGCAGCTTGGTCATAAAGGTCATAAAGGCAACACCGGCCACAATGACCAGGCACATCCACACGCTGTAGTACAGCATGATAAAGAACACCGTGACGATGACGATGGTCGTCATGAGCAGGTTGGGCAGCGACTGGCTGATCATCTGGCGCAGCGTGTCGATGTCGTTGGTGTAGTGGCTCATGATGTCGCCGCGCTGGTGCGTGTCGAAGTAGCGAATCGGCAGGTCCTGCATGCGGTTGAACATCTTCTCGCGCAGCTTCTCGAGTGAGCCCTGCGTGACGATGGCCATGGCGCGGTTCCAGAACAGTGAGGACAGGATGCCGACGCCGTAGATGCAGGCGAGGGTGGTCACGAGCTGTGCGATCTTGGGCTGTGCGGCTTCCCAATCGCCCGACTGCCACGATTCGCTAATAATCTGCAGGGCGCTCTGAAGGAAGGTCGCGCCGATGGAGTTGATGATGGCGCAGAGCACCACGCCGCCGACGACGAGGGGCAAAAGCACGGGGTAGAAGCCAAAGAGCGTCTTGATGAGGCGCGACATGGTGCCGCCCTTGCGGTTGAGAGCGCGCTCGGCGGTCGTTGCCTTACTCATGTGCCTCGCCTCCTTCCTGGGTCTGGGCTTGCGTTGCGGATGCCTCGGTGTCGGCCTCGACGGCTCCTTCGCCCTCGGCAGACATCTTGTTTTGCGAGGTAAAGGTCTCGCGGTAGATCTCGCTCGTCTTGAGCAGCTCGTCATGGTTGCCGATCTGCGCGATGCGGCCACCCTCCATGACGATGATGCGGTCTGCATCCTGCACGGAGCTAATGCGCTGGGCGATGATGAGCTTGGTCGTGTTGGGCAGATAGCTTGCCAACCCTGCGCGGATCTTGGCGTCGGTCTTGGTGTCGACGGCGCTGGTGGAGTCGTCCAGGATCAAGATCTTGGGGCGACGCAGCAGGGCACGCGCAATGCACAGGCGCTGCTTCTGACCGCCGGAAACATTGGAGCCGCCCTGCTCGATCCAGGTGTCGTAGCCCTTGGGGAAGCCGTCGACAAACTCATCGGCGCAGGCCAGATGTGCTGCCTCGCGGACTTCCTCGTCGGTGGCGTTCGGGTCGCCCCAGCGCAGGTTCTCGGCGATGGTGCCGCTAAACAGCACGTTTTTCTGCAGCACCATGGCGACCTGGTGGCGCAGCGCGTCCAGGTCGTAGTCGCGCACGTCCATGCCGCCCACGCGAACGGTGCCTTCGGTGGCGTCGTACAGGCGGGCAATGAGGTTTACGAGCGTGGACTTGGCCGAACCGGTGCCGCCGATGATGCCGATGGTCTCGCCGCTCTTAATGTGCAGGTCGATATCGTCGAGCGCCTGGCGCTTCGCATGCGCGGAATACTTAAAGCTCACGTGGTCAAAGTCGATGGAGCCGTCGGCAACCTCGAGCACGGGCTCGGCGGGATCGGCGATTGTGGGCTCGGCGGCCAGCACCTCGGTAATGCGGTGTGCCGATTCGTCGGCCATGGTCACCATGACAAAGATCATCGACAGCTGCATCAGGCTCATAAGGATCTGGAAGCCATAGGTAAAGATCGAGGAGAGCTGGCCCACGTCGAACAGCGTGCCCTGGCTCGTGATGATGAGCTTGGAGCCCAGGTAGATGATGACGACAAACGCGCCGTTGACGCAGATATTCATCATGGGGTTGTTAAAGGCGAGCAGCTTCTCGGCGCGGGTGAAGTCCATCTGGACGTCGCGCGCGGCGGTCGCGAACTTCTCCTTCTCAAAGTCTTCGCGCACGTAGCTCTTAACCACGCGCATGCCGGTGACGTTTTCCTCGACGGACTCGTTAAGGGCATCGTACTTGTGGAACACGCGCGAGAAGATGGGGCGCACCTTAAAGATGATAAAGAACAGTCCAAAGCCCAGCAGCGGAATGATGACCAGGTAGACCATGGCAACGCTGCCGCCCATGATAAATGCCATGGTAAAGGCGAAGATCAATACCAGCGGCGCGCGCACGGCGATGCGGATGATCATCATAAAGGCCTGCTGCACGTTGTTGATGTCGGTGGTCAGGCGCGTGACGAGCGAGGAGCTCGAGAACTCATCGATGTTGGCAAAGCTGAACGTCTGGATCTTGTAGAACAGGTCGTGACGCAGGTTCTTGGCGAAGCCGCAACTCGCATGGCTGCAGGTGACGCCGGCAGCGGCACCGAAAGCAAGCGACGTCAGCGCGATGAGCACCAAAAAGCCTGCGGTGGGAAGCATCTCGGCTACGGTGGCGCCGTCTTTGATGGCGTCGATCAGGTTGGCGGTGATAAATGGAATCAGCATCTCGCAGAGCACCTCGCCAAGTACGAGCAACGGCGTGGCAACGGTGACTTTCATATAGTCGCGGATGCTGCCCATGAGGGTTTTAATCATCCAGTTCCTCCCAAGTTTTGCGGATTTTCTCGAGCATTTCGGCGAGCTGCTCACGCTCGTCGTGGGTGAGGGCGCTAAAGGCCTGCTCTCTAAAGCGAATGCGGGCGGCCTGGTCGATGCGGGCGTTTTCCCGGCCGGTTTCGGTCAGGCGAATGGTGAGTTGCCGTCGATCCTTGGGGTTACGGCTGCGCTCAATGAGGCCGTTGACCTCGAGCTTGGACAGGATCTCGGAAAGCGACCCCGGCTTGAGGTCAAAGTGCATGCCGAGTTCCTGCTGCGACATCTCGCCGCCGGGCTGCTTGGCCAGCAGGCAGATGATGGGCGCCTTGCCGGATACGCCTCCGCCATGAAAGTGCATGTAATGGCCGCAAAAGCCCAGACCGCTCAGGATGCACTTGGCGAGTTTGTCTTCGGCGCTGACCGCTTCGGGTATGTCTACCGGTTGCGACGGGTCACCGCCGGGCTCATGCGGAAGGACGAGTGGTTCAACACACATATCTAAGCTTCGCTCCTTTCCTTAGTTAGGTAGAGAAATTGTTTTGTGCCTAACTAATTTAGGAGCGTGAGAAAACAATGTCAAGGTACCAAACTAGTGGTTACGCGGTTTTACCAAACCGCGTAACGGCTCGACGCTGCAAACCCGCCAGAGCGGCAATCTGCCTTTCAACTTCAGCGGCATGACCAGAAGGTCAATGCCGCTTCGCTTCAAGGCACCTTGCTCGCTCTGGCGGGTTTTCGCTCATATGACCCAATCCGCTGTCAAGAGCCACAATGGCCCCGCCGACCGCTTGCAATCGGTCGGCGGGGCCTGCCGTTAACCCGTCCCGGTCCGCCCCGGCATGTCGTCGACGCCTTCGGCTCAGTCTCATATCCGCGGATACCGTTCTGTCGGCCCGCACTCCATTCCTTCGGCGGGGTTCCCCAAGTCTGTCGAGGCGCATGCGGAGGGCTCCGCGCGCACAGCGAAATAGGGGGTATCCCCGAAGGCCGCCCGGCTCGCCGGGACGGGGGCTATGTCTATTCGGTTGCCTCCCGGCACATCGCGCCGAGGGCCCACAGCCACCTCACGAGCTCGGCCGCGGTGGCCGCGTTGGCCTTCGCCGCGGGCATGCCGCGGGCGAGCATCCCCTCGCGCCGCCGCAGGAGCCGCTCGGACCCCTTCCTCCCGTGCATCCTTATCTCGAGGGGCACGCCCGTGTCCCTCGGCATGAGCTTCGGCTGGTGCCGTGCCGCGGCGTAGCACCATGAGCCCTCAACGGCCAGCTTCCTCACGAGCGCGTTGCCCGCGCCGCTGACGCCTCCGAGCCGCACGGAGTCGCCACTCGACCTCTGGCTCGGCGCGAGGCCGAAATAGGCCGTGACCTGCCTTCCGGAACGGAACCTCGTGAAGTCGCCGACCTCGGCCGAGAAGGCCGCGGCCAGCGCGAAGGCGCAGCCCTTGATCGACTGGAGGGCGGCCGCCTCCGCGGCGACCGGGCTGGCATCCACGGCTGCCCTGTACTCGGAGAGCAGGTCCGCCCGGGCCTCCGCCGCGGCCTCGACCTCGTTCCTCAGGGCGGCGAGCGTCCGAACCCCGCCATCGTCCTCGGGCCTGACCTTGTCGAGCCACCTCAGGAAGTCGTAGGTCCAGTACTTCCTCGGGTTGCCGGCGGGCGTGGTGCCGCCGTAGACGAACCCCCGCCTTGCGAGGAAGGCGAGCAGCCGCTGCTTGGCGGTCGCCAGGCGCGCGGTCGCCCCGTCGTAGGCGCCGGCGAGGTCCCTGATGCCCTCGACCTCGGGGGAGGGGACCCATACGGGGGAGATGTCGTGGGCGAGTATCGCCTTGGCCATCCTGGCGGCGTCGTTCCTGTCGTTCTTGGAGGCCGAGTCGGCGGCCGACCTGGGGATCTTCGGGACCGCGGCGGCGACGCACTCGACGCCGAGCCCGGCGAGCTCCCTTTGCGGGGCGAAGCCGAGGTAGCCGCTCTCGTAGGCCGCGAGCGACGGCCCGGGAAGCCCGACATCCACTCCGCGACCTCGCCCCAGGGGCTGCCGGGGAACCTCCTCGTCACGGCCTCGCCGGTGTCCGCGTCGAGGGCGCAGACGGTGGTCGACCTCAGGTGGACGTCCATCCCGAACGCGGTAGAATACTTTGGCATGGGAGCCTCCCAACCTCGTTGCGGCGCGGCTGCGCCTATGGCACTTCAACATCATTGTCGCAGCCCCGACCCGCGGTCACGAGCGGGGGCTCCTGTCTTTTTAGTGCCCTCGGATTGGGTCATAGTGTCTGTCCGTCCTCAACATGTGATTCCGCCACGGTCCGCTTCGGTGCATGTGATCCCTTGGGGACGGAGGAAAAGGGATCATTTTCCGAAGCCTTTCCGCAACAATGCGCTCTTCGCGACCGTAGCGACCGCTCGCAACGTCCCCTGCGCTACACTTAGTCGCACTATGGCGCCGTCGCGCCCGACCCAAGGGGGACACTCATGAAGAATACTCAGCTGCTGCTGATTAACGATATGTGCGGCTACGGCAAGGTCGCGCTTTCCGCCATGCTGCCGGTGCTATCGCACATGGGTTACCGTATCCATAACCTGCCGACGGCGCTCGTTTCCGACACGCTCAACTATCCCAAGTTCTACATCCATGACACCACCGAGTACGTGCGCCAAAGCCTCGCTATCTGGGAGGAGCTCGGCTTTGAGTTCGATGCCATCTCGACCGGCTTTATCGTGACCGAGGAAGAGACGCGCATCATCTCGGACTTTTGCCACCGCCGTGCGCAAAAGGGCACCAAGGTGTTCGTCGACCCCATCATGGGCGACAACGGTAAGCTCTACGCCGGCGTGCCCGAGTCCACGATTGGCCTTATGCGGCACCTGCTGGAGTGCGCAGACTACGCGGTACCCAACTATACTGAGGCGTGCCTGCTTGCCGATAGGCCTATCGCCGAGCAAATTACGCCCGATGAGGCCCGTGACCTTGTGGACGCCGTGCGCGAGCTGGGTGCCAAATCTGTGGTCATTACGAGCGCCGTTGTCAATGGCACGAACGCGGTTATCGGTTACGACCATGTGGCGGGGGAGTACTTTACGATTCCCTTTGAGCTCATTCCGGTCTATTTCCCGGGCACGGGTGACACGTTTTCGGCGGTGCTCGTCGGCCGCGTTATGGCGGGTTGGAGTCTGCAGCGCGCGACGTCCGATGCCATGCGTGTGGTGGCTGAGCTTATCGAGCGCAATGCCGACCAAGAGGACAAGTCGGCTGGCCTTCCCATCGAGGCCTGCCTGGATGTGGTTGACCATGAGTAATGCTGGCGAGGGCGGCATCAAGCCTGCGGGCGAGAACAAGCCGCTCGGCGCGCCGCGTGGCAAGCGTCCGCGTATCCGCGTGAGCTGCGTGGACCAGCTGGGTGCGTGCCGCTGCCACCATGGTCACAAGCCGGGCGACGTTTTTGACTTCGACCGAGACCGCGGCAAGATGTGCGCCATGGCCTGCCATGTGGGCTTTCCCTATATCGATATCCTGCGCTATGGCGGAACCGTGCCTGGCAACGAGCCCGGTACGGCAAAGTTCTGCTGCCCCGAGGTCGATACGCTGAACGTCTGGCTTGCCGAGATCGTCGACGAGTAGTCGAGCGTGGATTTTCTCCCGTTTAGAGCGTATTTGAGCGCTCAAAGTGGGAGATTGTCCACGCTCAATTTGTATGCGGGAGATTATCCACGCTCATTTCGCGCCGAAGACGTGGCCCGCGACCTCGCTTGCCTACAGCTGCTCGAGCATAGCGGTACAACCGGCGAGCACGTCGCGGTAGGTGGCATCGAAGTTGCCGGTGTACCAGGGGTCGGCCACGTCGCCGGGGCGCTCGGTCCAATCGAGCAGGCGCGAGATCTTGCCGTCGGGGTCGTCGCCAAAGATGCGACGCAGGCCACGGGCGTTCTCGGCATCCATATAGACAATGTGATCCCAGTCGCCATACTCCGCGCGACGTACCTGACGTGCGCGATGTGCAACGACGGGAATCCCAACCTCGCGTAGCTTGGCAACGGTACCGTGATGCGGCGGGTTGCCGATCTCCTCGGTCGAGGTCGCGGCAGAATCAATGACAAACTCGCCCGCGCGCCCGGCGCGGTGCACCAGCTCGGTAAACACCGACTCGGCCATCGTCGAGCGGCAGATATTCCCATGGCAGATAAACAGTACGCATTGCATATGCGGTTTCCTTTCGATCGCCGTCATCAAGCTCGAGTATCTCATCTACGCCTACGCCCTCGCCCGCTTGCGCTCCCAGCGTGCCAGCTTAATCGTCACCAGCGTGAGCGCCCAGGCCACAAGCGAGAACGCGGCGCCCACGGCGCCCACGTACGCAATGCCAACGCTGCTCACCACGGCGCCGCCCACTGCGGTGCCAAACGAGATGCCGACGTTAAACGCCATGGGCTCAACCGAACTTGCGAGTACCATCGACTTGGGATGGCGGCTGCGAGCCACGTCCATAAAGTGCGTGATGCACGACACCGAGAACAGGTACATGAGCAGCGCCAAGCTAAAGACAAAGACCAGCGCGAGCGGCATGGTGCCGCCCACAGTAAACAGCCCGAGTAACGCCGCAGCCTGCAGCACAAACGTCACAAGCAGTGCCTTCATGCCAAAACGCGCGTCGATCCATCCGCCCAGGATGTTCGAGATCAGGCAGAACACGCCGTAGGCCATAAGCGTGGTACTGGCTTCGACCGTGCCCATGCCCAACACCTGCTCTAGATAAGGCGTCACGTAGCCGTAGAACACATAGACCGAGCCCACGCCAAACAAAAAGATGAGCATGCCGGTGATGATGCTCGGCTCGCGTAGCAGCCCCACCTGCTCGCGAAAGGTGGCAGGCTCGTCGGTTTGCCCAGCGCGCGGCATAAACATCACGAGCGCTCCGCAGATCAGAACAGCAAAGGAAAGCGTGCCGTACATGGCCACGTGCCAGTCGAGCGTGTCGGCCACAAACTTGCCAATCGAGGTCACAAAGACCATCGCCACGGAAAACGCACCATATACCACCGAGATGGCAAGCGAAGTTTGCTGCGGAGACAGCAACTCGGGGATGTACGTCACGCCCACGGCGAGCAGCGCACCTGAGACAGAGCCCAGGACAATGCGCGAGATAAACAGCACTTGAAAGTTGGGCGCCAACGCCATGACCAGGTTGCCGAGCACAAAGACGATGCTGTAGCACACGAGCAACTGGTAGCGGCGGAATCGCCCCGTGCTGAGCGCAAGCACCGGCGTCGCGATGGCGTAGACGAGCGCAAACACGCTAATAAGTTGGCCTGCGGTGGCAAGCGATACGCCGAGTTCCGTCGCCAAGTCACTTTCGATGCCGATGACCACGAATTCGGAGCAGCCGAGCGAGAACCCCAAAAGCACGAGCAACGCCAGGCAGAGCTTGGTGCGCGCGGGGGAGAGCGCGGCGGCGGTTGACTTACTTTTAGGCGTGGTTGCGGCGGTCAAGGTTGTCACTCCAATGTCGCATGAATAAGCGGGATTCAATCCCTGCAACTCTAACAGAATGTGACAAAGGAACAGTCTCTTTGTCACATTGCGCTGCCAGCCAGTCGCCCAAACCGTCACAACATTCGATGAAAATCTCGAAATCGAGGAAAAGCATCGAATGTTGTGACGGTTTTCCTGTCTGTGCCGGCGAGCTCCAGCGCTGTCTGGGGGTATAAGGCTAGCAAGTGTTTATTTGCGAGGCCTAAGGGGCGCCCCGTATGGATATCGATAACTTTGAATGGTGGTATAGCGAGGGCGAGGCTCCGGACGAGGAGTGGGACGAGCCCGCGCCGCGTGACGTGTCGAGCGACGAGGACGAGACCGGCAACGATGCCGCTGTCGAGCCTGACGCCGCCTCCGATGCCGCCGAGCCCCTGACCTTTGAGCAGGCTTGGGCCCAAGCCGAGGCCGATGAGGCTAAGGCCGATGCCACGGCCACGCTCGGCGAGCCGGCGGACATGTCCATCTCGCCGGCCAAGACCCCGCAGCCGCGCCATAACATCGACCCCGGCAGCACGGCATCCTTCAGCATACTCGACGTGCCCGCGCATGGTGCTCAGGCGCCTGCGCCCACGCATCGCCCCGACCTAGCTCGCGAGGAAGACGCGGGCCGCCGCTCCCCGCTCGGCCCCATCCTCATCGCCTTCATGGCCGGCGTCATCGCTTGCTCGGCGATCGGAAATGTCTGGAGCCATGTGGAGCAACAGCGCAAAGATGCCGCCAAGGTCGAGATGTCTGTCGAACAATCGCTCAGCCGCACGCGCTCGGTACATGTGTCGGTCGAGGTCAAGGACGGCGCGACGTGGGACACCGCGCGCGGCGACAGCCAGATGCTCATCCATATCGTGGGCCGCACGCTCAGGGGGCAGGCGATTGACGAGTATCAATATGTCAACTCCGCTGGCGACGGCATCGAACTCAAGCCCGGCGACTACGAGCTCACCGTCGACGAGCCGCCCGTCGCCACCGATGGCACGCGCTTCCGCGCCTCAAAGCGCATGGTTCCCGTGAGCTTTAACTCGCAGGCGCCCGATACGGTCGACAGCACACCGCAGGGCGGGTTCGACCTTTACGCAATCGCTCAATAACTGCGCCTGCCGCTTTTCCTTGCCGCCAAGAGTGGCACAATAGCCCTCGACACTATTGTTTACTTTTGGAGGAAGTAGCATGTCTACCGTCACCACCATCAAGCGCGGCGGCCTCACCGCGGCCATCGATTCCATGGGAGCCCAGCTCACGAGCCTTGCCCTCGACGGCAACGAGTATCTATGGCAGGGCGACCCGGCCTTTTGGGGCAAGCACGCGCCCATTCTGTTCCCCATCGTGGGATCGCTGCGCAACAACACAGCGACGTCTGCGGCTGGCACCTGCGAGATGCCGCGTCATGGCCTCGCGCGCATCGTCGAGCACAAGCTGGTCGAGGTCTCCGAGGACGGCTCGTCCGTCACCTACGAGATCACCGATACGCCCGAGTCGCTCAAGGCTTTTCCCTTCCACTTTAAGCTCAACATGACCTATGCCCTGACTGGTGACGCCACGCTCACGCAGACCTTTGCCGTCACCAACACCGGCGACGTGGACCTGCCGTTCTCGGTGGGCGGCCACCCTGCATTTAACGTGCCCGCCCCCGGTGCCGAGGACGAGACGTTCGAGGACTACGAGCTGGCATTTACCGAGGCTTGGACCAACGAGGCCCCCATCATCACGCCCGACGGCCTCATGACGTTCGAGGGCAGTTACAAGGCTCCCGATAACTCGGACGTGCTGCCCATCACGCACCGCAGCTTCGATAACGATGCCATCATGTTCACCGATACCCCGGGCTCCACGCTCACGCTGCGCGGCCGCAAGTCGGGCCACGGCGTCAAGATCGACTTTGAGGGCTTTAAGTACATCGGCGTGTGGTCTGCCGCCAACGACGCTCCGTTTGTGGCGCTCGAGCCCTGGACCGGTCACACCACCATGGACACCGAGGACGACGTCTTTGAGCACAAGGTCAACACCATTACGCTGGCGCCGGGCGAGACGGACGTCCGCAGCTTTAGCGTAACGCTGCTCTAGAGGTTCCGCCGTTCTAACGAACGGCGGACCGGTCGACGCTGCACACCGTCCAGAGCGACAATTTGGCATAAAAAGGCAAGGCATGACCAGAAGGTCTATGCCTTGCCTTTTTCATGCCAACTTGTTCGCTCTGGGCGGCGCTCGCTGGCATTGCCAAAACATCGACGCTCCCAATGACTACCGTGTGTCTATTAATTTTTCGAGCTTGTGCTGCGCTGCTGGTCGCTGGCGTATATCCTGTTAAGTCGTCAGCATACGATTCAACAGGGAAGGCAGATTATGCATTCTCCCCATCAACGCGACGCGCATCCACAGCCGGTATGCAGCCGTCGCATCTTTTTGGGAAGCGCTCTCGCTGCGAGCGCTTCCGTCGTCGCCGGCGCGCTCGCCGGCTGTCAGCGTCCGTCCACGCTCAAGGTGGTTCAGCCCACGACTGGCGGCGGTCGCGACGACCTGTCCGATTCCGTGATCGGCAAGGACAAGATCCGCATCGGCATGGAGGCGGCCTACGCCCCGTACAACTGGCAGGTCTCCGAGGCCAGCGAGTTCACCATTCCCATCGACAACGTGCAGGGAGCTTACGCCGACGGCTATGACGTGCAGATCGCCAAGATCGTCTGCAAGGCCCTCGGTGGCGAGCCCGTTGCCGTCAAGCAGAGCTTCTCGGGCCTTATCGATTCGCTCAACAACGGCCAGATTGACCTCATCATCGCCGGTATGAGCGCTACGCCCGAGCGCGAGGAGTCGGTCGGCTTTTCCGACCCGTACTTCATTGGCTACTTTGGCCTGTTCGTAAAAGAGGGCTCCCCCTACCAAAACGCCACCAAGCTCAGCGACTTTAGCGGTGCCACGGTACTCGGCCAAAAGGACACCATGCTCGATACCGTCATCGACGAGATTCCGGGCGTTGTCCACAAGAACCCGGTCGATTCGGTCCCCACAGTGTTTTCGAACCTGCTGCAGGGCACCTGCGACGCCGTGACCTACAACACCGAGAACGAGAAGGGCTATATGGCCCAAAATCCCGGTATCGTGCCGATTCAATTTGCCGAAGGCGAGGGCTTTAAGCAGGAGGTCGCGGCAAACGTTGGCTGCCGCAAGGGCTCGGACAAGCTGCTTAAGCTCATCGACAAGACACTCAAGGGCATTAGCCAAGAGGAGCGCGACCAAATGTGGGACGCGTGCCTCGATCGTCAGCCGGCATAGGGAGGCAGCATGAAAACCATCAATCGCCTGGCCTCCTTTACCAAGGCCGACCACCGTTATGTGTACCTGGGCACGAGCGTTATCGCGGCGCTCGGCCTGGCGTTTAGCCAGCGCAATCCCACACCGCTGAGCTTCTTGGCGCCTACGGGCGTGTTCCAAGATTGCCTTTGGGCGATTCATTGGGCCTGGCTCGTCGTGTCGGCGGCGGCGCTGGTCACCAAGCTTATGCACTGGAACGACTATCGCGAAACGTCGCCGTTCGCATCCGAGCGTTTCCGTCGTGGCGCACGCTTAGGCAGTTACGTCGTGGTCGCCATTGCGGCGATCTTTTTCGTGGACCGCTGCGTCATGTCGTTTATCGACCTGGTACAGGTGAGCATCGTCTCGGATTCCAACCCCAGCGACTTTTTGTCGAGCCTGGTCTACATGACCTACAAGAGCGGGGACTTCTTTGTCCGCGGCATCGAGATTACCATCGCACTTGCGACCTTCGGCACCGTCATTGCATTCTTCCTGGCGCTGCTTTTTGTGTTCCTGCGCATTCAGACCTTCGATCGCGTGGACAACGACCTGGTGCGCTTCTTCAAGAGCATCGGCCGCGGCTTTGCGACCGTCTACTCCACCATCGTGCGCGGCACGCCCATGATGGTCCAGGGCCTGCTCATCTATTACGCGGGCTTCACCGTTTTGCGCGGCATGGGCTTCGAGACCGCCCAGGCCAACCAGATCTGGAGTACCTTTACCGCTGGCCTCGTCACCATCTCGCTCAATTCCACCGCCTACATGATGGAGGTCCTGCGCGGCGGCATCGAGTCCATCGATCCCGGCCAGGCCGAGGCGGCGCGCTCGCTGGGTCTTTCGCAGTGGCAGGCCATGCGCAAGGTCGTGTTCCCCCAGGGCATTAAAAACGCGATTCCGGCGCTCACCAACGAGCTCATCATCAACATCAAGGATTCGTCGGTGCTCTCGGTCATCGGCGTGTTCGACCTCATGTACGCCACCACCACCGTCGCCGGCGTGTACTACCGTCAGATGGAGGTCTACTGCGTGGCGCTCGTGGTCTACCTGATCCTGACGCTCGTGGCGAGCCGCCTGCTCGAGGCCTTTGGCAAAAAGCTCGGCGCCGAGGCTCCGGTAACGCTGCCCAGCTCCAACTAGGCTCAAGACGAGGAGAATCATCATGGCAGATACCGCCACTACCGGCACCGCGGCCGCCGCACAGACCAATGAGCCGCTCATCCGCGTCGAGGGCCTGCGCAAGAGCTTCGGCTCGCTCGAGGTGCTCAAGGGCATCGACCTGTCCGTTAACCCCGGCGAGGTCGTCACCATTATCGGCGCCTCGGGCTCGGGCAAGTCGACCTTCCTGCGCTGCCTCAACCTGCTCGAGACCCCGGACGCGGGCCACATCTGGTTCCACGGTCAGGACCTTACGGCCGAGCGCTGCAACATTAACAAGCTGCGCGAGGACATCGGCATGGTGTTCCAGGGCTTTAACCTGTTCAACAACATGGATGTGCTCGACAACTGCACGCTCGCGCCCGTCACACTCAAAAAGATGAGCAAGGCCGAGGCCGAAAAGGTCGCGATGGAGCATCTGACGAGCGTGGGGCTCGAGAAGTTCGCGCACGCCGCCGTGGGTCGCCTGTCCGGTGGCCAAAAGCAGCGCGTGGCCATCGCGCGCGCCCTGTGCATGAATCCGCAGATCATGCTGTTCGACGAGCCGACCTCCGCACTCGACCCCGAGATCGTGGGCGAGGTGCTCGAGGTCATGCGCAAGCTCGCGGCCGACGGCATGACCATGGTCGTCGTCACGCACGAGATGGCCTTTGCCCGAACCGTGTCCGACCGCGTGGTCTTTATGGACAAGGGCGTGGTGCTCGAGGACGCCGCGCCGGCCGAGCTCTTCGGCAACCCCAAACACCAGCGCACTCGCGAGTTCCTCTCTCGCTATCTCGAGGACAAATAACCGACCGCAAACGCTTATGTGTCAGGGCCGCTCCGGTGGGGCGGCCCTCGTCATCACAATCGAAAGGATGTCATGGCCGAGGTTTGGTACTTCTTTGCGCATGAGGACGATTTTGCCGATATAGACGAGGCAGGCGCGTGCGAGCGCTTGGGCCGCGTGCTGTCGTTTCCGACCATCTCGAGCATGGATGCCGAGGCGGTGGACTGGCAGCCCTTCGACGACCTGCGCGCGTATATGCAGCAGGCCTGGCCGCGCGTGTTCGCGGCGGGCGAGGTCGAGCTTATCGACCATTCGCTATTGGTGACGCTTGCCGGCAGCGATCCGACTCTTAAGCCCGTTATGCTCATGGGCCACATGGATGTGGTTCCCGTGGTGCCGGGTACCGAGGCCGACTGGACGCATGCCCCCTTTAGCGGGCACGTGGACGACACCTACATCTGGGGCCGCGGCGCGATCGACATGAAGGACCAGGTCGCAGGCATTCTCGAGGCTGTCGAGTATGCGCTGGGGCACGGTTGGCAGCACGAGCGCACGCTGCTCCTGGCCTTTGGCCAGGACGAGGAGACGACGCAGTACGGCGCGGGCGCCATCGGCCGCGCGCTCGAGGAGCGCGGCATCGAGCTTGAGTACCTGATCGACGAGGGCGACTACCGCATCGTTCCGGCTGCCGAGTACAGCGCGGGCGAGGGTTGGCTCATGCACGCCGACCTCGCGGAGAAGGGCTATGCCGACATTGTGCTCAAGACGAAGAGTGAGGGTGGACATTCTTCCAACCCCTACGGCGGCACGTCGCTCGAGGTGCTCAGCCGTGCCATCACCGCAATCTGCGATATCGAGTGGCCGACGCGCGTGACCGACTTGCTTGCCGCCCAGCTCGTCGAGTTGGGGCTCTACACGGCCGATGAAATTGCCGCCAACGGGGATGCCATTGTCCGCGATTGCCTCGCCAGCAAAAAGCTCTATCCGCTGGTGACGACCACCTGCGCGCCCACGCAGATCGAGGGCGGCAGCACCGGCGCCAACGTAATGCCGCAGGATATGTGGGCCAACATCAACTTCCGCATGCTCGAGGGCACGAGCGTGGCCGATGTTGTGGCGCGCTGCCGTGAGGCGGTTGCCGGGGCGGACCTTGCCGGTCGTGTCGAAGTGGGGCTGGGCCCCGGCAGCTCCGAACCCTCGCCGTCCCCGCGCATCGGTGGTCCCGGCCTCGAGGCGGTTCGCTCCATCGCCGCCCGCTATTTCCGTGATCCAAAGGGGACGGAGGAAAGCGGATCATTCGAGCCAGTGGCAATTGTGCCCTCGACCGTGATCGGTGCGACCGACGCTGCCAACTACCAGCGCATTTGCCCTGAGTGCATTCGCTTCTCGGCCTTTGTGGTTGATGACGACGAGTGCGAGCGCGGCGTCCACGGCACCAACGAGCGCATCACCCGCCGCGCCTACCTCCAGGGCATCCGCTTCCTCGTCGCTCTACTCCAAACGCTCTAGCCAAAAAGCAAGCCCTTGGTGCAATGGGGTCAGGTTTGTTTGCACCAATCATTCCGTGCGGGTTATATGCAGGTTTGTCTGCGCACGCTATCATGTATGGGTTAGACCGCAACTATGTACCTCATACGCGAAGGGATGCGCATGTATCTGAAGATCGACATGTTCTAGCTGGGCTTACCCCCGCAGTGGCGCCGCGCGCCCCATCAACTCTGCCGATTTTCGCCTTCACGCACATAAAGGAGTCCCGCCATGCGCGACAAGCTCGAAAAGATCATTAAGGCCTACGAGGAGCTCGAGAAGAAGCTTTCCGACCCGGCCGTCGCCTCCGATATCAAGGAGTTCACGCGTCTCAACAAGGAGTACGCGCACCAGTCCGACCTCATTGCCGCCTCGCGCGAGTACATCGGCGCGCTCGATGACATCGAGGCTGCCAAGGAAATGCTCCACGATACCACCGATGCCGACGAGAAGGAGATGCTCCAGATGGACATCTCCGAAAACGAGGCCAAGCTTCCCCAGCTCGAGGAAGACATCAAGTACATGCTCATCCCGAGCGACCCCAACGACGACAAGAACACCATCGTCGAGATCCGCTCCGCCGCCGGCGGCGACGAGGCGGCCATCTTTGCCGGCGATCTGTACAAGATGTATCAGCGCTTCTGCGAGTCGCGCGGCTGGAAGACCACCGTGCTTGACTCCAGCCCCAGCGAGGCCGGCGGCTTTAAGTCCATCGAGTTCAAGGTCGAGGGCGACCGCGTCTACTCCGTCATGAAGTACGAGTCCGGCGTGCATCGCGTCCAGCGTGTCCCCAAGACCGAGTCCCAGGGTCGCATCCAGACCTCCACGGCAACCGTCGCTGTGCTTCCCGAGGCCGAGGAGATCGACGTTCAGATCAACCAGTCCGACTTGCGCATCGATACCTACTGTGCCTCCGGCCCTGGCGGTCAGTGCGTTAACACCACCTACTCCGCCGTGCGCATCACCCACCTGCCCACCAACACCGTGGTGCAGTCTCAGGAGCAGCGTTCCCAGATCCAGAACCGCGAGGTCTGCATGCAGATGCTGCGCGCCCGTCTGTACGAGATGGAGCTCGAGAAGCAGCAGGCCGAACTCGGCGCCGAGCGCCAGAGCCAGATTGGCCACGGCAACCGTTCCGAGAAGATCCGTACCTACAACCAGCCCCAGGACCGCGTGACCGACCATCGTATCGGTTTCAACTCCACCTACAACGGCGTCCTTCTGGGCGATCAGCTCGGCACCGTCATCGAGGCGCTTGCCGCCGCCGAGCGAGCCGAGAAGCTGGCACAGGCTGTGTAGTGGGTTACGCGGTTTTACCAAACCGCGTAACGGCTCGACGCTGCAAACGCCCCTAAGCGGCAATCTGACGTTCAATCGTCGGTCGCGTACCAAAGTACGCTTCCCTCCTCTTTCACGTCACCTTGCTCGCTTAGGGGCGTTTTCGCTGACTTATGCTCAACCTGCGACGCTTTCGTGGCCCTAAGTAGTCATTGGGGACGTTCTTAAATGACTAGGTTGGGCACATTGCTTTGAGGTGTTATTCGATTGGTTTTTATGGCTATTAAGCCATCTACCTGCTCAAAGCAATTATCGGCATTCATTGTATACCGAAAATAATGCTCGAAAAATCGTCCAAGAAGTCGTGGGGTCCTTTTTGACGCGTCGCGCGTCAAGTGATTTGGCAAGTTCTTGGTTAGATATTGGTCAGTTTTGGGGCAACCTTGCCAAAAGCTTGACGGATGCAGATTTAGACGTCGACGAATGAACGCTTCGAGTGCGATCCAAGCAAAATTCTGGGCTGATTCTCGATAATCGCTTCCAATCGTCTCTTGCCGCGTGCCGCCCTCGCGTACAATCTGCTCCGACATTCGCGCGCCGCCCGGCGCTTAAGAGGGGAGGACCCCATGGCAAACGAGATCTGGACCATCAAGCGTTGTCTCGAATGGACCAAGGAGTACCTGGCCGAGCGCGGCGAGGAGCATCCCCGTCTTTCTGCCGAGTGGTTGCTGTGCGCGGCCACGGGCCTGGCGCGTATCGACTTATATATGCGCATGGACGAGACGCTCGACGCAGCGCAGCTCGAGACCATGCACGCGGCAGTCGTCCGTCGCGCGAAGGGCGAGCCGCTACAGTACATCACCGGTAGCACGCAGTTTCGCATGATCGATGTCGCGTGCGCCCCCGGCGTGCTTATCCCGCGCCCCGAGACCGAGATGCTCGTTGAAGAAGTCCTGAACTATCTGGATGCCGAGGTGCTGAGCCCCGAGGCCGCCGCCCGCCAGCGCGTGGAGCTGCCTTGGAACGATGAGGTCGAGCAGGCTCGCAAAGCCGAGGCGGCGCTGGCCGACGAACGCGCGACGGCCGAGCGCCGTGCCGCCAACCTGACGGCCGCCGATGAGGCTGCGCTGGGTAGCGACGTGCTCGGTAGCCGCGCCTATGCCGAGGAGCTTGCCGATCGCGAGGCCGAGGAGGCCGCCGCGCAGGCCGAGGCGGCCGAAGCAGCGGAAGCCGAGGAGCTCGCTGAGCCCGAACTCGACGAATACGGCATCGCCATCGAGGGTAGCGCCGACCACGAGGCGTCCCTGACGCAGGATGCCGCCGCGCTCGCCCCCGCCGAGCCCCGCATCGCCCGCGTTCTCGAGGTCGGCTGCGGCACGGGCTGCATCTCGCTCTCGCTTGCCTGGGAGCGTCGCGGCCACGTCACCTGCACTGCTACCGACATCGAGCCGCGCGCCATCGACCTTGCTACCAAAAACCGCGATACGCTTGGCCTCACGTCCGACGAGGTCGCCTTCAGCCTCACGAACCTGGTGAGCTCCATTCCCCGCGAAGAGTGGGGCACCTTTGACGTACTCGTCTCCAACCCGCCCTACATCCCCACCGATGTCATGCGCTCGCTGCCGCACGAGGTCAAGGACTTTGAGCCCGATCTGGCGCTCGAGGGCGGTGCCGACGGCCTCGATATCTTCCGCCGTCTGCTCAACGCGGCACCCTACATGCTGCGCGCCGGCGGCCTCTTTGCCTGCGAGCTCTACGAGGGCGCGCTCGACGCTGCGGCCGAGCTCTGTCGTCAAGCGGGCCTGTCGGACGTGCGCATCGTCCACGACCTCACCGATCGCCCCCGCATCGTCCGAGCCATCGTCACCGAGCCCAAGCAGCGCCAGTAATATTTATTAACTGGTTAGCAAAAATTATAAAGTAGTTTATAATTAGGACGGCTGAAAGAGGTCGGCCCATGCAACCTCCTACCTTTCGGGAAATCATTGCACTACTCAAGCACGACGGATTCGTGAAAGTCGCGCAAGTCGGTAGTCATGCCAAGTATGTTTCCGGTGACCGTGTTGTCACCGTGAACGGCTCTGGTGGTGATCGGCCAAAGAAGGGGACATGGGCAAGCATTTGCCGGCAAGCTGGATGGTAGTTGGAGGCAAAATGAGGCAGCGATTTACCTATGACTGCGTTCTCATAAAAGAAGACGACGGTTACTGCGCCAGCTTCCCGCAGATTCCCGGCGCCTTTGCCGATGGCGATACGCGCGAAGAAGCGATTGCCCATGCCACCGAGGCGATGATGGCGTTTTTGGCCGACGACCTCAACAACGGTTTGACTCCGGCAGGGTACGAACGCTCGGCCGAGGTCGTGGCCCTTTCAGTCGAAATCGACCACGAGGACGCTCGGGAAGCGGCGTGCCGAACATTTAAAGACGCAGCACTGGACCTCAAAGTCTCCGCTCCGCGGATTACCGCGCTGGTCAAAGCCGGCAAACTCGATGTTGAGCTTGTCGACGGCCGCCGAATGATAACGATAGACAGCATCGAGCGTTACGCCGCTCAAGAACGTCACGCCGGAAGACCAAAGAAGTTCGTAGCCGTCCAATAACCCCCTCACTTTCACCGACTACTAGAGCCGCTCACCAAACCAACATGCGCTCTGGGCAAATAGGTTGAACGTTTCGTGCGAGAATGCCCCACAGTAAACAAACTTGCACCAGAGCGTAAGGGGCTGGCATACACATGCAGACGGTCTATCGGGTATACGAGGGAGCGCGCGAGCCACATCGGCTTGCAGTCGAGCGCACGGCCGAGCTACTCGGTCGCGGCGGCCTGGCGCTTATTCCAACCGAGACGGTCTACGGTGTCGCCGTGGCGGTCAACGCTTTCTCGGATGCCGTTCCACAAGATACAAGTGAACCTCTGCCGTGGCCGCGCGATCCGCAGGTCACCGTCAACGGCGCCGCGGTCCCCGCACTCGGTACCGGCTATCGTCGTATCTTTACCCTCAAGCAGCGCGAGCTCACCCAAACGGTTGCCTGGCTGGTCGATGATGCCGAGGCACTCGACCGCTATGGCGTGGATATCCCTAATGAGGCCCGCGTGCTCGCCCGACGATGCTGGCCGGGCGCCCTGACTATCGTGGTCAAGGCGGCCCCCTGCGTGCCGACCTTTATGCGCGCTGCCGACGACACGGTGGCACTTCGCGCTTCGGCCTCGCCCGTGGTGCAAGCGCTCATCCGCGCCTGCGGCAGCCCTCTTGCCTGCACCAGCGCCAACACGCACGGCGCGCCCGCGCCGGCAAGTTTTGCCACGGTGGAGGAGCGTATCCTGGAGGGGGTCGATGTGGCCGTCGACGCCGGTGAGACCCCGTGTCGCGACGCCTCAACCATCGTGTCGTTTCAGCGCGGTGAGCTCCAGATTCTGCGCCAAGGCGCGCTTCCCGCATCAGAGATCGAGCGGGTCCTGTCCGACCCGATGCAATAGAAAGGTGTAAGCGATGTCGTTGAATCTAGGTAGCCTGGGTATGGAAGACGCCTCGTTTAACTTTGGCGGTTCCTATATCATGGCGCTCGACTGCGGCACCACCTCGGTACTCGCGACCATCGTCGACGAGTACGGCTGCATCGTCGCCCAGGCGCGCCGTAGCGTCAAAACCAGCTTCCCGCGCCCCGGCTGGGTGGAGCAGGATCCCACGGAGGTGCTTGCCAGCCAGATCGGCGTGATGATGGAGGTTCAGTTTAAGAGCGGCATCCATTCTGACCGCATCGCCGCCATCGGTATCTCTAACCAGCGCGAGACCACGGTGGTGTGGGACCGCATAAGCGGCCAACCCATCTATAACGCCATCGTGTGGCAATGCCGTCGCACCGCACCTCTGATCGACGAGCTGGTTGAGCAGGGCGCAGAAGAGCTGGTGCGCTCCCGCACGGGGCTTACGCTCGACCCGTATTTCTCGGCCTCCAAGGTGCAGTGGATTCTCGATAACGTCGACGGTGCGCGTGAGAGCGCGGCGGCGGGCGACCTCATGTTCGGCACCATCGACACCTGGCTCATCTACAACCTCACCGGCGGTCAGGTCTTTGCCACCGACTACACCAATGCCAGCCGCACCGCGCTCTTTAATATCCATGCGCTCGATTGGGACGACGATCTGCTGGCGCTTTTCGACGTTCCGCGTTCCATGATGCCCGAGGTTCGTTGGAGCTCGGGCGACTACGGCCGCGTCGCGAGCGACATCATGACCAACATGCCACCCATCATGGGCGTGGCGGGCGACCAGCAGGCGTCGCTGTTCGGCCACTGCTGCTTCCATCCTGGCCAGACCAAAAACACCTATGGCACGGGTTGCTTTATGCTCATGAACACCGGCGACGAGATCGTCGAATCCAAGAACGGTCTGGTCTCCACGATCGGTATCGCCGCGGACGGCAAGATCAGCTATGCGCTCGAGGGTTCTATCTTTGCCGCCGGCTCAACCATGAACTGGCTGCGTAACAACATGGGCATCATCTCGAACGTGAGCGAGTCCGCGCAACTCGCCACTTCGATTAACGACAACGAGGGCTGCTACTTCGTCCCCGCCTTCGCAGGCCTGGGCGCTCCCTGGTGGGACCCGCATGCTCGCGGTATCGTGTGCGGCCTGACCGGCGCCTCGAGTCGCGCGACCATTGTGCGTGCGGCCTGCGAGTCCATGGCCTACCAGAGTTATGACGTGCTGCGCGCCATGGAGCAGGACGTGGGACTTTCGATTGAGCGCCTGTCCGTCGATGGCGGTGCCTCGCGCAACGAGTTCATCATGCAATTCCAGGCCGATCTGCTGGATATCCCCGTGTTGCAGTGTGAGACGGTGGAGACCACGGCGATCGGCGCCGCGTACTTGGCAGGCCTTGCCGTCGGCTATTGGGAGGATTTGGAGGAGCTGGAGCAAAACGCTCAGATCGTAAAAGTCTTCCATCCTCACATGTCCGCCGAGCGCCGTGAGAGCAACCTTGCTGGTTGGCGTGATGCCGTCAAGCGTTCGCTCAACACCGCTCAGTAGGGTTGCGACGAGCTGCTCGATACAACAAACCGTTAAACTTATGCACGGCGCGGGGCAACAACGTCGCCATGCGCCTTGTCAGCAAGGCCATCTTCCGGCCGCAATGAAAGGGGCATCAACCCATGACCGTCACCTACGATACGTCCCGTGTGACCCTTGTCGATCACCCACTCGTCCAGCACAAGCTGTCGATCTTGCGCGACAAGAGCACTGGCACCAACCAGTTCCGCCAGCTCGTGCGCGAGCTTGCGCTCTTTGACGGCTACGAGGCCATGCGCGACCTGCCCATGGAAGACGTCGAGGTCGAGACCCCCATCACCACCGCAACGTTTAAGCAGCTCGCCGGCAAAAAGCTCGCCATCGTTCCCATCCTGCGTGCGGGCCTCGGCATGGTCGACGGTATCCTCGACTTGGTACCCTCGGCTCGCGTGGGCCACATCGGTATGGAGCGCGACGAGGTCACCCACGAGCCGCATGAGTATTACTGCAAGATGCCCAAGGATATCGATCAGCGCATCTGCCTGGTTGTCGACCCTATGCTCGCCACGGGCGGTTCGGCCGAGATGGCCATCAGCTACCTGCGCGAGCGCGGTGTCAAGGATATCCGCATGCTGTGTATCGTCGCCGCGCCCGAGGGCCTCAAGTCGCTGACCGAAAAGGACCCTGACGTACATATTTATACCTGCGCCATCGATGACCATCTCAACGAGGCCGCCTACATCGTTCCCGGCCTGGGCGACGCCGGCGACCGCATCTACGGTACGCTCTAGCCGTTGGGCCTTGTCGGCTACGGTCACAAATACGAAGAAATGGTGCGCGCGGGCGAGCAAAAGTCGTCCACGCGCACTTCTGTTAACGGACGTTTTGCGCTGAGGGGTTCGAAAAAACGTATTACCGTACCTGCGGCATAAAGAAGGCCTTAAGAAAACGTACAGGTGCGTATTAACCGTTTGTTTTACGGTTGTACTTTAGCGATTGGCTCGTACAATAGTCACCAATGTTTGGCTGGGACTGTGCTGTGAGGCGTTAAAAAGGAAAGCGAGGGAGCCAGTGTTTCAGATAGCCGATCTGCTCGCTATCGTTGCAGGCGCCATCGCGGGCGCAATTGCCTTCCTTCCCTTTGTCTTTACGCTCAAGCCGGTTCTTGACGATAAGCAGAATGCGGACATGCTCAAGGGTATGGTGAGTCTGGCGGTCTCGGCAGTCGCCCTGCTCGTCTTTACCTTGGTTGTGTTTGCGTTGTTCGGAGAGGCATTTCGCATGTTCCTCCTGGGCGAGGCGATCGGCTTCGTGGTCTTTATGGCCGCCTGCACGGTTCGCGTCGCCAAGGCGCTGCGAGATCCTCATGAGGTCGAAAGGTAAGTCGTGGAAATTTTTGAAAAGCTGCCTGATGAGATTAATCATCTGGTCAGCGAGTTCAGCTCCACCCCTGTCGTGGGCGATCTGAGCTGCGGCATCACGCAGTACTCGTTTTGGCTGATCGTCTCCACGATCGTGCTCCTGATCGTCCTGGCCGTGTTCAAGAAGAAGCAGACCCTAGTTCCCAAGGGCTTCTTCGTCAACGGTTTCGAGTACATCATCGAGTACGTCGAGAACGATATCGGCAAGGGCGTCGTGGGTGAGAACTGGAAGAAGCACTTCCCGTTCCTGTGCTCGCTTTTCCTGTTCATCCTGATCAATAACATGATCGGCCTGATCCCGGGAATGAAGCCCGGCACCGGCGCAATCGGCTCCACCGCCGCGCTCGCCATCTTCGCCTTCGTGTACTTCATCTACTACGGATGCAAGGCTCACGGCGTGATCGGCTACATCAAGAGCCTCGCCCCGCAGGGCGTGAGCTTCCCGATGAACGTGCTTGTGTGGGTCGTCGAGCTTTTCTCGACCTTCCTGCGCCTCATCACGCTCGCCGTCCGTCTGTTCTGCAACATGTTCGCAGGACACGTGGTCATGGGATCGTTCGCCATCATGGCGAGCATGTTCATGCAACCGCTGCTTCAGCAGGTTTCCGCGGCCCACGCCGTCGGCGCCCTGCCTTCGCTGGCCTGGCTTGCCATCCTCATCCTGATCTATGCGATCGAGCTTGTGGTCGGCGCCATCCAGGCTTACGTCTTCACGGTCCTTACCGCCGTGTATGTCTCCGAGGCAGAGGAGGTCGCGGAGGAGGAGTAATCTTCCGTTCGCGCCTTAATGGTAAGGCAATTCGTTAAACCGCCGGTGCCCGTACCCATGGAGCCCGGCAGTTATAAAAAGGTTATCCTGCGTGAAATAAGACACGCACGACAAAGGAGGAATCGTGGGAGTTATCGGTTACGGTCTCGGTGTTATCGGCGCTGGTCTTGCTATCGGCCTGTCTGCTCTGGGTGCTACGGGTGCTATGGCCCGTCAGCCTGAGGTCCAGGGCCGCGTGTTCACCGTCTTCATCATGGGCTCCGCCTTCGGCGAGGCTCTGGCTCTGATCGGCTTCGTTGTCGCGCTGATCGTTAAATAGCACGGAGCGTCAAGTATGAATCTTTCATCCCAGAAGAGCGCGATCGCACTCTCCGCGTCCGCGGCCGCGCTGCTCATGCCGGTTTCCGCGTTCGCCGAGGACGGCGCTGCCGGTGCGGACATCCTCATCCCTAAGATGGCGGAGTTCATCCCGGCGCTTATCGCCTTCCTGATCATCTGGATCGTGCTGGCCAAGGTCGCCCTGCCGGGCATCATGAAAACCATGGAGGAGCGCGGCAAGAAGATCGAGGAGAGCCTCGACGAGGCCGAGAAGACCAAGCAGGAGGCTATCGCCAAGCGCGCTGAGTCCGACTCGATCGTCACCGACGCCCGTCGTCAGGCTGCCGACATCGTTCTCGAGGCCCGTAAGGACGCCGAGTCCGAGCGCGCCCGTATCATCGAGGCTGCCCACAAGGAGGCCGAGGAGATCATCGCCAAGGCTCACACGACCGTCGAGGACGAGCGCAAGTCCATCTACGCCGGTGCCGCGAGCTCCATCGCCGACCTGTCCGTTGCCGTCGCCACCAAGATCGTGGGCGAGGCACTCGAGGACGAGGGCGAGCAGAAGAAGCTCATCGAGCGCTACATCCAGGAAGCAGGTAGCCTGAATGCCGACTAGCCGCTATCAGGACAAGGTGCTCGAGACCTACGCGCGCTCCCTTTTGGAAGCCGCCAAGGCCGAGAACCATGTGTTCGAGGACCTCGAGATGATTGAGCGTCTGGCTAGCGCCAGCCCCGAGATCATCGCCGTGCTCGACACCATGTCCAAGCGCGACCAGCTCGACCTTCTTCCCAAGGTGGCAGCTGCCTTTAAGTATGTTGCCGAGGAAGACGAGGATGTAGTGGGCGTGACCGTCACCACGGCGATCCCGCTCGACGACGAGCTGCGTCAAACCATCACTAAGAAATGCGAGCAGGACTTCGGCCGCAAGGTATTCCTTATCGAGCAGGTCGACCCGTCTATCGTGGGCGGCCTGGTTCTCGAGGCCCGCGGCGAGCGTCGTGACATTTCCGTCAAGACGCAGCTGCGCATCGCGCAGGAGACCCTCGCAAACTCTGCTAATTCGTACGGAGGTGAAGCCTAATGTCCGAAACCCTCAATGCCCAGGATATCGCCAAGAAACTGCAGGAGCAGCTCACGAGCCTCTCCGCGACGGTCGATACGCATGAGGTTTCAACGGTCGACGAGGTAGGCGACGGCATCGCGCGCGTCTCCGGCCTCAAGAGCGCCATGGCAGGCGAGCTTCTGGAGTTCAAGAGCTCCGATACCGGTGAGACCGTCTTCGGCCTTGCCCAGAACCTTGACCGTGACGAGGTCGGCGCCGTTCTGTTCGGTGCCGTCGACTCCATCAAGGAAGGCGACGAGTGCCGCACCACTGGCCGCATTATGGATATCCCCGTGAGCCGCGCCATGCTCGGCCGCGTCGTCAATCCGCTCGGCCAGCCCATCGACGGTTTGGGTGACATCGTCGCCACGCACCGTCGTCCTATCGAGTTCAAGGCCCCCGGCGTCATCGACCGTACCCCGGTGTGCGAGCCGGTTCAGACCGGCCTGTTGGCCATCGACTCCATGGTGCCTATCGGCCGTGGTCAGCGTGAGCTCATCATCGGCGACCGTAAGACCGGTAAGACCGCCATCGCCATCGACGCTATCCTCAACCAGCGCGGCAAGGGCATGGTCTGCATCTATGTCGCCATCGGCCAGAAGGCCTCCACGGTTGCCAACATCCGCGAGACCCTCGCTCAGCACGGTGCGCTCGACTACACCATCATCGTTTCGGCAACCGCTGCCGATTCCGCCCCTATGCAGTACATCGCGCCTATGGCCGGTGCCGCTATCGGCGAGTTCTTCATGTACAACGGCGAGGACGGTAAGCCCGCCAGCGAGACCAACCCCGGCGGCCACGTGCTCGTCATCTACGACGACCTGTCCAAGCAGGCCGTGGCCTACCGTCAGATGTCGCTGACGTTGCATCGTCCGCCCGGACGCGAGGCCTATCCTGGCGACATCTTCTACCTGCACTCTCGTCTGCTCGAGCGTGCCGTCAAGATGTCCAAGAAGAACGGCTACGGCTCCATGACGGCACTGCCGATCATCGAGACCCAGGACGGCGACGTCTCGGCCTACATTCCGACCAACGTCATTTCCATTACCGATGGTCAGATCTACCTGCAGTCCGAGCTCTTCTTCCAGGGTCAGCGCCCGGCAGTCGACGTGGGCATCTCCGTGTCCCGCGTCGGTGGCGATGCGCAGACCAAGGCCATGAAGCAGGTCGCCGGCAACCTTCGCCTGGACCTCGCTTCGTACCAGGAGCTCGCTGGCTTTACGCAGTTCGGCTCCGACCTCGATGAGGCCACGCAAAAGCAGCTGACCCACGGCGCTCGCATGACCGAGCTCCTGAAGCAGCCGCGCTACAAGCCGTTCGAGGTCGGCGAGCAAATCGTTGCGCTGTTTGCCGGCAACGAGGGCTTCCTGGATGACCTGGAGATCGCCGACGTGCTGCCTTTCCGTGCCGAGCTCATCGAGTACATGGACAATGGCTTTGGCTCGCTGCTCGACAAGGTCCGCGCCAAGAAGATCGACGACGACACCAAGGCCGAGCTCTTGCGTGTCATCGGTGACTTCAAGCAGCAGTTCATGGCCAAGCACCATGCCGATACGACTGGATCAGAGGAGAACTAAGCCCCATGGCCAACCTTCGCGACATTAAGAAGCGAATCTCCTCGGTTACCACGACCAAGCAGATCACGCGCACGATGGAGATGGTCTCTACGGCCAAGATCCGTCGTGCCCTCGATCGCTCCAAGCAGGCCGAGCCCTATAAGGAGGCGCTGACTGACGTCATGTTGACGGTCGCCGGCGACGCCTCCTGCTCGGGCACCGATCCCATGCTGCAGAAGCATGAGAGCGTCAAGCATGGCCTGATTGTCGTCATTGCTTCGGACCGCGGTCTTGCCGGCGGTTTCAATACGACGGTGGAGCGCACGGCCGAAAAGCTCGCCGCTTCTTGGGCGAACGACGGCATCGAGTGCGAGATCATCGCGTGTGGGCGCAAACCGGCCACGTATTTCCGTGACCGCGCAAACGTCGCCATGCACTTTGAGGGCAACTCCTCCGAGCCCGATTTCAATCAGGCCCGCATGATCTCCTCTCATATCTGCGATGCGTATCGTGCCGGTGAGCTTGACCGTGTCGAGCTTGTCTACCACCACGCCAAGAACCGCGTGGATCAGGAACTTCGCGTCGAGCACTTGCTGCCGCTCGATCCCGAGATGATCGCTATGGCCCACGGTCCGCGTAAGAACGAGACCGACGCCCCTAAGCGCATCTCGTCCACGTTCGAGTTCGTGCCCTCTCCCGAGCATGTTCTCGGCAAGCTTGTGCCGTCTTATATCCTGACGGTCATCTACCAGGCCCTGATCGATTCGGCGGCCGCCGAGCAAGGTGCGCGCCGTAAGGCCATGCACTCCGCAACGGAAAACGCCACCGCGATCATCTCGACCCTTACCCGCACGTATAGTCGCGTGCGCCAGGCTTCGATCACGACCGAGATCAACGAGATCGTCGGCGGAGCCTCAGCATTGGAGGAACAGTAATGGCTAATAACACCGTAAAGCTTGCGGTCGAGGAAGCCACCAAGAAGACGACTGCCGGCGATGGTCGCATCGTGCGTATCATCGGCCCTGTCGTCGACGTCAAGTTTGACGGTGCGGTGCCCCCGATCTACAACGCGCTCACGGTCGAGGCCGAGACCCCGATCGGTCACCTGAGCACGATCCTCGAGGTTGAGAGCCAGCTTCCGGGCGGCGTCGTCCGCACGGTCGCCATGTCCTCGACCGACGGTCTGCAGCGTGGTCTCATTGCCACCGATACCGGTGAGCCCATGAAGATGCCCGTTGGCCCCAAGACGCTCGGCCGCATTTGGAACGTCATGGGCAAGCCTGTCGACGGTAAGCCCATGCCCGAGGTGGAGGAGTTCTATCCCATTCACCACGCAGCGCCCCGCTTCGACGAGCTCACCACCAAGACCGAGATCTTCGAAACCGGCATCAAGGCCGTTGACCTGCTCGAGCCCTACATCCGTGGCGGCAAAACGGGTCTGTTCGGCGGCGCCGGCGTCGGCAAGACCGTTCTGATTCAGGAACTCATCAACAACCTCGCCCAGGAGCACGGCGGCACCTCGGTGTTCACCGGTGTCGGCGAGCGTACTCGTGAGGGCACCGACCTGTTCCTCGAGATGAGCGAGTCTGGCGTTATCGACAAGACCTGCTTGGTCTATGGTCAGATGAACGAGCCGCCTGGAGCGCGTCTGCGCATCGGTCTGGCTGGCCTTACCACCGCTGAGTACTTCCGCGATCGCGGCCAGGACGTTCTGCTGTTCATCGACAACATTTTCCGCTTCTCCCAGGCCGGTTCCGAGGTTTCCGCACTGCTGGGTCGTATGCCGTCCGCCGTCGGTTACCAGCCTACGCTGGCTACCGAGATGGGTGACCTCCAGGAGCGCATTACCTCGACCAAGACGGGTTCCATTACCTCCGTCCAGGCCGTCTACGTCCCTGCAGACGACCTGACCGACCCGGCGCCTGCCACGACGTTTACGCACCTCGACGCCACCACGGTTCTTTCGCGTAGCATTTCGTCGCTCGGTCTGTTCCCGGCTATCGACCCGCTCGCGTCTTCTTCCGACGCCCTCGATCCCTCGATCGTCGGCGAGGAGCACTACCGCGTCGCCGTCAAGGTCCAGGAGCTTCTGCAGGAGTACTCCGACCTTCAGGACATTATCGCCATTCTGGGTATGGACGAGCTGTCCGAGGAGCAGCGCCTTACGGTCAACCGTGCCCGTAAGATCCAGCAGTTCCTCTCCCAGTCCTTCCACGTCGCCGAGAAGTTCACCGGCAACCCCGGTGTCTATGTCCGCGTCGAGGATACCGTCCGCTCCTTCGCCGAGATTGTCGACGGCAAGGCCGATGACCTGCCCGAGCAGGCGTTCCGCTATGCTTCCACGATTGAGGACGTGCGCGAGCGCGCCCGCAAGATGGGGGAGAAGTAGGTTATGCGTATCCGCATCGTGTGCCCCGTGAGCTGCGCCTATGAGGGCGACGCTGCGTTTGTGTCGATTCCGTCCACGGATGGCGAGTTTGGCGTTCTGCCTGCTCACTCCAGCGAAATCTGCACGATCGACCGCGGTTACGTTCGCGTTTCCGATAAGGCCATGGGTACTGTCGACCACACGTTTGCCGTGGCCGGCGGCTATGCCCAGGTTGCGGACGATGTCGTAACCGTCCTCGCCGAGCGCGCTTGCGATTTGGCGACCGTCGACGCCGACAAGGTTAAAGCTGATATTCAAGGTTTTGAAGAGAAGCTGGGTAATTTGTCGGAGGATGATGCACGCCGCGCCTACCTCTATAATGAAATCGCATGGTGTAAGCTCAAGCTTGCCCAATAGTCAAACGCTTTAGCGTTCGACCATTTGCGAACACATCATGCCCGGGATGGCCCAGCCACCCCGGGCATGCTTTTTGAAAGGGTAGACCTTGGATATTATCCGCGTTGAGGGTGGCCACGCCATCGGAGGTTCCGTGCCTGTTTCGGGTGCCAAGAACTCCGCGCTCAAACTTATGGCGGCAACGCTTCTGGCGCCGGGCAAGACGACGCTGCAGAACGTGCCTGATATTTCCGATGTCCACGTGATGGGCAAGGTGCTCAAGGGTATGGGCGCTACGATCGATGTTCTCGACGAGCACACGCTCGAGATCGATACCTCCCAGGTTGATTCTTGGGAGGCGCCCTACGAGCTCGTTGCCAAGATGCGCGCTTCCACTGCCGTGATGGGACCCCTGCTGGGCCGTTTCCATCGCGCCAAGATCGCCATGCCCGGCGGCTGCAACCTGGGTGCTCGCAAGATCGATATGCATATCTTGGGTCTTGAGGCCTTGGGCGTCGAGTTCGATACCGCCCACGGCTATATCAACGCCAACGCGCCCCAGGGCCTGCACGGTACCACCGTCACGCTCGAGTTTGCCAGTGTCGGTGCGACCGAGAACCTCATCATGGCCTCCGTGCGTGCGCAGGGTACCACGGTAATCGACAATGCCGCCCGCGAGCCCGAGATCGTCGATCTCGCCAACATGCTCAACGAAATGGGCGCCAAGATTGTCGGCGCCGGTACGCCAGTCGTGACCATCGAGGGCGTGGAGGAGCTGCATCCCGTTACCCATCGCGTGGTGGGCGACCGTATCGAGGCCGGTACCTTTATCGTTGCCGGTGCGTTGATGGCCGACGATTGCGGTGTCGACGTCACAGGCTTTTGCCCCATTCACTTGGGCATGGTGCTCAAGAAGATGGAGCTCATGGGCATCGACTGCGAGCGCGTCGAGGATGGCGTCCATGTGAACCGTGCCGAGCGCATCAAGCCGGTCGATATCCAGACGCTCCCGTTCCCCGGTTTCCCCACGGATATGCAGGCGCAGATCATGGTGCTTTCCGCCCTGGCTGACGGCAGCTCCGTTATCACCGAGAATATCTTCGAGAATCGCTTTATGTTTGCATCCGAGCTGGTGCGCATGGGCGCCGATATTCGCATCGAGAGCCATCACGCTATGATTCACGGCGTCAAGGGCTTCTCCGGCGCTCAGGTAACCTCACCGGATCTTCGTGGTGGCGCGGCACTCGTCGTTGCCGGCCTAATTGCCGACGGCACGACCGAGGTCTCGGCCATCCATCACATTAAGCGCGGCTACGAACAGTTTGTTGAAAAGCTGCAGGCGCTTGGCGCTCATGTCGAGCACGCCACTGTTCCCGATCCCGTCATCTACTAATGCAGGTTGCCTATGTTTAAGAAAAAGCCCATTACGGAATCTCGAAGACCTTCGACCGGCGCTCAGGCAAAAATCTATAGCCGCGATAACGTTGCCCGCTATTCCGAGCGCGCCCGTCAGCGCCGTCGCGGTCATACGGTTCGCCGCGTTGCGCTCATTGCTGTGCTCGGTGTGCTGCTGAGTGCTACGACTGCCGCCGGCCTGTGGTTTGCCACCATTATGGGCAAGCTCGGCGATTCCAATGTCATTACCGACAACCTGCGCCAGATCCTGGTTGATACCGACGAGGCAAAGGACCCGTTCTACGTGCTACTCCTTGGCACTGACGGTCGCCCGGGCGAGGATACATACCGCGCCGACTCGATTATCCTGGCGCGTATCGACCCCACGCAAAAACAGGCGACGCTCATCTCCATTCCGCGCGACACCAAGGTCGTCTACAACGGCTCGACCATGAAGATCAACGCCTGCCATACCTACGGCGGCGCCGAAGCCATGGTCCAGGCGGTCAACGAGCTGTGCGGTGTCCAGATTTCTCACTATGCCGAGGTCAGCTTCGACGGCATGCAGTCGCTCATCGATTCGGTCGGCGGCATCGACATTAACGCAACCGACGATGTCGACGACCCCGAGCATCTCGACATTAAGATCACCGCCGGTCAGCAGCACATGGATGGCGCGACCGCCCTTACCTATGCCCGTTGCCGCTACATCTATGCCGATGGCGACTACACACGCATGCGCCACCAGCGTCAGGTGCTCGGCGCCCTCGCCAACCAGATCCTCAACAACTTCGATGCCACCAAGGTCTTCGACCTCGTCAATTCGCTGTCAGACATGCTCGTGACCGACATGAGCGTTCAGGACATCGTCTCTACGGTCAATGCCATGCGCGGCATGGATGTTGACGGCATCTATTCGGCCAACTTGCCTTCGTATGCCGATGCCAGCACCATGATTGATGGCGTGAGCTATGTCTTTGTCTACGAGGACGAGCTCAAGGAAATGATGGAGCGCGTCGACGCTGGCAAGGATCCCAAGGGCCCCAATACCATGGGCCAGTCCGATGGCTCCAGCTCTACGATCGGCGACCTGAACAACAACACGTCCGACGATTACGCTAACGGCACCGCAACCTCATCGGTCAGCTCTGACGATTCCGATGACTCAAGCGATTCGAGCGATTCGGACTACTACGAAGAGCCCACTGGCGACGGCAACGGCTACGAAGCCAACTACTAGGGTTACGCGGGCTTACCAGCCCGCGTAACGGCTCGACGCTGCGCGCCGCCCAGAGCGACAATTTGTCATTCAAAAGGCAGGGCATGACCAGAAGGTCAATGCCCTGCCTTTTTCATGCCAACCTGTTCGCTCTGGACGTCGCTTGCTGACGTTGATTCAACCAGCGATGCCGACTACTCCCCTTGCACCAAAAAATCGCCCCGCTCTCGGTTGAGGACGGGGCGATTCGTCTTTTGGGGTTGTGCGGCCAGTTTTATGCGAAGCGGGCGACGAGTTCCTGGAGGACGTCGGTCATCTTGACGAGCGAGCTGACCGGGACAAACTCGTTAACGCCGTGGTAGCAGTAGCCGCCCGTGGAAAGGTTGGGGCAGGGCAGGCCGCGGAACGACAGCTGCGCACCGTCGGTACCACCGCGAATCGGCAGCACCTGGGGCTCAATGCCGCAGGCAAGGTAGGCTTCCTTGGCGACATCGATAAGCTCGGGGTAGTCACGCACGATCTCGGCCATGTTGCGGTACTGCTGCTTGATCTCAACTGTCACGCGTTCCTCGCCCAGGCGCTGGTTGAGCAGTGCTGCGGCGGCATCCATCAGCTCGAGCTTCTGCTGGAACTTGGCGGCATCGTGATCACGGACGATATAGCGCGCCGTAGCGTGGTCGACGGTTGCAGACACGCCCTCAAGGTGATAGAAGCCCTCGTAGCCCTCGGTGTATTCCGGACGCTGCTCGTAGGGGAGCAGGGCATTGAAGTCGCAGAACAGATTGCCCGCGTTGACCATGCGGCCTTTGGCGTCACCGGGATGGATGGATTGGCCCTCAAAGCGAACGGTTGCTTCGGCGGCGTTAAAGCACTCCCACTCCAGCTCGCCAACGGGACCGCCATCGACCGTGTAGGCGTACTTGCAGCCAAAGGCCTCGATGTCCAACAGCTCGGCACCGTGACCGATTTCCTCGTCAGGGCAAAAACAAATGCCGAGTGCGGGGTGGGGCAGCGAGGGGTCCTGAGCGATACGCGCGACAAGCGCCATGATCTCGGCGACGCCGGCCTTGTCGTCGGCGCCCAGCAGTGTGGTGCCGTCACTGCAGACCAAGTCCTCACCCACAAGGTCGTTCAGGGCGGGAAGCTTAGCGGTGCTCATGGCCACGGGCTTGCCGTCAACGGTACCGCAGACCAGGTCGCCGCCTTCGTAGTGCACAATGTGCGGCTTCACACCGGCGCCCGGCGCAACCTCGGTGGTGTCGAGGTGTGCGATCAGGCCCAGGGCGGGCTTGTCCTCCGCGCCCGCGCTCGCAGGAATATGTGCGCAGACGTAGGCATGCTCGGTCACATGGGCATCGACCGCGCCGAGTTCGCGCAGCTCCTCGGCCAGGATGTTGGCAAGGTCAAACTGAACGGTGCTCGAAGGCACCTGGTCGCAGTTTGCATCCTCGGATTGCGTGTTGATTTGGACGTAGCGCAAAAAGCGCTCAAGGACGTCGGGGTTCGTGGTGTTGTTTTCCATAAAGACCGCTCCAATCTTGGTCGTCGTGTGCAACAAGAACTCTAGCACGGTATGCCACGGCATACCGCGACACTTGGATGGGGTAGAATCAGCCTTTGAACGCAGAAGGGACGGAAGGTCATGGATACGACAAATAGCTCGCGCGAGCTGCACCTAACGGTGGCGAACGAAGACTACTTGGAGTGCATGGTTCGCATCGAAAGCGAAGAAGGGGAGACCAGTGGCGTGCGATCGGTCGACATCGCGCAGCGTCTTGGTGTCTCCAAGGCATCGGTCAATAAGGCAGTTTCGGCGCTTAAGGCGTCCGAGCTTGTCGAGCAATCGCATTACGGCAAGGTCATCCTGACCGACCGTGGTCGCGAGGTCGGCACGGCTATCTGGTACCGTCATCGCCTTGTCCGCACGTTTTTGGTCCAGGAGCTCGGCGTCGATTTTGAGCGGGCCGATTCTGAGGCGTGCATGATGGAACATGCGCTTTCCGAGGACACGATGAGCCGCTGGCTCGCCTATCTCGAAAAACAGGGAATCAGCGTCGAGGAATAGCGAAACACATATATGGATACGAGTTATTACAACCGCCCCGGTGGCGAGGAACTTATGCGCCGCATGTCGAGCGAGACCCTGTTGACGCAGGGCCCCATGGGCAGCGTGCTGATGAGTGAATACGACGCCGCCGACATCCCACCGGCGTTTTGGAACCTTGCCGAGCCGCAGACTGTTTCTCGTATCCATCGCCTGTATGTCGCCGCTGGTGCACAGGTGCTCATTACCAATACCTTTCAGGCATCAAGCTATGCCCTCAAGCAAGATCAGATTACGCCGTCCGTGGCCGAGGTCAATCGCGGTGCCGTCGACGATGCGCGCCAGGCGCACCCTCAGCTGCTGCTGGGCTCGATGGGTCCGATCGGCATTGAGTGGTTTGCCGAAGACTCTGCCGAGTATCGAGAAATCCGAGGCATTTCGCGAGAGCAGGCATACGCCCTGCTCAATGCTGGTGTTGACGGTCTGCTGATCGAGACGGTGACGTCTATCCGTAATTTGCAGCCCATGCTTGCCGGCGCCCAGGATGCCGCTGACGGCATGCCTGTTTTGGTGAGTTTTGTCGTTGACGATAAAGGCGACCTGCTGGGCGATGGCCTCAACATCGAGGCTGCCGTTTTGTACGCCGAAAAGCACGGTGCAAACTCGGTTGGCGTTAACTGCTGTTCACTTGCGGCCGCGAACGTGGCAGTGCCCAGGATGGTTGCATCGGCGACTACGCCCGTCACGGTACGCCCCAACGTGGGCGATCCGGTTCAAACTCAGGATGGCCCTGTGTGGCGCGAGAACCCCGAAGCCTTCGCGCGCGCTTGCATCGAATGGAGGCATGCCGGTGCCGCAATGGTGGGCAGTTGCTGTGGAACCACGGCGATCACCACGGCGGCGATGGCCGAGGCGCTCGATATATAAAGGTCGAAACCGCTCCATACGGGGCGGTTTTTTTATTGCTTGCACATCGTCGGTGGCATTTGCCCAAATGGTGAATGCCGGTTTTGGCAGGTTGCTGGGCGAGCGCTGAGGGTATACCTCATGCGTACCATGATCCAAACACTGTGAGGTGTCTGCGCGTGTGCGCGATAATTCATTTTGGAACTGACGGTTGGCGCGCCCGCGTCGACGACGACTTTACCGCCGACAACGTTGCCCGCATTGCCGATGCCGTCGGCGAGTTGTGGCAAAAGACCAATCCCGGCAAAACAGTATATATAGGGTTCGACACCCGGCCGCAGGCGCGCGAGTTCGCTGAGCTTGCGGCAGGCGTGCTTGCGGCTCACGGATTGGACGCAGCGCTCGCATCTCGGCCTGTCCCGACCCCCGCCCTCACGTGGGCGGCGGCGTATGACGGCGAGGCCTGCGGTGCGCTCATGGTGACGGGGTCCCATCATCCGCAGGGGTATCTGTGCCTTAAACTACGCATGGGAGATGGCTCGACGGCCAATCAGGATGTCATCGAAGAGCTCGAAGAGACCATGGCCCCCGAGCCGATGGGGATCGAGGAACGCTATCGCACCGCGGATATTATTCCTGACTATATGCAGGCGGTGGCATCGTTTGTCGATGCCGAGGCCATTCGAGCCGCTCACCTGCGTGTGGTAGTTGACCCCATGGGCGGCGCGGCCCAGGGATATCTTGCCGACCTGCTGCGGGAGTTGGGCGTCGAGGTGCACGAGATTCATGCCGGACAGTCGTCCGATCAAGAGGATATTTGCCCCGACCCTGTTGAGCCATGGGTGGACGCTTGCGAGCGTACGGTTGTCGAGGACGGGGCGTGCGCGGGCTTGGTGACCGACGGCGATGCCGATCGTATCGGCGCGGTCGACGAACGCGGTAGATATATACATCCGCATCAAATCATGGCGCTTGTTTTGGGCGACCTCGTTCAATTCCGCGATTTGGAGGGGCGTGTCGTCGTCAATCTCTCGTGCTCGACGCTCGTGCGCCGCATTGCTGAGGCGCTTGGCTGTCGCGTGACCGTTAAGCCGGTCGGTTTCAAATATATAGCCGCAGAGATGAAGAAGGGCGGCGTCCTCATAGGAGGCGAGGAGGCCGGCGGTATCGGCATCGCCGCGCATATGCCCGAGCGCGATGGAATCCTTGCTTGTCTGATTCTGTGTGAGCTTATGGCAAAGACGGGCGCGCCCTTGGGCGTTTTGGTCGATCAGCTCGAGGCCAGTTTTGGTAAGACGAGCTATGGGCGTCGCGATTTGCGCCTTGAGGCCGAAGACGCCGAATCGCTGCGAACGCTGCTTCCTGGCATGAATCCCAAATCGATTTGCGGCAAGGCGCCGCAGGCTGTAAGCCATATGGATGGTTTGCGTTTGGCATTCGAGGATGACACCTGGCTGCTGATCCGCCCCAGCGGGACCGAACCGGTGGTTCGCGTATACGCCGAGGGGTTCTCGGTGGAGGAGCGCGATGAGTTGCTCGATGCCGGCTGCGCATTGGCTAAGGGAGCTTATCAGCTTTAGCCATATGACGCTTCACTATAAAGAGACCCTCGGTGAGTGGTAGAGAACGGCTGGCAAACGTAAGCTGAGTTCTAATATGTGTAGGAAATGTGTACGCCCAGATTCCCGCCCGCGGGGGCCCTCCGGTCTGGCAATATATCTCCTT
>CATXID010000008.1 GCA_958369225.1 uncultured Collinsella sp.
CTCGGCTACAAGACGGTCCTCTACGGCGAGGACGGCGCCATGCTCTACGGCGAGCAGCAATTCGACGGCAAGTGGTACCACTTCGACGGGGTGACCGGCGCCATGTCCACGGGCATGACCGACCTCGGCTACAAGACGGTCCTCTACGGCGAGGACGGCGCCATGCTCTACGGCCGCCAGGAATTTTCTGGTCTCGGATTTAGGTTTTTTGATTTGGTCACCGGCGAGTTGCTTCATTCAAGATGGAGCCCCAAAGATGATTCCAATTTATCCTATTATCTTGACGACGATGGCTCGCTATTGTTCAAGTCATCTGTTTCTGGTTCGGATCGGTTTTTGATTGATTCTGACAGCAATCTTTTAAGTGGGCTTGTGAAGTCTGGCGGTAAGGCCGTTTTTGCCGACTCAATGACCGGTCGTCTTCTATTTGGTTGGATTAACGATTCTAACGGAAATACCTATTTTGCTGATGATAGTGGTCTACTTGTCTCGGGTGAACGAAAATTAAAATCTAACGGTCTTTCCAACTCGGCTTCTTGGTACTATTTTGATGTCGATTCTTATGCCCTTTCTCATGGATGGATCCATCTTGTCCATTCTTCAAAATGGGTCTATTACGATGATAAATCTGGTGAGATGCTATATGGTCAGCAGAAGTTATATTCTGATGATGATTGTCAAGACCATTGGTATAATTTCGACGAAGTAACAGGTGCTGCAAAGTACGGTTTTGTGTGGATACGCAGTCAAAGCAAAGTTGTTTACTATGATCCCGTCATGGCTTGGATGCTCTATGGGTGGCACCGCGTTGAATCAGTAAATTACTATTTTGATTATTCTGACGGACATTTATCGAAGCTCGATACTGAAAACTCAACAATCAATGCGTATGTTAATTGGGCTCTAAGTATCGCCTTGGACAATAGTCATGGTTACGATCAACAATATCGTTGGGGTGAGCGTGGTGACTATGATTGCTCCTCTTTGGTCGTGTCTTCTCTTCGAGTCGCTGGCTTAAATACGGGGGGTTCAACTTATACCGGGAATATGCGTTCTCAACTTACCCAGCATGGATTTGTTTGGATAACTGATTTTTCACACCTTAAGGCAGGAGATATTTTGCTTAATGAGTCGTATCATACGGCCATTTATCTTGGAAATGGACTTTTAGTTCATGCATCTGGCAATGAGTTTGATGATGCGGTTGGTGGTCTTCCAGGAGATCAAACTGGAGAAGAGATTTATATTCGCACTTATTATTGGAGACCTTGGAATGGCGTGCTGAGACTAGCTTAATAGTTACTCTTCTGATTACATTAATTACTGACGGTATATTCGTTTGCTTGAGCCCGGTATTTGACCGGGCTCTTGTTATATGAGTTACTGTTGCCACTTAACGTATGGGTTTGGGATTTGTCTGAAGCCGGGCTATTTCATGTTCCGTCAGGAGGGCCCGTGCACACTGGATGTTTAGTCTGCGCTTCCCTCCGAGCTTATATTCTATGGGTTCTTGCGGATTGTGTGTTTTGGAGGTTCAGTCAGATGTAGGGGTTAGCTCAATACGAGGGCGCTCATGCTTTCCTTTTCGAGGCGTTCGGTACCCATTCACCCCGCGACTCTACGTACCTTTCTGATGTTGGTGCCCCGTGGCGTACATCTCTGCGACTACTGCAAGGGGGTCTTATCCGACCTGCTGGTAGCGTTCGAGGATAACGTAGGGGAAGAAGCTCGTCTTCCTGAGCCCGGGGATCCTCAGACTGAACGTACCGATATGAGTCTTAAGGGCTTTGTCGCGGTGTTCGTTTCTGCTGTTGGTGTCGATGTTTACTTGAAAATGGTTCCTATTGCTCATTTTTAAGTTAGCATCAACGCGTGGCCCAGCTCCAGGAGGCCGTCGCGGCCTACGGCAAGTCGGTCTGTGGCCGGCACCTAAAGAAGGTCGCCGCCGGCGAGATCGTCAACAGCCCGCGCGAGTACCAGGAGGCAAGGAGATACGCATTTGGCAGAGAAGACTTTCTCCCCCAAGAGCATCATCGTCACGGGAGGCTGTGGCTTCATCGGCAGCAACTTCGTGCACTATGTCGTGAACAACCACCCGGGGGTGCACGTCACCGTGCTGGACAAGCTGACCTACGCCGGCAACCCCGAGAATATCGCCGGGATGCCCTCCGACCGCGTGGAGCTCGTCGTGGGCGACATCTGCGACGCCGAGCTGCTCGACCGCATCGTCCCGGGCCACGACGCGATCGTGCACTACGCCGCCGAGAGCCACAACGACAACTCCATTGCCGACCCCGAGCCCTTTCTGCGCACCAACGTCGAGGGCACCTTCCGCCTCCTGGAGGCCGTCCGTAAATACGGAATCCGCTACCACCACGTCTCCACCGACGAGGTCTACGGCGACCTGGCGCTCGACGACCCCGCCAAGTTCACCGAGGAGACGCCGTATAAGCCTTCCTCTCCGTATAGCTCGACTAAGGCGTCCTCCGACATGCTCGTGCGCGCCTGGACCCGCACCTACGGGCTTCGCGCCACGATCTCCAACTGCTCCAACAACTACGGCCCCTACCAGCACGTGGAGAAGTTCATCCCCAGGCAGATCACGAACATCGTCGACGGCGTCCGCCCCAAGCTCTACGGCCGCGGCGAGAACGTCCGCGACTGGATCCACACCGACGACCACTCCTCGGCCGTCTGGGACATCCTGACCAAGGGCCGCATGGGGGAGACCTACCTCATCGGCGTAAATGGCGAGAAGAACAACATCACGGTTCTTCGCATGATCCTCGAGGCGATGGGAAAGGACCCCGAGGACTTCGACTGGGTCGCCGACCGCCCCGGCCACGACCGCCGCTACGCCATCGACTCCACCAAGCTGCAGCGCGAGCTCGGCTGGAGGCCGGCCCACACCGACTTCGCCGAGGGCCTGAGAACCGCCATCGACTGGTACGTCGAGAACGAGTCCTGGTGGCGCCCGGCCAAGGAGGCCACCGAGGCCCGCTACAGGGCGCAGGGCCAGTAGGAGGGGAGAGAGACGCGGCGGGCATCGCATTCGAGAAGGACCTCGCCGTCGGCGAGACAGGCATCGGGGGCCTCAAGGTCGTCGACCTGGCCATCCACGGTTACTCGCGCGGCTGCCGAGCTCCGCGGCTACGGTCTTGTATCCTCTCGACCGTGTTTCTCTCGTGCCTTATGAGTCTCCCGTACGACCTTCCGGACTGTTTCGGTTTAGACATGACGGCCTCCCTCCATCGTAGGCCGGGAGTCCGGCCCCTGTGGGGGTGTCTACCCGGATTCGTGCCTCAGGACTCAGCGCAACGCGTTGCGCTGAGTCCTGAGGCTGTTGCAATGAAAATGTGAATCAAGGAAGTAGGTTAAAGTAGGGGGAACAGTCTATTTATCTTGATATTGATATGAATCCGGTTAAAATAATGTCATTAGCAGCTATATTAGCTGTTATTTAAGACGAGGGGTGGTGGTTGCCTTGGTTAAACTTATTTCCAAGCTAATGCACCATTGCGAGGGGTCGGCAGGGTTTCCGCTCATGACGTGATTAGCTTTGTCTGCCGCATTATTGCAGGCAAGCACTTTTCGGTGTGGCCCCTACTTCGTCTACTTTTACTTTGTGAATTAGATAAGATTGGCTTTCGTTCGCATTCGTTTTGCTCTCCGACATCAAATTCCTGTTTAAATAGTTTACGAATATCTATTGCAGAATGTAAATTGGTGGAATGCGCTTCGCTGCTGAATACGTACGCTAAAATTAACAAAGTGCAATTAACTAATCGAGAATGGATTTGCGTGTCCTATTATCCAAGAACTCTTGTTGCCATTCCGGCATATAATGAGGAAGAGTGCATAGAAAACACCATAATCGAGCTTAGGCAAGTCGCGCCTAAGTTCGATTTTGTAGTTATTAATGACGGATCTCATGACCGTACGCTCTCTATCTGTGAAAATATCGGCTGCAATATTATTAACATGCCAATTAACTGTGGCCTTACAGTTGGTTTTCAGACAGCGGCTCGATATGCCGTTGATCATGGATACGACTATATGATCCAATTTGATGCTGACGGGCAACATCGTCCGGAGTATTTGGCTGCTCTTGTTGAAAGGGCGGTGAATACTGATTCCGACATTGTTATCGGTTCTAGGTTTCTGACTGTCCGCAAAGATAAATCGATGCGCATGGTCGGTTCACGCATGATTACCGTATTGATTAAGATGCTTACCGGTCATCGCATTAGTGATCCCACATCTGGCTTCAGGTTGTTTAGTCGCTCTGTACTCGAGAGATACTATTACGACAACACTCTTAATCCTGAACCTGAATCCATCGCTTTGTTTTTAAAGCAGGGGTATTCGGTCTCTGAAATTCAGGTATCAATGCGTGAACGCCAGGGCGGCGAGAGTTACTTAAATCCTGTCAAGTCAATGCAGTATATGCTTAGAGTGTTTGCTACGCTGCTAATAGTTCAATGGTTCAGGTGAGTTGTATGTCATTTACATTGCGCGCACTATTGGTTTTTTTTGCTGTTGCTGTTTTTTATTTTGTTATTCGGAAACTGAAAAAAGCTCAAATGCAGGTTTTGGACTCGCTGTTTTGGTTTTTGTTTAGTATTAGCTTTGTCCTACTCGGTATATTTCCTGAGATAGCTGTGTGTATCGCTGACCTTTTGGGATTTATGTCTGCCTCGAACTTTGTTTTTTTATATGTTATAGCCGTTTTAGTTGTTCGCGATTTCACCATTTCTGTGAGGCTTGCTAAGCAGGAGGATCGGTTGAATTCTCTTGTGCAGGCAACTGCTTTAAATTGGGACAGTATTGATTTGAAATCTTCTAGCGAGAACTGATTTCAATGATGTGTATCTAGAACTACTGTGGCTCGGCGTACTTTCGATGATTACGCCGAGCCACAACTCTATACAGATATGAGTGTTTCCATAGGTTAAATATCTATTTGATACAGTCGCATATCCCCATCGGAAAGCAGGCATGTAAAACCTGGGGTATCGTCTGTGATGTCTAATATGCCTTTCCATTCGTTTGGATCAAAGTAGCCAACATTTACTGTCTCATCGAGGATGAGCACATAACGTGCGCTCGTTTTCTGTATTGCGTTAAGGACGCCATTGTTTTTAGAGGCCTCGTAAAGTGAAGTTTTAAACAGCTTGTATTCTTTATAAGGCGTAGAGTAAAACTGACGAGAGATTACGTTTATGTTGTCAGATGCATAAAGCCAGATGCTCCCGTCTGAGGGAATATTGATTACAGGCTCATTTCCAACGATTTGTTTTACTTTGTTAACAAATCGCCTTTCTTCGGGCGAGATAGAAACTCCCGATGTTAACGAGTAGTTGGCTTGTATCTGCCCGCAGAGATATCTGTAGTTATTTTTGCTGTATGAAATGGTTTTAGGGTAAGCGAAAACCATGAGGACGGTCATGGATAGGATGAACACAGGTATCAATAAATCAACAGTTCCAATTCTGTCATGATTAAATAAAAGTCGAATAATTAAATTAATACTTTTGCATAGCCCGATTGCGGCAAGTGGTGTGGCGGCAATCGCGAGCACTCCATTTAGTCTGATAATTCCTGAGTACCAGAAGCCGCAGATAAGCTGGCGAAGTGGATGGTTCAGGGTCATGCATGCGAACGCTAGAGTGGCAACTAATAGATATGATATAGACATCCATCGATATCTAGTGCTTGCGAAGGCAATGACAAATCCAATGCCCACTAATAGTCCAAGTATGGGTTGTGCATTGATGGGCTGTCCGAATTTTAATAGAAGAATGTTCTTAATGGCTTCTACTGGTGTTGCGATTGGCTCTCTATATACGCTGACGATAGGCTGGATAAAAGGTAGAGAATACACTAATAGCCAGAGGCCGATAATTAGTCCAAGTATTAGGGCCGAGGTTAAAAAGCGTAAATCGATTCTGTCAGTATAGTGCCCCGCTGTTTTCCAAAAAAACTGAATAATTAAAGGGATGCAAATTACACCGGCAGAGAAAACTGCATTAGTTTGTGAGCCTGCAAGGGCAATGAATGATATAGATAACAAGCATATCGCGCATGCTGTTGAAGACAGTAATTTTGATTTTGATAATCCGATTGACACTTCGTTTGAAAGACGATCGTTTGCTATCAACTGATAGAACGAAAAAAGAAATGCAGGTAATAGCGCGTTTGCTAGTAAATTGGAATCAAATTGCCCCACAATTAAAAAAGCCCAAGGAAAATAGGAAAATAGGATGAAAGTAATTCCGCCTGCAAAAATAAGGTTCTTATCGTTTTTAAAAATGGAAGAAAGAAATAACCATGTGGAAAGGGGATATACAAATGAGCAGATAATGAAATTAATTGCATTATGAGCAATGACTATATTCGCTTTTGATAACCCGCTTGCAACGGCGGTGATAATGTGCCATGCCGCAGGATAGAATGTGCCTTTTCCCGTGCTCATCAAGTCTGGATATTCAGAGGCATGCAGAATCGAATACCTGCCCGAATCGAGCATGGCTTTTGCGCACGATAAATGGAAAGTAGTATCGGTCTGCACCGAATAAGATACCGGCCCGTCTATATTTCGAAGGAATATTAAGACCGTCAGGGCTGTTCCCACAAGTACATAAGTTAATTGACTTAAATACTGACTGGCATTTAGTGCCGATCTTTTTTTCTAAATAGCATGAATAGCGTGAGACTAAGCAATAAAACTAGTAAATAAATATATAGCGCAGACATGCTAATTGGATATGCAATTAAACCCACAACTATGAAAAGTGCAACAGATGCTGCTGGCGAGAAAGCGATTGCTTGTAAAGGGTTACTTAATAAGGCCCTTCCGGTGAAGTAGCCCGGAACAATTATCGTTAATATGCCGCAAAGAAAAGCAGCTATAAAAGATGCCCACATGAGTACGGTCTGCCCTTTCGGCTGTATAGTGCTTGTAGCCTTTTGAATCGATCGATATCAATCTTTTCCTTGTAACGTCTTATGGCGTGCTTGGCTAATTAATGATTTTATATAGTGCCATATCCCCTGTTTGTAAGATCAATTCAAAACCTGGCGTTGCTTCGCTAATCGAGAGAATTCCCGTCCAACGTGACTGCTCAAAAGCCGGATACCATGCTTTCATGGTTCCGTCGTCTTCTTCAAGACTGAGCACATACTGAACGTCCTTGTCGCGGACGTTTTTCTTTGTTGAACTTGAACTCATGTAGTTGCAAAGATTTGACCGGAGGTCAATAGCCCAGTTGCTTGTGGTTGATTCGGTGTAATTTTCATCGTTGCAGAAGAGTAGATTAAGGTTTGTGACGCCTTTTGCAAAGCAGCTTCCATCGTATGGGGTGTTAGCGATTACGGCATTCGGACCAGTGATCGTAGCGACTTTATTCAAGAATTCAATTTTGGACTCAGTTAGAATTGCTCCCTCATCAATCCTTGTAAATCCCCTCATGTTTGCGGTCATGGTCGAATAAGGAGTGGTAATTTCCGTGACACCTCGGATGGCAAAAGAAGGTAGGGCAAACGCAATAAAGATCGTGATGACCGCGGCAATGCTAACGAAGTAAGACTTGCTTTCCATGTCAAACCGATTAGCGATCGCCTTAAATGTCTTCAAGAGCAAGGTGAATCCCGAATATGCCACGGGAATGGAACAGAGGGCTAGCATCGCCGCTACTCTGTACGGGTCGGTGTACCAAAAACCTGTCAGCACATGTTTAATGACGTTGTCGCCAAAACCTGCAGCAACGACATATAGAACGATTGCTAATAAGCATGAAATAACTGGCCAATATTGTTTTTTTCGCAGTAACTGTAAAAGTCCTGCCGCGCACAGCAATGCCATAAAAACACTTGCCGGTTGAATTGGATAAGCTATAAAAAGACAGTCAGCCATCGATTGCCAAATAGTGCTTATCGGGCTCCAATAATATGAAACTACGCCCTTAAAAGATGGTAATTTATATAAAGCAATCCATACCATTGAGATAGAAATGGTTGCAATGGAACCGGTTATTAATCTCGCTTTTTTTATTCCGATCCTATTTGCAAGTTTCGTTTCACGGCCATGCTTTGAGCAGATCCATACAGTATATGGAATAAGAAATACGGCGCACACAAAAATGCCGTTGGGCTGCGTGACACTTAATCCGCTACAGCATAGAATAAATCCCGCGACTTTGGTCAGCCTATGCTTGTTTGAATAGGTTGTCGCGTCGATAAATAAGGCGGCTGCAGCCGGGACAAGACACATTGTGGCAAGATTTGGAAATAGAGGCCATACTGCGAGCAATACCCAGGGTGATGCCGGCAAAACCAGAGAAACGATGGCTCCGGTGGCGACGCGCAGCTTTGATTCATTTGGAAATACTTGGCTAATTAAGTAATAAGATCCCAGAGGCAGTGAAATGCCGATAAGAGTGAAATTAACTATATTTGTTCCAATTCCTATGCTGGTTGCTGTCAGCGCGCAGGTAATTGCAGACGGAATATGCCATCCAAGGGGATAAAACCCTCCGGTCTGGGATAAATAAGGGTTGAGCGATTGGGAAACGCCTATTCCATACATGGACACGTTTAGTGTCGACCAATCCGTTGAGTTGAGAAGACTGCGTATGTAGGCATAGTGACGAATGTTGTCTTCGGATTGCGTTAGATGGGACCAGTCTGCCAAGGAGTGTGAAAAGAACCAATAGGCAAAGACGAAGCCGGTTCCTATGCAAATTAATAGAGGTAAGAAATCCTGTCCATTAGGCTTGGCTATGGAAGGATTTGTCTTCCTAGTTTTTGAAATAATCAGGAAGAATAGAGAGATGCCAATTGAAAGTAAAACTGTGAAAGTAAATATGCTAATCGCTGAGATGGCGATATGTAATCTCGAACACAAGATGCCGACTAACACATATGCAAAGATACTCGTTGGAGGCGCCGCTGCGGCAGTCGCTGCTGGGTTGTCAAAGCGGTTGTTCCAAATAATGCAGCCAGGAAGGTAGAGGACTGCAAGCGCAATGAGGAACGCTACTAGAGGAAACAAGGGGATTCTCCTTTACGGGCTTCTCGGGCAATGAGTTTTATCTAATTATACGAAGTGGATGATAGTATTAGACCCGTAGTATTCGTTACGTTAACGGTGGGCTATGTTGAAAAATCCTAAAGTTTCGATTTTGGTGCCGATATGCAATGTTGAGCGCTACTTGCGCGAGTGCCTTAATAGTCTGGTAAATCAGACGCTTCGCGAAATTGAAATCATCTGCATTAATGACGGATCAACCGATTCATCCTTGTCGATTATTCGCGAATACGAGCGACGGGATGAGCGTATCGTTGTAATTGATAAGCCCAATAGTGGGTACGGCGATTCGATGAACAAAGGCATTGAACTTGCTCGTGGCGAGTATATCGGAATCGTTGAGTCCGACGACTTTGCCTCCCTCAATATGTTCGAAACGCTTTATAAAGAAGCGGCTAAAAATGATCTCGGCATCGTCCGTTCAAATTACTATGCCCATCGTACGGGAGAGGACTCGTCGTGCGATTATCTGGTCGAAAATCTTGCTGCCTGCGGTTCGTACGACAAGGTCTTTCATCCAATCGATAATCCGCGCGTCTTTATGTGCCAGCCTGCAATTTGGACAAGCATTTATAAAAAATCGATGATCGATAAGGAAGAAGTGCGTTTCCTGCCTACGCCAGGGGCTTCGTTCCAGGATACGGCTTTTTATTTCAAAGCATTTTATGCAGCAGACAAAGTCAAGCTGCTTAAAGATGGATATCTTCATTACCGCATCGATAACGCCAACTCTTCTGTAAAGAATCAGAATAAACTCTTTTGCGTGTGTGATGAGTATGCTGAGGTTTGGGAATACGCCAAACGAGACCACGATAAATTTCAGATTATTAAGTACTGGATTCCCCGCCAACAATACGAGGGCTATCTCTGGAATCTAAATCGTCTTGCTCCTGAGCTGCAACAACGTTTTTATCCAAGATATGTCGAGGAATTTAGCAAGATTAAAGCAGCGGGTCTAATTGATCCCGATCGATTCGACTCGCGCACCTTGGCTCGCTTAAATAGAATGACCAACGATTCTGAGGCCTATTTCTTGGAGCAATATGGGTCCACTGAGCCTAAGCGATCCGTCTTAGTTTGCTGCAACGCCCTTTCGGTTGCGGATGCAAAAAAGTCCGTGCGTGTTTTGCTCGATAAGTTATCAAATGATGACGAGGTATTTCTTGTCTCGCCTGATTCTGACTCCCTTGTATTTGAGCTTAAAAATGAATTTGAAGAAATGGGCAGACTTCGCAGCGACGCTGACGTCCTTCAGCATCGCCTTCTGGGTCATTGTGATGCGGACGCGTGCCGTGCTGAGAACATTTCTATTGTTGCCCTTGCCGCGAGAGACGCCAATTTTGACGATCTTGCTGCTACAGCTGATGGCGAAGATGTTTATTCGACTGATGGTAAGAACTATGCCCTTCGAGACATTGAGCTGCGGGTCGAGGATTCGTCTACGCTTGTGACGGCTGCGCTGCGTGCAATATCGAAGCTGGATCTAAATCAAATTAAGCGACTCCCGGATAATTGGGCGTCTTTGCTTTGTTCCCCTTGTGCTCTCGAGGCTGGAGCTTTCGGCATTGCCATAGATGATGCAAAAGAAATGGCATTCTGTTTATTTGGCATGTCTGAGCCCTATGATAAGGTACGGTTGCTTTACGGACAGCTCCTCTCCGTGTGGTCTTCGGTCCGCAAGGGGTATTTGGCTCTCGATTGGGACCAGGCGTGCCGTTTGCGCGAACAATACTACTCTATGGCAAGCGTTGATGCGCTGTTTATTCCTCATGCCTACTCGGATAATTCGCCGTTCTTGTCCGTAGTCGTTCCCGTATACAATGTAAGTAAATATCTTGAAGAGTGCCTGGATTCCGTGCTCCAGCAGTCCTTTAAAGATTTCGAAGTGTTGCTTGTTAATGATGGCTCAACCGATGGCTCTTTGGACCTGCTGGAAGAGGTCGCATCTCGTGACTCGCGTGTCCGTGTCTTGAGTCAGTTTAATTGTGGCGCCGGATCTGCCCGTAATAGAGGTATTGAGCTCGCTAGGGGCAAGCGCCTTATTTTCATTGATCCCGATGACAAATTTGCCACTGACCATGTGTTTTTCGATTTGCTCGATGCCATGGATAGGTCGGGGGCTTTAATTTGTGGTGGCTCTCTTTCATTGCTAAAGCCGTCCGGAAAGATTAAGTCTGAGTTTTCATTTGATGAGTCTTTCTATCATGTTTCATGCGAGCGCGAAGTGCCTCTCGAGCAGATTTGGACTGACTACGGTTGGATTCGTTTTATGTACGACTCGTCCTTGTTTGTCGACGGTAAGGTTCGTTTCCCTCAACTGAATTGGTATGAAGACCCCGTCTTTTTCTTGCGCGCAGTGGAGAAGGCAGGCTGCTGTAAGGTCGTTCCGGTTGATGTGTATCACTATAGGGTCGGCTACAAAGAGACCGAATGGACTGTTGGTAGAGTCAGAGACATGCTTTGGGGCATGGGGCACAATCTTGCTATTGCTGATGGGCTGAAAATGCGCGAGCTATACGTGACGATTGTCAACCGCTTTAACCGCGACTACTCAGAGGCCATTTTAAAACAGATTAAGGATCCGGGAGTATATGAACAGCTCGTTGCTATTCAAGCCTCCATCAATCATGGGTTGATAAAGGAGTGCTCTGCATACGATGAGCCCTATTATTATCTGCTGCCTTTATACGGCGATCGAAAGAAGCGAGCGGTCGCTGTTGAAAGGCTTGCCCATAGAATTGCTGAGTCCAAGGCGTATGTCTCTGCTCAACGTCTTATTTATAAGTTGACTGGACGCTGTTAATTAACTCTACTTCCGATTGCTAATTGGTAATGAGGTTGTTCTAGACATGAAGAATTTTGTTAAGAAACTCCTGCCTGTTTCTTTATCGCGCTTCGCATTGCTTTCGAAGGACGTTGAAGACATTAAGATAAACATGCTATCGGCTTCTGAGGCGCGCGAAATTCACGATGAGCTGCATTGGGATGTAAGTGTTCAGCTTCTGAATGAGGTTAAAGCTCTGAGGGACGATCTTAACTCCCACGACGAGAGGGTTATGCTCTTTGCCTGGGAGGGTTATCGCAAGGAGGGAGAGTCGCCAATCGAAGCTAAAAAGCGCTTCTTTTCATCGCTCCCTGCTGCCACGGGCAGCTTGAGGCTGCTTCAGCTTGGATCGGCTAAGTTGCTGGCTGACTTTGACTCCCTGTGCAGGGAGAATGACATCCCATATTTCGCTACCTGTGGAACCCTGCTTGGGGCGGCGCGCCATAGTGGTTTTATTCCCTGGGATGACGACATCGATCTTGGAATGCTGCGTGAGGATATCGAGCGTTTGATAGGCCTGGTCCAATCTCACGACCGATTCCGTGTCTCAGTTGCTTTTGACGGATTTGTCCAGTGCCGTCAGGTGAGATTCCAATACGCGGACGAATCTATTCCCGTATTCTTGGACATTTTTATTTTTGACTGGGCGTCAACCGACAATGTTGAGATCTACGACCAACAACTTCAAATTCGTGAGGCAATGGTCGAACGCATGCGCAATGACTCTTGTCTTTCGTCTTGGATCGATAAGTCGTGCGTTCCTGCCACTGATCCCAATATGGGCATCGTCGATTCTTTATTTTCGAATGCGATAAATGAGGAAAAGACAGTTGGTCTTGTGTGTGATAGGAGCGATGCAAAGGCAGTTGTCTGGTCGATCGATAACACCGTTGGTGTTGACAATTTCCATTGGGTTTCGCCGCTAGACGAAATATTCCCCCTTATCGACCTCGAGTTTGAGGGAATGCAAATCAAGGCGCCCTGTAAGTACATGGAATTGCTAACGAAGCATTATGGTGACCCTTTTACCCTTCCAAATGATATTGCTTCCCATTTTAAGCATACCGATGTTGCTGATAGCGCTACCGATAGCGTGCTTCGCCGGCTTCTTTATTAATAAATAAATGTGCATCCATGTATTGATTACATAAAAAAACGCCTCGGTTCGATCTTGTATGTCCTGGAACGACCCTTTTTGAGGTAGGCGCCCACTCGAGAGAAAGTAGAGTAAATCATGGCGATTTGTGCAATCATTATCGCTGGTGGAGTTGGCTCACGTATGGGGCAAAAGATCCCCAAGCAGTTCATTAACGTTGGGGACAAGCCTGTTATTGTTTATACGCTTGAGGCTTTTCAGAACCATCCGCTTGTGGATGCAATCGAGGTTGTGTGCTTGGAAGGATGGGAGCAGGTTCTTCTTGCATATGCGAGACAATACAAGATTGATAAGTTGAAATGGGTCGTTAAAGGCGGAGCATCAGGACAAGAGTCTATTCGCAACGGCGTGTATAACCTTGAAGGCAAGCTCGCCGAGAATGATATTTGTATTGTGCACGACGGCGTGCGACCCATGCTCGATCCCGAGGTCATTACCGATGTTATCCGCGTTGCACAGAGTCGCGGGAATGCCGTGACGAGTATGCCCTATAACGAGCAGATCTTTATCATTGATGAGGAAGACCCAACCACCACCACACAGTATATTCCGCGTGAAACGCTCCGTCGTGTTTCGACTCCTCAGGCATATCGTTTCGACCTTCTTGACTCCAAGTATCATGAGGCGTTCGAGAAGGGCGTAGGAATTGACGGGTCTAACTATACGAACACGATGATGGTCCAGCTGGGAGTTAGGCTCAACTTTGCCGCTGGTTCCGACAGGAATATTAAGCTCACTACGCCTGAGAATCTTGAATTCTTCCGTGCATGGGCTGCGGAGAAAGAGGCTCGTGATGAATAGATTGGCCTGCACTGAATACGTTGCCGATCTTGATGCCGTATGCAATCTCGATCTTCCTTGGAATGATCTTAGGGGGAAGACAATCGTTGTTTCCGGTGCGACCGGAATGATTGGTGCGTTTTTCATTGACGTTCTGATGCGAAAGAATGAGACAGACGGATTGGGCTGCAACATTGTCGCATTGGGCAGAAGCGCTGAGAAGGCTCGCTTGAGGCTCCCGTACTTTGGTGCGTCTTTCTTTTCATTTGAAGAGGCCTCTATTGTGACGCCTGGCTATCGCCCCGCCATGTCTGCAGATTACGTCTTACATTTGGCAAGCTCCACGCATCCACGGCAGTATTCAACCGATCCAATAGGCACAATTCGAGCGAACGTCGATGGACTGCAGAATCTACTCGAATTCTCTGCCGACAATGGCGCAAGATTACTCTTTGCTTCGTCTGTAGAGATTTACGGCCAGAACCGTGGTGATGTTGTGCGCTTTGACGAACGATATTGTGGAAACATTGACTGCAATACATTGCGAGCATGCTACAACGAATCAAAGCGCCTGGGCGAGGCAATGTGCCAGGCCTACCGCTCTCAGAGGGGTGTCGAGGCGGTAATTGCACGTATCGCGCGCATTTACGGACCGACGCTTTTGAACGATGACTCTAAGGCCCTGTCGCAGTTTATTCGACGATCGCTTGACGGTGAAGATGTTGTCCTTAAAAGCGATGGGACGCAAAGGTTTTCGTATTTACACGTTGCGGATGCTGTGTCCGGCTTACTGCATGTGATGTTGCTTGGTATAGATGGCGAGGCATACAATCTTGCCGATACAGGGTCTGATATTTCCTTAAAGGATCTTGCCGGACTTGTTGCCGGCGTCGGAGGCGTAAGTGTTGTCTTTGATTTGCCCGATGCTCAAGAGGCGGCTGGTTACTCGGTGGCTACATTAGCTCTTATGAACGGTTCAAAGGCTCAAGGTCTTGGCTGGAGGGCTCGTTATACTATTGCAGATGGTTTGCGGTCGACTGTGCAGCAGATGCGCAAGATGGGTTGGGCGACGTCGGTTTAGTTGTCTTAGAGATTGGCTCGTAGCGAGACTGTAGCCTAAATCAAAATGCTTCTATGCGCGTTAGACTGCTTTAGCCCGACCGTGGTCCCGAAGCCCCGGGGTTCGCATGCCGCCCATGGGGTCATCTTAGAAACAGGAAGAACGTATGAACTTTAAACTGGCTAACATAATCTTGCGGGTCGATAAACACGCGGCCATGCATCCCGAGCTTTACTATCGCGTGCTTTCTGGTGATGTCTCGTATAACGATGGCATTCATTCACTCCACATCAATGGTAACGTCGATTTTTTGACGTATGTAAATGGGCTATCTGCAGGCAAATGGCGTCGGTACGCGTCTGTTGGCCGCGTTATCTTGCATATGGCTTTATTTGGCCGAGGCCGGGTTGTCGTTCATGGAGTGAAATCTAGGGAGCTGGATTCTATCGAGCTTAAATCGACTTCTTTTAAAGGCGACCAGGTTGATGCTTGCGTGCTCAACATTGATATCGATACGACTGGCTATGACTTAATCGGTTTTATGGTTGAGAGTGATGAGGGCTATTCCGCTGACCTTTTGAGTGCTTCATATCTAACGGATGTTCCTGAGGGCTCAATTAACCCGATCAATCTTGCCCTTTCGACTACTACGTTTAAAAATGAGCAGTACATTCTTCCCAACATCGAGCTCGTCAAAGCCGGCATCTTCAAAGAGGACGGTCCGATTCGCGACCACTTCCACATGTTCGTTGTCGACAATGGGCAGACGCTTGATCATACGTCGCTTTCCGATGAATTGGTCACCGTGCTCCCGAATCCCAATACGGGCGGTTCGGGAGGCTTTGCGCGCGGAATGATGGCGGCTACCGAAACTCCTGGTCAGTTCACCCATATCATTTTGATGGATGATGATGTCTCCATCATGGCCGAAAGCTTGATTCGTACGTTCAATCTTCTCTCTCTTGCTAAGGGTGAATATAAGGACGCCTTTATTAACGGGGCTATGCTCTCAATGGAAGATCCTACTCGCCAGTATGAGGATGTTTCATATGTGGACGCTTCTGGTATCTATCGTCGCGTAAAAGAAGATCTGAATGTTGGTAAGTTGTCCGATATTCTCGAAAACGAGCGCACGAGTGTCGAGGTTGATCAGGCTTACGGAGCTTGGTGGTATAGCTGTATTCCGGTGAAGGCTATCGAAAAGAATGGCCTTCCCATGCCTTTCTTTATCCGCTGTGACGACGTTGAATTTGGTATGCGCAATAAGCCTGTCTACATGACTATGAATTGCATTTGTGTGTGGCATGCAAGCTTTGAGGGCCGTTTCCGCGCTTCGGTTGATTGCTACCAGTACTTCCGGAACTTCTTTGCTATGATTGCCCTTGATGATTGCGCTGATGAGAGGATGTTTGTCCTGCGTATCCAGCGAGGGGTGCGTCAAAAGTTGCGCGATATGGACTATCAGGCTGCCGAGTTTATTCTTGATGGCTTTGAGGATTATCTTCGCGGCCCCGAGTATCTCCAGAAGCTTGATGGCGCCGCGACGATGATTGGCAAGGGCAAGCTAAACGAGAAACTGATCCCTGTTTCCGAAATGGCCCCAGAGCTTCTTCGCAGGGCCGGCGTTACTGAGCAGGTGCTCGCCAACGTTAACTTCGAATCCCATTCTTCGAAATTTATGAAGTATTGGAGATTCATTCCTTACGACAAGCATTATCTCCCCGATGCCCTGTTGCGCGGGAAGCCCGGCTATGTGGTCAAGAACGGCGGCTGCACGCTTGAGGGCGGCTCGACGCGTTGCAAGACGCTGGTCTTTCTCGACCCGACTCGTGAGAAGGGGGCTGTTCGCACGATGGACCGAGCGAGGTTTAAGACTATTCGTCGCAGAGAACATGAGCTGATGGCGCGCTATCGTAAAGAAGGCAAGATCGTCAGAGTGGCGTGGAAAGATGCTATGCCGTATATGACTTCTCGAGAGTTCTGGAAACAGTATTTAGGTCTTAAATAAGAAGAGGTCCGGATTAACTCCGGACCTCTTCTTATTTTGAATAGGTTTTATAGGCTTGTAGCTCCCATTGTTTACGTTCCACTTTTGCAACCGAGTCGAGGATAAGCCCCGTTGCCAGACTTAGCCCGCATAGGAACATGAACGAGGCGGCGAGCATTGCGGTGGGGAAGCGGGGGACTAATCCGGTCTGGAAGTACTCTGCGACGATTGGTATACCGAGGGCGAGCCCTATGATGGCAAAGATGATCGCGATAAGACTGAAGAACTTGAGGGGACGATAGTCTTTAAAGAGTGTCCCGATCATTGCGATGACCTTGATGCCGTCGCTGACCGTGTTGAGTTTGGACTCGGAGCCGGCAGGGCGATCGCGATACTCCACCGGTACGTCTTGAATTCGCCAACGATGATCGACGGCGTGGATGGAGAGCTCGGTTTCAATCTGGAAGCCCTCACTCAAAACGGGGAAGGTCTTGACGAAGGGTTTGCTCATGGCTCGGTAGCCGGTCATCACATCATCAAAGCTGTAGCCGTAAATCCACTTGATCATGGCACGAACAAGGTTGTTGCCAAAGCCGTGAAAGGCTCGTTTATTCTCTTCGGCATAGGTGCCGTTTGACAAGCGGTCGCCAACGGTCATATCCGCTTCGCCGTTAAGGATGGGCTTGCAGAGTGATTTGGCGGCTTCGGCGGGGTATGTATCGTCGCCGTCGACCATCAAGTAGCATTCGGCATCGATGTCGCGGAACATTTGGCGGCACACGTTGCCTTTGCCCTGCCTAGGCTCGTGGCGCACCGTAGCCCCGTGCTGCTTGGCGACTTGCGAAGTGTCATCGGACGAGTTGTTGTCGTAAACATAGACAGTTGCGCCGGGCAGCTCTCGATGAAAATCGTCGACAACCTTGCCAATCGTCAGCGCTTCGTTGTAACAGGGGATAATGACGGCGGTATTCGAATAGTCCATGTAGGACCTCCTTTAATGACTCATCTGGTCGAAAGTATACCTATCGCCCGCCCCTTTGATTAGATATGGGTTAGTTCTCCAGATTTGTTGCGGTGAGCTATCGTCTACGTTGGAGGGCTATACTTTCCACTGTTATGTTTTACGAGACAAGGAGATGGTCCGTGGCTGACAATGTAGAGAGTCAGAAAGCGGTGGTTAAATCGGCCTCTCACGCTAAAAATGATTATGAGAAGGATAAATATATCCTTAGGCAGCTGGTTACCAAGGATTTTAAGATTAAGTATCGTCGCAGCGTTTTGGGCGTAGCTTGGTCCGTGCTCAATCCTTTGTTGATGATGATTGTCATGTCAATTGTGTTTTCGACAATCTTTGCCCAAGGTCGCAATGGCTCCGTTACGCCTGAGATGTATCCACTTTATTTGATTGTCGGTAATGTGACGTTTTCTGTTATGTCCGAATCGACTAATCAGGCGCTGATGTCCATCATTTTGGCTTCCTCGCTGTTGAAGAAGGTCAAGGTGCACCGTTGGGTCTTCCCAGTGCAGAAGGTGCTGTTCTCGCTCGTTAACTTCGCCTTCTCTTTGGTTGCTGTCGCCTTGGTCATGTTCTGGTTCCATGTGGTTCCCACCTGGCATTTAATCCTGTTGCCGGTTTGCCTCCTTTTGCTCATGTGCTTTTGCATGGGTTTGGGTTTGATGCTTTCGGCACTGGCGGTCTTCTTCCGCGATGTTATGCATCTGTGGAGCGTTGTCATTACTGCCTGGATGTATCTGACGCCGATTTTCTGGACGACTGACTTCATTGGTCAAATGGCTCGCTGGATTCAGGTGCTTGTTGTGGTGAATCCCATGTACAACTACCTGCAGTTTATGCGTGATATTTTCCTGTTCAACACTGTGCCCTCTGCGCTTACGCTTGGCCTGTGTGTTGCTTGGGCTGTTATTGCCCTTGCTGCTGGCTATACCGTGTTCCACAAGACCGAGCACAAGTTTATTCTTTACATCTAAGGAGTGCTGTTCATGACTGAATCTGCTATTGATTACAGCAAGCAGCCCCTTGCTGTCGAGGTTAAAGACGTCACCATGATCTTTAACATGGCGTCTGAGTCGCTTACAAACCTCAAGGAGTACTTTATTAAGCTCGCAAAGCACGAGCTGTTCTTTGAGGAGTTCCGTGCGCTTAAGCACATTTCGTTTGAGGTGCATCGCGGCGAGGTCGTTGGCCTTGTTGGCACTAACGGTTCCGGTAAGTCTACGATGCTCAAGATTATCGCTGGCGTTTTGGAGCCCAGCGAAGGCGAGGTTAAGGTCCACGGCAATATCGCGCCACTGATTGAGCTCGGTGCCGGCTTTGACCCGGAGCTTACCGCGCGTGAGAATATCTATCTGAACGGTGCGCTACTTGGCTATACCAAGGAGTTTATTGACGCGAGCTTTGACGAGATCATTGAGTTTGCTGAGCTTAAAGACTTTGTTGACATGCCCTTGAAGAATTTCTCTTCGGGTATGGTTGCGCGCATTGCCTTTGCTATCGCCACGATTACCGAGCCTGATATCCTAATCGTCGATGAGACACTTTCTGTTGGCGATGTCTTTTTCCAGCAGAAGTGCGAGCGCCGCATTCAGCACTTTATCGAGAGTGGCGACGTCACGGTCTTGTTCGTTTCTCACTCCATGGAGCAGGTTGAGCGTATTTGCCAGCGTGCTGTATGGATCGAGAAGGGCGACCTGCGCATGGATGGACCCGTGAACGAGGTCTGCAAGGCATACCATGACCAGTTCAAGTAGGTTATAATTTATTGGCCGTGCGAACTTGTACCCGCTTGGACGTGCGGCTTTTATGCTCCATTAGCTCAGTTGGATAGAGCAGGGGACTTCTAATCCCAAGGTCGACGGTTCGAATCCGCCATGGAGCACCATATGAGTTTTAGAGACCCGGTATTAATGCCGGGTCTTTGCTTTTTGAGACATAAAGACATGCTATTGTTTAAAGACGGGCTGTAAGACATGGGGCAGATGCGAAAGGCTTCATCTCTCGCCCATTATTCTCTGCATAATTAAAGTCTGAAGTGGTTGGCTATATAATGCTGCTAACTGAGAATTGCGGCACGATTTTCAACTCGATTGGCTACTAGCATAAATCACGGGAGGCTATCGTGAGCTTCGCTAACGCTGCGTTGCAAATTAAGAAACTGAAGATAACCAACTTCCGTAAGTTCGAATCATATTCAATTGAATTCGATCGTCAGCTCACCGTATTGGTCGGTGACAACGGTACGGGTAAAAGCACGCTTATCGATGCAACCAGCGTTGCGCTGGGGACGTTGTTTCTGAAAATTGAGTACGCCGAAGCTCCGGGCATAGTTCCTGGTGATTCTCGTGGAGCGGTTATCAAACAGGGCGACATGTTCGACGTTCAGTCTCAGTACCCAGTGTCGGTTGAAGCGTCGGGTATTGCGCTGGGGGAAGAGATTGGCTGGCTGCGCTCGCTGAAGAGTGCTAAGGGGCGTACCACGCAAGCCGATGCCGGACGCATGATTGCAGCCGGCAATCGCCTGCAAGAGCTTGTCGGTAAGGGCAACGAAGTCATTCTGCCCGTTCTTGCCCGCTACGGGACTGATCGGCTATGGAAGCAAACGGCGTCAAAAGATAAAGCAACGCCCAATAGAACGCGCGGTTACGAGGGTGCTCTGCGGGCTTCTGCGAATGAAGCCCGTATGAATGCGTGGTTTAAGTCTCAGTCGATTTGGGAGTGGCAAAATAAGCGAGAGAGCGCATTATTCACCGCGGTCAAGAAGGCGCTCGCGTCTTGCTTTGATGCCGCTGTGTCAACCAGGGGCGCCATGGTCGACTATGACGCCGAGCTTAACCAGCTTGTATTTACATACGCCACTGCAGACGGTGTTTATCACCGCGATAGAATGCACTCTATGAGCGATGGCTATCGTGGAACGTTGAGCCTTTTCGCGGACATCGCGTACCGCATGGCAACGCTTAATCCGGCTTTGGGCTCTAATGTGCTCGAGACGCCTGGCGTTGTTATGATCGATGAGATCGACCTTCATTTGCATCCCCGCTGGCAAGCGCGGATTCTCGAAGACCTTGTTCGCATATTTCCTAACGTTCAATTTATAGTTACAACGCATTCGCCTGTTGTGGTTGCATCGGTGCCCCGTGGTAACATTCGCATTCTTGGTGAGGACACTGCAACGGTGCCTGCCATGGAGACGCGTGGACGCGATGCCGGGGATATTCTCAACACAGTTCTGGGAGCATTCTCTCGACCTGAAGAGGCGGCTCGATTGTTCGATTTATTCAATTGCGCCGTTGATGAAGAGCGCTTTGGCGACGCCAGGCTTGCGCTCCAAAAGCTTGAGGAGTTTGTGGGCATTGATGATCCCGACGTTGTTGCCGCCAAGACGACCCTTGAGCTTGAGGAGTTGCTGTCGTGATTCCGATCGTTAAGGGAAAAGAGCCTGCGGCGCTTACCAAGGCCAAGAGGGCCATACGCAACACCCCCGATACGACGTTTAATTACACAGCGTTGCGCGGAGAGAGCAAGCGAGAAGTTCTGGAGGCCTTGCTTGCAGAGCAGGGCCATCTCTGCGCTTATTGCACGTGCAGGATCGGCGTTGGTGATCGTCTGGCTACGATTGAGCATTTGATTCCACAAAATCCTGAGGATTCTGCTCCGGATGGCGAGTTGAGTCTGGATTATCACAACCTAGTTGCCGTTTGTGACGGACGTGGTGGGGCAACGTGTGACAAGCGACGTGGCAACGAGCCCCTTACGGTTGATCCGACCAAGCCTTATACGCTTGATAGCATTTTCTATCATCGCGACGGGCGTATTGATGCTGCTGATGGAAGCGTACGGCGAGACCTTGAGGTTACGCTCGGGCTTAACGCGTCGGGTACCAACTTGTGCGGTAATCGTTCCAAAACTATGGAAGCAATTGAAAAATCTATCGATCGAGCTATCAAGCGAAGGGGTGCTGAGGGCAACAGAGCGGTAAAGAAGGCCATTTGTGCAAAGGTCCTCAAGCTGTTTGAAAATCAGGTGGATATGAAAGAAGAGTATTTGGGTGCCAAGTTGTATAAGGCGCGCAAACTCTTCTCAAAGTTTGCTTAGTGTTCTTTTGCTGCTGCGGTGGTGAATGGCTTGCGCCTGACAGCGCGCCGCCCAACCGCGCCAGCGATGCCGTCGAGGGAATGCGTGCATCACCCTCGATCCGCGCTCTATCTCGCGGTTCGTCCGCTCCTGGTCGTTGTTGGTGTACAGGCACTTCGTGTGCGACGGCGGGAATCTAGGTATGCCAGGGAATCCCGCTCGGCCTCCTTGAGGATCGCCGCCGTCCTTAGGCAGCGCCCGTTCAGTACAGGCTGCAAGACATGTGTTGTATGGCAGTCACGGTGGCGGCGTAGCGCCCGCGTAACGCCCGTGAGTCGATTCTGCCCACTCGGCGCCTGGGCTGCCAGAGCCCCGCTTATCCCGGACTTGTTCGCCGGAAGCTCGGCATCAGCTTGTTGATGTTCACTAAGAAGTGGTCCGAGTGATCACTGGGAAATGAGTACCGTAAGCACGAAAAATTGAGCAGTTTAAGTAAGAGGGCCGCGCCCCGGGGACCGGGGGCGCGGCCCTGTCATTCTATTGCTTTAGATTGGCTGTAAGACGCGGGGGTGATTTGCAGCCTATTTGCTTTTGAAGGCAAATAACGCCTTACGCCCCAGAGTTCCATAGGCTTGAGGGGATTGCAGCCTTGGGTGCATCTCTCTTGTGCTCACCCCATCCTCTGAAAAAGTTCTTAAGTCAGCCTTAAAGGTGCTCTGGCTCGCGTTGACAGCGTACAATACGCATGTTTGACTATGACAAATGTGGAATTAAGGGGAGGGGTGCGCTATGGAAGTGCTGGTTGTTGGCAACACCGCATATGTTGACGATGGCTTTTGTGCCAAGGCGTTCCCCGGGGACCACGTTAAGGTCGTCGCTGCCGCGGAATCGCGCCGCGATGAGTCGTCGCCCCATGCCTCGTGGAATGAGCTCCTCCAGCACTTGGAGCAGGCCTACGAGTTCGACCGCGTGGTCTACCTGTCTAATTTCCTCATCCCACATACCGATACCGTGGGCGATATCGAGCTGTTGCGCTCGGTCTTTCGTGCGTGCATGGGCCGCCGGGTCCAGCTGCTGTATGTGGCGGGGCCCGCGGGTGCCGAGGGCGCTGCCGATGCCGCGGGGCGAACGGGCAAGGGAATTATCGCCCGCGCGGCCAACGACCTGTGCCGCCACTACGCTGCGCACGAAGGCGTTCAGGCAAAGATTCTGCGCGCGCCCTTCCTCTACACTGCCTCCGCCGCGCTGGAGGATCCGTTTTTTGCGCCGCTGTTCGACGCGTGCTTAACCGGATCGGTCGCTTTGCAAGGCTCGGAGGATGCGGTGTTTCCGCTGCTGTGTGCCGAGGAGCTCGCGGTGCTGGTGCGCCGCATCTTTGACAGCTGGGATGCCTCCTTTGAGACACTCGACGTTGCCGATACTTTCCATCACACGTCAGGTGAGGTGGGCGAGGCCCTCAAGGTGATGTTCCCCGGCCTTGTCGTTGCCTATGGCGATTCTACCGGCTATGACCTACCCGTCAGCAACATCGTTCGCGTTCGTTATGGCTGGTTTCAGCGCTACGATCTGCTGCGCGACCTGTCGACCATTCAGGCTCGTTGGGATGCTGGCCGCGCAGGGAAGGTCAACCCCTTGCGCGCCGCCATCGACCACATCCAGTTGCATACACTGCCTATTAAATGTCTGGAGACGGGCGTCGCCTGGGTCCTGTTCGAGGTTCTGGATCATCTGTTCTCGCAATCTGCCCAGCTCAACGTGCTCGATTATCGCCTGCTCTACGTTGTGCTCATCGGCACGCTGTATGGCCTGGACTTTGGCCTGTTTGCGGCTCTGTTGGCATCGGTGGGCTTGGCCGTGAGCTTCTTTACCCAGTATGGCTATACCTTCCAGGGCCTGTTCTACGAGCCGTCCAACTGGCTGCCGTTTATCGCGTACTTCGTGGTGGGCGCCGTGTGCGGCTATGTGCAGCTGCGCAACAGCGAGGCCATTAAGGTCGAGCGCGGGCAAAACGAGCTCGTGCGTAATCGCAATACGTTCCTCACACAGCTCTACCATGATGCCATCGAGGACAAGCGCACATACAAGCGCCAGATTGTGGGACGCCACGATAGCTTTGGTAAGATCTTTGCCGTGACGCAAGAGCTTGACGTGCTCAATCCGCGCGACATCTACCGCAAGTGCTGCGAGCTCATGGGCGAGATTCTCGAAAACGATTCAGTGGCGATCTACCACGTTTCGGGTGGGACGTTTGCACGTCTGGTAGCGGCGAGTCCCGTGATTGCCGAAGACGCCACGCGCTCGCTCTCGCTTGAACAGCTTTTGCCCCTTTTGGGCGGCGAGGGCCGTTCGAATCTGTGGGTGAATCGCAAGCTGACGCCGGGGCTTCCCATGTTTGGATACACGATCGAGCGCGACGGGGCACCCGCCGTGTTGATCTTTGTGCGACGCGCGGCCGAGAACCAAATGACGCTCTATTACCAAAACTTGTTCCGCATCTTGTGTGGATTGGTCGAAAGCGCGCTGGGCCGTGCCTTCGATTATGAGGCGGTGGCGCAGGATAAACGCTGCGTTGACGGCACTTGCGTGCTCAAGCAGGAGGCCTTTGGCCAAGAGCTTGCGGCCGAGCAGGCGCTGGCAGATGGCAAGATGGGTAGCTTTTTGCTCCTGCGCGTGGTGCCTGGCATGGAGCCTGTCGGCGAGCTGGTGGGCGCAATTGGGTCGGCAATCCGCGAGAGCGATGCGGCGGGCCTGGTCGATGGTGACGTGCTTTACCTGCTCATGCGCCAGGCAAAGGCGTGCGACCTGCCCATTATCCGTAAGCGCCTGAGCGCGAAGCAGATTGCGGTGGAGCTCGTCGACGGCGAGGACATCGTGGCGCTGCTGCAGCATATTGCCGGTGACGGTGAGGGGGATGTCGTTTGATCTCGCTTGTCGTCGCTGCCGTCTTGCTGCTGATTCATGCACTGGTTTGCCTGGTGCTGTGGACGCTTATGAAGTTGGGCCTGCTGCCGGTGCGCGGGCATATGCTGGCCGTTATGGTGCTCGTGCCGTTGTGGGGCCCGCTGTTAGTGGTGCTGCTTATCGCGCGCAGCGCCGTGTCTGGCGCGGACCTTAAGGACGCCGCGTTGGAGTCGCTGCGCATTAACGACGAGCTGCGTCGCAGCATCTTGGTGCACGACCGTGAAGCCGATGCGGGCTTGATCCCGCTCGAGGAGGCGCTCATCGTCAACGACCCGGCAGACCGGCGCCGCCTAATGCTCTCCATGCTTACCGAGGAGCCCGATGCGTATCTGGCGCAGCTGCAGGCGGCTAAGCTGAACGACGATGTAGAGGTGGCGCACTATGCCGCGACGGCGGTGGCGCAGATTTCCAAGGAGTCCGACCTTAAACTGCAGCAGCTGGAGCACGCCTTTAAGACCGATCCGAGCGCGCATAATCTCAACGAATACTGCGATTTTCTTGGTGAATATTTGGACTCGGGCTTGGCCGAGGGACGCGTGGCTCAGATTCAGCGCCAACAGTACGCGCGCCTGCTTGCGCGTCGCTGCGAGCGCGAGGACTCCGTTGAGCTGCGTATTCGGTATGTCGCGGCGCTGGCCGATATCGACCAGGTCGATGAGGCGCAGGCCGTTACCAACCAACTGGTGCTCGACGTGCCCGAGGAGCAGGGGGTTTGGATGCTTTGCCTGCGCCTGGCGGTGATGCGCCGTGACGGTGAAGAGGTCCACCGTGTGATTGACGCGATCGACAAGCAACATGTGTACTTAAGTGCCGCCAACCGCGAGGAGCTGGCTTTTTGGCGTAACGGAGAGGAGGCCCGATGAGCATGGTGCAGCATATCCGCGACCGTGCGGGCCATTTTCGCTGGACGGGACTGCTCGTGGTGTGGGTGGTCTTTATTGCCATGGCCGCCGTGCTGCTGGTGGAGCGTGCCGGCGTGCAGTACGGTGCGGGCCAGCATAAGCTGGGGATGCTTGCTGCCAACGATGCGGTGCCGGCCTCCTCGGCGATATTTGGCCAAAAGCCCACGTGCCTGGTCATTACCGATACCGACCAAGCGGGCGTCGAGGATGTAAAGGAACAGTTTGACCAGATCCTGCTCGACATGAAGATCGCGCACCGCGACGTGGACCTTGCTCTGGACGGCGCGGATGCCATCCCCTCGCTGACCTCCTACGATCGCGTGATTTTGCTCATGCCGTCGCTCGATAGGCTCGGTACGCACCTGACCGACATTATGAGTTGGGTGAGTGCCGGCGGTTCGCTTATGCTCGCCATGCCGCCGGACAACTCGAGCTATCTGCAAGTGATTGCCCCCAAGATTGGCATTGAATCGGCCGGATACGACTATGTAAAAGCCGAAAGCATTGTGCCGAGCGAGGACTTTATGCTGGGCGGGGGAGAGCGCTACGAGCTCTCGGACCCCTTTGATTCGTCACTTTCGGTATCGCTGCGCGAGACGGCGCACGTGTGGGCAACGACCGGCGACGCGGGCGCCCCGCTCATTTGGTCCAATGACTGCGGTAGCGGACGCACCGTGGTGTGCAATATCGGTGTCTACGACAAGGTCATGCGCGGTTTTTACGCCGCGGCGATCAGCTTGCTGGGCGATGCCACGGCCTACCCCGTCATCAACAGCGCCGTCTTCTATCTGGACGACTTTCCCAGCCCCGTGCCTTCGGGCGACGGCACCTACATCAAGCGCGACTACGGGCTTTCCATCGCCGACTTTTATGCCAAGGTCTGGTGGCCCGATCTGCAAAAGCTCGCGCAAAAATACGGCATTCGCTATACCGGCGTGATGATTGAAAACTACGAGGACTCGGTCAACCAGACCGAGCCCGCGCGCCAGTCCGATACCACGCAGTTCCGCTACTTTGGCGGCATGCTGCTGCAGATGGGCGGAGAGTTGGGCTTTCATGGCTACAACCATCAGCCGCTTGCACTCTGGGACACCGACTATGGCACGCTGTACGACTACAAGACGTGGAAGAACAAGGAGACGCTCGTCGCGTCTCTCGACGAGCTTATCGCCTTTCAGGACGAGGTGCTGCCCAACGCGCACGGCTCGGTCTACGTGCCGCCGTCAAACATCCTTTCGGCCCGCCCGCGCAAGATTATTGGCGAGGATGTGCCGCGCATTAAGACCATCGCCAGTACGTATTTTGAGGACGGCACCGATCTCCCGTACGTGCAGGAGTTTGGCGTGGCGAGCGATGGCATCGTGGAGCAGCCGCGCATTGTCTCGGGCGGCATGGTCGACGATTCCTATATGCGCCTGGCTGCCGTGTCCGAGCTCAACATGCACTACGTGAGCACGCACTTTATGCACCCGGACGACCTGCTCGATCCCGATCGCGGCGCTACGGAGGGCTGGGAGGTCTACAAGGGCGGCCTGACCGACTACCTGGACTGGCTTACCAAGTCTGCGCCCGACCTGCGTCGCCAGACCGGCTCGGAATGCTCGGGCGCTATCCAGCGCTTTTCGTCCGTGACGGTGAGCGTGGATACAGACGCGGATGCCTGGACGCTCAGCCTGGGCAATTTCCACGACGAAGCGTGGCTCATGTTCCGCGCCAACAACGGCGAGCCGGGTGCGGTCACGGGTGGCGAGATTACGCATCTGACGGGCGACCTGTACCTGGTCAAAGCCACGGACAAGACGGTGACCATTGCGCGCAAGGAGGGTGGCGACAAATGAGAATCTGCTTGGTACTCGAGGGTTGCTACCCCTATGTGCACGGCGGTGTGTCCACCTGGATGCACGGCTATATCCAGGCCATGCCCGAGCACGAGTTTGTGCTGTGGGTGATCGGTGCTCATGCTGCCGACCGCGGCAAGTTTGTCTACGAGCTGCCCGGCAACGTGGTCGAGGTACACGAGGTGTTTCTGGACGACGCCCTGCGCCTTTCGGGCGAGCAGGAAGAGGCAGACTATAACGACCGCGAGCGCGAGGCGCTGCGTCGCCTGGTGTCGCTCTCCAATCCGGATTGGGACGTGCTGTTCGATATCTTCCAGCGCCGCCGCGTGCATCCGCTCTCGTTTTTGCAGAGCCGCGCCTTTATGGATATCTTTCGCGACGTGTGCCTGGCTGAGTACCCGTATACGCCTTTTGCCGACGCATTCCACACCATGCGCTCCATGTTGCTGCCCGTGCTCTACCTGCTGGGCAGCGAGGTGCCGGTGGCCGATGCGTACCATGCCATCTCGACCGGCTACGGCGGTCTGCTCGCCTGCCTGGGCTCAAGCGTTCACCATGCGCCGGTGCTGCTGACCGAGCATGGCATCTATACCCGCGAGCGCGAGGAAGAGATCATTCGCGCCGATTGGGTGGTGCCGTCGTTTAAGGACCGCTGGATTCGCTTTTTCTACCTGCTTTCGGAGGAGATTTACCGTCGCGCCTTCCGCGTGACGAGCCTGTTTCACAACGCTCGCAAGACGCAGATCGATATGGGCTGCGATGCGGACAAATGCCTGGTTATTCCCAACGGCATCCAGTTCGATCGCTTTAAGGATATTCCCTTAAAGCCCGATGACGGCTGGGTGGACATTGGCGCGGTGGTGCGCCTGGCGCCCATCAAGGACGTTAAGACCATGATCTATGCCTTCTTTGAGCTGCACGAGCGCCTGCCCAAGGTGCGCCTGCCCAAGGTGCGCCTGCACATTATGGGCGGCGTGGACGACGAGGAGTACGGTGCCGAGTGCCACGCGCTGGTCGACACCTTGGGCGTGCACGACCTGATCTTTACCGGTCGCGTCAACGTGGTCGAGTACATGGAAAAGCTCGACTTTACCATTTTGACGAGCATCTCCGAGGGCCAGCCGCTCAGCGTGCTGGAATCGCTTGCTGCGCGTCGTCCCTGCGTGACGACCGAGGTGGGCTGCTGCCGCGAGCTGCTCGAAGGCGCCCCGGGCGACGACTTTGGCGTGGCAGGTTTTGTGACGCCGCCCATGTATCGCAAGGGCTTGGCCGATGCCATGGAGCGCATGTGCGCAAGCCGCGCCCGTCGTATCGAGATGGGGGAGCGCGGCCAGCGTCGCGTTGCTACGTACTTTTTGCACGAGCAGATGCTGGCCAACTATCGCGCGCTGTATGACGAGACGGCGCGTGCGTTTGATTTGCCCAGAGAGGGGGAGTAGCCAGTGGCCGGAATCGGTTTTGAGCTCAAGCGCCTGTTTAGACGCAAGGGTCTGTTTGCCACGATGCGCGCCTACGGCTACGCCGGCATTGTGTGCACGGGCCCCATGCTGCTGGGCGTGCTGCTCCAGGTGGGTATCTTGGTGCTGTGCGGCCTGTGGGGTGTGGGCCGTGCCAACCAGGACCTGCTGGTGTGCATGGTGACCTATACGCTGCTGGCCTCGCTCACCCTCACAAGCTTTTTCTCCATGCCGGTCACGCGCTTTTTGGCCGACATGCTTTTTGCCGAGCGCGAAGAAGAGGTCTTGCCTTCGTTTTGGGGCTCCAACGCCATCATGCTCGTTGCGGGCACGGTGCTCTACGGCGTCTTTTTGCTGTTCTCGGGCGCCACACTGCTGCAGGGGCTGCTGTGCCTGTGGCTGTTCAATATTATGATCGTCAACTGGAACGGCATGAGCTATCTCACCGCTATCAAGGATTACCGTGGCATTCTGTGCAGCTTTGCGGCTGCCATTGGCATGGCGTGCCTGTGCGCCCTGGCCGCGCTGGCGCTGGGGCTGCCGCCGGTCGAGGGCCTTTTGGCGTCAATCGTCCTGGGCTACGGCGTCATGCTCGCCTGGGACGTGGTACTGCTGTACCGGTATTTTCCGCAGAGCGACCGCAGCCCCTGGCTCTTTTTGCAGTGGCTCGACCAATTTATGCCGCTCGCGCTCACGGGCCTGTTTACCAACCTGGGGCTCTTTGCGCACCTGGTGATTATTTGGGCCGGTCCCATTGGCGTGCAGGTTAAGGGCTTGTTTTATGGTGCGCCCTACCACGATGTGCCGGCGCTCATCGCGTTTTTGACGATCCTGGTCACGACCGTCAACTTTGTGGTGTCGGTAGAGGTCAACTTCTATCCGCGCTACCGCGACTACTATAGCCTGTTTAACGGCGGCGGCGTGGTGGGTGACATCGTAGCGGCCGAGGAGGAAATGCTCGCCACGCTCAACCGGGAGTTGTGGTTTTGTGCGCTCAAGCAGCTGTTTGTGACTGCGACGGTCATATCGCTCGAGACCACGGTGCTCTCGGCCCTGCCGCTAGGCTTTAACAGCCTCATGCACGGGTATTTTCGCACGCTGTGCGTGGGTTATGGCCTGTATGCCGTGGGCAATACGGTGATGCTCATCTTGCTGTACTTTACCGACTACAAGGGAGCCGTGCTGGCCTCGGGCCTGTTTGCGGGCGTGGCGGGGCTGGCGACCATCGTCTCGCTGTTCTTTCCGCAGCAGTTTTATGGCTTTGGCTTTTTGCTTGGCGCGGCGGTGTTTTTTGTTGTGGCCCTCATGCGGCTCGATACCTATACCGCAAACTTGCCGTATCGTATCCTGAGTCAGCAGCCCATTGTGGCGACCGACAAAACGGGTCGCTTTACGGAGCTGGGCTGCTTGCTCGACCGTGCCGAACAGCGCTATGAGGAGCTGCGTCTAGAGGGCGAGCCGCATGGCGTGTTTGAGCGCACGGTGGTTCGCGTGTATCGCAAACGTTGGGGAGGTCCTGATGACCGATAGGATGATATCGCGTCGCCGCTTGATTGAGACGGCTGCCGGCGCATTGCTGCTTTCGGGCTGCTCTGCGCAGGACGAATCCTCGACAAAAAAGACCAAGAAGCAGGGCAAGATTAAAAAGGCCGATGCGTCTAGCGAGACCAAGCATCTTCGCGACAAGGATGAGCTGTACGAGGTCTACGATGACTCGGGCATCGTATGCATGTACCTGACGGTCTCTCGCGGCAACAGCTCCGAGAATACCGATCATAGCTGGGCCGAGATCAATACCTACTCGGTCTACGACTATGCCGACATGGGCGTGACGCGCTATCAGGTTATGGGCCTGCTGCAGGCGGGTGACGAAGACGGCCCGGTGGCCGGCGAGGTTGGCTATGGCGAGGAAGCGCCCAACGCCACGGTGCAGGTGCGAGGCCAGACGTCGAGCATGAACTCGCAAAAGAATTACAAGGTAGAGCTCAAAAAGGGCAAGGGTACCTGGCGCCAACAGCGCGCGATTGCGCTTAACAAGCACATGGGCGAGGGCATGCGTTTTCGCAACAAGATGGCCTACGACCTTATCCGTGGCATTCCCCAGATGATGGGCCTGCGCACGCAGTTTGTGCACTTATGGGTGTGCGATCAAACCGAAAAATCTAACGATACCTTTGAGGACTACGGTCTGTTTACGCAGGTCGAGCAGCTCAACAAGACGGCTCTCAAGACACATGGCCTGGATAAGAGCGGGCACCTGTACAAGGTGAACAACTTCGATTTCCATTGCTACGAGGACACCATTAAGCTTGCCGACGACCCCGACTACAACCAGGCAAAATTTGAGGGCATGCTCGAGATTAAGGGCGACTCGGACCACACCAAGCTCATCGAAATGCTCGAAGCGCTCAACGACGAATCGCAAAAGATCGATGACGTGCTCGACACCTACTTTGATACCGAGAATCTGGTCTATTGGCTGGCGTTTCAGATTCTGACGGGCAACTGCGATACGCAGAACCGCAACTGCTATCTGTACAGCCCGCTCAACTCAAATACCTGGTACTTTTTGGATTGGGATAACGACGGCATGCTGCGTAAGCTTGAGCTGAGCCTGAAGGGCTTCTCGGACTACGCGAGCTGGGAGCGCGGCGTAAGCAACTACTGGGGCAACGTGCTATTCAATCGCGCACTGCGCAGCAAGTCGTTCCGCAGCGAACTCGGCCGTGCCGTTAAGGACTTGCGCTCGTATTTGACCGAGGAACGTCTGGCCAAGATGATCAAGCACTACCGCGAGGTTACCGAATCCCTGGTCTTTGCTTCGCCCGATATCGACAATCTGCCTGTCACCAAGGATCAATACGAGCAAATCGCCGCGGCGATTCCCTCCGAGATCGAGGAGAACTACAAGAGCTACCGCGAGAGCTATAAAAAGCCCATGCCGTTCTACATTGGCGTGCCGCAGATCGATAACGGTAAGCTGCGCATGAGCTGGGATGCCGCGTACGACTTTGAGGCGCGCGATATTCGCTATACCGTCGAGCTTGCGCGCGACTATGCCATAGGCGACGTGCTTTTTAAGGCCGAGGACGTGCTTCTTCCCGAGGTGACCTGCGATGCGCCCGATGCCGGCCAGTATTTTGTGCGCGTGCGCGCCACCAACTCCGACGGCTATACGCAAGATGCGTTTGACTACTATGTGATCGACGGCGGCAAACAGTACGGCATGAAGTGTTTTTACGTGCAGGACGGCGCTAAGGTCGTGGAGGACACGTATGAGGAGGGCTAGTGCACTGCTCGAGCGCCTGGCGGCACCTCCTGCGCGTACCACGCAGGAGCGTTACCGCCACGAGCTCAAATATCTCATTAACGAGGGTGAGCACACTGCGCTTGCTTGCCGCATGGCGCCGGTGTTTAAGCTGGATAAGCATGCGCAGGCGGGCGGTTACACCATTCGCAGCCTGTACTTTGACGACTACTGTAACTCGGCCTACGAGGAAAAAGACGCTGGCATTCTCATGCGCAAAAAGTATCGCGTGCGCATCTATAACGGCGGCGACAAGGTGATTAAGCTCGAGCGCAAAAAGAAGTACGGTAGTTGGATCTATAAAGAGGACGCGCCGCTCACGCGTGGCGAGTTTGAGCAGATTCTGGCTGGCGACTACGACTTTTTGCTGAGGAGCCCCTATCCGCTCTGTCGCGAGTTCTACATCGAGTGCATCTGCAACGTGATGCGCCCGAGGACTATCGTGGACTACGAGCGCGAGCCGTGGGTGATGGACGAGGGCACCGTGCGCATTACGTTTGACATGAACGTGCGTGCCGCGGTGGGAAGCTTCGATATCTTTGACGCGGCGTTGCCCGCGCTGCCGGTCCTGGAGCCCGGCAAGCTGGTGATGGAGGTCAAGTTTACGGAGTTTTGCCCGCAGCTGGTGCGCGATATGGTGCCGCCGGGCGCGGCCGAGCTTACGGCGGTCTCCAAGTACTGCCTGTGTTACGAAAAGACCGCCTACCTGCGCGGCTTTAACTACTGGGAATCGGATTTTGAGAACCGAGGGGATATTTAGACCATGAGCACCAGGGACTTTTTTAAGAACTCCGTCTTGGAGGCGTTTGGCCAAGTCGACCCTGCCAAGATCGGCCTGTCGCTGCTCGTGGCGCTCGCCATGGGCATCCTGATCTATTACGTGTACAAGCGCTTTTTTACCGGCGTGGTGTATTCGCGCAGTTTTGCCGTGACGCTTGTGGGCATGTGCGTGCTTACCTGCATGGTCACGCTCGCGATCTCGACTAACGTGGTCATCTCGCTCGGTATGGTCGGTGCTTTGTCCATCGTCCGCTATCGTACGGCGGTCAAGGACCCGCTCGACCTGCTGTATCTGTTTTGGGCCATTACCACGGGCATTACGGCGGGTGCCGGCATGTATGCGCTCGTGGGGCTCACGGCGGTGGTGATCGTGGTGATGATCGCCGGCTTTGCGAGCCACCAGGACAAGGCGCGCGTGTACATGATGGTCATCCACTACACGGGCCAGACCACCGGCGATGATATCGTGCGTGCGTTTGGCCGTACCAAGTTCACCGTCAAGTCCAAGACGATGCGCGGCGACAAGGTGGAGATGGCCGTCGAGCTGTTCTCGGACGGTGTTGACATGCCCTATGCGGATGCCATTCGCGCACTCGACGGCGTGGAGGACCTGACGCTCATCCAATACAACGGCGAGTATCACGGTTAGAACCCTAGCGAGCAAATTGCACAAAGAGGGGCGCTCCTGGTCGAGCGTACGTCAGCGAGCGGGCAGCTGCCGTGGCGATGTGCCACGAAAGAGGAGCGACGCGTACTTCATGTACGCGAGCGACGGTTTGAGCGGCAGATCGCCCGGCAGATGCCCGCGCAGCGTCGAGCAGTCCGGCGTTCGTCAGAACGCCGGAACGAACAGGTATCATTGTGTAAGCGATTTCAATGACAGGGGTGCTCGTGGTAAAGATGAAAGATGTGGCCGAGCTGGCCGGCGTTTCGAGCGCCGCCGTCTCGCGCTACCTCAACGGCGGATATATCTCGGCGGACAAGGCCGAGCGCATTAAGCAGGCGATTGAGCTGACCGGATACGTTCGGTCCAGCCAGGCTCGCGCTCTGCGCACCGGCTCCACCAAGCTTATCGGCGTCATCGTGCCTAAGATCAACTCGGAATCCGTGAGCCGCATTACCGCCGGCATTGGCCAGGTACTCGGTCGCCGCGGCTACCAGATGCTGCTTGCCAATACCGACAACGCGCCCGAGCGTGAGCTCGAATATCTCGATTTATTCCAAAACCACCCGGTCGATGGCATTGTGCTGGTGGCGACCATGATTACCGACGAACATCGTGCGGCCATTACGTCTTGCCGTGTGCCCATTGTGCTGATCGGCCAAAACGTCGAGGGCGCGGCGTGCGTCTATCACGACGATTACGAGGCTGCCTTTGAGCTGGGCCAGGCGCTTGCGGGTCGGGTAGATGGCAAGATCGCCTACATTGGAGTTACCGAAGAAGACCGTGCGGCCGGTTATGACCGCCGTCGCGGTTTTGAGGCCGGATTGCGCGCCGCGGGCAACCCGCTCGATGCCGCCTTGATTCGCCTGGGCTCGTTTACGCTCGACTCGGGCTATAGTGCGGCGCGTGAGCTGCTTTCCGTCGCTCCTGATGTTTCGTTTATCGCCTGCGCGACCGATACCATGGCAGCGGGCGCGCTGCGTGCCATCGATGAGGTTCGCGGCATGGGCGAGGGCTTACACCGTGTGAGCGGTTTTGGCGACAACGCGTTTTTGCGCGCACTGACGGGTGGCATTCCCACCGTGCATTATGGGTATCTGACCAGTGGCGTCGAGGCCACCAGCATGCTGCTCGACACGCTCGATGGCATGGAGGGGGAGCGCGGTCTCAAGACGCTCAAACTCGGCCATCAGCTTATGAATGTCTAGGCTCTGGGTACGTCTGTCTGCCTCTGAGCTCTTACGTTTGTCTCAAAACTGCCATTCACCGGCTTATTTCTACCGTTTACCGCTATATGAAAACGATTACAGACATATGAAACTGAAAACGATTACAGTGTAAGTGTCAAAGATGGCCGGGTGCACATGCGCCCGTTGGAGGAAAGGGAAGTCATGGACTACCGCAAATCAGCCCAAGAGGTGCTCGACAACATCGGTGGCGCCGACAACGTCGTCTCTGCCGCACACTGCGCCACGCGTCTGCGCCTGGTGATTGCCGATAACGCCAAGGTCGACAAGGAGGCCCTCGAGAATATCGACGGCGCTAAGGGCGTTTTTGAGGCCCAGGGCCAGCTCCAGATTATTTTTGGCACTGGCACCGTCAATAAGGTCTACGACGAGTTCATTGCGCTCAGCGGCGTCGAGGCTGCCACCAAGGCCGAGGTCAAAGAGGCCGCGGCGCAGCAGCAGAACATCTTTATGCGTGCCATTAAGGTGCTCGGCGACGTCTTTGTTCCCATCATCCCCGCCATCGTGGCTTCGGGCCTGCTGCTGGGCATTATGAGCGCCCTCAACTTTATGGCCTCCAACGGCTTTATCGCGCTCGACACCAATAACTTTATCTACAAGATTGCCGACCTGGTCTCGGGAACGTCCTTTGGCATCCTGCAGATCCTGATCGGTTACTCCGCCGCTAAGGCCTTTGGAGCCAACCCGTATCTGGGTGCCGTCGTCGGTGGTGCGTTCATCAACTCCTCGCTGCAGAGCGCCTACACGGTTGCCTCCGAGGGCGTGCAGACCATGGTCAACGTCATCCCCGGTGTGTACAGCTTTGAGTGGGTCGGTTATCAAGGCCACGTTATCCCCATCGTTATCGCCTGCGCCATTCTGGCCTTCCTCGAGAAGCGTCTGCACAAGATCGTTCCCGAGATGTTCGACCTCTTTGTGACTCCGCTCGTCTCGGTGTTCGTGACCGTGCTCGTGACCCTCGTTGCCGTCGGCCCCATCTTTGTCTGGGCCGAGAACGCTATCCTCGGTCTGATTCAGGCTCTGCTGACCCTGCCCTTCGGCATCGGTTCCTTTATCGTCGGCCTGTTCTATGCCCCCACGGTCGTTACCGGTATCCACCAGATGTACACCGCCATCGACCTGGGCCAGCTCGCCCAGTACGGCGTGACCTATTGGCTGCCCATCGCCAGTGCCGCCAACATCGCCCAGGGTGGCGCCGCGCTCGCCGTTGCCTTTAAGACCCGCGATGCCAAGATCAAGGGCCTGGCGCTTCCTTCGGCCCTGTCCGCTTTCATGGGCATTACCGAGCCTGCCATCTTTGGTGTGAACCTGCGCTTCTTTAAGCCCTTCATCGCCGGCTGCATCGGCGGTGGCTGCGGTGCCCTGGTCTGCGCGCTCACTTCGCTTGCCGCTTCTGGCACCGGCGTTACCGGCATCTTCGGTATCCTGCTGTGCCTGGCCCAGCCCGTGCAGTACGCGATCATGTTTGCGGTCGCCGCGCTGGTTTCCTTTGCCGTCTCGTTCGTCCTGTACAAGGACGAGCCCAAGACTTCCGAGCAGGCGTAGGATTCGCGTAAACAAAACGCCCGCAGGCTCCATCCTGTGGGCGTTTTCTTTATCTGGAACCCTTGATTTGAGCGTTCGTTGATTTAATTCGATTGGATACCGACATGTCTAACGCACTTCAGCGCGATCTTGCAAAGCTCGTTGCCAGCATGGATGCAGCGGCCGCCGAGCGTGGCCACGGGCCCTTTGCTCAGCATTTTCATATCATGCCGCCCACGGGTTGGCTCAACGACCCCAACGGTCTTTGCCAGGCCGATGGCGTGTTTCACGCGTACTTCCAGTATGCCCCGTTTGATGTAAACGGCGGCGTCAAGATGTGGGGCCATGCCATGAGCCGCGACCTTATGAAATGGGAATATGTTGGCGCGCCGCTGCTTCCCGACGAGCCGTTCGACTGCCATGGCGTGTACTCGGGCTCGGCTTTGGTCGAGGACGGTCGCATTCGCGTGCTCTATACCGGCAACGTTAAGCTCCCCGATGCGGACGGTGTCTTTGACTATGTCAACACCGGTCGTCGCGCCGATACCGTGTATGTCGAGAGCGCCGATGGACAGACGTTTAGCCAAAAGCGCGTGGTGCTGGCGTCGGAGGACTATCCCGAGGATCTGACGTGCCACGTGCGCGATCCCAAGGTGTGGCGCGATGAGGCCGGTCGCTATCACATGGTGCTGGGCGCGCGTCGTCGCGTGGACGGGCCGCATGTCGAGAGCCGTTTTTGCGCCATGCATGGCGAGGGCGCCGGTCGCGATGTGGGCGAGATCTTGGTGTACGGCTCGGCCGATATGCTGAGCTGGGAGCTCGAGAGCTGTGTGTCTACGCCCGAGCGTTTTGGCTTTATGTGGGAGTGCCCGGGATACCTTGAGCTTGAGGCGGATGGCGGTGTGCCGGCGAAGTTCCTGTCCTTCTCTCCCCAGGGGCTCGAGGGCGGTCGTTGGGACCGCGGCAACGTATACGCTGCTGGCTATATGCCTGTAACGGGTGACATTACCGGTGGTGACGGTGCCTATGAGCTGGGCGAATTCCGCCTATGGGACGCCGGTTTCGACTTCTATGCTCCGCAGGAGTTCACGGCCGAGGACGGTCGCCACATTCTGATCGGCTGGATGGGCATGCCCGATGAGCCGACCTATGGCAACGCACCCACCGTGGCGTGCGGCTGGCAGCACTGCATGACGGTGCCGCGCGAGCTTACGGCCGGTGCCGGCGGCGTGGTGCTGCAGCAGCCGGCGCGCGAGATCGAACGTCATTATGTCTCGGTGCGTGTGGGGGAGGGCTCGCTGGAGGTTGCCGGCGATACCTGCTTTGACGTTGTTGCCGACGGTGTTGACGGCGCGTTTGCCGCGACCGTTGATGGCGATCTGAAACTGGCGTTTATGCCCGCCGAGGGCGAGCTGCCCGCGCGCTTTGAGATGCGATTTACCGATGAGGGTCGCGCTTCTGCCGGTTGCGGTCGTACCGTGCGCTGGGAGCCCGTCGACGAGGTTCGTAACGTGCGCATTGTTGGCGATGTCTCGTCGGTCGAGGTGTTTGTGAACGATGGCGCGCTCGTGTTTTCGACGCGCATCTATCCCGATACCTATGGCGTGTCCGTTGACGCTCCGGGTGCGAACGTAAACTACCATACGCTCAGCATCTAGGCGAGTCGTCGCATATCGGCGCTATACTGCAGCCGTTGCCCACGATGCGGGGAACACCCGCATCGTGGGTTTTGCTTTTAAAGGGAGGTTACCATATGGGCGTAGAGCAGCCAGAAGAGGCCTGGGCTTTGAGGGCCGGCGCGCGTGAGGCGCGTCTTGTTGCGGCCTCGCATGTGCCGGCGGCGCTGTCGCTGTTGGGGATTGTACGTCCCGGTGACCGCCTGGTTGCGTTTGCCGATGACTTTGCCGATGCGTTTGCGCGCGGCTTTGATGCCTGCGACGTTGTGCTGGTGGGCTCACCGTCTGCCGATGCGTTTGCTGCCGTGTCCGAGGGCTTTGATGCTTCGTTTGATGCCGAGGGGCCGCACCTGTGGTGGTTCGTCAACTCTATCGGCGGGTTTGGTCTGCGCGTGCCCGATCTTCGCGCCCTGGGCCGCGCGGCTCGCGATGCTCGCGCGCTGTTCGTGGTGGATAATACCGTGGCTGGTGTCTTTGGGTGCGATCCGTTGCGCTTGGGTGCCGTGCTGTCGCTCGAGGCACTCGATCGCGTGTGTGCTGGTAAGGCACCGCGCAAGCTCGTTGCCGCTTCGGTGGCGCGCTCGCAGCTCAAGCGCCATCGTGTGGATGCCGCTGCCGAGTGCGCGCATGCGTTGCTCGATGGGTGCGGATTGGCCGCGCTCGATTTGTTCTCCGATGAGGCTGAGGTTCTAGAGCACGGGCTCGACACGCTCGACGCCCGCATGCAGGCGCACTTCGACCGTGCGCGTGCACTGGCCGAGTATTTGGCCGCGAACGAGATGGTGCGCAACGTGCGCTATCCCGGGCTGAGCTCGCATCCCGACCACGCGGTTGCAACGGGAATCCTCGAGCACGGCTTTGGCCCGGCAGTTGAATTTGACCTGATGGACTGCACCGCGGGCGAATTCTTCAGCATGCTGCCGGATGAATTCCGCACATCACCCGCAGGCGGCCCAACAACGCGCCTTTCGGCTCCGCGTGGCAAGCAGGGGAGCACCATCCGCCTCTTCGCCGGCACCGACAACCCCCTGGTCGTAGCGTCCACCCTAGACAACGCCCTTCGCAACTAGCTAAATCATCCTCAACTCCATAAGTTGCGGTGAAATAGGGATTGGTTTACGGCTTTATCGGCATAAACAGTCCCTATTTCACCGCAACTTATGAGAAGGGGTTGTGCAGCTAAAAAGCCCCGTCCTAAATTAGCTACTTTTTGATGCTGGCGATGAGGTCGTTGGCTTTTGCAGCGATGACGTTGTTGATGTCGGCCTGGAGGGTTTCGTAGACTTCGATGGCTCGCTTACCGGCCGGCGTGAGCGTGGATCCGCGGGCGCCGTCTCGCTCGATGAGTTTGCAGCCCAGCTGACCTTCGGCCTCGTTCACGATGCGCCAGGCCTTGGAATACGCCATGCCCATGCTCTTGGCGGCACGGTTGAGCGAGTGCTCGCGGGCTATGCCTTGCAGCAGCAAGACGCAGCCGTGACCAAACACGCCCGGCAGATCCTTGTCGCACGCTTGAATGACCAACTTTGCCGTCGTCTTGTACTCCATGTGCCTTACGTCTCCCCGCTAAAGTGTTTGCTGGGTAAACGCAAAGCCTGCGTCAAACCCTCGTGTGCTCTTCTTAAATCATGCATTGTAGCAGCCAAAGTGCGTTAAGATACTTCCCCAGTATTGGGCGCCCAAGGTTGGGCTGGGTCCTACGAGGCCTGCAGCCGACCGGTCGCATGGAAAAAGGAGAAACATGGCTACGTTCTTTCCCGGTGAGTCCCACACGTTTTCGGAGTATCTGCTGGTCCCTGGCTACTCGTCCTCGCAGTGCATCCCCAACAACGTCTCTCTTAAGACGCCGCTGACCCGCTTCAAGCGCGGTGAGAAGCCGGCAATCACCCTGAACATCCCCATGGTTTCCGCCATCATGCAGTCCGTCTCGGGCGTCGACATGGGTGTCGCGCTCGCTACCGAGGGTGGCCTGTCCTTCATTTACGGTTCCCAGAGCGCCGAGTCCGAGGCCGCTATGGTCAAGGCCGTCAAGGATCACAAGGCCGGCTTCGTTCAGTCCGATTCTACGCTGACCCCCGACATGACCATGGAGCAGGTCATCGAGCTCAAGGAGAAGACCGGTCACTCCACCATGCCGGTTACCGACGATGGCACTCCCAAGGGTAAGCTCCTGGGCATCGTCACCAGCCGTGACTATCGCCCCAGCCGCGATGACCACCAGACGAAGGTCTCCGAGTTCATGACCCCGCGTGAGCAGCTCATCGTGGGAGACAAGAACATCAGCCTCAAGGTTGCCAACGACGTCATCTGGGACAACAAGCTCAACGCCCTGCCCATCGTCGACGACAACGATCACCTGATGGGCATCGTTTTCCGTAAGGACTACGACAGCCACAAGACCAACCCCAACGAGCTACTCGACGGCGATAAGCGCTACATGGTCGGCGCCGGCATCAACACCCGCGACTATGCCGAGCGCGTGCCGCTGCTCATCGAGGCCGGTGCCGACGTCCTGTGCATCGACTCTTCCGAGGGCTTCAGCGAGTGGCAGAAGCGCACCATCGAGTGGATCCGCGCCAACTACGGCGAGGACGTCAAGGTCGGTGCTGGTAACGTCGTCGACGCCGAGGGCTTCCGCTTTTTGGCCGACTGTGGTGCTGACTTCATCAAGGTCGGTATCGGCGGCGGTTCCATCTGCATTACCCGCGAGACCAAGGGCATCGGCCGTGGCCAGGCCACCGCGCTGATCGACGTCTGCCGCGCTCGCGACGAGTACTACGAGGAGACCGGCGTCTACGTGCCCGTGTGCTCCGACGGCGGTATCGTCTACGACTACCACATGACGCTCGCCCTTGCCATGGGTGCCGACTTTATGATGCTGGGCCGCTACTTCGCGCGCTTTGACGAGAGCCCGACCGAGCGCGTCAACGTCAACGGTCAGTACATGAAGGAGTACTGGGGCGAGGGTTCTGCGCGTGCCCGCAACTGGCAGCGCTACGACCTTGGCGGCGCCGCGAAGCTCAGCTTCGTCGAGGGCGTCGACTCCTACGTCCCGTACGCCGGTTCCCTCAAGGACGGCGTGGGCGGCACGCTTTACAAGGTCAAGTCCACGATGTGCAACTGCGGTGCCCTCTCGATCCCCGAGCTCCAGGAAAAGGCACGCCTGACCCTGGTGAGCTCCACCTCGATCGTCGAAGGCGGCGCCCACGACGTTGTAGTTAAAGATTCGCAGCAGTCCGTATCTTATCGATAAGGTTAGAGCTACATATCAAAGGTTGAGTATCAACCACGTTATTTAGATAAAGCGAGATGCCCGCAAGTCGCAGGCATCTCGCTTGTCGTATTTGCTATCATCATGCGAGTTAACGATGTGGCGGGGCGTTCTTACCTTTGCTCGCTGCAAGTTCCGCACGAGCCGAAGAGCACTTAATGTGCTCTTCGTGCGAGCAGGACTGTCCGCAGCAGCGAGTAAAGGTAAGAACGCCCCGCCCCAACCGAGATAACAAAGGAGCTGATATGTGCGATTGCACAGATCATAAGGACGAGATCCCTGCCTACGACGCGCAGGCTATTGAGTCTAGGTGGATGAAGGCCTGGGAGGACTCCAACCTCTTTGCCGTCGACACCGACGACAGCAAGCCCAAGAAGTACGTGCTCGAGATGTTCCCGTATCCGTCGGGCGACCTGCACATGGGCCACGCGCGCAACTATACCATCGGCGATGCCATGGCCCGTCAGGCCCGCATGCGCGGCTACGACGTGCTGCACCCCATCGGCTTCGATGCCTTTGGCCTGCCCGCCGAGAACGCCGCCATCAAGCACAACACGCAGGCTGCCGCCTGGACGTATAAGAACATGGATCAGGCGCTCGCCACGATGAAGCGCATGGGCTTCTCCTACGATCTGGATCGCATGGTCAAGACCTGCAGCCCCGACTATTACCGCTGGGGCCAGTGGATCTTTGAGAAGATGTGGGAAAAGGGCCTGGTCTACCGCAAGAAGAACCCGGTCAACTGGTGCCCCACCTGTAAGACCGTTCTGGCCAACGAGCAGGTCACCGAGGGCAAGTGTTGGCGCTGCGGCACTGAGCCCGAGAAGCGCGACCTGGAGCAGTGGTACTTCAAGATTACCGAGTACTCCCAGGAGCTGCTCGACGATCTGGATAAGCTCCCCGGCTGGCCCGAGCGCGTCAAGCAGATGCAGGCCAACTGGATCGGCCGCTCCGAGGGCGCCGAGGTCGACTTTACCCTGTGCGACAGGGATGGCGAGCCCATCGAGGGCGACGAGGGTAAGATCACCGTCTTCACCACGCGAGCCGACACGCTCTTTGGTGTCTCCTTCTTTGTCCTGGCTCCCGAGTACGCGCGCCTGCACGAGCTCGTCGAGGGCACGGAGTACGAGGAGGCCGTCACCAAGATCGTCGAGGACTCCAAGCATATCTCTGCCGTCGAGCGTGCCCAGGGTACCCTCGAGAAGCACGGTGCATTTACCGGCCGCTACGTGGTGAACCCCGTCAACGGCGAGAAGGTCCCCGTGTGGGTTGCCGATTATGTCGTTGCCGACTACGGCACCGGCGCCGTCATGGCCGTTCCCTGCGGCGACCAGCGCGACTTTGAGTTCGCCCGCAAGTACGACCTGCCGATCGTGCCGATCATCCTGGACGATGACGACCGCGCTGCCGTCGAGGCCAGCGGCGAGACCATCGATACCTTCCATGCCGAGACCGTCGACTGGGATTGCGCCCACGCTGCCGAGGGCACGCTCGTCCAGTCCGGCAAGTACACCGGCATGCGCGGCGGTAAGCACTCCGAGGGCGAGGCTGCGATCGTGGCCGACCTCGAGGCCATGGGCTGCGGCCGTCGCAAGGTCGAGTTCCGCCTGCGCGACTGGCTCATCAGCCGCCAGCGCTACTGGGGCAACCCCATCCCGGCCATCCACTGCGAACACTGCGGCATCGTGCCTGTTCCCGAGGACCAGCTGCCGGTGACGCTGCCCGAGAATCTGGACCTGGGTGCCGGCGAGACCCTCGCCGAGTGCAAGGAGTTCTACGAGACCACCTGCCCGGTCTGCGGTCGCCCGGCCAAGCGCGAGACCGATACCATGGACACCTTCACCTGCTCCAGCTGGTATTACCTGCGCTATACGGACCCACATAACACCGAGCTGCCCTTCTCCCGCGAGGCCGCCGACCGTTGGATGCCCGTCGATAACTACATCGGCGGCATCGAGCATGCCATTCTGCACCTGCTCTACAGCCGCTTCTTTACCAAGGCGCTGCGCGACCTGGGCCTGCTGAGCGTTGACGAGCCCTTCACCAACCTGCTGTGCCAGGGCATGGTCAAGGACGAGAACGGCGACACCATGTCCAAGTCCAAGGGCAACGTCGTGCCCCCGAGCTCGGTCATCGAGCCCTACGGCGCCGACACCATGCGTCTGGCGATCCTGTTTATCGCTCCGCCCGAGAAGGACTTCGACTGGGATCCCAAGGCCGTCGAGGGCGCTAACCGCTTCATTAAGCGCGCCTGGCGTATCGTGTGGCAGCTCGTCCAGTCCGGCGACGCCAACGTGGCCTTTGACAAGTCCGCGCTCGATGAGGTTGCGATGAAGCTTTATCGCGAGCGTCACCGCACCATCGCCAAGTGCACCGAGGACTTTGACCGCGGCCAGTTCAACACCGCGATCTCGGCCGTCATGGAGCTCGTCAACGCGGCGAGCGCCTACCTCAACGCTACTGAGTGTGCATCGCGCGACAAGGCACTGTGCTACGGCGTGGCCAAGGACATCGTGAGCGTCCTTGCCCCCATCTGCCCGTTCTGGGCCGACGAGCTGTGGCACGAGGCACTCGGCTGTGAGGGCAATGCCTACACCGCCGCCTGGCCCGAGTTCGACCTGGCCGAGTCCATCGAGGACACGGTGCAGATCGTCGTACAGGTGCTCGGCAAGGTCCGTGGCCGCATCGACGTCGCCCGCGGCGCCTCCAACGAGGAGATGCAGGCTGCCGCCGAGGAAGCCGTTGCCAAGTGGCTTGAGGGCAAGACGGTCGTCAAGGCCATCTGCGTGCCTGGCAAGCTGGTCAACCTGGTGGTCAAGTAAGCGCTGCGCGCATAGCTGACATGAAAAAGCGAGGGACGATTCCGCGGGGAGTCGCCCCTCCCTTTGGTTATGGTTACGTGCGACGACACTCAATTATCCATTTCTTGTGGAGAACCTGTGCTCACGCTGACCAGCGGGTTTGTGTTGTGGTTGCACGTTTGTGCAGGTATTGGTATAGTTTGCTTGCAAATGAAGTTGTAATTGAAAGAAGTGGGGTTTCGGCCCCGCTTCTTTTTTGTATGGATGGAGGTGCCGCAATGGTCAAGACCAAGACCGAGCAGGCGATCATCGACGCGCTCGAGGCCATCGCTCCCCAGCACGATGTCGACATCGTCGACGTTGAGCTCGTGGGTGCCACCAAGGCCCCCTGCGTGCGTGTGCGTATCGAGGGTGCCGAGGGTCAGAGCCTGTCGCTCAATGACGTCACGGCCAACACCAAATGGGTCGGCGATGTGATTGAGGAGCTCGACCCCATTTCTTCGAGCTATACGCTCGAGGTGTCGAGCCCGGGTATGGCGCGCCCGCTGCGCCGCCCGAGTGACTTTGCCCGCTTTGTGGGCGAGAACTGCGAGCTCACCTCCACCGCCACCGAGGGACGTCGCAAGTACGCCGGTAAGATTTCCGCCGCCACCGAGACGAACGTGACCCTCGAGCTCGAGGACGGCGAGTCCGTCACCCTCGATTTCTCTGATGTTAAAAAGTGCAAGTTGAAGCCCACCTATGACTTCAAGCCCGCGAAGGAAGGAAAGTAAGATGGCAGCATCCGACATGATGTCCGCCCTGATGGAGCTTTGCCAGGAGAAGCACATCGACCAGCTCTACCTGATCGACCGCCTGGAGCAGTCGCTCGCCAAGAGCTATGCCGAGATCCTGCATCTTGAGTGGGGCGCCAAGGTGACCATCGACCGCACCACCGGTAAGATCTACGTCTACCGTCTGGAGCCGATCGACGATTCCATGGACGAGGAGGGCAACTTCACCGAGTTCGAGGAGATCGACGTCACTCCCAAGAACACGAGCCGCATCGCCGCCCAGCACGCCAAGGCCGAGATCAATGCCATCGTGCGCAACTCCGCCCGCGAGCAGATCTACGAGGAGTTCTCCGGCCGCATCGGTGACCTCATCAGTGGTACCGTGCTGCAGTCCACGCCCGACTTCACGATCGTCAAGATTCGCGAGGGCGTCGAGGCCGAGCTTCCGCACTTCGACCAGCGCCGTTACGAGAACGAGCGCAACGAGCGTCCGATGGGCGAGCGCTACCTGCACAACCAGCACATTAAGGCCGTGATCATCGACGTTCGCGACCCCAACTCCAACCTGCAGCCGGTTCGTGGCGAGCACAGCCGTCCGCCGATTGTCATCTCCCGTACCCATCCCGAGCTCATGCGTCGTCTGTTTGAGCAGGAGGTGCCCGAGATCTATGAGGGCACCGTCCAGATCAAGTCGATCGCCCGCGAGCCCGGCCAGCGCTCCAAGGTCGCTGTCCACTCGCTCGACGATCGTCTGGATCCCGTGGGCGCCTGCGTCGGCCCCAAAGGTAGCCGTGTTCGCGCCGTCGTGGGCGAGCTCCGTGGCGAGCGCGTCGACGTCATCCTGTGGGATGCCGATCCGGCCGTCTACGTCGCAAACGCCCTGTCGCCCGCCAAGGTCACCCGCGTCCTCATCGACGAGGAGAAGGCCTACGCCGGCGTTATCGTTCCCGACGACCAGCTGTCCCTCGCCATCGGCAAGGAGGGCCAGAACGCCCGCCTCGCCGCGCGCCTGACCGGCTGGCACATCGACATCAAGTCCGAGACCCTTGCCGCCGACATCCTCAAGAACGTTCCCGTTCACGAGGAGCCCGCCGCCGACCTGATCGGTGACGAGGAGGACGAGGATGTCCGTCGCTGCGAGTTCGTTTCCGAGGACGGCATCCAGTGCCGCAACCAGGCCCGTCCCGGCTCCCGTTTCTGCGGTGTTCACGACACCGACGCCTTCGATGATGCGGAGGACCTGATCTAGCGCGCGGTCGCGCCGGGCAGGTTCCGGCGCATCTCCCACGCTCGTTCAGTCTCTAGGCACCCAAGGTGCCAGAAAGGGTAGGTGAAGTCATATGGCAAAAGTCCGTGTGTCCACCCTGGCCAAAGAGTTCGGCATGACCTCCAAGGAACTGATGGGTCATCTCGCCGAAATGAAGATTCCCGCTAAGTCCGCTTCCTCCGCCCTGGAGGACGCCTACGTCGCTATGGTCCGCAAACAGCTCGCCTCGGTGATCGAGGCCCGCGCCCAGGAAGTCGAGGCCGCCAAGCAGGCCGAGGAGCAGGCCGCTGCTGCCGAGGAGGCAGCACGCGCTGCCGAGGCCGAGCGCGAGCGCATCGCTGCCGAGAAGGCGCGCGAGGAGGAGCGCCGCCAGTTCGCCGCCGCCCAGGCTGCCGAGGAGGCCGCCCGTGCCGAGGCCGAGGCTAAGAAGAAGGCCGAGCAGGAGCGCCTTGCCCGCGAGAAGGAGGAGGCTGCCCGCGAGGCCCAGCGCCGCGCCGTTCCCGCTTCCGACTCCGGTTCGCGCTTCCGTTCGCTGCTCGACCAGATCGCCGCACAGGAGACCGTGCTCAAGGAGAAGAAGGACGCCGAGGAGAAGGCCAAGGCCGAGCGCGCTTCCGAGCGCGGCAACCGTCGTGGCGGCAACAACGACCGTCGCGGTGGCCGTCGTAACGATCGCAACGCCTCCGACAACAACTCTGAGCGCAACGCCTCCGAGAGCCGTCCGCACAGCCATCGCACCAACGCCAGCAACAACGTCGCTGCCGGCATGGACTTCCCCAACCCCGATAAGCAGGGCAAGGGTAAGAAGCGCAAGGGCGGTCACAACAACGAAGAGGACCACTACAGCCGCATGGCTCGCGAGGCCGAGGAGTACAGCCGCGAGAAGGTGCTCGAGGAGGCTCGTGCCGCCGTCGAGGAGGCCTCTCGCGAGTCCACTGGTCGCCGCAAAAAGCGCAAGGAGAAGCGCGAGCGCGAGGCCGCAAAGGCTCAGGAAGAGCGCAAGATTGAGGAGGCGTTGGCCCAGGGCGTGAACCCCGAGGACCTCGACGCTATCAAGGTCTCCCAGGGCGTTACCGTCCAGGAGCTCGCCGAGGCGCTCGACGTTCCGGCCAACGACATCATCAAGCGCCTGTTCCTGCTGGGCACGCCGCTTACCATGACGCAGTCCATGTCCGACGACCTCGTCGAGCTCGTTGCCGACGACCTGGGTCGCCAGATCAAGATCATCACCCCCGAGGAGGAGAACACCTTCTCGTTCTACGACGATCCCGCCGACCTTAAGCCGCGTGCCCCGGTCGTCACCGTCATGGGTCACGTCGACCACGGCAAGACGAGCCTGCTCGACGCCATCCGTCACACCGGCGTCGCTGCCGGCGAGGCGGGCGGCATTACGCAGGCCATCGGCGCTTCGCAGGTCATGATCAACGACCGCAAGATCACCTTCATCGATACCCCTGGTCACGCGACCTTTACGGCCATGCGTGCCCGCGGCGCCAAGGTGACCGACATCGTCATTCTGATCGTGGCTGCCGACGACGGCGTCATGCCCCAGACCATCGAGTCGATCAACCACGCCAAGGCCGCCGGCGTACCCATCGTCGTCGCCGTCAACAAGATCGATAAGCCGGGTGCCAACCCCGACCGCGTGCGCCAGGAGCTCACCGAGTACGGCATCATCCCCGAGGAGTGGGGCGGACAGAACATGTTCGTCAACATCTCGGCCAAGCAGAAGATCGGTATCGACGATCTGCTCGAGACCGTCCTGCTCCAGGCCGACGTGCTCGAGCTCAAGGCCAACCCCGATACGTTCGCATCGGGCAACGTCCTCGAGGCCAAGCTCGACAAGGGCCGCGGCTCGGTTGCCACCGTGCTCGTGACCCGCGGCACCCTGCGCGTGGGCGACACGCTGGTCGCCGGCCTCACCTATGGCCGCGTCCGCGCCATGCTCGACCCCAAGGGCAACGCCGTCACCGAGGCCGGTCCCTCCGACGCCGTCGAGATCTTGGGCCTGCAGTCCGTCCCCAACGCCGGTGACGAGTTCCGCGTGTTCGAGGACGAGCGCGAGGCACGTGCGCTGGCCGACGAGCGTTCGCTCAAGGCCCGTATCGAGGAGCAGAGCCGCGTGAAGCACGTGACGCTCGAGAACCTCTTCGAGACCATCGCCGACGCCGAGGTCAAGGAGCTCAACCTGATCATCAAGGCCGACGTCCAGGGCTCCATCGAGGCCCTTCAGGACTCCCTCGACAAGATGGACCAGTCCGAGGTGCGCATCAACACGATCCACTCCGCCGTTGGCGCCATCAACGAGACCGACGTCGTCCTGGCCGACGCCTCCAACGCCATCATCATCGGCTTTGGCGTCCGTCCCGACGGCAAGGCCCGCTCCGCCGCTGAGCGCGAGGGCGTCGAGATCCGTTGCTACGACGTCATCTACAAGTGCCTTGAGGACCTTGACGCTGCCCGCATCGGTATGCTCAAGCCCACCGAGGTCGAGGTCTCCACGGGTTCCGCGACCGTTCTGGACACCTTCAAGGTGCCCAAGGTCGGTATCGCCGCCGGTGTCCGCGTCGAAGAGGGCGAGATCGCCGCGACCGATTCCGTGCGCCTGGTGCGCGACGGCATCGTGGTCTTCAACGGTAAAATCGCCTCGATGCGCCACTACAAGGACGAGGCCAAGAGCCTCAAGAGCGGCTCCGAGGGCGGTATTGGCCTGGAGAACTTCCAGGACATCAAGCCTGGCGACACCATTGAGGGCTACCGCATCGACCAGGTTGCCCGTACCGAGTAGGGGGTAGCGCTATGAAGCAAACGCAGGCAACCCGCCGTCTGGGCGAGCAGCTTCGCGAGAAGCTCGGTTATATCCTGCTCTTTGAGGTTTCCGATCCGCGTCTCGACCTGGTCACCCTGACCGCGGTCGAGGTCGCGGTGGACCGTTCGTTCGCGCGCGTGTACGTGTCGTGCGACGCGAGCCGCTACGACGAGGTCATGGAGGCGCTCGCCAGCGCCAAGGGCCGCATCCGTAGCCTGTTGGCCCGCTCGCTCGATTGGCGCGTCACGCCCGAGCTCGATTTTCGCATCGATCGCTCGACCGATGAGGCCGAGCGCATCACGCGTGCGCTGGAAAACGTTCCCGCCACGCTTGCGATCGAAAAGGACGAGGACGGCTATCCCATAGCGGATGCCGCCCAGGAGGCAGCTTTAGATGAGTAATTCCGCCGACCTCGCATCGTGCGAGTCTGCAGATATTCAGCGACGCATCCTCGAGCTCATCGAGGATGCGTCCTCCATTGCGATTTCGGGACATACGTCTCCCGATGGCGACGCCCTGGGCTCCGTGCTGGGTCTGGGCCTCTCGCTTATGAAGTTTTTCCCCAACAAGGACATTGCCCTGCTGTTGGCAGACGATGACCCGGTTCCGCGCATCTACCGCTTTATGGAGGGCGCCGACCGTCTGGTGCCGGCATCTGCGTATACCGGCAATCCGGACCTGTTCATCTCGGTGGACGTGCCGGTCGTCGAGCGTCTGAACAACTCCGCCGAGGTGCTCCGCCGCTCGTCGCATGTCGTGTGTTTCGATCACCATCCGGCGCGCGAGGAATTTGCCGAGCTGAGCCTGAGGTGCGTCGGCGCCGCGGCATGCGCCATGATCATCGACCGCTTTTTGGACAATTGCGGCATTGTGGCTCGCGATGGTGTCGCGACCTGCCTGCTGTGCGGCCTGGTGACCGATACCGGTCGTTTTCAGTACCAAAACGCCGATGCCACTGCGTTCCATGCCGCCTCGCGCCTGGTCGCGCACGGTGCCGACCCCGCGCGCGTTGCGCTCGAGGTCTACCAGAGCATGCGCGTAGAGTTCTTGCATCTCAAGTCCATCGTTATGGGCCGCATCAAGACAGTGGCGCACGGTCGCGTGGCGTATAGTTATGCGTATCAGAGCGACCTCGAGGCCTGCGGCGTCACTTCGGACGAGTGCGATGGCCTGGTTGATGTGGTGCGTTCGGTGATGGGCGTTGAGGTCTGTCTGTTCCTAAAGGGCATCGACGGCGATACCAAGGTGCGCGGTAACCTGCGCTCCAAGGGTGACCTCGATGTGTCCGAGATCGCTGCCAACTTTGGCGGTGGCGGGCATCATGCCGCCGCCGGCTTTTCCAACAACGGAACGATTCGCGAGACGCTCGCCGTGGCACTTCCCATGCTGGCCGAGCTGGTAGGGGAGGATCCCGCTTCGGTGACCGTCGAGCTCTAACATTTTGGATGGTACATGGCTCGTCGTACGCCTTCTCAATTGAATATGCTGCTCGCCGTCGATAAGCCGGTGGGCTGTACGTCCCACGACGTGGTATCGCAGTGCCGACGCGCCCTCCATGAGCGACGCGTCGGCCATGCCGGTACGCTCGACCCCATGGCCTCGGGTGTCATGGTGGTGGGCGTGGGCCAGGCGACCCGTCTGCTGGGCATGCTAACCCTCGATACCAAAAGTTATGTCGCCGACATTTCGTTTGGCGTCGAGACCAATACCGATGACGCGGAGGGCGAGGCCGTCCGCACGGTGCCCGTTGCCCCCGAGCTGCACGATCTCGCTTACGCCCGTGAGCAGCTCGCCGCTATGCTTGGCCCGCAGATGCAGGTGCCGCCGGCGTTTTCGGCCATCTCGGTCAATGGCGTTCGCGCCTATAAGAGTGCTCGCGAGGGCAATGCGGTAGACTTGCCCCCGCGCCCCGTCGAGGTCTATGCCGCCGACCTGATCGCCGTGAGCGGCGAGGGCGAAACGTGCGTCTGGACCGTGGCGTTTTCGGTAAGCAAGGGCACCTACATTCGCGCGCTCGCTCGCGATCTTGGTCGCGCCTGCGATAGTGCTGCGCATATTTCCGCGCTGCGCCGTACGGCCTCCGGCGTTGTTTCCATTGGCGCCTGTCATGCGGTAGAGGAGCTCTCTGCCGAGTCCGCTGCCGGTTTCGCTCTGGATCCCATCGCCGCCCTTGGTGCCGCGCGTGTCGATTTGCCGGGAAATCTTGCAGACGACCTGCTTTGTGGTCGCCGCATTCCCATTGAACGTGCGCTTGCGGACTTCGATGCGTCGAAGGCGCCGTTCGCGCTCGTGCTCGATGGTGGATTGAAGGCGCTTGCTCGAATCGAGGGCGGCCGCTTTGTGATGGAGCATGTCTTTCCGCAGGCGATCGGCGGTGTTCGATGATGCTGGCGCCCCACGAGCTCGCGCGTATCTTTTTCGCGGGTGAGTTGGACGAGGCCCGTATCGTTTTTGCCGATGCATTTGATGGGTGCGAGTTCTTGGGTGCCGCGTCGATCGCCATTGGCGTGTTTGATGGTGTACATCGTGGGCACCGAGAGCTGATTGACGCGGTTGTTCGCGATGCACGTTCCCACGGCAGCAAAGCGGTCGTGGTCACCTTCGATCCTGATCCGGACGTCGTGGTGAGTCCGTCGCCCGCTCAAAAATTGATGACGACGGCCGACCGCCTGCATGCCCTGGCTCAAACCGGGGTCGATGCGGTGGTGGCCGTTCCCTTTACGCCCGCCGTGGCGGCACTCGATCATGTCGGGTTTCTGGCGCTGTTGTCGCGCGTTATCGACATTCGCTCCATTCGTGTAGGCAGCGACTTTAGGCTCGGCCGCGGCGGGGCTTCGGGCGTTGCCGAGATGCGCGCCTGGGGCACTGAGCGTGGGGTTGATGTTTACGGTCACGACCTTCTCTGCGTTAACGGGCAGACCGTCTGCGCCACGCGCGTCCGCCATGAGCTGGGTCAGGGTCATGTGGAGCTGGCTGCCGAGCTTCTCGGCCGTCCCTATATGCTGCGCGGCGTTGTGGCGGCTGGCCGTCACGAGGGCTCCGACATGGGCTTTCCCACGGCAAACATCCAGGTGCCCGACGGCATCCAAGTGCCTGCCGATGGCGTCTATGAGGGTCTGGTGCTGGTCGACGATACCGTATGGCCTGCTGCCGTTAACGTCGGCCTGCCGCCGACCTATGCCGATGATGCCGCCTCGGCGCATCTCGAGGCCAACTTGATCGGCTATGCGGGCGACCTGTATGGCGCTTCCGTGTCGCTGGCGTTTACGCGCTGGCTGCGTCCGTCTCGCGTGTTCGATTCCCTGGACGAGTTGATCGCGACCGTCGAGGGTAATATCGACGATATCCGTCATAACTTGGGTGAGCAGGGGGTGAGTATCCGTGATTAGCGATGAGGAAAAAGATCAGGTACGCGCAGCGTCGGACCTGGTTGCCATCGTGCAGGAAACGGTTGAGCTCAAGCCCCGCGGCCATGAGTTTTGGGGCTGCTGCCCGTTCCATGGCGAAAAGACCCCGTCGTTTCACATTATCCCTGCTACGCAGGTGTGGCACTGCTTTGGCTGCGGCGAGGGCGGCGACGTCTTTACCTATATCATGAAGCGCGAGAACCTGAGTTTTCCCGAGTCGATCCGCTATTTGGCTGATCGTGCGGGCATTGAACTGCACGATACCGGTGCGCAGCGCGATCGCGGCACCAAGCGTGCTCGCATCTATGACCTGTGCGCCGAGACGGCTCAGTTCTACCACACCATGCTTATGCGCGGTAAGGACAGCCGTCCGCGCGAGTACTTTGCCAGCCGCGGTATGGGTGGCGATGTCTGCCGACGCTACTGCCTGGGTTTTGCGCCTGGTCGCAACGCGCTGGTTTCGCACCTGTCTCAGGCGGGCTTTACCCCGCAGGAGATGATCGACGCCAACGTGGCCGTAAGCCGTGGGCGCGGACAGCTCGCAGACCGCTTTTACGACCGTGTGATGTTTCCCATCTTTGATGAACAGGGTCACAATATCGCCTTTGGCGGGCGCATCATGGGCGATGGTCAGCCCAAGTACCTCAACACCGCCGAGACGAGCGTGTTTCATAAAAAGCGAAACCTCTATGGCTTTAACTGGGCCAAGGAGTTTATCGTTGCTCAGGATACTGCCATCGTGGTGGAGGGCTATACCGATTGCATCGCCTGCTGGGAGGCGGGGATCAAAAATGTCGTCGCCACGCTGGGCACGGCGCTGACGGAACATCACGTTAAGACGCTCGCCCGTTTTGCCAAGCGCATTGTATATATGTTCGATGGCGACGCCGCCGGTCAAAAGGCCGCTCGCCGCGCGATTCAGTTTATCGAGCAGGATTCGATGGACCTGCGCTGTGTGGTGCTGCCCGACGGCAACGACCCCATGGAGTTCATCACGGCGCATGGCGGCCAGGAGCTTCAGGCGCGCATTGACGCGGCCGAGCCCCTCATGGACTTTGTGTACCGCTCGCTGCAGGAGTCGAGCGACATTACCACACCGGGCGGTCGCGCCAAGGCGCTCGAGGACGCGCTGACGCTCATCTATCCGCTACGTGACAGCTATATGATCGACACGTACTTTATCCAGATTGCCGACCTGTTGGGTTTGGACCTGGAGACCGTGCGCGCGAGTTCGGGCCGCGTGTTTCGCGATGTCGCCAAGCGTGAGGATGCTGAGCGCCGGCGTGAGCAGAACTACGAGCGTCAACGCGCGCAAGCTATGCGCGCGGGCAGCGCGGTCGGTCGGGCGTCTGGTCCGCAGGGGACGTCTCGCGGTGCCTGGGCCGCGGGTGCGACGCCGCCGGTGTCCGCACCGGTCGAGGAGGACCCGTACGACTACGTTCCGCTTGATGCCTATGGGGCCGCGCCGGTTGAGGTCGACGAGGATCTGCCGCCAATCGATGTGCCGGCGGGGATGGAAAGCGCTGCGCCCGTTGCCGATAGTTCAAGCGCGGCGGCAGCTCCGTCGATGCCGATTGTTTTGACCGATCTGGAGCGGAAATCCCTGGCGGGGGAGCGCGAGCTGCTGACGATGCTCACGAGCTACCCCGATCTGTTCCGCACGTATGCCGATCGCATTTGTTCTATCGAGTGGGTCGACCCGCGTCACGAGTCCATTGCGTGGGCCGTGCTGGCAACGCCGCCGGGAACCGATCCTGCGGCATGCATGGATGCGGCGCGGGCGGTGTGTCCCGAGGCGGCGTCGCTTGTCAGCGCCGGGCGCATCTCGGCGACGAGCAAGCACCCGACCGAGACGAACATCGTCTTTATGCTCGATACGCTCGAGCTCTACACCATCAAACGTCGCATGCGAGCCGCGCAGGCCAAGTTGCGTCAGGACCGTTCACTCGACGATGAGGCTCGTCGCGTGCTGACGATGCAGGCGGTGCAAGATTCACAGCGCCAGCGCGAGCTCCAAAAGTCGATCGGTGGCGTGGCCGACCCGTTCCGTTTGATCGGTTTGGAGACCGCAGGTGCCGATCAGGCCTAGATGTTGTGGTCAACCAGCGTATTCTCGCCTATATCCTGTCTTTATTTTGGGTATAGAGGTCTACGTGTGTGCTAAAGTATTGAGTCCTGTGGACTACGAAGGGAGAATCTGTGCCAAAAAAGACTGAGAGCACGGGTACTGGGCTGGAATCCTACGTTGCAAAGCTCATGGGCAATGGCTCAAACAGGACTTCGGTAACCGAGGACGAGATTCAGGTCGCCCTGAAGGATATCGATGTTACTGATGAGCAGCTCAACGCGGTGTATTCCGCGCTGCGCAACAGCGGCATCCAGATTATCTCCGCGAGCGGAAACGACGACGCCCCGATGGACGTCGACGATGACGATAACGATACCGACGATTTCGACGATGACGAGCACGATTCCGGCTCGCTTGACGATCACGAGCTTAAGATGGCCCGCCAGGCCGATGCCGAGATGGGCTCTTCCAAGAGCAAGAAGAAGCGCACCGTGCGCACGTCCCGTTCGCGTTCGCGCGTGCGCGGCATCGATGCCTCCACGGTGATGCTGACCGGCGATCCGGTTCGTATGTACCTCAAGGAGATCGGTAAGGTCGACCTGCTGACCGCATCTGAAGAGGTCGATCTGGCCATGAAGATCGAGGCCGGTCTCGAGGCTACCGAGAAGCTCGAGGCTGCCGATGCAGGCGAGATTGAACTCACACGCTCCGAGATGCGTCGACTTACGCGTATTGAGAATGTTGGTCTTGAGGCCAAGCAGGCGCTCATCAGCGCAAACCTGCGTCTGGTCGTCTCCATCGCCAAGCGCTATGTCGGCCGTGGCATGCTGTTCCTGGATCTGATTCAGGAGGGCAACCTCGGTCTAATCCGCGCCGTCGAGAAGTTCGACTACCAGAAGGGCTTTAAGTTCTCCACGTACGCCACGTGGTGGATCCGTCAGGCCATTACGCGCGCTATTGCCGACCAGGCCCGCACCATCCGTATTCCCGTGCACATGGTCGAGACCATCAACAAGCTCGTCCGCGTGCAACGCCAGCTCCTCCAGGATCTGGGTCGCGACCCGACCCCTGAGGAGATCGGTGCTGAGATGGACATGAGCGCCGACCGCGTCCGCGAGATCCAGAAGATTTCGCAGGAGCCCGTGTCGCTCGAGACCCCGATCGGTGAGGAAGAGGATTCCCAGCTGGGCGACTTCATCGAGGACTCCCAGGCTATCGTTCCGCCCGATGCCGCCAGCTTCTCCATGCTGCAGGAGCAGCTCACCCAGGTGCTCGATTCGCTTGCCGATCGTGAGCGCAAGGTTATCGAGCTGCGCTTTGGTCTCGTTGACGGACATCCCCGCACGCTCGAGGAAGTCGGTCGCGAGTTTGGCGTCACACGCGAGCGTATCCGCCAGATCGAGTCCAAGACCCTGGCCAAGCTCCGTCACCCGAGCCGCTCGAGCAAGCTGAAGGACTACATCGAAAGCTAGTCAAGCAAGAGGCGCCCTCAAGCACATCCGCTTGAGGGCGCTTTATGTAGTCATTGGGGACGTTCTTGAATGGCTAGTCGTTTAAGAACGTCCCCAATGACTGGGTCGGAAAATTTCTTAAAAAAGTTCTTGCCCTTCGCCCAATCGTCCGTATAATAAACTTCGTTGCTTGAGAGCACGCACCTATTCCTCGGTAGCTCAATGGTAGAGCACGCGGCTGTTAACCGCGCTGTTGTAGGTTCGAGTCCTACCCGGGGAGCCAGAATTTCTCAGCCCATTTCGCTGGGCTTTTAAATTCCTCGGTAGCTCAATGGTAGAGCACGCGGCTGTTAACCGCGCTGTTGTAGGTTCGAGTCCTACCCGGGGAGCCAGGTTTTAAAACCCGTCGCTTATGCGGCGGGTTTTTTCATGCCGCGATCGCCGGCGGCGAACGTTGCCGTATCAACATTTCGTGTCGAGGATGTAATCGCGAACCCCGTGGCCTTAACATGGCGCGGTCGTTGTAAAATGTTGGAATGATTGCTCCCACGACATGGTGCAGCGAGCACCAGAAAAGGAGATTCTTGTGTCTGAGACCATTAACGGCAGCCTGAGCGTCTCGAACGACGTTATTGCCGATATTGCCGGTTATGCCGCGATGACGTGCTACGGCGTCGTCGGTATGGCCGAACAGCTGCAGGGCGCCGAGAGCGTGCGCCTGCTTGCCGGCCAGCGCCTCCGCAAGGGCGTGCTTGTTTCCGCCGACGAGAACGGCCTTACGGTCGACCTTCACGTCGTGCTCGAGAACGGCGTCAACATGAAGTCCGTCTGCCACAATCTTTCGAGCTCCGTCGCCTTCACCCTGCAGGAGATCGCCCAAATCGATCCCGCCAGCCTCAAGATCGGCATTCACATCGACGCGCTCAAGAGCCGTCTGAACTAGCATCCGAATACGGAGATTTCATCACTTATGATTGCAAAGACCATTCGCACCTGTTTTCCGATCGCTGCGGCTGCCGTTTCCGAAAAGGCCGAGGAGATCAACAAGCTCAACGTCTTCCCCGTACCCGACGGTGACACCGGCACCAACATGTCGCTTACGCTCGCCTCGGTGACCAAGGAGCTTTCCGCCCTTCCCGCCGATGCCGACATGGAGGCCATTGCTGGCGCCATCACCCACGGCTCCCTGATGGGCGCCCGCGGCAACTCCGGCGTCATCACCTCGCAGATCCTGCGCGGTGTGGCCGAGGGCCTTGTCTCTGCCGATGAGCCCGTTACGTCCGCCAATATCGCCTTCGCCTTCCGTCGTGCCGTCAAGGTTGCCTTCCAGGCTGTTCGTAAGCCCATCGAGGGCACGATCCTCACGGTCCTGCGTGATGTTTCGACCAAGGCAGACGAGTGCGAGAAGAAGAAGTTCTCTGCCGAGGATGCGCTCGACGCCATCGTCGTCGAGGCTTACCAGTCCGTCGCCCGCACGCCCGACCTACTGCCCGTCCTCAAGGAGAACGGCGTGGTCGACTCCGGCGCCTTTGGCTTTGCCATCTTCTTGGAGAACTTTGTTGCCGCCGCCCTTGGCCGCAGCACCGTGGTCGAGGATTTCTCCGCTACGTTTGATTCCGCCGGCTCTGCTCGCGACGCCGCTCTTGGCCGTGTTGAGATCGAGGCCAACGACGACTGGGAGGGCTCGGAGTTCCGCTACTGCAACGAGTTCCTCTTTAAGGCCGACGCCCCCTTTGACGAGGACGAGTGCCTGAAGTTCCTGGGCTCCATGGGCGACTGCGAGCTGCTCGTTGGTGCCTATCCCGACTACAAGATCCACGTGCACTCCAACACCCCCAACCTGGTGCTCGAGCACATGCTTCAGCTTGGTCAGATCTACGAGGTCTTTATCCATAACATGGAGATGGAGGCCCACGACCGCACCGCTAAGATCCATGAGGATCAGGAGAAGTCTGCCGAGCCCGCGAAGGCTCTGGGCTTTGTCGCCGTTGCGGCTGGCTCTGGTGAGGCTGACATCCTCAAGTCCCTCGGCGTCGATGTGATCGTGTCGGGTGGCCAGACCATGAACCCCTCGACCGCCGACTTGCTGGGCGCCGTCGACCAGGTCAACGCGACCTCGGTCATCATCCTGCCCAACAACGGCAACATCCGCATGGCTGCCGAGGCCGCTGCCTCTGCCTGCACCGACAAGAAGGTTGCCGTCGTTCCCACCAAGACCGTCCCGCAGGCCTTCTCCGCGCTGTTCGCGGTCCTGCCCGATTCCGAGCTCGAGGACGCCGTTGCCGCTATGGTCGACGCTATCAGCGAGGTCCGCGATGGCGAGGTCACCCGCGCCGTGCGCGACTCCAGCGCCTCCGACGGCTCGCCGATTCACTCCGGTGACGTCATGGGTATCATCGCCGGCTCCATCGATGTGGTCGGCTCCGACGTGAAGCAGGTCACGCTCGACTGCATCAACCGCATGCAGGAGGAAGAGGAGGGCGACGCGCTGACGATTCTGGCTGGCGAGGATTTGTCCGATGAGGCCTTCCAGGAGATCGTCGATGCCATCGAGGAGGCTCAGCCCGATCTGGAGATCGACGCCCATCGTGGCGAGCAGCCGCTCTATCCCGTGATCTTCTCGATCGAGTAGGCTCTGCCCATGTCCGAGCTGTGCTCCGTGCCGCGCGTCTCGGAGCGCTTTGCCCAGAGCAATGCGCTCGACGAGGATATCGCGCGACTCAAATATGTTTCGGGTAAACGTGAGGAGGCCCTTCGCCGTCTGGGAATTCGGACGGTGGGGGACCTCCTTCTCCATATTCCTCATCGCTACCTGGACTTCACTCGCTCGTGGTCCATCGAGATGGCGCCCATCGGTACCGTGTGCACCATCATCGCCACGGTCGACCGTATTGTCCAAAAGCAGCCCCGTCCGCGTATGCAGGTGACTGAGGTCTCGCTCGTGGACGAGACGGGCGTGCTGCAGGTTGCCTTTTTCCGTCAGCCTTGGATTGCCCAACAGCTTAAGCAGGGCGACCGCCTGGCCGTGATGGGCAAGGTCGAGTTTGCCTACGGTTTTAAGCAGATGGCCTCGCCCCACTTTGAAAAGCTCGAGGACGGGCGCGCCGCAGGTACCATTTTGCCGGTCCACTACGTAAGTGACGGCGTGAGTCAGGCATGGATGCGCCGTATCGTGAGCGGTGCGCTCGAAGTGGCTGTCAATCCGTTTGATCCCATTCCCGCACCGCTGCGCGCAAAGCGGAAGCTCATGAGCAATGCCCGTGCGCTGCGCTCGATTCACTTTCCCTCGAGCATGGCCGAGCGTGACATCGCACGCCGGCGTCTTGCCTACGAGGAGTGTCTCTGCTTGCAGCTCGCGCTGCGTCTGCGCAACGATGGCGGTATGGTCGACGTGGTGCCTTATGCGCATGCCGTGGGCGAGCATTTGGCTGCGCTTAAACAGGCCCTGCCGTTTTCGTTGAGCGATGAGCAGGAGGCTGCATTTCAAGACATCCTGCATGACATGTGCGATGGCGGTCGCGTGATGAACCGTCTGCTGCTGGGTGACGTCGGTACCGGTAAGACCGCCGTTGCCGCCTGCGCACTGGCGGTTGCGGCCGATAGCGGCACTCAGGCCTGCGTTATGGCGCCCACGGGCGTGCTGGCGCGTCAATATGCCGATAAGACCGGCCCCTTGCTCTCGCGGGCTGGCATGACCTGGGCGCTCTTGACGGGAGCCACGCCGGTGGCCGAGCGTGAACAGATTCATGCGCGGCTCCAGTCTGGCGAGCTCGATGTGCTCTTTGGTACCCATGCGGTGCTTTCGGAGAACGTCACGTTCAGGCATTTGTCGCTTGTGGTGATTGACGAGCAGCACCGCTTTGGCGTGGGGCAGCGTAACGCTCTACGCGCAAAAGGCCCGGGTGCCGACTTGCTGGTCATGACTGCCACGCCGATTCCGCGCACGCTGGCGCTTTCGGTGTATGGCGACCTGGATACGAGCATCATCCGCCATCGTCCCGTTCCGGGTGCCGGCGTGACGACGCGCGTCCTCACCGAGTCGAGTCGCGACCTGGCCTATGGCGCCATTCGCGAGGCGCACGAAAAGGGGCAGCAAGCCTACGTGATTTGTCCGCTCGTGGAGCCGAGCGATTCGGCCGATGAGCTCGAAGACGTACCCGGCATCGCCCGCGACGACGAAGGCCGCGTGACCGTGCCCGTGCCGTTGCATGACACGGCGACCGAGCTCGATCGCCTTCGTCTGGCATTACCTGGGCTTGCCATCGAGCGTCTTCATGGCCGCATGCCGGCGGGGGAGAAGGATCGGGTCATCGATGCCTTTAAGCGTGGCGAGATCGATGTGCTCGTCTCGACCACGGTGGTCGAGGTGGGCGTTGACGTGCCCAACGCCACCGTCATGGTCATCGAGAACGGCGAGCGCTTTGGTTTGGCGGCATTGCACCAGCTGCGCGGGCGCGTAGGCCGCGGCAGCGTGTCGGGCACGTGCCTGGTCATGACGCACTCCAAGGGCAACGGCGGCGCGTCGGCGGCTCAAGACCGCCTCCAGTCGCTCGAGAAGACCTCGGACGGCTTTACGCTCGCCCAGATGGACCTGCGTCTGCGCCACGAGGGCGAAATCCTGGGTTACCGTCAGCATGGCGGCGTGACCTTGCGCTTTGTTGACCTCGATGCCGACGAGGAATTGATCGAGTGGGCTCATTTGGACGCGGTCGAGCTCTTGCGGTATGCTTGCAATCTTGACTCCGCGGCGACGCGTCCTCTACGCAATGCGGTCGCCACGCGGTATCGACACATCTTTAAGGAGGTCAGCGGAGGATGAGAATCATCGGCGGCGAATGGCGCGGTCGTAAGATCGAAGAGCCCCGTGGTCGCGATGTCACCCGCCCCACGACCGATCGCGTGCGCGAGGCGTGCGCATCTATGGTCATGTCGGCATTCGACTTCGATCTGGACGAGGTCCGCGTGCTGGATGCCTTTGGCGGCTCCGGTGCATTGGGCATTGAGATGCTCTCGCGCGGTGCCCGCTCGCTCACGACGTTTGAGATCGATCGCAACGCTGCTCGTCTGATTACCAAGAATATCGAGTCGCTCTGCCGCGACCGTGCGCGTTGGCGCGTGGTTACGGGTGACGTGCTAACAAGCGCCTCGCGCGGCCGCGTGCCGGGCGGTCCCTTTGACCTGGTCCTGCTCGACCCGCCCTATGCTTTTGGCGCCGAGCCGGTCGAGGAGCTGCTGCAGAACCTGGCTCAGCAAGGCTTGCTGGCGCAGGGCGCTTACGCGCTCTTTGAGCACGCTGCCGCCGACGCGGGTGCTCATCCGGCAGGCTTTGAGACCGTGCGCGAGAAGCGTTACGGCATAACCTCGGTTGACTTGCTGCGCTGGGTTGGCAACGGCGAGGATGATGGCAACGATAGCGACGCACCCACGGAGGATTCCCATGAGTGACACCATTAACCGCGTAATCGTCCCGGGCACCTTCGATCCCATCACGTTTGGCCATATCGACGTCATCCGCCGCGCCCGTCGCATCTTTCCCAGCGTGATCGTGGCCGTTGCCGAGTCGCAGGGAAAAAACGGCGTCGGCACCACGTTTAGGCTCGACGAGCGCGTGGCGCTGGCCCGTGAGGCGCTCGGCGATATTGACGGCGTCGAGGTGCTGCCCTTCACCGGCCTCTTGGTCGATTTTGCCCGCGAACAGGGAGCAGGAGCCGTGGTCAAGGGCCTGCGTGCCATGACCGACTTTGAGTACGAGCTGCAGCAGGCCGACCTCAACTACCGCCTGGATAACGAGCTGGAGTCCATCTTTGTTATGAGTGCGCCGCAGTACGGCTATATCTCGAGTTCGGTGGTTCGCCAGATTGCCTCGCTCGGTAGCGACGTCTCTAATTTTGTTCCGTCCAATGTGGTCAAGGCGCTCAAACATCGCTTTTCGTGACGTTTTTTAATGCCTGGTGGCATGTGGTAAACTAACACGATGATATGTTACCTATGAAAGGAGACCGGATGCCGGGCGAGAATTTTCCTGGCGACAGGATTGTGAGTCTTGTCGACGAGCTCGAGGGGCTCATCGAAGAGGCTAAGACGCCGTTCGGCAAGAACGCCCAGATGAAGGTTATCGACGCCGACGTCTTCTTTAACATCCTCGATGAGATCCGCATGAGCTATCCCGAGGAATGGCAGAAGTCCCGCCGTATCCTCAAGGAGCGCGAGGAGCTTATGGCTTCCGCCGCCGCTCAGGCCGATTCCATCATTGCCGATGCTCAGCAGCAGGCCCTCACCATTGCCGGTGAGCAGGAGATTGTCCGCTTAGCGCAGCAGCAGGCCGACGACATTCGCGACCGTGCCCAGCAGTACGAGCGCGAGACGCGCTATGCTGCCGAGGACTACGCCGAGCAGGTCTTTACACACCTCGAGGAGAACCTCAAGAGCCTGACCGGTACGGTGACTCGTTGCCGTCAGCAGCTCAACGAGGGTGCCGCCCAGCAGAATGGTCAGTGGTAATGGCTGAGTTCCCGAGCGTTACCGTCGATCTTTCCGAGCAGCTCGAGTTTCCCGGAGATTCGTATCCGCTGACCGGCAAGGTCGATGTCGCCACCTATACGGTGGGCGAGAAGGAGTACCAGCTGCAGGACGGCATTGACTACGACGTGGTCTTTACCAATGCCGGCACCGGTGTTCTGCTTACGGGCATGGTCCGCGCGCACGCAACCGGTGAGTGCGACCGTTGCCTGGAGCCCGCTTCGTTTGATATCGCCGGTGAGATTGAGGAATTCTACCTCTTTAACGAGCCCGAGGACCCCGAGGCCTACGAAGACGGCTACGAGCTGCTGGGCGAGGACCGCATCGTCGATTTGGGCGAGCCCATCAACGACGCGGTCGTCATGGACACGCCGTTCGTTGTCCTGTGCAAGCCCGATTGTCGCGGCCTGTGCCCCACCTGCGGCATCAATCTCAACGTCGAGCAATGCGATTGCGCCGCTCAAGCAGAGGCCGAATGGGCCGCTGCCACGGAAAATCCATTTGCAGCATTGAAGAATCTCAAGCTTGACGAGTAAAACTGTGGTAGTATCGTTACTTGCGCGTAATCGCCACACTGGATAGTTCATAAGGAAGGTCACTATGCCCGTACCTAAACAAAAGCAGGGTCGTATCCGCACTCACACCCGCCGTTCCGCCAACATGAAGATCTCGGCTGCGGCTCAGTCCACGTGCCCCCGTTGCGGCGCTGTTAAGCTCCCGCACCACGTGTGCCCCAGCTGCGGTTTCTACAAGGACCGCGAGGTTATCGTTACCGAGTAACTGTATACTCTGGATGCGATGCCGTTCCAACTGGAACCACAATGGCCGGCTCAATGAGTCGGCCATTTTTGTATAAGGAGCATGTATATGAGTAACGTTCGCGTTTGTGTAGACGTTGTGGGCGGAGACGAGAAGCCTCAGGTTGTCCTCGACGGTATCGAGGCGGCGCTTGCGGCGGATCCCGATATCGAGGTCATAGCCGTCGGTCCCGCAGAGATCGTGAACCCCTTTGCCGCGGCTCACGCTCGCGCTGAGGCTTTGGAGGCACCCGATGTCATCGCCATGGATGACGATCCCATTCGAGCCGTGATGACCAAGCGCAAGTCCTCGATCGTGCTTGCCTGCCGCGCTATCAAGAAGGGTAACGCGGACGCGTTCTTCTCTGCCGGCTCCACCGGCGCCATGACCGCTGCCGCTACCGCCTACGTGACGCCATTTAGGTATCAGGCCGAGGGCAAGAAGCAGCCGGTGCGTCCGTGCCTCACCAATGCACTGCCCAACCGCGCCGGCGGCCTGACGGTCCTGTGCGACATGGGCGCTAACCCCGATGTTGAGGTCGACGACATGGTGCGTTTTGCCCAGATGGGTAGCGCCTATGCGCGCGTCGTCCTGGGCATTGAGCATCCCCGCGTCGGTCTGCTCGGCAACGGCACCGAGGACGAGAAGGGCTCCAACTTTACCAAGGCGTGCTTCCCCGCCATGAAGGCCGCCGTTCCCGGCTTTGTGGGCAACTGCGAGGGCACCGACCTGACCTCGGGCAACTTTGACGTCGTCGTTGCCGATGGCATGTCGGGCAACATCGCGCTCAAGGCAACCGAGGGCGCCGCTAAGTTTTTGCTGCAAGAGCTCAAGGGTGCCTTTATGGCTTCGCTCGGCACCAAGATCGCCGCGTTGCTCATCAAAAAGCAGATGCGCGAGATCAAGGCAAAGCTCTCGGGCGATGCTAAGGGCGGCGCCATTCTGCTGGGCCTGCGTGGCGTGGTCCTGATCGGCCACGGTGCCACCTCGGTCGAGGCCGTCAAAAACGGTACGCTCGCCGCGGCGGAGGCCGTGCGCGCCGGGCTGGTCGAGAACGTCGCCAACTCTATGGACGGCATCGTTTTGTAGGAGCGAGTTAGAGCGCCGTTATGTGCCTCGCGGCCTTCGTCGTGGGGTAGAATCAAAACCGTGTCTTGGCGCTGCGCTTGCGGCGCCAGCTCGTTGATGTTCACGCAATACGAGAGGAAGCGCTATGGACCGCTCCGAAATCTTCGATAAGATCGCCGAAGTCGCCGCTGACGTTCTGGGCGTCGATGTCGCCGACATTAGCGACGAGACTACCTTTGACGATCTCGATGCCGATTCGCTCGAGCGTCTGCAGCTGGTGACGGCCATCGAGGACGAGTTCGACCTCGAGATCGATGACGAGACCCTGCTGTCGCTCAACTCTGTCGCCGACGCTGTCGACGCTATTGAAAACGCCAAGGAGGCCTAAGTCTTGGCTTTATCTCAACGACTCGCGCGCGCCCAGGAAATCCTGGGCCACGAGTTCAATAACAAGGTGCTGCTGCGCGCGGCGCTCACGCACCCTTCTGCCGTGGAAGGTCAGCCCGTCTCGGCGAGCTATGAGCGCCTTGAGTTTTTGGGCGATTCCATTTTGGGCGCCGTGGTTGCCCGCTCGCTCTTTGAGTCCTATCCGGAGTTTGACGAGGGCAAGCTTACGCGCCTGAAGGTGTCGCTCGTCTCGGGCGCCACGCTGTCCGAGGTGTCCCATGAGCTGGGCATCGACGACATCATCATCTTCGGTGCCTCCGAGACCGGTACCGGCGCGCGCGGTCTGCACTCGGCGCTCGAGAACGTCTACGAGTCGCTCGTGGGCGCCCTGTACCTGGATGCCGGCTGGGATGCGGCGGCGGAGTTCATCCACCGTACACTCAAGCCGCACCTGGCTTCCGAGCGTGCCGAGCACCCCGCGAACCCTAAGTCGTTCTTGCAGGAGTGCGTGCAGGCCGACGGCCACGAGCCTCCGGCGTACAAGCTCGTTGGCTCTGAGGGCCCGGCGCACGCACCGACCTTTACCGCCGTGGTGCTCATCGACGGTATCCGCCAGGGCCGCGGCACCGGTTCCTCCAAGAAGGAAGCCGAGGGAGCCGCTGCACTCGAGGCGCTCGACCGCATGGGCTACACCACCAACGGCGTGATTCTCAACAAGAAGCCTGTTTAAGCGAGGAACCGTGTATCTCAAGTCCCTCACGCTCAAAGGGTTCAAGTCGTTTGCCGACCGCGCCCATATGACGTTTGAGCCGGGCCTAACCGTCATCGTCGGTCCCAACGGCTCGGGAAAATCGAACATCTCCGACTCGATTCTGTGGGTCCTGGGCGAGCAGAGCGCCAAGCAGCTGCGCGGCCAGGCCATGGAAGACGTCATTTTCTCGGGCTCGTCGGCGCGCAAGCCGGTGGGCGTGGCCGAGGTCACGCTGGTGCTCGATAACTCGGACCATATGCTGCCCGTCGACTTTGACGAGGTCGCCATCACCCGTCGTATGTACCGCTCGGGCGAAAGCGAGTACCTCATCAACTCGAGCCCGTGCCGCCTGATGGACATTCAGGACATCCTGCACGACTCGGGCCTGGGCAAGGATACGCATTCCATCATTAGCCAGGGCAAGCTCGATGCCATTTTGCAGAGCCGCCCCGAGGAGCGCCGTGCCCTCATTGAGGAGGCCGCCGGCATCTCCAAACACAAGCGTCGCAAGGAACGTGCGCTCAAAAAGATTAAATCGATGGACGAGCACCTGACCCGTGCCCGCGACATCAATAAGGAGATTGCCCGTCAGCTGCGGCCGCTGGAGCGTCAGGTCGATCGCGCGCGCAAGTACAAAGAGCTGTCCTCGCGCGCGAACGAGCTTACGCAGATGCTGGCCGTCGACGAGCTGCGTTCGCTGCAATCGCAGTGGAACGACCTGGAGAGCCGCTCTAAGGAGGGCGCCGCCGAGCTTGAGCTTGCGCAGTACCGCCTGGGCGAAAAGGAGCGCGAGCTCGAGAAGCTCCAAGTTATGCTCGAAGAAAAGGGCCTGTTTGTGGGCGACTTGGGCGAGCAGCGCCGCCATATGCAAGATGTGGTCGGTCGCATTAACTCAGACATGCGTCTGCTCGAGGAAAAGGGCCATAACATGGTGTCGCGCCTGTCCGACATGCGCGGCCAGATCTCGAGCTCCGAGCATCAGCGCCGTCGCGTGGTCGAGGAGCTCGAGGACGCACGTGCTCAGCTCGAGGAAGTGACCGGCGCGCATATGCAGGCCCAGGAGGACGTCGACGCCGCCGGTCCTGCCGCCGCCGAGCTCCACGAGCGTCGCGTTGCGCTCGACAATCAGATTTCGCAGCTCACGCGCGAACAGCGCGATGTGCAGCGTGTTGCCGATAATGCTGCGCTCGAGCTCGCCAAGGTGAAGGACTCGCTGAGCAACGCCGAGGTCGAGGACAACATGTATGCCTCGCGCCTGGAGCAGATCGATGAGCAGCTCGAGGAGGTCACGGCATCGCTTGAGAGCCGCCGCAACCGTGCTGAGGAGCTTGAGAGCGCCCTTGAGGCGGCTCGTCAGGCCCAGAGCGATGCGCGCGAGGCCACCGAGAAGGCGCGCGTTGCCCTCAAGGACCTGCGTGCCCGCGAGAGCGAGGCGCGCAACAAGCTGTCCGAGGTGCGCTCAGAGCTCGCGAGCCAAAAGAAGCTCGATGCTCGCATGGCCGACAGCTCGCCGCTCGTAAGCCGTCTGGTGGGCGCGCTGGGCGACGATGTCTCGGGTCGTCTGGGCGATGTGCTCGAGGCCCCTCGTGAGCTTGAGGGCCTGGTTGAGCAGCTGCTCGCCGGCGATATCGATGCCCTGTTGTTCGATAACGCTGCCGCACTTGAGCGCGCCGGTCGCGCCGCCCTGGACCAGAAGAAGGCCTCGGGCGAGGCGCTGCTGGTGGCGCGCAGCGTGAGTGGCTCTGCGGCTGCCGAGGGTGCCGCCGGTACCCGTCTTGTTGATCGTCTGTCCGTGCGTGCGGGCTACGGTCCGGTCGTCGAGGCATTGCTCGGCGGCTATTACGTGGTCGATGACTTGGCTGCCGCGCTGTCCGCGCCGGTCGTTGACGGCGTGACCTATGTGACGCCCGATGGCGCACGCGTTGCCTGCGGCGGTCTGGTTCGCGTGGGGCTTGATGCCGGCGAGGCTTCGGGCGCTCTGGAGCGCAAGCGTCGTATCCGCGAGCTGGAAGGCCTGGAGCCCGATCTTGCTGCCGCGTTTGAGCATGTTTCGGATCAGGTCGTCGAGGCCAACGCTGCCGTCGAGGAGGCCCGTGCCGCCGAGGGCGATGCTGCCGGCGAGATCGCCCGCTTTGAGGGCGAGCGCCGCTCGCTGCTCTCCGAGATCGGCCGCCTGGAGCAGAGTGCCAACAATGCCGAGGTCGAGCGGGTACGGATTTCTAAGCGCCGCGAGCAAGCTGCCGAGGCCGTTCGTGCAGCACGTCCGCGCGTGGATGAACTTACCCGTTCGCGTGACGAGGCCCGTGCGCAGGCAAGCGACCTGGGTCTCCAGATTGCCGAAGCCAACGACGAGCTCGATCGCGTGCGTCGCGACGATTCCGAGGCCGCCGGAAAGCTTGCCGATGCAAAGGTGCGCCTGGCTCAGACGAGCGAGCGCCTGCGTTCGCTGAAGGGCCGTGTGCCCGATCTTGAGCATCGCCTGGAGGGTATCGACCGTCGTATCCGCGGGACACGCCAGGCCTCGCGCTCGCTTGAGCTGCTGCGCCTTCGCGTCGATCCCATGCACGAGCGCTATTCTGCCCTGTTGGAGCGCGCCTCGGACTGGGCTGCGCGCCTGCGCGATCAGGCCTCGCTCGAGGAGGCTGACTCGGCTTCGCTTAAGAAAACCATCGAGGACGCCAAGACCGAGGTCGCCCACGCCAAGGAGCGGGTCGATGCTGCCACGGCGACGCAAAACGAGTTCAAGGTCGCACGCGGCAAGCTCGAGGTTCAGGTCGAGGCTGCTATCAAGGCCATCACCGCCGATGGCACTACGGTGCTCGAGGAGGCGCTCATGCTGCCGGCGCCCACCGACCGCGACGCCGCCGAGCGCGAGCTCAACCAGCTCGTGCGCCAGATCAACAACTTGGGTCCTGTGAACCAAGTCGCCATGGAGGAGTACGAGCAGCTCAAGCGCCGTGCCGATTACATTGAGGAGCAACTTGCCGATCTGGAGAGCGCGCGCAAGGCGCTCACCAAGATCACCGTGGCGATCGACCGCAAGATGCGCAAGGCGTTCCTGGTGACGTTTGAGAAGGTTGATGCGAATTTCCGCGAGATCTTCGCCATGCTCTTCCCAGGCGGCCAGGCTCACCTTGAGATGACCGATCCCGAGCATCCGGCCGAGACGGGCATTGAGGTCGTGGCGCAGCCGCGCGGCAAGCGCATCACCAAGATGATGCTCATGTCGGGTGGCGAGAAGAGCCTGACGGCGCTCGCCCTGCTCTTTGCCGTGTATCGCACGCGTACGGTGCCGTTCTATGTGCTGGACGAGGTCGAGGCGGCGCTCGACGACGCCAACCTGTCCAAGCTCATCGGCGCCCTCGATGTGCTGCGTTCCGATACGCAGCTCTTGGTAATCTCGCATCAGCGCCGTACTATGGAGGATGCTGACGTTCTCTACGGCGTCTCGATGCAAGCCGACGGCGTCAGTCGCGTCGTCTCGCAAAAACTCGATCGCGAAACCGGAAAGGTCGTGAATGCATAATGGGATTCTTTGACGCACTCTCGCGCGGACTTGAGCGCAGCCGCGAGGCCCTTAACGAGGTCTTCTACTTTGGCGGTGAGGTCGACGAGGATTTTTGGGAGGACCTTGAGGACACCCTCGTTATGGGTGACATGGGTGCCGAGGTCGCCATTCAGGTCTCCGATGACCTGCGCGACGCCGCTGCCAAGAAGAACCTCAAGACCGCCCCGCAGCTTCGCCGCGCCCTGGCCGAGCAGCTCGAGGGCCATTTTGTGCCTGTTGAGCGCGACCCGTTTTCCGATACGCCGAGCTGCGTGCTGTTTGTTGGTATCAACGGCGCCGGCAAGACCACCACGGTCGGCAAGATTGCGAGCGCCATGGCCGCCCGCGGCAAGAACGTGGTCATCGGTTCGGCCGACACCTTCCGCGCCGCCGCTATCGAGCAGCTCGATGTGTGGGGTCAGCGTGCCGGCGTACCGGTTATCAAGCGTGACCGCGGCTCCGATCCGGCGAGCGTGTGCTATGACGTGCTCGACGAGGCCGATAAGCGCGGCAGCGACCTGGTGCTCATTGATACCGCCGGTCGTCTGCACACGAGCCCCGAGCTCATGCGCGAGCTCGCTAAGGTGGTCAATGTGACTCGTAAGCGCGCCGCCAATATGGCCGCCGGTCCCATGCCGGTCTCGGTCGTGCTTGTGATCGATGCCGCCACTGGTCAGAACGGTCTGAACCAGGCGCTCGAGTTTAACGAGGCGCTGGGCCTGGACGGTATTATCATGACTAAGCTCGACGGCACGGCTAAGGGCGGTATCGCCATGGCCGTGGCCGAGAAGCTCAAGCTCCCGATCCTACGCATCGGCGTGGGCGAGCAGGTCGATGACCTGCAGGAGTTTAACGCCAAAGATTTCTGCCGCGCCCTGGTGGGCGAGTCCAACTAAGGAGTAACCAGTGTTTGATTCCCTGAGCGATCGCCTCAACGACACATTTGACCGCCTGCGCGGCAAGGGTAAGCTGACCGAGGCCGATATTACTTCTGCCATGCGCGACATCCGCATGGCGCTGCTCGAGGCCGACGTCAACTTTAAGGTCGTTAAGGAGTTTGTCGCCAAGACCAAGGAGCGCTGCATGACCGCCGAGGTCATGGAGTCGCTGTCGCCGGCGCAAAACGTCGTCAAGATCGTGCTCGACGAGCTCACCGAAATGCTCGGCTCCACCGAGAGCAAGCTCGTCTTTAGCAACCGCATCCCCAATGTCATCATGCTCGTGGGCCTGCAGGGCTCCGGTAAGACCACGGCTGCCGTAAAGCTGGCCTACCTGCTCAAGAAGCAGGGCCGCTCGCCGCTGCTCGCCGCGTGCGACGTCTACCGTCCCGCTGCTGCCGACCAGCTGGCCACGCTCGGTGGCGAGATCGGCGTACCGGTCTTTCGCGGTGACGGCGCGCACCCGGTCGACATTGCCAAGGGCGCCATCCAGGAGGCCGTCGACCATTTGCGCGACGTGGTCATCGTCGATACCGCCGGCCGTCTTCAGATCGACGAGCAGATGATGCAGGAGGCCGTCGACATCAAGAAGGCCGTCAAGCCCGACCAGGTGCTGATGGTCGTCGACGCCATGACCGGCCAGGACATCGTCAACGTCGTCTCGACCTTCGCCGATCGCACCGACTTTGACGGTGTGATCATCTCCAAGCTCGACGGCGATGCCCGTGGCGGTGGCGCGCTTTCAGTGCGTCAGGTGACCGGCAAGCCCATCAAGTTTGTGAGCATGGGCGAGAAGCCCGATTCGCTTGAGCCGTTCTATCCCGATCGCATGGCCAAGCGCATTCTGGGCATGGGCGATGTCGTCGGCATTATCGAGAAGGCTCAGGAGGCAGCCGATGCCGAGCAGCTCGAGGCTGCCGAGCGTATGCTGCGCGAGGGCTTTACCATGAACGACATGCTCGACCAGATGAAGGCCGTCAAGAAGATGGGCGGCATGAAGGGTATCCTGGGCATGCTCCCCGGTGGCCAGCGCGCCCTCAACCAGATGGGCGGCAACCTGGACGAGGGTATCTTCGATAAGAACGAGGCCATCATCATGTCGATGACCAAGGAGGAGCGCCTGCGTCCCTCCATAATCAACGGTCAGCGCCGCGCGCGTATCGCCAAGGGCGCCGGCGTAACCCCCACCGAAGTCAACAGCCTTATGAAGCAGTGGGGCGAGATGAATAAGATGATGGGCCGCATGCGCACGATAGCCAATCAGGCACAGGCCGGCGGCAAGAAGGGCAAAAAGGGTAGGAAGGGCAAGAAGATGCGCATGCCCAATATCCCTGGCCTGGACGCTATGGGTCTGGGCGGCATGGGCGGCCTGGGTACGGGCGGTCCCAAGTCCGATATGGAGCTGCTGCGCCAGATGGAAGCGCAGATGCGCAATAAGAAATAGGGCTGTAATTCCAGCTTGATATGGCAAAGGCCACTCGGAAGCTACCGGGTGGCCTTTGTTGTTGGCTTTGATTGTTGGGTTGAGTTCGGCGTCGCGCCCCGAGCTCGCGGTGTCGTGCCGTTAGTGGCAGCTGCAGCCCTCGTGGCCCTCGTGCTCGTGATGGTCGTGGCAGCTGCAGGACTCGCCGTGTTCGTGGGCGTGGTCGTGGTCATGGCCGTGGCAGCCGCACGTGGCCTCGCCGTTCTGTGCGAGCGTGCCGGCGATAAGGGCCTCGACGCAAGCGTCGCAGCTGCCCTGGGCGCCCACATAGACTGTGATGCCGGCCTGGGCGAGCGCGTTGATAGCGCCACCGCCAATGCCGCCGCAGATGAGCGTGTCCACACCGCCGTTGGCGAGCAGGCCCGCCAGGGCACCGTGGCCGGTGCCGCCGGTGCCCACGACCTGCTCGTTGAACACCTTGCCGTCCTGAATGTCGTAGATCTTGAACTGCTCGCTGCGGCCAAAGTGCATAAAGATGTTGCCGTTGTCGTACGTAGTTGCCACTCTCATGGTGTCAACCTCCTTTGCTGGCCATGCGGCCGTTGTCGTGGTGATGGGGGAGTACACGATATTGCCGCCTTCGATGATGAGCGCTCGTCCGTTGACCAGCGCGCTTGCCACCTTGCGATGCGCGCGGCTGCAGATTGCCGCCACCGTGGCGCGCGCGATACCCATCTGCTGTGCGACTGCCTCTTGGTTAAGGCCCTCCAGGTCGCACAGCCGCAGGACTTCGAGCTCGTCGACCGTCATAGCGATGGCGTCTCCGCTGGCAAGGCCGTCAGGGGTAAAGCCGCGGTATTCGGGGATGATCCCGACACGGCGCAATTTTTCGCGTCTTCCTGCCATACGTGCTCCTTATCTGACATATGTCAGCAATAGAATAGCGAACGCGCAGATTTGCGCAAGGCATTTCTGGCATATGTCAGAAAAAGAGGGCTTATGTTTGGGCTGTGGGGCTGCGTGCGCCTGGGCTACAATGAATCTCGCTTGTAGGCAACTGACAGGAGGGTCAATGAGCAAGGCTGATCAACAGTTTGTAACCATGTGCCGCGATATTCTGGACCATGGCACCACCACCGAGGGCCAAAAGGTCCGCCCGGTGTGGGAGGATGGCACCCCTGCCTATACCATTAAAAACTTTGGTGTCACGGCCCGCTACGACCTGCGTGAGGAGTTTCCCGCGCTTACCCTGCGTCGTACGGCCCTCAAATCTGCCATGGACGAGATCCTATGGATCTATCAGAAGAAGTCCAATAACGTGCATGACCTCAACAGCCATATCTGGGATGAGTGGGCCGACGAGACCGGCTCTATCGGCAAGGCCTACGGCTATCAGATTGGCCAGAAGAGCCATTACGCCGAGGGCGACTTCGATCAGATGGACCGTGTGCTTTACGACCTCAAGCACACGCCGTACAGCCGTCGTATTATGACGAACACGTACGTGTTCAGCGATCTGTCCGAGATGCATCTGTATCCGTGCGCCTACAGCGTGACCTATAACGTCACGCAGCGTCCTCAGGACGACAAGCCGACGCTCAACATGATTCTCAACCAGCGTAGCCAGGACATTTTGGCCGCGAACAACTGGAATGTGTGCCAGTACGCCATTCTGCTCATGATGGTGGCGCAGTCGGTCGATATGATCGCTGGCGAGCTGCTGCACGTGATTGCCGATGCCCACATTTACGACCGTCATGTCGATATCGTCCGCGAGCTTATCGAGCGTCCGCAGTTTGCGGCGCCTAAGGTAACGCTCAACCCCGATGTACATGACTTCTATGCGTTTACGACCGATGACCTGATCGTCGAGGGCTATGAGCACGGCCCGCAGGTCAAGAACATCCCCATTGCGGTGTAGGTGACGCGTATGACGTGTAAGCTTTCAGCCATTGTCGCCGTGTGCGATGACTGGGGCATTGGTTGCGAGGGTGACATGGTCGTGTCCAATCGCTCCGATATGCGCCATTTTGTGGCGTGCACCAAAGGTTGCCCGGTCATTATGGGACGCAAGACACTTCTGAGTTTTCCCGGCGGACGACCGCTCAAGAACCGTCGCAATATCGTGCTCACCCGCGACGAGAGCTTTGCTGCCGAGGGTGTCGACGTGGTGCATAGCGTCGACGAGGCCTTGGCCGCCGTGGCCGATGAGCCCATTGCGTGGGTGATTGGCGGCGGCGAGGTGTATCGACAGTTCTTGCCGTATTGCGTCGAGGCCGAGGTTACGCATGACCATTGCGTGCATGACGTGGATACGTACTTTCCCGATTTGGATGCCGATCCCGCGTGGGAGATTGTGCGGCGTTGCGGTGTTGCTACGATTGCCGCGGGCGAGGGTGACGAGGGTCTCGATTATGAGTTCGTGACGTATCGTCGCGTTGATGCGTAAACCCGATTATCCCTTCGGTATTATCGGGTTGGAATGAGTGACGGGGCGGCGCATGGCGTTGCCCCGATATTTGTATAGGTGCTGCAAAGAAAGGTGCGGGCTGGCTGTTATGACTGATGCCGTTGAGGTGCTGCGAATCGATTCGCTCGAGGACGAGCGGCTCGATGCCTACGTGCGACTGACCGAGCGCGAGCTGCGCTGCGTGCTGGAGCCGCAAAAGGGCATCTTTATCGCCGAGAGTGCCAAGGTTATCGAGCGCGCGGTGCGCGCCGGATACGAGCCGGTGAGCTTTCTTTTGGGCGAACGCTGGCTCGACCAGATGATGCCGCTGTTTGAGCGCCTGGCGGTACGCGAAGGTGCGGGCCCGGTTCCCGTGTTCGTGGCCTCGATGGAGCTTATGGAGCAGTTGACGGGCTTTAACGTGACGCGCGGTGCGCTCGCGGCGTTCCGTCGCCCGCGTCAGATTCCGGTTGATGAGTTCTTGGGTGGCGTCGTCGAGGCGGCGGGGGAGCGCCCGGTGCGCGTGTGCGTGCTTGAGGGCATTGTCGACCACACCAACGTCGGCGCGATTTTCCGCTCGGCGGCTGCGCTGAACGTCGATGGCATTTTGGTGAGCCCCACGTGCTGTGACCCGCTGTACCGTCGCTCGGCCCGCGTGAGCATGGGCACGGTGTTCCAGGTGCCCTGGACGCGCATTGGCAGCGAGGCGCGCGTATGGCCGCATGATGGGCTGGCGGCGCTGCACGATGCCGGCTTTTCGTGTGCCGCCATGGCGTTGACGGATGATTCGGTGTCGTTGGACGATCCCGCGCTGCAGGAGATTGACCGCCTGGCAATCTTTATGGGCACCGAGGGTGCTGGCTTGGGCGCCAAGACCATTGCAGGCTGTGATCGCGCCGTGCGTATTCCGATGGCGCATGGGGTCGATTCGCTCAACGTGGCTGCGGCAAGTGCTGTCGCCTTTTGGCAGCTGTGCCCGCATGTGAGCAACGAGTACCACTACCAGCCGGGGCTATATCACTAGGCAGATATTTCGCACCGGGCTCTGGTTTGTGGCGTTTCGGCCGATATCGGTCGGTGCTAAGCTGGTATTGGCTTTGGTCTTAAATTTCCGTTTTGTTGTATGACGTACGCTAGTGGGGAGGGCGTGTGGCTAAGAAATCTACGGCTATCGATGTAACGCAGGGTGTCATTTGGCAACAGCTGCTGTCGCTGTGCGTCCCTATCTTCTTTAGTTCGTTCTTTCAGCAGGCATACACGCTTATCGGTACCTATATCGTCGGTCAGTTTGGCGGCAAGCTCGCGCTGGGTGGCATTCAGGCCACGATGGTGCTTACGGAGCTCTGCATTGGTTTTTGCGTCGGTGTGGGTGCTGGATGTGCCGTTATTACCGGTCAGTATTTTGGCCAGCACGATGACGAGCGCCTGAGCCGATCGGTCCATACGGCCATGACGCTCGCGCTGGTGGGCGGCATTGTCATTTCCATTCTGGGCATGGTGTTTGTCGAGCCGATGCTTGTGTTGATGAATACGCCGCATGAGCTGCTGGCCGAGGGCGTGGCGTATGCCCGTTGCTACTTTGCCGCTATGTTTGCGGCGCTGCTGCTCAATATGGGGACAGCCCTGTTGCGCGCCGTGGGCGACACGCGCGGTCCGGCGGTCATTATTGCCTCCGGCTGCTTCGTCAATGTGGCGCTCGACATTCTCTTTGTCGCCGTGCTGCACATGGAAGCGCTGGGCTGCGGCATCGCGGTGGCGCTGACTATCTGCACCAATGCCACGATGATTGTGGTTCGCATGATGCGCGCTCCGGGGGCGTGGCGTCTTTCGCTCTCTAAGCTCGGAATTGACCCCGGTATCTGCAAGAGCATGCTTTCGTGCGGCTTGCCGCTGGGCGTTCAGTCTGCGGCGTATTCGATCTCGAATGTGCTGATCCAGGTGTCAGTCAACTCGTTTGGAGCCGATGTCACGACCGCTTGGGGCCTTTCCGGCCGCCTGGACGGCATTATCTGGATGGTGACCGAGGCGCTCGGCGTGTCGATCACCACGTTCTCGGCGCAGAACTTTGGTGCGCGCAATTACGATCGCATGCGAAAGGGATACCACACGTCGCTCGTGCTGTCGTTTATGCTCATTGGTGGCCTGTCTGCCGTGCTGCTGGTGTTCTCGGGCCCGCTTTCGCGTTTGTTTATCGACGATGCCGCGATTTCGGTCTACACCACGACGATTCTTCATTTCATCGCGCCGTTCTACGCGATCTTCTCGATTATCGAAAACGCGTCGGGTTCCATCCGTGGCGCCGGCGTGAGCTTCCAGCCTATGATGCTCACGATCTTCGGCACGGTCGTGCTCCGCGTGGCGTGGGTGTTCGCGATTATGCCGCTCGACCCCTCGCTCGAGCATCTGCTGCTGGTCTACCCCGTAACCTGGGTAATCACCGCCACGATGTTCACCATCTACCACCACAGCGGCAACTGGCTAGGCCGCGCCACTGCCTAGCCATTGGGGACGTCCGCAATGGCTAGTATTCGATGCCTTGGCGGGCTAGGAGGCCTTCGTCGAAGTAGTGTTTGACGGGGCGCATTTCGGTTACTAGGTCGGCAAGGTCGGCGAGGGGCAGCAAGCCGCGGCCGGTGAGCACGAGCTCCGTCGTGGTCGGTTTCATCGCGATCAACGCTTCGACATCTTCGCGCGTCACAAAGCCCCGTCGCATGGCTTCCCCCAGCTCATCCAAGATCAGCAAGTCGACCTGGCTAATCTGTTCGCGTGCGAGCTCCATGATCTGTGCGGCACAGGCTTCGGGCGTGTCGCGGTCGGCTTGTACGATGCGTAACCCCAATCGAGGCGCTGCGTCATGTTCGGCGCAGTGTAGCTTCTTGGCAAACTGAAGCATGAGCACGTTAAGTCCATAGCCCGTGGCGCGCAGCGCGAGTCCCAGCGCAGCCGTCGTCTTGCCCTTGCCGTCGCCCGTATAGATTTGAACCTTGCCGACTTCCAGTGATGCCATCTCTGTCCTTTCGTGCCCGGCGTCGGTTTATCGCCGTCCGGGTTGGGTATTCTAGAAAACATTATCAACCCCAGTAGATGGAGTTCAAGCAGATGGAGATGGATGACAACAAACGTAGACGGAATATGATCCTCTACGTGCTCATCGCCTTCGTCGTCTACCTCGTGCTCTCGACCGTTCTGTTCCCCAACATCGGTCACACGCAGCAGATTACGAAGACCGATTACTCGACGTTTGTCAAAGCGCTCGATAAGAAGAGTGTCGACAAGGTCGAGTACAACACGGACGATTACTCGATTTATTACACCAAGAAGGGCGAGGACGAGAACATCGCCTACAAGACGACCGGTGTTCCGAATGACGCGGGCTTTACCGATCGCGTGCTTGAATCTGGCGCCTCGCTGGAGTCGGTCGTTCCCGATAAGAACTCGGGTCTGATGACCTACTACCTGCTCACCCTCATTCTTCCCATGGCGATTTTCTTCCTGATCGGCTGGTGGCTCAACCGTCGCATGAAGAAGGCCATGGGCGATGACGGTCCGTCGATGAACTTTGGCGGCGGTGGTTTTGGCGGCGGTGGACTGGGCAAGTCCGGCGCGCGCGTGATCGCCTCCAAGGACGTGGGCGTGACCTTTAAGGATGTCGCCGGCCAGGAAGAGGCCAAGGAGTCCCTCAAGGAGGTCGTCGACTTTCTGGAGAAGCCGCAGCGCTACGAGGAAATCGGCGCCAAGCTGCCGCGCGGTGCTCTTCTTGTCGGCCCTCCGGGTACCGGTAAGACCCTGCTTGCCAAGGCCGTTGCCGGCGAGGCGGGCGTGCCGTTCTTTAGTATTTCGGGTTCTGAGTTTGTTGAGATGTTTGTCGGCCGCGGCGCCGCCAAGGTGCGCGATCTGTTTAAGCAGGCCAAGGAAAAGGCCCCGTGCATCGTCTTTATCGATGAGATCGATACCATCGGCAAGAAGCGCGATGGCGGCGGCTTTAGTGGCAACGACGAGCGCGAGCAGACACTCAACCAGCTGCTGACCGAGATGGACGGCTTCGATAACCACAAGGGTATTGTCGTTCTCGCTGCTACCAACCGCCCCGACAGCCTTGATCCGGCCCTGCTTCGCCCCGGTCGTTTTGACCGCCGCATCCCCGTTGAGCTGCCCGACCTGACCGGTCGCAAGAACATCCTCGAGTTGCATGCCAAGAGCGTGAAGACGCAGCCGCCGATCGACCTGACCGCGATTGCCCGCGCCACGCCCGGTGCCTCGGGCGCCGACCTGGCCAACATCATCAACGAGGGCGCCCTGCGTGCCGTCCGCGAGGGTCGCAAGCGCGCTACGCAGGACGACTTTGAGGAGTCGGTGGAGGTCGTCATCGCCGGTCAGCAGCGCAAGTCCACGGTGCTGTCCGACCACGAGAAACAGGTCGTTTCTTACCACGAGATCGGTCATGCCATCGTTGCTGCCCGCCAAAAGGGTTCTGCGCCGGTCACGAAGATTACCATCGTGCCGCGCACGAGCGGTGCTCTTGGCTACACCATGCAGGTCGAGGAGGATGAGCGCTTCCTGACCACACGCCAGGAGGTCCTGGACAAGCTCGCCGTCTATTGCGGTGGCCGTGCAGCCGAGGAGCTCATCTTTGGCGAGATGACGACCGGCGCAGCCAACGATATCGAGCAGGCCACCAAGCTCGCCCGTAACATGGTGACGCGTTTTGGTATGTCCGATGAGTTTGGCATGATGGCGCTCGGTACCGTTCAGAATGCGTACCTCAACCAGGACACGTCGCTCACCTGCGCCCCCGGTACGGCCGAGCGCGTGGACGCGATTGTCGCCAAGCTGATCGAGGATGCGCACGACCGCGCTCTGCAGATTCTGAAGGAGAACAAGTTTAAGCTCCACGAGCTGGCTCGTTATCTGTACAAGAAGGAGACGATCACGGGCGAGGAGTTCATGAATCTCCTCACGCGCGAGAATCCTCTGATGCCGAAGCAGCAGTAAGGCTGGTTACACAGCATCGAACGCCCCATTTGAGCTTCTATCTCAAATGGGGCGTTTTGCTTGGGAGGGATATGCATGAAGATCGTGGTGAGCGCCTGTTTGATGGGCGAGAGCTGCAAGTATAACGGACTCGACAACTATCATCGCGAGCTGGTCGAGGCTTGCGAGCGCACGGGGACCGAGGTCCTGTTGGTATGCCCTGAGGTTTTTGGCGGCCTGCCCACACCGCGCGATCCTTCCGAGATTGTGGACGGCGAGGTCCGTACCTGCGAGGGTACCTCAGTCGATCGCGAGTTTCGCCTGGGTGCCGAGCGCGCGCTCGGCATGTGCGAGCAGGCGGGCGGCCCGTCCCAGATCGCTGCGTGCGTCTTGCAGGACCGTAGCCCCTCGTGTGGTGTAGGCCGTATCTACGACGGAACGTTCAGCGGTACGCTCACACCGGGTAACGGCGTTTTCGTCGACCTGCTCCTGCGCCACAGGTACCGTGTGATTCCGGCTAGCGAGTTCGATCCCAGCATGCTGGAACAGTGTCCACAGCACTCGAATTCAACACTTCCTCATGGGTGACCGTTTTGGCATCATCCGTGAAGTTGATATTGAGTACGACCCGGTCATCAAAGACGTAGACCGAGTTGACAGGTGCCGTACCCAGGCAGTCCCTCCCCGCGGTCCTCGCGCAGGAACGCGTACACGGTCCTCCCGTCTCTTGCGCCCCTCCTGACCCAAACCCTGCTAGGAACGAGTGCAGCAAACTGGATTTTTAAATTAGTCTTTGCAAATAACCTTTGAACCTTCACCATCAATTACAATTCCCTGA
>CATXID010000009.1 GCA_958369225.1 uncultured Collinsella sp.
TCAATTTCTTCCTTTATCAGACTTCCTACACTTGAAAAGTGCGAACATAAAAACATTTTCATCTATATTCTCCTTTATATATAAATTCTTATTTGTTGAACTAAGCCGTGTATACCATACGTTCCAATGAAAGAACGCCCTGATATAGCGTAATTTGCTGTTTTCCTGCGTATGTGCGTACACACTCCACAGGAATTCTAAGGGCCCTGCCCCCTTAGCACACGGACTTTGGAACAAAGTCTAGTGTGTTACGCCTTGCCAGAGGTGTACAGGCTCCCGGTACGCACGTACGCAGCAATTGCCATCAATGCGCCATATAAGTGGCGATTAAGTTCGCATAAAGCGACCTTGGTTCCGCAAAGCAAAAGGCAGGATACCATCACCACGATGATACCCTGCCTCTGTTCGTTCCTGTTTACCGTTCCGAGTAGTCCTTCCGCAGAATTACCGATAAACAAAAAACGTACCCGAACCCTTTCTCGTAAAGAATCGGGTTCGAGTACGAACTGAATGCTGGAGCAATAAAAAACCACCACAAAGGTGCCTGTCCCCTTTGTGGCGGTTTTGGGCCAGTCCTAGAGCGTGCGGCCGTAGGCGTTGGCGGCCTTGATGGCGGCGGCGAACTTCTCGTCGGTGAAGGGCTCCGGGTTGCCTTGCTTCCACTCGTTGGTGGCGTGCGCGTACTCGCACAGGGCCGGGATATCGGACTCGGAAAGCCCGACCTGCTCAAGCGTCACGGGCAGCCCCATCTGCTTGTTAAAGGCAGCGTAGCGCTTAAGGTTCTCGGTGTCGCCCGTGTAGGCGAACAACACGAGCACGCCCAGGCTCACGACCTCGCCGTGCAGGTAGGTGCCCTCACGCGGAATGCTGCAAGTGGCGTTGTAGAACGCGTGCGCCACGCTCGAGTTGTAGTAGTAATCGTTCTGGTTGGTCAGGTTCGAGACATAGCCCGTATTGACCACGATATCGAGTGCGATTTGCTTGACGGCCTCGCTCGACAGGTCCTGGCGCACGTCCTCAAGACCCTGGACGCCATAGGTAAACAGCGGCTCGGAGCAGGTGTGGGCAAGCGCCAGGCCAAGACCGGCGGTGTGCTCCAAATTACCGGCGCTCGTGGCGTACTCGACCTCGGGCTGCTTAGACAGGGCATCGCCTACGCCGGCCCAGAAATACTCTGCCGGTGCCTCGGCGATGATCTTGGGGTTGATGAAGATGTGCGCCGGTCGGTTGGGGTACGAATAGCCCTCGAGCGAGCCGTCGTCGTTGTACACGACAGCAATAGCGGTCGCGGCGGAGCAGTTGGAACAGATCGTCGGGACCGTAAAGACGATCTTCTTGAGCTCGATAGCTGCGGTCTTCACGGTGTCGAGCGCCTTGCCGCCGCCGCATGCGATAAGCACGTCAGCTTCCTGGCAGGCAGGGGAGTTTACGACCTTGGCGATATTTGCGCGCGTACTGTTGGTGCCGTAGACGCGCGTCTCCAGAATATCGACGTCGGTACCCGCCAGCGCAGCTTCGATACCGGGAAGTGCTGCAGCCAGGGCTCGCTTGCCGCCAATGATGGCGACCTTGGTCGCTCCGTACTCCGCCAGTGCGGCGGGCAGCTCGTCAAAGCAATCCTCGCCAACGGTGTAGTCGCTCATTCCAATCGTGCGCATAGCAACCTTCTTTCGTCCGATAAAGTGCTTTCAGGTATTTTGCTCCAAGAGAAGGTCCACAGCCGCGAGAAATTTCGAACGTATAAAACCAGTGTTGAGGGTTTTTCGCCGACACGGAACGTGCTAGCATACTCCGCATAAGCGTTGATGGGGACGAGTAGTCGGCCGTCCGCATGCCACAGAGAGCGGGGAGCGCTGAGAACCCGTGCATGCGACCGATGAATATCACCCCGGAGCTGCGGTCCCAACGGACGTGCCGCGCAGGCACGTCTTAGTAGACATCGCCGAGGTGGTCGTCGATACAGGCCAGCCGAGTAACGGATGCGAGCGCGCGAATACGCGGGCGAGGGCATCTAAGCTGGGTGGTTAAACGAAGAGCTTTTGCGGGCGTACAGCTCGTTTTGTGGCGCTTCGTCCCAGCTTGTAGGGACGGGCGCTTTTTGGTGCCCAACGGGCGTGTGCGCCCATGACATGAAAGGGGTACCGTGGCAAACGAGTACAAGCAGACGATGAATCTGCCCAAAACCGGTTTTCCCATGCGTGCCGGTCTTTCCAAGTCCGAGCCCAAGCGACTCAAGGACTGGCAGGACAACAAGGTCTACGAGCAAGTTCTAAAGAAGAACGAGGGGCATAAGAAGTTCGTGCTGCACGACGGCCCTCCGTACGCCAACGGCCCGATCCACATCGGCCATGCCATGAACAAGATCTCCAAGGACATGATCAACCGCTACTGGATGATGCAGGGCTATGAGGTTCCTTATGTCCCCGGTTGGGACTGCCACGGTCAGCCGATCGAGCACAAGGTCGAGGAGAAGCTCGGCACCGAGAAGTTCAACCAGACCTCCACGGCTAAGATCCGCGAGCTTTGCAATAAGTTCGCTGTCGAGAACATCGAGCTGCAGAAGGCCGGCTTCCGTCGCCTGGGCGTGCTCGGCGATTGGGACAACCCGTATCTGACGCTCTATCACCAGCATGACGCCGCCGACATCGAGGTCTTCAAGGCCATGTTCGACAAGGGCATGATCTATCGCGGTCACAAGCCCGTCCACTGGTGCAAGCACTGCCACACCGCACTCGCCGAGGCCGAGATTGAGTACTCCGATGAGACGAGCCCGTCCATTTTCGTGCGCTTTGAGATGACCTCCAAGCCCGCCGGCCTCGAGAACTTCGACGGCGCGGTCGACTTTATCATCTGGACGACCACGCCGTGGACCATCCCTTCCGACCAGGCCGTTTCCCTCAAGCCCGGAGCCGCCTACGTCGCCGTCGAGCACGACGGCCGCGCCGAGGTCATGCTCGAGGACCTGGCTCCCAAGTGCTGCGAGGAGTTTGGCTGGGAGTACACCCCGGTTATGGTCGACGGCAAGCCCTATGTGGTTCCCGCCGAGACCTTCCACCACATTCACTACAAGCAGCCGATCTTTGACGGTGTCGAGGGCGTGGCACTGCTGGCCGATTACGTCGGTGTCGATGACGGTACCGGTATCGTCCACAACTCGCCCGGCCACGGCGTCGACGACTACTTTGCCTGCCTCAAGGAGGGCATCACCGACATCTGCATGCCGGTCGATGACGACGGCAAGTTCTATACCGGCGAGGAGTTTGGCACCGGTGGCCCCTTCAGCGGTATGGATACCGACGAGGCCAACCCGCACATCATCGAGTTCCTGCGCGAGCGCGGCACCCTGGTCCTCGAGAAGAAGATCACGCACAGCTATCCGCACTGCTGGCGCTGCAAGCACCCGGTGCTCTTCCGTGCTACCGACCAGTGGTTTGTCTCGATGGACAAGACCGGTTTGCGCGAGCAGGCTGGCAAAGAGGTCCGCGAGAACGTCAAGTGGTATCCGGCTCACGCCGCCAACCGCATCGGCGCCATGGTCGAGCAGCGTCCCGACTGGTGCATTAGCCGTCAGCGCAACTGGGGTGTGCCCATCCCGAGCTACACCTGCGCCGACTGCGGCGAGAAGGTCATGAACGACGCTACGCTCGACGCCGTCATCAAGCTCTTCCACGAGAAGGGCTCCGACGCCTGGTTCACCGACGCTCCCGAGAGCTACCTGGGCGAGGCCTGCGTCTGCCCCAAGTGCGGCGGCCATCACCTCAAGGCCGATAAGGACATCCTCGACGTGTGGTGGGATTCCGGCGTCTCCTGGAAGGCCGTCTGCGAGTACCGTCCCGAGCTGGAGTATCCGGCGGACGTGTATCTTGAGGGCTCCGACCAGCACCGCGGTTGGTTCCAGAGCTCGCTGCTCACCTCGGTGGGTGCCAATGGTCACGCCCCGTACAAGGCGGTCGTCTCGCAGGGCTTCACCCTCGACGGCCAGGGCCGCAAGATGTCCAAGTCGCTCGGCAACGTCATCGACCCCAACAAGGTCTGCGACGAGATGGGTGCCGACATCATCCGCTTGTGGGTCGCCTCGGTCGATACCAGCTCCGACGTGTCCATCGACCACGAGATCCTTGCTCGTACGTCCGATGCCTACCGTCGTTTCCGCAACACGCTGCGCTTCCTGCTCTCCGAGCTCGAGGGTCAGTTTGAGCCCGAGACCGATGGAGTTGCCTTCGCCGACCTGCTGCCGCTCGACAAGCTCATGGTTGCCCGCCTGACTCAGGTCCAGGCCGAGGTCGACGATGCTTACGCCAGCTACGAGTTCCCGCGCGCTTACCGTGCACTCTACGACTTCGTGGTTACCGAGCTCTCCAACGTGTACCTCGACGCCCTGAAGGACCGTCTGTACTGCGAGAAGCCCGGCTCGCTCGAGCGTCGCAGCGCCCAGACCGTGCTGGCCGAGCTCTTCTCGATGCTCATGCGCGACCTGCAGCCGATCCTTTCCTACACGGTCGACGAGGCCATGGCCTATGCGCCCGCCGGCTGCGTCGATCACCAGAAGTACGCAGCGCTGCTCGATTGGTACAAGTCGCCCATCACGGTCGACGAGGCCAATGAGTTCGAGGGCGTGCTCGAGGCTTCCCTCGAGCTTCGTAGCGCCGTGACCAAGGCCCTTGAGGATGCCCGCTCCGCCGGCACCTTCACCAAGAGCCAGCAGGTCCGCGTCAAGGCGGTCGTTCCCGCCGAGATGTATGCGCTGCTGACCGGCGAAAAGGCCGTCGACCTGGCCGAGTTCTACATCGTCTCCGATGTTGAACTGACCCAGGGCGAGGAGCTTTCCGTTGCTATTGAGGCTGCCGAGGGCGAGTGCTGTGACCGTTGCTGGAACTATCGCACCACCGTCGGCGAGTACAACGGCCACGCGCATATCTGCAAGCGCTGTGCTGATGCACTGAACTAACCGTTGGGGACGTTCTTAAACGACTAGTCAAACAAGAACGTCCCTAATGACTACCTGTGTCACATTCAAGCGGCATTCTGTTTTTGGAATGCCGCTTTCGTTTTTAGCTGGTTATTTCGCTTGCGTTGGTGGATATGTCGTGCGCTCTGCTTGTGGCAATATAAGATGATTACTTGCGTTAAACGTAATTCGATGTTCTTGAGGGTAGGGGATTGATTTGGGTCCTACTGGGGATATGACGCCGCCTTTGCGTTGGCGGTTGGGTGTTGCTGGTGGGGTAGCGCTCGTTGTGCTGCTTGTTGACCAGCTGACCAAGCTTGCGGTTCGTGCCGTGGGCGACGCTTTGCATGTGACCGTCATCCCCGGTGTCATCGACTTTATGTTTGTCCGCAATATCGGTGCTGCCTTTAGCATGGGCGAGGGCCATGGCATCGCGTTTGCTGTGCTGGCGCTTGCGGTCATTGTCGCTATTGCCGTGTACCTCGTTCGTGCACCCCAGCTCGCCCATCTTGAGGTTGTGGGCATGGCGATGGTTGCGGGCGGTGCTATCGGCAACGCTATCGATCGTTTGGCCTTTGGCTTCGTGACCGATTTTATTGCCACCACCTTCATCGACTTCCCTGTTTTCAATGTGGCCGATATCGGCATTACCGTGGGTGTCGCGCTCGCCCTCTTCGGTTACATGTTCTTGAGCCCCGCGGCCCGTGAGGTCGATGCGACCGCCGAGCTTAACGCCCGTGACGAGGCCCGCGCCAAGCGCAAGGCTAAACAACGTGGGGAGCGTGCCCGCAAGATTCGCGAAAGGAATGAGCGCTAATGGCCGACATCCATATCCTTGTTGCCGACGATGCCGCTGGTCAGCGTCTTGACGCCTATCTGGGCGCCAATGACGGCTGCCCTACGCGCTCTGCCTGCGCGCACTTGATCGAGGGCGGCGCCGTTGCCGTCAACGGCGAGACCTGCCTATCAAAAAAGTATGCCGTGCGCTCCGGTGACCGCATCTCGGTCGACCTGCCCGAGCCGCACGATCCCACTGATGTGATTCCCGAGGCCATTCCCCTCGATATCCGTTACGAGGACGACTACCTCATCGTGCTCTCCAAGCAGCGCGGCCTGGTGTGCCATCCTGCCCATGGCCACGAGAGCGGCACCCTTGCAAACGCCCTGGTCTACCACTGCGGCATCGACCATCTGGGTACCGTGCAGGGTGAGGACCGCCCCGGCATCGTGCATCGCCTGGATCGCGATACCTCGGGCCTTATGCTCGCGGCAAAGGATGACGACACCCAGCGCGCGCTTCAAAATCTTATCCGCACGCGCACGCTCGACCGTCGCTATATCACGCTCGTTCACGGGCACATCGCCATGGACGAGGGCACTATCAACACCGGTATCGCCCGCTCCACGCGCGACCGTGTCAAGATGGCGGTTTCGGACGATCCTTTCGCGCGCCAGGCCATTACGACCTTTAAGGTCCTTGAGCGCTTCGATTCCACGCGTTTTGACGACGGCTACACGCTCGTCGAGTGCCACCTGTTTACGGGCCGCACACATCAGATTCGCGTGCATATGCGCCATATCAACCACGCCTGCGTGGGCGATCCACTCTACGGCAAGTGCGATGCACGCGCCGATCAGGGTCTGACCAGGCAATTCCTTCATTCTTGGCGCGTCGCATTCGACCATCCCGTGACGGGGGATCGCATTGAGTGCCGCGACGAGCTGCCGTGGGATCTCGCTGCGGTTCTTGACGACCTGGCCCCGCGCTCGCTTGGCCGCACCGCTGCCGGCGACGAAATCGTTCCGCAGCTCGGTCTGCTCGAAGCCTAGCCAGTATTAGGTAGTTTCTTGAACTCGGTCACCCTACGGTAATATATACGTTTGTTTACGTAACGCGTTCCTGGGAGCCTGCATGCTCGCCTTTTTACAAACTAACACGCCCATCGTGATCTTCAACCAGATTGTCGTCACGCTGCTCACGGTCTGCTTTCTGTACCAGGTGGTCTTCTTTGTCATTGGCGCTCTTCGTGGCGAGGTCGCGCCTCCCAAGGCCAAAAAACTCCACCGCTATGCCTTCTTTATCGCGGCGCATAACGAGGAAGCCGTAATTGCCAACCTCGTTCGCTCCATCAAGGACCAGGACTATCCGTCCGAGCTCATCGAGGTCTTTGTCGTTGCCGACGCCTGCACCGACAATACGGCGCAGCTCGCGCGAGAGGCTGGCGCCATCGTCTATGAGCGCAATGACCTGGCTCGTAAGGGCAAGAGCTGGGTCATGGACTTTGGTTTCGATCGCATTCTCAACGAGTATCCCGACACGTTTGAGGGCTACTTTATCTTCGATGCCGACAACGTTATCTCCCGCGATTACGTCTCCAAGATGAATGATGCCTTTGATCAGGGCTTCCATGTGGTCACGAGCTATCGTAACTCCAAGAACTTCGGCAGCTCGTGGATTTCGTCTGCCAACGCCACCTGGTATTTGCGTGAGGCTCGCTTCCTCAACAACGCGCGTAATATCTGCAAGACGTCCTGCGCTGTCTCGGGTTCGGGCTACCTCATCTCCGCCAGTGTTATCGAGGGTATGCACGGCTGGCAGTTCCATACGCTGACCGAGGATATCCAGTTCACCACGTTCTGCGCCATTCACGGCATCCGCATCGGTTATGCGCCGGCGGAGTTCTTTGACGAGCAGCCGGTGACGTTTAAGGCGTCCTGGAAACAACGCATGCGTTGGACCAAGGGCTTCTACCAGGTCTTTTTTACCTATGGCAAGCATCTTGTCAAATCGACGTTCCGCTATCATCGCTTTGCCGCCTACGACATGTTTATGACCATCGCTCCGGGCATGCTGCTGTCCCTGATCTCCATGCTCGCCAACGCGACTTTCCTCATCGTGGGCGGACTTTCGCACGGCTTCTTGGCCACCGAGGTCGAGATGCAGGCTTGTGCCGCCTCGCTCATTATGACCTTCGCGATGATGTACCAGACTTTCTTTATCCTGGCACTACTCACGACCATCTTCGAGTACAAGCACATTCATTGCGCGCAAAAGTGGCGTTTGGTGACCAACCTGTTTACCTTCCCGATCTTTATGTTCAGCTATATCCCCATCACGGTGGCTGCTCTGTTCCTGAAGGTCGACTGGGTCCCGACGCAGCATGCTGTCAACGTTACCCTCGACGAGGTCATGCAAGGCGCCAAATAACGATTAGCAATACCACCACAAAGGGGACGCTTTTGTGGTGGTTTTTGCTTTTGCGATGCAACTCGAGGAGGTGCTCGATGGTCTATATCCCGTTTTGGATTTGCATCTTTGCCGGCGCGGCGATTGATGCCCGTGAGCGGCGGTTTCCCAATGAGCTTGCCGGAGCGTGTGCGGTGGCGGCATTAGCAGACGTTTGGCTCGACAAAGGCGTTAACACGGCGCTTGACCACGCCGGTCTTGCGGTCATCGTCTACCTTGCCCTTGTGCTCACCGAGTCGTTTTGGCGTCGCGTTCGCTGCGCTCCCGGCATTGGCATGGGGGACGCCAAGGCGCTCTTCGCGCTTTGCACGCTCGACCCTATGGGCGGCATCGTGGCATTTGCCGTCGCGCTCCTGGTCCTTGCCCTCTCCTGCCTCTTCACAAAATCGCGCTCCCTGCCATTGCTCCCGTTTTTGGTGCCGATTTTTGCCATAATCGAGGTCGTGGGCTGCACATTGTAACCGATTGCGCTTCCTTCTTAAGGAGCATGCCATGGCAACTAATCAAGAAACGGCCGTCATTAAGACGCGCATGGACCGCATTCCCGCGGCGTTGTCGCCCGAACTCGTCGAGCGCATTTCCGCCGATCGTGCTTCGGGTGCCGTCAACCCGTATCGTTGCAACGACGACCAGGTCATTCGTCGTATTGATCGCGCTGCCGACAAAGGCACGCTTATGCGTCCGGCGTTTATGCGCGATACCGAAAAGATTCTTCATCTTCCGGCGTACACGCGTTATGCAGGCAAAACGCAGGTCTTTAGCTTCCGTAGCAACGATGATCTGTCGCGCCGCGGTTTGCACGTGCAGCTTGTTTCGCGCATTGCGCGCGATATCGGTCGCGCCCTGGGGCTCAACTGCGATCTGATCGAGGCGATTGGCCTGGGCCACGACTTGGGACACACGCCCTTTGGCCACGCCGGTGAGCGCTTTCTCAACGATATCTATCACGAGCGCACAGGCCGTTACTTTTTCCATAACGTGCAGTCGGTCCGCGTGCTCGATGCCCTGTACGGCCGCAACGTGTCGCTCCAGACGCTCGATGGCGTGTTGTGCCATAACGGCGAATATGAGCAGCGCGTATTTGAGCTGTCACACATGGCATCCTTTGGTCAGTTCGATCATACGGTTGAGGACTGTATCGCCACGGGTTATAGCGCAATAGAGCACCTGCGCCCCATGACGCTCGAGGGCTGCGTGGTTCGCATCTCGGATATCCTTGCCTACGTTGGGCGCGATCGCCAAGACGCTATTGCGGCGGGCCTGCTGTCACCCGACGCCTTTGACGATGACCTGGGCGGAGCATACAACAGCTGGATACTTACGCATGCCTCCATCGATATCGTTGAGCACAGCTATGGCAAGCCGCGTATCGAGATGAGCGCGGACCTGTTTGAGGAGATCCGCCGAGCCAAGCGCGAGAACTACGTAAAGATCTACAGCAAGGGCGGTATCGAAGGCGATTCCGAGGCGGAGCTGCGCGAGGCGTTCGAAAAGCTCTATGACCGTTGCCTGCAGGACATAAACGAAGGTGACGAGTCCTCGTACATTTTTAAGCATCATATTTCGCGCATAGAGCAGCAGCTTTCCTACTACGATCGCACCTATGCATGGCAGGACGATAAGGACCAGGCGGTCGTGGATTACATTGCGAGCATGACGGACGGTTATTTCTGCGAGCTCACGAGCAAGCTGTTCCCGGGATTAAAGTTTCCGCACCGTACCTATATTAACGAACGGTAGTTCGTATTTATTCGGTTTACTGTTAGTGGAAAACGTTTTGATTGATGCACGGGATGGCTATGGACGACCTTTTTTCTGCCTCGACGCGCGAGCGTTCCTTTAAAAATGCGCCGCTCGCGGTGCGCATGCGCCCCAATTCGCTCGACGAGTACGTGGGCCAGCAAAAGGCCGTCGGTAAGGGCTCGTGGCTGCGTGCTGCGATTGAACATGACGTACTGTCGAGTGTGATTCTGTATGGGCCGGCCGGTACGGGCAAGACGACGCTGGCCCACATTATCGCTAACCATACCAAGAGCGAGTTTGTCGAGGTCAGCGCCGTCACGGGTACCGTGAAGGACCTGCGTCGCGTAATCGATGAGGCAAAGACGCGCCTGAATACGTATGACCGCCGTACCATCTTGTTCATCGACGAGATTCACCGTTTTTCGAAGTCGCAGCAGGATGCTCTGCTGCATGCAGTTGAGAACCGTACCGTCATTATGATTGGCGCCACGACGGAGAATCCGTACTTCGAGGTCAACTCGGCATTGCTCTCGCGCGGTCGCGTGGTAGAGCTTGAGCACCTGAAGGACGAGGATATCGCCACGCTGATTGAGCGTGCACTCGAGGCACCGCAGGGTCTGAACGGCAAGTTCTCGGCCGATGAGGATACGGTTAAGACCATCTGCACGCTGGCCGCGGGTGATGCTCGCTCGGCGCTCACGACGCTCGAGCTTGCAAGCGAGATTGCCGTAACGCGTCCCGATACCGAGGGGACGCCAGCGCCGGCGGCGGGGGAGCGCTATCCCATCACCGTGGATGACGTGAAGATTGCCAACCCGCGTCGTGGCTTTTCGTACGACAAAAACGGTGACATGCACTACGACATTATCAGTGCGTTCATCAAGTCTATGCGCGGGAGCGACCCCGATGCCACCATTTATTGGCTCGCGCGCATGATCGATGCGGGAGAGGATCCCAAGTTTATTGCGCGCCGCATTATGATCCACGCTTCCGAGGATGTTGGCAATGCCGATCCGCAGGCGCTCTTGGTGGCACATGCCGCGTTTAAGTCTGCCGAGGTCATTGGCTACCCCGAATGCCGCATTAACCTAGCTCAGGCTGCGCTCTATGTTTGTCTGGCGCCTAAATCTAACGCGTGCGAAGCTTCAATCGATGCGGCGCTGGCCGATATCCATTCAAGTGGGCTTCGCGAGGTGCCCAGCTACCTGCGCGACCGTCATCGCCCGGGCAGCGACGAATACGGTGTGTATAAGTATCCGCATGATTATCCCGAGGGCTGGGTCGATCAGCGCTATTTGCCCGAGGGACTGGAGCGCGGCGCGTTCTGGCAGCCTGCCGGCCGCGGTTGGGAAGAGTGGCGTGTGGAGCAAAGCGAACGCGACCGTAGCGGCAATGCTCCCAAGTAGGTCATTGGCACCTCGCACATTCCCTTCGGGTATCTTTCCCCTTCTTTGGGGTACCATGAAGAGCGTCTGTATTTCGATTCCTTCGGGAGGCTTGTATGAGTCCCATTCAAATCGCCCTGCTGCTGCTCGCCGTTGCCGGCGTGTGGGCCGTCGTTGAGCTTGCACTCACCCTGCGCAAGACCCGCACCGTCGTTGATTCGCTCGACAAGACGGTGAGCGACCTTAACAACACGCTCGCCGAGGCACAGCCCGTGGTAGCAAAGCTCGATGGCGCTGTCGACGAGCTTACGCCGGCACTTGCCCAGATGGAGCCGCTGCTCAAGTCGAGCAAGACTGCCGTTGACGCCCTGACGTCCAACCTCGTTGAGGTTGAGGCGGTCGTTCGCGACATCTCCGAGGTTACGGGCAGCGTGGCCGAGGCCAGCAATGCCGTATCGAGCGTGACCGACTCTGCGGCTGGTGCCGTGCAGAAGCTCTTCAATAAGGTGAAGGCTCCTGCAGCCGACGCCGATCGCAAGCTCGCCGCTGCCGCCGCCGAGGCCGAGCAGCCTACCGAGCGCGTTCTAATTGGTGAGGCTGAGGATGAGGCCGCCGATGGTGCGGATGCGGCTCATAAGTCCGCAGCCAAGCCTGCTCAGTATTACACCTATACGCCCGCCGAGACCTCCGAGGAGTCCTGCGATGAGTAGCGAAGCAACCTGCCCCATTACGCTGAGCGTTGCCGGTGATCCGCGTCTCGCGCGCTTGGTGCGCATGACTGCCGCCAACGTCGGCGCCCTGTGCTCTATGTCCGTCGATCGCATCGAGGATATTCGTATGGCTGCCGAGGAAGCCTTCATCTTTGGATGCACGGCCGTTGATTCCGACGATATTTCGATCAAATTCGATGTCGACGAATCTCATGTGGGCATGACCTTTACCTTTGGCGACCAGGCGACTGTCGATGAGGATGACCAGGCTGCCGTATATGCCGAGCTCATTTTGGCGAGTGTGTGCGACTCCTACGAAAAGACTACAGCGCCCCTGACGCTTTCCCTCGACCTCAAGGCGGATATCTAATATGACCGAACGTTCCCGGAGCGGCAAGACCGCTTGGGACAAGGAGAAAACCCGCGAGTTGTTTCGTCGTTATAAAGAGACCGGTGATCCGGATGCACGCGAGCAGCTCGTCATGTCCCACATGAACCTGGTAAGGTTTCTTGCCAACAAATTTAAGAACCGCGGCGAGCCGCTCGATGACCTTTTGCAGGTCGGCTATCTGGGCCTGCTCAAGGCTATCGATCGCTTTGACCCTGAGCGCGGGCTCGAGTTCACGACGTTTGCCACGCCCACCATTCTGGGCGAGATTAAGCGCCACTTCCGCGACAAGGGCTGGAGCGTGCGCGTGCCCCGTCGCTTGCAGGAGCTCTCTGCCAAGGTCAACCAGGCTACCGACAAGCTCACCAACGAGCTTCAGCGTTCGCCCAAGGTTGAGGAAATCGCCGATTACCTGGGCGTGACCGTCGACGAGGTGCTCGAAGCCATGGAATCGTCCTCGGCCTACACCTCGGTGCCCATCGAGGCCCCCGGTGCGTCCGATTCCGACGATGCGCCTTCGATTCTCGATCGCTACGCCGACGACGACAACGAGCTCGACTTTACCGATGATCGCCTGGTAATCGAGGAAGCCATCCGCGATTTCTCACCTCGCGAGCGCGAGGTTATCGAGCTGCGCTTCGTAAAGGGCATGACCCAGATCGAGATTGCCAAGAAGCTGGGCATCTCGCAGGTGCAGGTCTCGCGCCTGCTACGCCGTACCCTTAAGAAGATTCAAGACAAGATTGACCCCGACGGAGTGATGGTTCGTTCATGAGTGAGCACCCCCAACAAACCGATCGCACGCTTCGCGATACCCGTATTCTGACGCTGCGCATTTGGGGCGTCGTCGGCTGCATTGTCATCGCCGCCGTCATCTTTAACCTTATGGGCATCCTGGCGCCGGTCATCGAGTTTCTCGCTGTCGGTTCCATCATCGCTTTTGTGATGTCGCCGATCACCAACTGGCTCGAGCACCATGGCGTGAATCGCGGCATCGGTTCGCTCATTGCGCTTATTGTGGTCGTTGCTGTGCTCGTCGGCTTCGTTTGCATTTTGTCGCCGATTCTCTTTGGTCAGATCATGGAAGTCCTGAGCCGCCTGCCCGAGCAGCTTCGTGTTGCTGGTGGTGACCTCAACGAGATGATCTCGCATGCCAAGACGCTCAATAACACGCCGCTCAAAGAGTATCTGGACGATAACCTTTCTTCGCTCGTTACGGTGGCGTCCAAGTATGTCTCACAGATTGCCGCCGAGCTCGGTCGCGGTGTATTCCCGCTCATTACCAACACGGCCTCGCAGCTGTTCGTGATCTTCCTTGGTCTGGTGCTTGCCTACTGGCTTGCCTGCGACTATCCCCGTATGCACCACGAGGTCTGCACCATCATCGGTCAGGAAAAGGAGACCTCGTACCGCTTTATGGTCGCGATTCTTTCGCGCTCGGTCGGCGGTTATATGCGTGGCATGGTCGTGACGTCCATCTGCGGTGGCATCCTTGCCTTTTTCGGCTTTACGCTCATTGGCCATCCATACGCAGCACTCATGGCCATCTTTACCGGCATCATGCACTTGGTCCCGGTCGTCGGTCCCTGGGTTAGTGCTGCAATCGCCACGGTGCTCGGCTTTATGTTCAGCCCGATGCTGGCGTTGTGGACGCTTGTCGTGACCATGGTGGCCCAAAATGTCACCGACAACGTCATTTCGCCTAAGGTTATGCAGAGCTCGGTGCAGGTGCATCCCGTCATGAGCCTAACGGCCCTCGTTATTGGTTCGGCACTCATGGGTCCCATCGGCATGGTCATCGCCATTCCGCTGTGCGCGGCCCTGAAGGGCATTTTCGTCTACTACTTTGAGAACGAGACCGGTCGCCAGCTCGTGGCATACGATGGCGCTGTGTTTAAGGGCACGCCGTATCGCGATGCCGAGGGCAACCTGGTCGCCGCCTACGACGCGCTTGGAGACGATACGTTCATTTACGAGTCCGAGCTTATTGGCAACGAGACCGCGCCCGAGGCCCAGGCAATGCCCAAGCCCGAGCTCGATAATCCCTGGATTAAGCTCTCGGGTCTTCAGCCCGACGCGACAGGCTTTTTCAAGAATCCCTTCGCCAAGGATGACGATTCCAATACGGACGACGACACCAAAACCGGCATCGACGGCTCCATGGACGATTCGGATTCCAAATAGGCCCTGTTAGCGTTTCTTGATGTTGTAGAAGACAAGAAACACGAGCAAAGCGATTGATAAGGGGCCGGCTACATAGAAATAGAGAATGTCAATTGCGCGTAGAGGGCAATAAGCCTTATCGCCGGACGTTACTGCATATAATACGTAGCCAAATGCTGGTTGGTTTGAATACCAGTTGGAGAAGGCCAAGAACGCTAAAAGTGCTACAACCAGAAGTGCATTCAGGACAAATCGTTTGCTTTTCATCGATCGCTCCTTCCGGATGATTCTTATATGGTATTTTACCAAAACCATTATTTTCAAAGGGTTGCTTTGTCCTAAATAACGTGCACTTTCGCTGGAGGGTCGCTGTTTGGCGGCCCTCTTTTTTGCACTGGGGCGGTGGGATGGTAATATCGTTACGTTTGAACTGTTTCGATGTGAAACCGAGGAGATTCCCTCTATGAGTGCTGACTACCCGTCAATGACTACGGCCGAGATTCGCTCTAAGTTCCTCAACTTCTTTGAGGAGCGCGGTCTTAAGCTCTATCCTTCTTCGTCCCTCGTCCCCGACGATCCTTCGCTGCTGCTTGCCAACGCCGGCATGAACCAGTTTAAGGAGTACTACCAGGGCAAGAAGACCATGAAGGAGATCGGCGCGATCTCCTGCCAGAAGTGCGTCCGCACCAACGACATCGACTGCATCGGCGAGGACGGCCGTCACCTGTCCTTCTTTGAGATGCTCGGCGACTTCTCCTTTGGCGGCGTCTCCAAGCAGCAGGCCTGCGCTTGGGCCTTTGAGCTCATCACCAAGGAGTTCAAGCTGCCGCTCGACCGCCTGTACTTCACCGTCTTTACCGAGGACGACGAGACCCATGACGTGTGGCGCTCCCTGGGCGTTGCCGAGGATCACATCTCGCGTCTGGGCGAGGACGACAACTTTTGGGCCGCTGGCCCCACCGGCCCCTGCGGTCCGTGCTCCGAGATCTACTTTGACATGGGCGAGGAGGTCGGTTGCGGTAGCCCCGACTGCAAGCCCGGCTGCGACTGCGACCGCTTCCTTGAGTTCTGGAACCTCGTGTTTACCCAGTACGACCGCCAGGAGGACGGCTCCATGCCGGAGCTGCCGCACCGCAACCTCGATACGGGCATGGGTCTGGAGCGCATGGCCGCTATCATGCAGCACAAGACCGCTAACTACGACGGCGATCTAATGCAGCACCTCATCAAGCTCGGTGAGGAGATCAGCGGCAAGACCTATGATGCCGACGATTACTCCGGCGCCAGCCGCTCCCTGCGCATCATCGCCGACCACTCCCGTGCCGTCGACTTTATGATCTCGGACGGCATCCTTCCTGGTAACGAGGGTCGCGAGTACGTCCTTCGCCGCCTGCTCCGCCGCGCCGTGTTCCACGGTCGCCTGCTGGGCATCGAGGGCGCCTTCCTGACCAAGTTCATCGACGAGGTCAACGCCCAGATGGGCGAGGCCTATCCCGAGCTGCTCAAGAACGTCGCGCTCGTCAAGGGCATCGTCGCCTCCGAGGAGGAGCGTTTCTCCACGACGCTCGACAACGGCCGCGTTTACCTGGACGAGGCCCTGGCCGCGCTCGCCGAGGGCGCCGTCCTTCCGGGCGACGTCGCCTTTAAGCTGCACGATACCTTTGGTTTCCCCATCGATTTGACCGTCGAGATCGCCGGCGCTGCTGTCCACGACGTCGACATGGACGGCTTCACCGCCTGCATGGAGGACCAGAAGGCCCGCGCCCGCGCTAACGCCAAGGGCGATGCCTGGGGCAGCTTCAACGACGTGTGGGTCGAGCTTTCCGACAAGGTCGCTGCGACCGAGTTCGACGGCTATGACAACGACGTCATCGAGGGCGCCAAGGTTGTCGCCATCGTTCGCAACGGCGAGTCCGTCGAGTCCGCTGCCGTCGGCGAGGACGTCGAGGTCGTGCTCGACCGCACCCCGTTCTACGCCGAGATGGGTGGCCAGCAGGGCGACGCAGGTGAGCTTTGTGCCGAGGGCGTTGCGCTGACTGTTGCCGACACCAAGAACCACAACGGCCTGTATGCCCATGTCGCGCACGTTGCCGAGGGCACGCTGACCGTCGGTGCTACCGTGACTGCCGCGCTCGACGCCGAGCGCCGTGGTTTCCTGCGCCGCAACCACACCGCCACCCACCTGCTCGACGCTGCGCTTAAGCAGGTCCTGGGCGAGCATGTCTCCCAGGCCGGCTCGCTGGTGACGCCCGAGCACCTGCGCTTTGACTTCACGCACTTCGAGGCCCTGTCTTCCGAGCAGCTCAAGGCTGTCGAGGACCTGGTCAACCAGCAGATTTTCGCTTCTAAGCCGGTCGTGACCCGCGTCATGGGCATCGACGAGGCCAAGGCCGCCGGTGCTGTCGCCCTCTTTGGCGAGAAGTACGGCGACGTCGTCCGCGTCGTCTCCGTAGGCGCCGAGGACCAGCCGTTCTCCCGCGAGCTCTGCGGTGGCACGCATGCCGCCAACACCGCCGAGATCGGTCTGTTCAAGATCATCTCCGAGTCCTCCACGGGCTCCAACGTCCGCCGTATCGAGGCCGTGACCTCCAAGGGCGCTCTCGATTACATGGCTGACCGCCTGGCACTCGTTGACGCCGCCGCCGCTGCGCTCAAGTGCCGTGTCGACGAGGTTCCCTCCCGCGTGGAGAACCTGCAGGCCGAGCTGCGCGAGACTTCCGGCAAGCTCAAGAAGGCGCTCACCGGTGGCTCCTCCGATGCGATCTCCAGCGCCATCGACGGCGCTGTCGAGCTGAACGGCTACAAGCTCGTCGTCGCTGAGCTCCAGGGCCTTGAGGCTGCCGACCTGCGCAACGTTTGGGATACCGTGCACCAGAAGGTCGCCGGCCCTGTCGCCTGCGTCGTCGCCAGCGTGACCGAGAAGGGCACCCCGGCCCTGCTCGCTGCCGGCTCCGATGAGGCTGTGAAGGCCGGTTTCCACGCCGGCAACGTGATCAAGCAGATCGCGGGCCTGGTCGACGGTCGCGGTGGCGGTCGTCCCAACATGGCTCAGGCCGGTGGCAAGAACGCCGCCGGTATCGCCGATGCCCTCGCGGCCGCAAAGACCGCGCTCGGCGCCTAAGAACCTAAGTAGTCGCTGTGGTCGCGCTCGCACTGGACATAGGGGAGACCAGGATTGGCATTGCCGTCTCGAGCCGTGATGGCAAGATGGCGATGCCTGTCAAGGTGCTTCCGGCTACCGAGGTCACCGGTATGGCAAAGACGTTTCGCTACCTGGTCGAGGACTATGAGCCCGACATCCTGGTAAGCGGACGTCCCTTGACCATGGCCGGTGAGCCTGGCCCCCAGGCCGAGCGCGTCGCCGCCGTGGCCCAAAAGATTGCCGACGAGCTCGAACTTCCGCTGGAGTTTGAGGATGAGCGTCTGTCCTCGCAGGAGGCCAAACGAATCCTGCGAGAGCAGGGTCTCAACGAAAAGCAGATGAGGGGCAAGATTGACATGATCGCCGCCAGCCTGTTCTTGCAGACATGGCTCGATCGTAAAAACGAGGAGGTTCAGCATGCCTAGCGCTTCCGATCCGCGCCAGCAGAATCGTTCACGGAAGCCCGTGCCGCGCCCTGCTCAGCCTGGCCAGCGCCCGGCGCAGCCGACGCAGCGTTCGGCTCAGCCTGCTCAGCGTGCTGCTCAGCCTGCTCAGCGTGCTGCTCAACAGCCTGCCGCTCGTCCCGCGCAGCCCACTGGCGGCGCTCGTTTTAAGCAGCAGGCTCCTGCCCAGCGCACGCAGGGGCAGTCCCGGCAATCGCGCTCCCACGCACATCACGCTCATGGCTCGCACGGTGTTGCTCCGGCCACGCGCTCGAGCTATAACACGCACGCCCGCCGTGGCGCCCAAAAGAAAAGCTCCCCGGTGCCTATGATTATCGGTGGCGTCGTTGCCGTGCTTGCGCTTGTCGCGATCGTTTTCTTTGTCGTACCAGCCGTCAAGGGCCTCTTTGGCGGTGAGGATGCGAAAGTCGCTGCTGGCCAGCAAGTTACTATCACGATTCCCGATGGTGCCTCGGGTGACACCATCGCTTCGATTCTCTCCGAGAACCATATCGTCGAAAATCCCAAGGATTATTACGCGGCGGTCAAAAAGCTCAACGCCGATATGTCGCTCAAGCCGGGTAAGTATTCGTTTACCACGCTCATGGACGCGACCAAGGTCGTTCAGCAGCTTATGGAAGGTCCCAACGCCGGCTCCGATGCGCTGACTATCCCTGAGGGACTGACGGTTGACCAGGTCGCCGACCGCGTGGCCAAGGCGTACGACAGCATTTCTAAGGAAGACTTCCTTAACCAGGCTAAGGCGAGCAATTATGTGAATGATTACGCCTTCCTTAAGGACGCCGCGAACGATTCACTCGAGGGCTTTCTATTCCCTAAGACCTATACGTTGGGTAAGGACCCGTCTGCCGATGATGTGATTCGCGCCATGCTTGACCAGTTCAATACCGAGTATAAGTCGCTCGACTTTGCCAGCTGCGAGGCCAAGATCAAGGAGCGCTATGGCGTGGAGATGTCCGATTACGACATCGTTAACCTTGCCTCGATCGTCGAGCGCGAGGGCCTCAACGCCGATCAGCGCGCGCATGTGGCATCGGTTTTCTATAACCGTCTGGCCGGCAAGCTCGATGGCCTGCGTTACCTCAATAGCGATGCGACCATGATGTATGTCACCGGCGGTGAGGTTACCGCCGACGACCTGCAGAGCGATAGCCCATATAACACCTATAAGCACGAGGGCCTGCCGCCCACGCCCATCTGCTCTCCGTCGCTCGAGGCGCTCAAGGCTACCCTTGAGCCGACCGACTCCGATGACCTGTATTTCTACATTACACAGGACCAGGAGTATTTCTCGAAGACCTACGAAGAGCATCAACAGTCTTGGAATTGATCATGAGGATTTTTAGCCCCAAACGATATGTTGCCTCGGTCGACCGCATCGACCTCGATACCCTGTGGGCCGACGGCAAGCGTGCCATTCTACTCGACCGTGACAATACCCTGGTGCCGCGCGATACCGAGCAGGTTCCCGCTGCGGTCTCCGCTTGGCTCGAAGCCGCCCATGCCAAGGGCTTTAAGCTGTGCATGGTGTCCAACAACTGGCATCGCGACCAGGTCTTGGCATCGGCGCGCGAGCTGGGGCTCGAGGCCATCAGCCACGCCATGAAGCCCGCCCCGTTTGCCCTGAAGGCGGGTCTTAAGCGTCTGGGCGCCACGGCCGACGAGGCCGTGCTGATCGGCGATCAGCTTTACACTGACGTGTGGAGCGGTAACTTTGCCGGCGTCGATACCATCCTGGTCAAACCGCAGGCAACCCAGGACCTGTGGTACACGCAGATCTTCCGTATCTTTGAGCGCCGGGCCCTGCGCGACCTTCCCTGCGAGGAATAGGTTTCGTCATGTCTCAGCACATCAAACACGGCTGCGACCATATCTTCTTTATCGGCTTTTTGGGTGCGGGCAAGTCGACGCTTGCGCGCAACGTGGGCACTATGTTCAAGCGTCGATTCATCGATACCGATCGTTTGGTTGTGCGTCGATGCGGCAAGTCGGTGACCGAGATATTTGAGACCGAGGGCGAGGGTCGTTTTCGCGAGCTCGAGACCTCGGCACTCCGTTCGCTTCAAAGCGAGCGCAGTCTGCTGGTATCGTGCGGGGGTGGCATCGTCGAGACGCCGGTGAACATTGAGCTGATGCACGAGATGGGTACATGCGTGTACCTCGAAGGCGACTTTGAGGACTCGTTGCGCCAGATTCGCCGCTCCGATACCCGACCCGATTTCCGCTCGCCCGAGCATGCTGCGCGCCTGTTTGAGCATCGCCGTCCGCTGTATCGCCAGGCCGCCGATATTACCCTTGATATTCGCAACAAGTCCTTCGAGGACGTTTCCTACCTTTGTGCCGAGAAGCTTTTGGAGCGTGGACTGCTATGATTCGCCGTCAACTTATCAATTTCCAAAACCGCAGTGTCGATGTCCGCGTCGGATTGGGCGCGTTCGAGGAGCTGCCACGCATGTTTGCCTCGGCTGTGGGTAAGCCTAAGCGCGCTATGGTGGTTTGGAACGACGCCACATCCGAGCGTTTTGGCGAGGTCGTCGAGCATGCGCTGGTCGACGCTGGCTTTGCCGTGTCGCTGCTCGTCCTCGAGGTTTCGCCTGCCGGCGCTACGCTGGCCGATGCCGATACCGTCTTTGGCGCCCTGTCGGCTAACGGCATTACCTGCGACGATCTCGTTGTTGCTGTCGGCGACACGGCGACCTGCTCGGTCGTTTGCTGGTGTGCCAACCAGTGGTGCGGTCGCACCGAGTGCGCCTTGCTGCCGACGACGTTCGACGCCATGCTCACGGTCGCGACGACTATGAAGCCGCTCGTCGCCTCGTCGGCGAATGCGCTTCCTGCTATCGCGTTCCGTCCCGAGCCGGGCTTGGTTGTGTGTGACCTCGACCTTGTTTGCGAGGCGGACTCCGACGACCTCAAGCTCGGCTATGCGGTACTTGTTGGCACCATGCTTTCGAGCAGCAAGTCCCGCTGGAATCAGTTTACTGAGACCGTCCCCGAGATTCTCGCGGGCGAGGAGGTCGCGCTTGTCAATGCCATTCAGTGGTCTCAGACTGCCCGCAAGGACGTACTGATGGCCACGAACCCGAGCGCCCGCCATGCGCTCGATTTTGGCAAGACGGGGGAGCGTACCCTGCGCGCCTGTTTGGGCGATGCCGCGTCGCAGATCCCTGCCTACCAGCTGCTGTCCGAGGGCATGCGCTTTGAGGCGCGCCTAGCACATGACGCCTGCGACTTCGATATCGATTACGTCTTTGAGATCGATGACTGCCTGGAGGACTTTGGTATCGAGGAGCTTGCCTTCGATCTGGAGCCTGCCGCATATATCGAGGAGTTCCGCAGGCAGCAGTTCGCCCGCTCGAACCGCAGCATGTTGCCGCTGCCCGCGGCACTCGGCGCCATTCGTCTTACGAGCGTTGAGGACGAGGTTCTTGAGCGCCATGCTCACGCCTACTTGGCTTCTCGCAAAGAACTTCTCTGAGATTTATTGACATCCATCGCCTTTCGTATCATGTTGAGGGGCGGGTTTTCAATCGGTTGCGGATCGCATGCGATTCCGTCGTTCGGTTGAGGCCCGTCCCGCACTTTTTGAGACAACAAGAAAGGAATCTGCATGTCTGAGTTTGCTGCCGGTCCTGCCGGTCGTATCGAGCGTGTCCGCACCTTGATGGCTGAGCGCGGCTACGACGCTATCGTGGTGCGCGACGAGGCCAATCTTCGTTGGCTTACGGGCGTGAAGGGCGTCTTCGATTACACCTTCGAGTTCCCGCACGCGGCGTTTATTACGGCTGACCAGTGCCTGTTCCATACCGACTCGCGCTACCTTAACAGCTTTGAGGAGAACACGCCCGCCGGCAGTCCCTGGGTCTACGACATGGACGAGGGCACCATCCCCGGTTGGGTCGCCGGTAAGATCGCGGCCAACAAGTGCCGCGTCTGCGCTGTCGAGGACGACATGCATATTAACTTCTACCAGGGTATTCAGCGTGGTCTGGAGGACCGTTCCGTCGCCTGTATGTTGCCGCTGATGCATGACGACATTCGCAAGATGCGCGCCATCAAGGACGCCGAGGAGATCGAGCTCATGCGCCATGCGCAGTCGATCACCGATGCCGCTTTCCAGCATATGCTCGGCTTTATTAAGCCCGGTATGACCGAGAAACAGGTTCGCAACGAGCTCGAGAACTTTATGTTCGCCAACGGCGCCGACAGCCTGGCCTTCGGCTCCATCGTGGCGAGCGGCCCCAACACTGCCAACCCGCACGCCGTGCCGAGCGATCGCGTGATCGAGAAGGGCGACTTCGTCCTTATGGATTACGGCGCGGGCTACTGCGATTATCGCTCCGACATGACGCGCACCGTCGTGATGGGCGAGCCTACCCAGGAGCAGCTCGACCTGTACGCGCTTGTGCGCCGTACGCACGAGGAGTGCGTCGCCGCCATCCATCCGGGCGTCGAGGGCAACGACATTTTCAAGCTTTCCAAGAAGATCATCGGTGATGCCGGCTATGGCGATTACTACAACCATGGTCTGGGCCACGGCGTGGGCATCGACATCCACGAGCTGCCCAACTTCAACCGCAGCAAGAACACCATCGAGGTCGGCTCGGTTGTCACCATGGAGCCCGGCGTGTACCTGCCCGGTGTGGGCGGCGTGCGCCTGGAGGATTACGGCGTGGTCACCGAGAACGGCTACGAGCCTTTCACCAAGACCCCGCACGACCTGCACGTCATCGATTGCTAGCCCATTTCGATAGTATTTTTGGGCGGGGCGTCCGGAGCAATTCGGGCGCCCCGCGTTCTCTTTTTATGCGCTCGCTGCAGGTGCCGTCTGCAAGTGTATAATTTTCGTCGTATGTAATTTGGGCGCTTGTGCGTTCTGCCCATAACAAGAAAGGTCACTATGCCTACCATTTCTACCGCCGACTTCAAGAACGGCCTCGGTCTCCGCATTAAGGACAAGGTCTACACCATCGTCGAGTTCCAGCATGTCAAGCCGGGCAAGGGCGGCGCGTTTGTGCGCTACAAGACCCGCGACATCAAGAGCGGCCGCGTCGTCGAGAACACCTGCAACGCCGGCACCAAGTTCGAGAGCGTCATGCTCACCACCCGTGAGTTCCAGTACCTCTACAACGATGGCACCGACTACATCTTCATGGACAACGAGTCCTATGAGCAGGTTCCCGTTCCCGAGGACATGGTGGGCGAGAACTCCAAGTGGCTGCGCGAGAACGACATCTGCCAGCTGCTCTTCGCTGACGATGAGCTCATGGGCGTGACCCCGCCGATGTTCATCGAGACCACCATCGTCCAGACCGACCCGGGCTTTAAGGGCGACACCGTCCAGGGTTCCACCAAGCCGGCCACGATCGACACCGGCGCTGTCATCCAGGTCCCCATGTACCTCAACGAGGGCGAGGTCATCAAGGTTGACACCCGCGACGGCAAGTTCGTCTCCCGCGTCTAGCAACCAACTCTTCTAGGAGGACTCATGCCCCAGGAAATCAAGATTGACGGCATCGGCATTTCGCCCGATGTTCTGACCGCCATCGTCTCGCGCGCCGTGTCGGATGTCGAGGGCATCGCCTCCGTTGGCGTCAAGGACCTTGCCACCAACCTTGTCTCCATGATGCTCTCGTCCAAGGCCCCGGCTTCCGAGCCGGCGGTCGAGGCCGAGGTCGTCGGCGACAAGCTCGCACTCACAGTGCGTGTCGTGGTGTTCTTTGGCTATCCGTTCAAGAAACTCGCCGAGGCCGTTCGCGCCGCTGTGGTCGCCGCCATTGATGCCCAGGTGGGCGTCGAGGTCGAGCGCGTTGACGTTTGCATCGACGGCCTCGTTTTCCCCAAGGAGTAACCTTTGAGCCTTAAGGTTTATCGCGGGCGCACGCTTGCCCGCAGTCAGGCGCTGCAGCTGCTGTTCCAGGCCGAGGCCACGGACAGCCCGCTCGAGCGCGTCCTCGAGGGCGATTTCCTGATCTCGAAGGGTCCCCTCGACCCCTATGCGCTGGAGCTTTGCCGCGGTGCCTACGAGCATATCGATCGCATCGACTGTGCCCTGCGCGCCGTCGCCAAGAACTGGGATCTTATGCGCATGCCCGGCGCCGACCGCAACCTGCTGCGTATCGCCGTCTACGAGATGCGCTTCCTCACCGACGAGGAGGTCTCGGACGCTATCGTGATCAACGAGGCAGTCGAAATCGCCAAGGCTTATGGTACCGACCAGTCCGCATCGTTTGTCAACGGCGTGCTGGGCAAGATCGCTCGCAGCGAGGAGCTGCCGGGCGAGGACCTGTACCAAGAGCTGCTGGCCGAGGATCGCGCTCGCGAGGAAGCACAGGCTGCCGAGGCGGCCGCCAAGGTCGCTGCCGCTCAGGCTGCCGCCGGTGTACTTGCCGAGGATGCGGACGCTGCTGAGGCCGTCGAGGCCGACTCCGTCGAGGAGTAGCCATGCCAGAGGGTTCCGTCCGCAACTTCGATGAGATCTCGGATCGCTTGGACCAGATTATCGCCACCGTTCGCTCCAAGGATACGTCCTTGGAGCGTTCGCTCGATTTGTTTGACGAGGCGATTGAGCTTGGCTCCCGTGCGGTCGATATGGTCGACAAGTTTGAGCTGACGCCGCGTGAGGCCGACAAGCTCGAGCAGGAATACGATGAGGATGCGGCAAACGAGTCCCACGATAGACAAGCTGCATCTCCGGATACGAATGGTTGATGGCATTCATGAAACGCGTGCGTCTCGATGACGAACTGATTTCACAGGGCATCTGCGCCGATCGCGCGGATGCCCTTCGCACTCTTATGGCCGGCTTGGTTTCGAGCGGCGGTGAGCGTTTGACCTCTCCGGGGCTCAAGGTGACGCCGGGCCTGCCGCTGCACGTTAAGGGGCGCATTCCGTACGTTGGGCGCGGCGGCCTTAAGCTCGAGGGTGCGCTCGATGCGTTTGGGATTGATCCGACGGACCTTGCTTGCCTCGATGTGGGCTGCTCCACGGGCGGCTTTACTGATTGCCTGCTCAAGCGCGGCGCCGCGACCGTTGTCTCGGTCGACGTGGGCCGTGCCCAGTTTGATTGGTCGCTGCGCCAAGACGATCGCGTGATGCTCTACGAGCGCACCAACGTGACGCGGTTGCCCGAGCTCGGCTACGGCGGCGCTATCGACCTGGCTGTGTGCGATGTGTCTTTTACCAGCATCGCGAACATCATCGATGCGGTGTTGGCGTGTCTGAAGCGTTCGGGTTCGTTTTGCACGCTCGTAAAGCCGCAGTTTGAGGCGCCGGCTGCGCTGGTGGGTGAGGGCGGCATCGTGACGGATCCCGCTGTGCGTGTTGACACACTCGTGGCGGCGATTGAGCTGTTCGCCGCAAAGGGCTTGTTCCCGGTCGACGTGTGCGTGTCGCCCATTCATGGCGCCAAGGGCAACGTCGAGTTTTTCCTGTACGGCACGAGGTTTGCCCCCGGCGAACGCGCCGACGATGAGCTGCAATCCCAGGTATCGGTTTTGAGCGAGAAAGCTGCAACGCTATGAAGGTCTTTCTGGTTCCCAATTACTACAAGCAAGAGGCGGTTGAGAGCGGCCTGATGCTCGAGCTTTGGCTTTCGCGCCAGGGTTACGAGGTCGCATGGGCTGCCGACCAGCGCTCCAAGATTCAGAGCACGCCCGATGTTGACGATGCCGATCTGGTCATTACGCTCGGCGGCGACGGCACGTTGCTGCGGGCCGCCCGTATCCTCAATTACCGCGAGATTCCCATTTTGGGGCTTTCCTATGGTCACCTGGGCTTTTTGACGGCGGCCAGTCCCGAGGAACGCGATATTTTGCAGGTTGTGAGCGATGCCCTGTCCGGTGAGCTCCACGTGAGCCGTCGCGCCACCATCGCTGCGGATATCGTCTCGGTGCGCGATGACGGCACGAAGGACGTCGTGCGCACGTTTGCTCTCAACGATATGGCGCTCACGCGCGGACCCCTGTCCGATATGGTCGAGTTCGACATCACCGTGTCCGGCCATCATATCGATCGCTTGCGCGGCGATGGTGTGGTCGTGTCCACGGCGACCGGCTCTACGGGCTATGCACTTTCTGCCGGCGGTCCTATCGTGAGCCCCGATTACACGGGTATGGTTTGCGTGCCCATTGCGCCGCACACCATTCAGGCCCGTGCGTTCTTGACTTCGCCGAGCGATGTCGTCGAAATCTTTATGTCCGATGATCGCCCGAGCGTGCCGGCCATCGCCATCGACGGACAGTTTATTACCTGCGATGGCACGGTTGAGAGCGTGGCCGTGCGCCGCGGTCCCGGCGATGTGCTGCTGCTGGATTACGGTCCCGAGAGCTTCTATAACTCGGTGAGCCGCGTGTTCTATGGAGTGCGCCATGATCGATGAGCTGCAGGTTTCCAACATTGCACTCATTCGCGAGGCGACGTTGGTTCCGAGCGCGGGTCTAACGGTTCTGACCGGAGAAACCGGTGCCGGTAAGACCGCGCTGCTCTCGGCGCTCAAGCTCATTTTGGGCGAACGCGCAGATTCGTCGACCGTGCGCGAGGGCGAGGCGCTTGCCAGCGTCGAGGCGCGCCTGTTCGATGGTCCGCACGACGCGGAGGGTTTCACCGTGCAGCGCAGCCTTTCTGCCGAGGGCCGCAGCCGCGTAAAAATTGACGGCCGCATCGCTAGCGTGCGCGAGCTTTCCGAGCGCGTCGGCGTGATGATGGATCTGTGCGGCCAGCACGAGCATCAGCGTCTGCTCGATCCGGCGCATCATGTTGCCATGGTTGATGCCTGGGCTGGGCGCGCGGCGCTTGAGGTGCTCGAGAAGTATCGTGCCTGTTTTAAGGCATCGCGTGCCGCCGCCAAGGAGCTTCGCCGTGTGGAGGAAACCTCACGCGCGCAGGGGAGTCGCGTCGAGGAAGCGCGTTTTGCCCTCGAGCGTATCGCCGAGGTCGACCCCAAGCCAGGCGAGTACGAGGAACTCGAGGAGCTGCTGCCGCGCTCGGAGCACGCCGAGGTCTTGGTGGCGACGGCCAACGAGGCCCATGCATCGCTTGCAGCCGAAGGGGGAGCGCTCGATGCCGTGAATGGCGCCGTGGCCGAGCTTTCACGCATGGCGACCGTTGACCGCAAGCTAGGTGACATCGCCGACGCACTGTCGGACGCCTGCATCTCACTCGAGGATTGTGCCAACGAGCTTCGTGCCTATCGCGATGGCGTTGCGTTTGACCCTCGCGAGCTCGCTCGCATGCGCGAGCGGTATTCCGACCTCAAGGGCCTGCTGCGTCAGTGGGGTCCCACCATGGACGACGTGTTTGCCATGCGAGATCGCTCGCAGGAGCTGTTGTCGCTGGTAGACGATGGCGATGAACAGATCAAGAAGGCGCGCGAAGCACTTGGCGCGGCGGAGCGCGAACTGTTCGCCGCCGCCAAGGCGCTTAAGCGCGCACGCAATATGGCAGCCCCGCGTTTTTGTCACGAGGTGGGTCGTCAGATGGCACGCCTGGAGATGGGCGGCGCTGAGCTGGTCTGGGAGTCGCGCGATCTTCCGCGTGCTGAGTGGACACTCGCGGGTCCTTCGAGTTATGAGCTGCTATATCGCAGCGGCGCCGGCTTGACACCTCGTCCCTTGCGCCGCATTGCCTCGGGCGGCGAGCTGAGCCGCGTGATGCTGGCGAGCAAGGTTGTCCTCGGTAATGCGGACGGCGTCGACACGCTGGTGTTCGACGAGGTCGATGCCGGTGTCGGCGGCTCTACTGCACGTGCGCTGGCCGGTGTATTGGCCGATCTCGCCGCCACGCATCAGGTCATCGTCGTAACTCACCTGGCGCAGGTCGCCGTCGTGGCCGACAAGCATTACGTGGTCAGCAAAGAGCCCGGCGACGTTCCCCAAACGCATCTGGACGAGGTGACTGGGGACGCCCGTACCGCAGAGATCGCCCGTATGCTGAGCGGCGATCAATCCGAGGCAAGCTTGGCCCACGCAAAGCAGATGCTGGAAGAAGCGCGTGCTTAGGCCGAGCCGCCACATGCATGTCCGACCCTGCCGCCACGAAAACGGCCCATCTACTACGTTTGATAGGCTATCGGCAAGCACGCCAAGAATTGCAAAAGGAAAACCGCAGGTAGAAAGCCTGCGGTTTTCTCTATTTTCGGTATGTGGTTGGGCCATGCTGATAAAACGTAGTAGATGGGCCGGTTTCGTGCCGAGCGGCGTTTGTTGGCTCCCCAAAATGTCTACTCCACGACCTTATCCGGCTGGATGAGCTCCTCGTAGTAGCTGATGTGCTCTCGGGCGTCCTCGATTTCGGGCAGCAGGAAGTTGTAGATAACCTCTATGATCATCGTGGCACTCATTTTGGAGAACGCAAAGTCGCCCGTGGTGAGCAGCGCCTCGTGGTTCACGGTATTAAAGGTGTAGTCGGCCAGGCGAGCAAGTGGAGACTTGCTGTCGCTGCTGATGACGACCACGGTGGCACCGCAGTCGCGAGCTGCTTTTGCCATGCGATTCAGACGGCGAGACTTGCCGGAGTTCGAGATCAGCACGATAACGTCGCCGGGGCGCAGCGTGAGCGCAAAGCCGATTGATGTCTCGCTGATGCTGCTCGCCATGCAGCGCAGGCCCAGCTGTGAAAACTTAAATGTCGCATCGAGCGCGACCGCGTTCGTATTGCCCACGGCGGCGAACTCAATAACGCCGGCATTCTTAAGCGCGTGCACAACAGCGGCCAACGTGTCGTGATCAATGCCGTCGATGGTCGCATTAAGCTCACTCACCTTGGCGGCGAGGATATTTTTAAGGCTCTGCTCCATGTTGTCGAGCGAGACCTCGTCGGTCAGGCCCTCGTTGCGCTGACTCTCCAAGTCGCGCGCCAACGAAAACTGAAAGCTGCGGAAGCTGCCAAAGCCCAGCTTGCGGCAAAAGCGCGAAACCGTCGCCTCGGACGTGGCAGCGGCTCGTGAGAGCTGGGCGGCCGTCAGGCGCGGCGCCTCGGACTGGTGCTCCAATATATAGTCGACAATGCGCTGCTCGGAATCGCTGTACCCTTTGTGCGTGCTAATAAGGGAGAGCGCGCTCTTGCTGCTATCGGTCATGGATGGCTCCTGGTTGGCATGAAAATCGGTCTCGTTTTTAATGCCATAGTATACGGGCAGTTTCAATTACAAGATACACCTTGCCGTTTCAAGTGTTGATGGTAAACTTTCACTTACCGTTTACGGTTATGAAAGAACCTTTCACCGGAGAATTGCGCCTTGTCTCTTCTCACGCGGACGGTAGGTTGGTATCTTTCAAGTGTGGAAAAACGCGCATTGAAGCGCGTATAGGGGAGCGCCCGCGGGCGCTGTACTCAAGAAGGAGGGACACATGGCTAAGTTTGACATCATCGCCGCGACCGGTTGCCCGACCGGCATTGCGCACACCTTCATGGCGAAGGAGGCGCTGGAGAAGGCAGCTGCCGAGCGAGGTCTGACCATTAAGGTCGAGACCCATGGCCAGGTCGGTGTCGAGAACGAGCTCACGAAGGGTGAGATCGCCGGTGCCAAGGCCGTCGTCGTCGCAGCCGATAAGGATGTCCAGGCTGAGCGTTTCGCCGGTAAGCCCATGGTTTCCGTTGGCGTTTCCAAGGCCCTGTCCGTCGAGGCCGCCGGAAAGCTGATTGACCGCGCGCTCGCCGCCAAGGGCGACGACACGGTTGCCGCTTCCGCCGATGTCGAGGACGAGGTCGAGGAGAAGGAGTCCATCGGCCACGTCATCTACAAGCACCTCATGAATGGCGTCAGCCACATGCTGGTCTTCGTCGTCGCCGGTGGTGTTCTGACCGCCGTCTCGTTCCTGTGGGGCATCACGTCCTTCGATTCGACGGCTGCCGACTACAACACCTTTGCCGCGATGCTCAAGATTATCGGCGGCATCGCCATGAACCTCATGGTTCCGGTGCTTTCCGCTTACATCGCCGAGTCCATCGGCAAGCGCCCGGCACTCGTCCCCGGTTTTGTTGCCGGCATGATCGCCATCCAGGGCCTGCCCGTTAACGCCGATACCGGCATGATTGACGCCGGTGGCGCCGGCGTGGGCTTCGGCTTCCTGGGCGGCATCGTCGGCGGCTTCCTTGCTGGCTATGTCATCCTGCTGCTCGAGAAGGTCTTTGCCGGTCTGCCCAAGAACCTGGACGGCCTCAAGGCTATCTTCCTGTACCCGCTGTTCTCGACCGCTATTGTCGGTCTGGTCATGCTCGGCATCTCCGGCCCCATGGCTGCCATCAACACCGCCATGATGGACTTCCTCAAGGGCCTGTCCGCCTCTGGCGCCGTTGTCCTGGGTCTTGCCATCGGCTGCATGTGCGCCTTTGACATGGGTGGCCCGGTCAACAAGGCTGCTTACGTCACCGGTACCGCTATGCTCACCGAGGCCCTGGCCGCCGGTGTCGGCACCGACACCTACAACTTCGGCACCAACTTCATGGCTGCCGTCTCCGCCGCCTGCATCGTTCCGCCGCTGATCACCACTTTCGCCGTCGTTGTCGGCAAGAAGTACTTCAGCCAGGAGGACCACGACGCCGGTGTCGTCAACCTCATCCTTGGTTGCACCCACATCACCGAGGGCGCCATTCCGTTCATGACCAAGAACATCTGGCCCGTCATGCCCATCATGATGCTCGGTTCCTCCATCGCTTCGATCCTGACCATCATGTTCAACGTTCACGATCCGGCGCCCCACGGTGGCTTCCTGGTCCTGCCCGTTGTCGAGAACGGTCCGCTGTGGGTCCTCGCTATCCTCATCGGCGCTGTGGTCGGTGGTATCTTGTTCGTGGCCTTCAAGAAGTATGACTTCGAGAAGAACCAGAAGGCCGCTCCTGCAGCCAAGCCGGTTGAGGCCCCCAAGGCCGCTGCCGTCGAGGCCCCCAAGGCCGAGGCTTCCGACTTCGTGAAGGTCGAGAACGTCTTTGTCGCCGAGGACTTCGCTTCTCGTGACGAGGCTCTGAGCTTTGTCTCCAACCAGGCCGTCAAGGCCGGTATCGCCGGCGACGCCGACGCCGTGATGAACGCCTTCCTGGCCCGCGAGGCAGAGGGCACCACGGGCATGATGGAGGGCTTCGCCATCCCGCATGCCAAGTCCGACGCCATTACCGAGGCTGCCGTCATCGTCGTCAAGGACGAGTCCGGCGTGACCGGTTGGGATACCATGGACGGCGCCCCCGTCAACGTGGCCATCGCCCTGCTCATCCCGGGCGCTCAGGCTGGCACCACGCACCTCAAGATCCTGTCCAAGGTCGCTGAGGCGCTCATGGACGAGGACTTCCGTGCCACCGTCAAGGGTTCCACCGACGCCGCCGAGATCGCCAAGACGATCAACGCCCGCCTGGTCTAATTCCACGGTACGCGAATAACATCGCCCCTTGTAACAAAGGCGGAGACCCTCTCCAGGGCCTCCGCCTTTTTCATCCCCAAATAAGTTGCGGTGAAATAGGGACTGTTTAAACGATTCAACCCCAAATTCAGTCCCTATTTCACCGCAACTTACAGAGGGGCATAGATAGACCCCATCAACTAGACCAACCAGGCGAACAAAAAATCAGCCAGAATTCCGTTCGCACGATATTGTTCTGGACCGACTGAGTTTCCCCAGCTTGCTCGCCCACAGGGGGCCGGGCGCGGCCAGTGAGATTTATCGCGAGTTCCGCACGAGCCGAAGAGCACTTAATGTGCTCTTCGTGCGAGCAGGACTGTAGAGCAGGAAATCTCACAGGCAGCGCCCGGCCCCCTGTGGGCGAGCAAGCGGACGACAAACACATCTGTCCAACAATTCGTGCGAAACATAATGAAAAACCGTTTGATGTGAGTTAATATAAACAACGTCGTGAATCTGACTCCTGCCGCATGCATGACAGGGGTTAAACACAAAAAAGGAGTCAATTATGGTTTCTGAGAAGGCTACCCTCGTCAATCCGCAGGGTCTTCACATGCGTCCGGCCGGCCTCTTCGCCTCCACCATGGGCAAGTACGCCTGCGACGTGACTGTCGTCACCCCCGAGAAGGAGGTCAACGGCAAGTCCCCGATGGCCCTCATGGCTGCTGGTATCCCCTGTGGTACCGAGGTCGAGGTCAAGTGCGATGGCGCTGACGAGGCCGAGGCTCTGGCTGCTGCCATCGAGCTCATCAAGAGCGGTCTTGGCGAGTAGAACTCAAACGGGTCGCATGTTGAACAATTAAGTTCATACTTGGGGGCGCAGTGACCTGTTCAAGGTAGCTGCGCTCTTTTGTCATGGATATGGCAAAACGCTTTATCACATGACACGGAGAGAGGAATGGGAATGTATCAGGGAGTCAACGCATCCGAGGGCATCGGTATCGGCACCGTCATGGTCGCCGTCGATCCCGACTTGACGTTTGAACCGCACGCGGTCGCTGATTCGGCCGCAGAGAAGGAGCGTTATCAGACTGCTCTTTCGGTCTTCTGCGAGAAGACCCAGGCTCAGGCCGACCACATGAAGGAGACGGTGGGCGAGGCCGAGGCCGAGATCATGAGCGGACACATCGTCCTGGCTCAGGACCCGGGCATGACTGACGCCATCAACGCCGCCATTGACGGCGGTACTTGCGCCGAGCAGGCGCTCATGGACACCTCGACCATGTTTGAGAACATGTTCCTGTCCATGGACGACGAGATGTTCCGTCTGCGCGCGGCCGACATCGCCGACATCCGCACCGGTATTCTGGCCGAGCTGCTGGGCAAGGAGGTCGTCGACCTCTCTGTCCTGCCCGAGAACACCGTCGTTGTCGTGCACGACCTTACGCCGTCCATGACCGCCACGATCGATAAGGCCCACGTTGCCGGTATCGTCACCGAGACCGGTGGCCGCACGTCGCACTCCGCGATCATCGCGCGCGCCCTCGAGATCCCGGCCGTCCTTTCGGTCTCTAACAGCTGCACCGCGCTTCGCAACGGCATGACCGTCGTCGTCGACGGTGGCAAGGGTGTTGTCGAGGCCGATCCCGACGAGGAGACGCTCGCTGCCTACACCGCCAAGGCCGAGGCCTTCGCTGCCGAGAAGGCAGCCCTCGAGGCCTTCCGCGGCAAGCCGTCCGTGACTGCCGATGGCATCAAGAAGATCATCGCCTGCAACATCGGTAACCCCGATGACGTGCCCAACGCGCTCGATCACGATGCCGAGGCTATTGGTCTGTTCCGCTCCGAGTTCCTGTTCATGGACTCTGCTGAGCTTCCTTCCGAGGAGGAGCAGTTCAACGCCTACCGCAAGGTCGCTAGCGCGCTCAAGGGCGCTCCGGTCATCATCCGTACGCTCGATGTGGGTGGCGACAAGGAGATCCCGTACCTGCACATGGTCAAGGAAGACAACCCCTTCATGGGCTTCCGCGCCGTGCGTTACTGCCTCGCCAACCCCGACCAGTACAAGGTCCAGCTCCGCGCCCTGCTGCGCGCCAGCGCCTTTGGTGACGTCAAGATCATGATCCCGCTCGTCACTTGCGTCGAGGAGGTCGTGGCCGTCAAGGAGCTCGTCGAGCAGTGCAAGGCCGAGCTGACCGAAGAGGGCCGCAAGTTCAACGAGAACATCGAGGTCGGCATCATGGTCGAGACGCCCGCCGCTTCGCTGCTCGCTGACCGCCTGGCCGAGGTCGCCGACTTCTTCTCCATCGGCACCAACGACCTGATCGGCTACACCATGTGCGCCGACCGTGGCAACGACACCATCTCCAACCTGTACCAGGTGTACTATCCCGCCGTGCTCCGCTCGCTCAAGAACATCATCGAGAGCGGCGTGAAGGCCGGCATCATGGTCGGTATGTGCGGCGAGGCCGCTGCCGATCCGCTGCTTGAGCCGCTGCTGATCAGCTGGGGCCTGGAGGAGTTCTCGATGAGCGCTCCGTCCATCCTGCGCGCCCGCAAGACCATCAGCCAGTGGACCAAGGCCGAGTGCGACGAGCTCGCCGAGAAGGCACTCGCCTGCAACACTGCCGCCGAGGTCAAGGCGCTGCTCGAGTCCGCAGCTCGCTAATTTGGTATCAGAGGTAACCGCGTGGTTGGAATGGGCCAATCACGCGGCCCTCACATATACAGGGGGTACTGTAAATGTTCTACACGCTAACCGCTAACCCGGCTGTCGACATGACGGTTTCGAGCTCTCCGCTCGAGCCCGACGAGAACGTCCGCACCGGCTCGGCCAGCTACACGGCCAACGGTAAGGGCCTCGACGTGTCCTTCGCCTTTAAGAAGATGGGCGTCGACACCGTCGCGCTCGGCTTCTTCGCTGGCTTCACGGGCAAGTTCATCGTTGAGGAGGTCATGAACCTGGGTTGCCTGTGCCGCCCGGTCTGGACCGACGGCATCACGCGTATCAACACCTACGTCAACGATGGCCAGCACGAGTACGGCATCCTTAACCCCGGCGCCCCGATTACGCCGGAGCACCAGAAGGAGCTCTACAACATCCTGGACACCGCGGGCGACCTTGAGTGCCTGATCGTCTCCGGTTCCGTGCCTCCCAAAGCTACGCCCGACTTCCTGGCTCAGGTCATGGAGCACGCTCAGGCTCGTGGCGCCGACGTCGTCCTGGACCTGTCCTCCGACAAGCTCAAGGAGCTCGCTCACAAGAAGCCGCTGCTCATCAAGCCGAATCATCACGAGATGAAGGCCATCTTCGGCGTGCCGGTCGACACCGACGACGAGGTCCGCGTTGCCATGAAGCTGGCTCACGACGCCGGCGTCCAGAACGTGCTGCTCACCCGTGGTAGCCGCGGCGACGCTTACTTCTCCAACGGCGAGGACATCTGGTACGCCAAGCGTGAGTTCAACATCAAGCTGGTCTCTTCCGTTTGCGCCGGCGACTGCACCCTCGCTGCGTTCCTGCACAAGTGGTACAGGGATCGCGACAACGTCGAGGAGGCCATGAAGCTCGCTATGGCCACCGGTGCCAACGTTGCTGAGTCTGTGGGCATTGGCGACTTCGGTCACGTCGATGAGTACAGCAAGCGCGTTGCTGTCCGCAAGCTCGATCGCAAGTAAGCGAAACGCGATATATTCGTGCGTATGCGGCGTCCCGATTTCGATCGGGGCGCCGTTTTTTCGTGGGAATAGTGAGATGAAACCGCCCTTCACCGCTTCCACACCGTTCGCCGAGTTGTTGTAGCCTTTTGCCGAAGCGTGGAATATACTTTCATTAACACGTTGCTTCGTGAAAGGAACATTCATGATTTACACGCTCACTGCAAATCCCGCTATTGATTACAACATCGCCTGTGACGGCCTTTCCGCCAATACCGTTACGCGCACCCGTAACGCGGTCTACACCCCCAACGGCAAGGGTCTCAACGTCTCGTTTACGCTCGACCACTACGGTGTCGACACCACGATCCTGGGCTTCTTTGCCGGCTTCTCGGGCGAGTTCATCGTTAAGGGCGCCGAGGCCCTAGGCGTGCCCGTCAAGCCCGTGTGGACTGACGGCATCACGCGTGTCAACGTGTTCCTCAACGCCGGTCCCGACACCGAGTACAACATGGTCAATGCCGGTGCCGCCATTAACGAAGCCAACGAGCAGGAGATGTTTGAGCTTATCGATTCGCTCGACGACATGACCTGCCTGGTCATTAGCGGCTCGCTGCCCCCCAACACCTCCGAGGGTTTCCTGGCCGAGGTTCTGCGCCGCGTGAAGGCGAAAGGCGCCGAGTTCGTGCTCGATATCTCGAGCCATCAGCTGGCCGACCTCATTGCCATGGAGCCGTTGCTCATTAAGCCCAACGATGACGAGCTGCTCGATATCTTTGGTATTAAGGTGAGCGGTGGCGACGACGAGTCCGTCAAGCGTGCGATGGCCGAACTGCACGCCAAGGGCGCCAAGAATGTGCTGCTGACCCTCGGCGGCGCCGGTGCCTATTTCTCTAACGGCGAGCACATTTGGTTTGCGAACCGCACCTTTGAGGTCAAGCTGCTGTCGACCGTCTGCGCCGGCGATTCCTCGCTCGCTGCCTTCCTGTCCGTGTGGCACGATGCTCCCGAGCGCGTCGAGGACGCCCTGCGCCTCTCGATGGCCACCGGCGCCAACGTGGTCGAGTGCCCGGGTCTGGGCGATTTTGCCAAGGTGGACGAATATAAGAAGCGCATCGAAGTTCGTCAGGTCTGCTAGTTCCGGCACCTCGCCTGAATAGTCCGATTAATTCGCATCCGTCTTAGATCAGGACGGATGCGTTTTTGTTTATCGGACTTGCGTGTGCAGTAGAGGCTGTTTCTTGCTAGACTTCTTGCAGATGCAATCGATAGCCAATTTGATAGTCGCAGGAGGCCATAGGCATGTGCAATGTTTCGCTCAACGGTACGCAGCCGACCGATGCCTCCATCCGTGTCTTGCGTGCGCTCGAGGCAGCCGGTCTTGAGGCTTGGTACGTGGGCGGTTGGGTACGTGATGCCCTGATGGGGCGTCCCAGCCACGATGTTGACATGTGCTGCAACGGCCTGTGGCAGGAGTCCAAAGCGGCGCTGGAGGCGGCTGATATTGCCGTGGTTGAGTCGGGCATTAAATTTGGCGGCATCACGGCCATTTGCGATGGCGAGCGCATTGAGGTCACCACCTACCGCCTAGACGGCTTTTACACTGATGGTCGCCATCCCCAGAGTGTGGAGCGCGCCGCTTCGCTTGAGGACGATCTGGCGCGCCGCGACTTTACCGTCAATGCCATGGCGTGGCATCCCGAGCGCGGCCTTGTCGACCGCTATGACGGCCAGGGCGACCTGGACCGTAAACTCATTCGCGCCGTTGGAGATCCCAAGCGTCGTTTTAACGAGGACGCGCTTCGCATGCTGCGCGCGGTGCGTTTTGCCTGCCGTCTGGACTTTATGATTGAACCCGCGACCAAACAGGCACTTGCCGAGTGCGCGCCGCTTCTCGATGCCGTGGCGCGCGAGCGCGTGGGTATTGAGCTTGAGGGCATCCTTTCGACTGGCCACGGGGGAGACGCGATGCTGCGCTACCCCGAGCTTATTTGCGCCGCCGTGCCCGAGCTCGCGCCTGCTCGCGGGTTTGATCAGCGCAGTGTCTATCATGCATTTAACGTCTACGAGCATATCGCCCGCGTGCTGACGGTGGCGGGGGAGCTGGCACTGTGCGACGGCGTCGCGCCCTCGTCGAGTCTTATGTGGGCGGCGTTTTTGCACGACGTTTCCAAGCCCGATTGCTTTACGGTCGATCACGCCGGCAGCGGACATTTCTACGGCCATCCTGAGCTTGGCGCCACGAAAGCGCGTGTCATCATGGATCGCCTGGCGCTCTCGCACGATTTGGTGCGCGATGTGTGTCTGTTGATCAAATACCATGACAAGCCGCTGCGTCCCGAGCGATCCTGCCTGCTCAATATGATGCGCGCGCTTTCGGGCGAGGGCGTCGATACGCCGCGTCTGATGGACGAGCTCATGGACCTTAAGCGTGCCGACACGCTCGGCAAGGCGCCCTCGTGCTTCTATTACGTTGAGACGATCGAGGAGATGCGCGCGCTGGCTCACGAGCTGCTTGCGGCGGGGGAGCCCTATACGCTTAAGATGCTTGCCATCAATGGCGGCGACTTGATTCGCGCCGGCGTCAAGCCAGGGCCGGAACTGGGACAGCTGCTCAACGTTGCCCTCGATGCCGTGATCGAGGACAATGTCCCCAACGAGTGCGAAGCCCTCCTGGCCCACCTCAACCTGGGGTAGTCAGGTGGTTCCATTCCAAATGAGCTGCCAGGTTGACCTGCGTTTTCCATAACCTCACGACAAAATCTGAGCAATTTGGAATTTCTTCTTGCGCTTGCGTTTTTTGTCCCGTAATATATTTCCTCGCAGCACGGCAGTGCAGATGTCATGTGGCCCGTTCGTCTAGCGGTTTAGGACGCCGCCCTCTCAAGGCGGAGATCACCAGTTCGAATCTGGTACGGGCTACCACTTCTTTTCTGCTGAGTTTTATGGCCCGTTCGTCTAGCGGTTTAGGACGCCGCCCTCTCAAGGCGGAGATCACCAGTTCGAATCTGGTACGGGCTACCATGAATTTGAGACCCGGACTTCTCACGGAAGTTCGGGTTTTTTATTTCCGAGCAAACCATCTGCAATTCCCATTTGGCCTATAGCTTTACGTTCTGCTTGTGGCCCTTGCGGGTACAATATGCAAGATATTTGGACGGTCAGAAGGAGCCTCATGAAGGAGTCCTCTCAGCATACTTCTAAGCCCCAGGTCGAGGTTGAGGCCTCGGGCGGCGATGACAACAAGGGTGCACGTCGCGGTGCCATTTTTATCGGCGTCGTGCTGGTTGGCTATATCGTTTATCTGATTGCGACCGGTCAGATGGGACAGTTCTGGGCTGCCATGTCGAGCGTCCAAGCGCCGTGGCTCGTTGCTGCATGCTTTTGCATGTTCCTGTACCTGTTCTTTGGCATCGTTGCCTATGCAATCGCCGTCTGGCTCGATCCCAATTCGCCCGTCGGCATTCGCGACCTGATCTCGGTCGAGGCGAGCGGTATCTTCTTTGGCAACCTGACGCCCATGATGATGGGCTCCACGCCTGCCCAGATCTACCGCCTGACCAAGGCTGGCCAAAACGTCGGCGAGGCCGGTGCCACGCAGTTCACGCGCTTTATCGTGTATCAGTTTGGCCTCGTTGCCTGGGGCGCTATTCTACTGCTTGCCCGCATGCCGTTTTTCGCCGAGCGCTATGGCGATATGACGCTGCTGTGCGTCTTTAGCTTTGGCGGTCACTGCTGTATTCTGCTTGGCATCTTTGCCGTCGCACTCATGCCCAAGACCGTCACGCGCGTCGCGCACTGCATCATCAATTGGCTCGAGCGAATGGGCGTCTCGGCCACCAAGATCGAGGGCTGGCGTACGTTTGTCGATGGCGAAATCTACTCGTTCTCCGAGAAGTTCAAGCTTTCGGCCGGCCACTTTTCGTCCATGCTGCTCACGGTGGTCATCACCATGTTGCAGCTCGCATTTTTCTACCTCGTGCCGTATTTCCTGATGCTTGCCTTTGGCCACCACGAAGTCGACTTTTTCTCGGTCATGGCCGCGAGCGCCTTTGTTCAGCTCCTGAGCTCTGCTGTTCCCCTGCCCGGTGGCACCGGCGGCGCCGAGGGTGGCTTCGCGCTGTTTCTGGGTCATTTCTTTGGATCGGCATCGACCGCTGGTTATCTGCTGTGGCGCCTCATTACGTTTATCGCGCCGACTATTTTGGCCGCGCCCCTGCTGGGCCTTAAGAGCGCTCACAACGAGAGTATCCATGCACGCTGGGATCGCGCGATGCGCAAGCTCGGACGAACGCCTCAGACGTCCTCTAAGCCTGCAAAGCCCCATCCTGTGCATGCGGTTACCGTGGATCCCAATCAGCATGCTCAGAAGGATTCTGGGGCCGTCAAATCGGCGCATAAGGCCTATGTGCGCCAGACGGGCGACGGCATCCGTGTGTCCCCGGCTGCTTTGAACAAAAAGAAACACCCTAAGGCGTAATAGTTGGTCGTGCGTTCTTCATGTTGCCGGGCATTTTTGTGCGGGATGGGGGATAATCCTCTTACGTAGATTAACTCTCATCTGTTGATGAATGTTCGCATTCCGAAGGGACTCGTCCATGGCCACCATCAAACCGCGCCTCGACCGCCGCATCGTTCGCAGCCGCAATGCCATTCTTTCTGCGTTTGAGCGCCTGTTGATGGATAAGCCGCTTGCCGACATTACGGTGAGTGCCATCGCGCGCGAGGCAAATGTCGACCGCAAGACCTTTTACGTACACTTCGGTACGGTTGACGGCCTGCTCGATGCCATCGCCGTTGATGTGGTGGAGATGATTGCCGACTCGGTCGAGAAAACGCTAGCTTCCATGGACGGCGACACGAACGAGCGCGCCCTCGGAGCGGCGGCAACGTTTTTTAAGACCATCAACGAGGCACTTTGCAATAACCTCGTGCTCAATCGCCAACTGATTGAAAACATCCCGCTCGACGATTTTATGACGCGCTTGCGCGTGCCGCTCGAGCACGAGATTGCCGAGCGCGACTTGCTGCCCCACGGCCTTAAGGACGAGATGTTCGACTATTATCTGGCGTTTTTACTTTCGGGCATTATCGGCATTTACCGCACGTGGGCGCTCTCCGATGGCTCGGTGCCCATCGAGCGCATCTCGGAGGTCGCTAACAATCTGACATTGAACGGCCTATCGAGTCTGGAATCCAAGCTCGGATAGCATCAACACCTCATTCCCACCCTAAGTTGCGGTGAAATAGGGACTGAATAGGCCTTCTATCGGCCTAAACACTCCCTATTTCACCGCAACTCAGGGGGATTGTATTACTGGTAGCGCAGGCACTCCACGGGGTCGAGTTTTGCTGCCCGGCGGGCGGGGTAGAAGCCAAAGACGACGCCGATGCCGACGGAGACCGCAAAGGCCAGCAGCACCGTGGCGATCGAAAAACTCGGCGTAATGGTACCGCTGGCACCGAGCTCGCTAAGCACGCCGGAACCCGCGGCGAACATCGTTAGGCCCCAGGCAAGCAGGTAGCCAATCAAAACACCCAACAGGCCACCGGTGACGCACAGCGCCGAGGACTCGGCCAAAAACTGTGCGGTGATATCGCGACGGCTGGCACCCAAGGCTCGACGAATGCCGATCTCGCGGATACGTTCGGTCACATTGGTGAGCATCATGTTCATGATGCCGATACCGCCCACGAGCAGCGAAATGCTGGCAACGGCGCCCATGATGAGCGAAAACGCGCCCATAAAGGAATTGAGGGCGTCGATGGCGCTTTTCATTGAGGTCACCGATACGCTGTCATATTCGTCGTCGTCCGCGATGCCCTTCATACCGCGCACCTTGGATTCAATCGTCTTGCACAGTTCGTCCATGTCCGTGCCCTCGGCGGCGAGCGCCGTTACGCTGGGAAACGACGGATTCTCGTCGCCAAAGAGGCCCGAGATGGTCTCGCGCGGCATGTATAGCGTGAGCGAGCCCATGGAGTCGCTGCCGCCGTCGATAACACCGACAATCTGCACTTCACCGTTGGAAACCTTAATGGTCTTGCCCACCGCGTCCTGTTCGTTGCCGTACAGCTGATCGGCGCCGCCACGGCTGATGAGCGCCATGCGTGCGCCGGATTGGGACTCGGCCTGGGTGTAGGTGCGCCCCGCGACGAGCTTGCTGGCGCCCACCGCGTCGAGCATGTCGCTATCGACGCCCTGCGCCATGACGGTATAGCTTTTATCACCGGCCTTGTACTCGGTATAGGCGCTGTCTACGATGCCGATCTGCTCGATCTGCGGCACCATCTTGCGGAGCTTCTCGACGTCCGACTCGGTGAGCTCTTGCGAGGAATAAATCTGCACCATACGCGCAGCGTTGAGTCCCAGGCTGTTGACCAGGCTGTTTTGGATACCGCCGATAAGCGAGGTCATGGCAATGACGGAGGCGATGCCGATAACAATGCCCAGGATGGTGAGCAGGCTGCGTCCCTTGTTGGCCTCGAGGGAGTGAAGGGCTTCTTGGATAAGGTCGCGCGTGCTCATGCCTTTGCTCCTTTCGGCGGATTGGCGTGTGCGGAAATCATGGGCAGGTTATCAATGGCGCCGCGCAGGGTCTGCGGCGCGTGGGCGATGTACGCGCCGTCGTGGATCCGGCCGTCGCGAATGGTTACGGCGCGGTCGGCCTCGGCGGCAATACCGGGATCATGCGTGATGAGCACGATGGTCTTGCCGCGTTCCTGGAGTTTGTGGAAGGTCTCCATCACGAGCGCTCCGGTGGCGGAGTCCAGGTTTCCCGTCGGCTCGTCGGCCAAGATGATGGGTGGGTCGTTGACGAGGGCGCGCGCGATGGCGACGCGCTGCATCTGTCCGCCCGAGAGCTCGGAGATGCGGTGGTCCCAGTGGTCGACCGGCAGCGTGACGGCTTGCAGCGCATGGACGGCGCGCATCTCACGCTGAGCCCGCGGCACGTTGGTGTATGACAGCGGCAGCATGACGTTTTCGATGACCGATAGGCGCGGCAGCAGGTTGAAGCTCTGAAAGACAAAGCCGATGCTCAGGGCGCGGACTTCGGTGAGCTCGTCATCGTCGAGCTCTGCCACGTTGAGGCCCTGCAGGTAATAATCGCCTGCCGTCGGCTTGTCCAGGCAGCCTAGGATGTTCATGAGCGTCGATTTTCCCGAGCCCGAAGGGCCGGTAATGGCCACGAACTCGCCGGGATTCACTGCCAGGCTCACGTTATGCAGGATATGGGCGCAGCCGGCCTCGCTCTCAAAAATGCGATGCACGTTGCGGATGTCGATGACGGGACGCATTACATGCCCTCGTCGGCAGACATGCTACCGGTGTCGCCGCCGTCGGCCGTCATGCCCGCGCCGGTATCCATCACGATGGTGTCGCCGTCGCGCAACTTGGTAACCGGCACGTCCGCGTTGATCTCGTTGCCCTGGTCATCGCGCTTGACCTGCGTTTTGCCGACCACGGCGTCGTTATCGTTTTGCGTCACGACGGTCACCTTTACGCGTCGGGTCTGTTTGCCTTCGCCGTCGTTTGCCACGTTGACGTAATAGTGCTCTCCATCCTCGGTCATGAGCGCCATGGTCGGCACCATCACCACATCGTCGAGCTGTTCGGTCACTACTGAGACCTCGGCAGTCATACCGGGCTTAAGGCGGCTGTCGGGTGCTTCGATGAGGATATCGACGTTAAAGGTCACGCTGCCGCCGCCGTTAGCGTCGGAGTTTGCCACCGAAGCGATTGTCGTGACCGTTCCCTGGCTCACGATATCGGGAAAGGCCGGATAGGTAACGTTGGCACTCTGGCCCACGGCGATCTTGGCGATATCCTTTTCACCCACCTGAACGGTGACCTTCATCTTGGAGAGGTCGGCGATCTGCATGCACTGCTTGCCGCCGCTCGTATCACCTTCGCCCATAATCATGCCGCCCGTCACTGTGGCGCCGACCTTGGCGTTGAGCTCGACGATGCTGCCCGAGCTGGGCGCGGTTACAGTGCGCTCGGCGGCTTTGGCGTTTGCCTGGTCCAGGGCCGCCTGGGCCGAGGCCAGGTTGCGTTGGGCGCTCGAGACGGCACTCGTGTCGGCGGTACCGCTGGCGCCATTCGCGTCTGCCGCATCTGCTTCAGGAGCCGGAGCGGCTTGGGCGACAGCTACCGCTTTCTGTGCGTTGGCGAGGTCTTCCTGTGCCGCTGCCACCGCGCGCTGCGCCTCGGCAACGTTGCGATCGAGCTCGTCGTTTTTTATGGTCATGAGCACGTCGCCCTCGTTGACGGACTGGCCGGCTTGCACGTTAATCGATGCCACCGTGCCGTCGACAGAAGGGGAGACCACCGAAGCCGAGATGGGCTTGAGCTGGCCTTTTGCCTCGACGGTGGTCGTAAACGTGCCCTCGGTGACCATGTCGGTTACCGGTCCGTTGGTACCTGCGGGCCGTGCGTTGATGACCACGGTCACGACAACGGCGATGAGCACAATGGCGGCCACGACGCCTGCCGCAATGCCGCGCCGGATGAGCTTTTTGCGCCGACGCTCGGCACGCTTCGCTTTGAGCTTGGCGTAGGCCTCTTCGTCAGAAATCTCGGTTGTATCGCTTGTGCTGCTCTTTTGCTGTGCGGCGTGCACGTTTGTTATGAGGGGAAGCGTTTCGGTGGCGCCCTTGGGCGCTTGCTTGGCATCATTCGGTCCCGGGGTTATGTTGGGGACATTCGACATGGCGTCTCCTTTGTAGAAAGTTCCTTGATAAGTATATACGCCCGTCGCGAGGGGCGGGCGCATGTGGCGGTATCTTTCGGAACTGTTAGATTGGAGCGTCAGTTCCCTGTTGTGTGAAGGCGTGATTCCCTACGAGTGCACGACCACGCACAGGCCCACGCTAATGCAGTCGTGGAGCGCCTTGGCATCTGCCAGGCGCAGGTTGATGCAGCCGTGGCTTCCGCACCACTTATAGGACTCGGCATTGTCGAAGCTCTTGTCGTTTTGCCAGGTGGCGTCGTGGAAACCGATCATATTGCCCTCGAACGGCATCCAATAGCTGACCGGGCTCTCGTATTTGGGCTTTCCGGTCGCGGGGTCTTTGGCTCCGATGAGCTTGCTTGCGCCGTCGTTGCTGTTGATCTGCCACACGCCCTCGGGAGTGGCGTCCTCGCCGGGCAGGCCCGAGATAAAGTTGGCCTCCCACACGATATTGCCGTTCTCGTCGTAGTAGCGCGCGTGCTGTTCGGACAGGTCGACGTCGATATAGGCCTTCCAATCGGGCTCGCCTTTGGCGGTAAACGTGTCGGCCTTCTTGGAGTACGAAATCTCGATATCGCCGGTCTGCTTGTTATTGATAGCGTCCTCGACCTGCTTGGCGAGCGTGTCGCTGTCGATGGACCAGCCAAAGTCGCCGCCCTCGACCGCGCACTCCTTGCCGTCGGCGCGTGTCCACCAGCGGGTGGATCCCACTGTGTTAAAGCCGTTAGCGAGCTCGGCGGCCCAGCTGCCGATCTGCGACGTATCGAGCGTGGGGTTGGCCGGATCGGCAAAGCTGATCCACTGCAGCACCGAGCTGCCGTCCACCTTGCCGGCATCATTGCCGTTGAGCTTAAGGGTCACGTTGACGCCCAGGAAGTTGTTAGCGGCATCGCATGCAGCCTGAATCTGGTCGTTAGTGAGGGTGCCGTTGAGCGGTTCGTAGGCGTCGTTGCCAATCTTGGTGATATCGACGTTCTCGGCGAGCGACGCGAGCTCAATCTCGGCATATTTGATGACATGCTCACGGTTGAGCTTCTCGTTGGAACGGGCCTTATCAACGGTGAACTTGCCGGCCTTCTCATCATAGGAGCTGGCGGCCTCGAAGGTGCCCGAGCGACCCTCGTTGAACTCGTCGATGGCGCTGCCCAGGTCCTCCTCAAACTGCTTTTGGTCAAAGGCATCGGAGAGCATGGACAGGTCGACGTCCTGGTCCAAGTCGACCGAGCCGTTCTTGGCGGCGCTAACGGTTTTGCCGCCGAGCGACGCGATGAGGCGCGATGGCCACAGCAGCGGCTCGTTTTTGCTGATAATCTCGTGGGCGGCTTCCTCGCCATCGACGATGGGCTCGTCGGACTCGGGCTGGTAGGTCCAGCTAAAGTCATCGCCCGACACGGTGAGCTTGTAGTGCTTCCATGCCGAGTTGACCTTGGTTGCTGCTGAAGATGCGTTAGAGAGCGAGATATCGACGCCGGCGATGGTAGTGTTGGGGTAAGCGACCTGCGAGAACGCCACGACGCCTACGATGTAGACGATCGCGACGAGGCCGAGGACGACAAAGAGGGCCGTCTTGCCGCCCGACTTGCTGCTTTTGTTGGTGCGCTTGTCCACGGGGCCGCGATTGTTTGCCGCGCGAGCGTGCGAAGGGCCCTGCTTGGGGGCGGCACCCTGTGCGGGGCGCTGCTGATATTGTTGATGCGGCTGGTATTGACGCTGATTCGGGCGCTGAGAGGCATTGGCCGGGCCGTGTTGTTGGGTGTGTGCCGGAGCGATGGGGCGCGGCGATTGGACGCCACCAGTATGCCTACTGGGTTGTTGCGGATCGGGAATCATGCTGCTGCGATCGATTTGCGACATCGTATATATTTCCTTCGAGTTTCGCCTTGCGGCTCATCGTGTTTTAACTGGGCTTGCATTATAGCGATTAGCATGTTGTTTGTGGTGCGGAAACAGTATCAGTTTGGAGAAGTCTGCCTATCCGCATATGCCGCATTTGGCGCAGGCAGAAAGCGCGGCGGGGGCTTGAGCGATGCCGCCCTTGGCCGTCTCGCGCAGGGTTGCCGGCAGGGCGTGGCCCACCGAGAGCATCACATGCGCCATCTGGTCAAACGGTACCAAGCTCTTGATGCCGGCGAGCGCGAGCTGGGCCGAGCTGAAGGCCGCGGCCACGCCGATGGCATTGCGGTTTTGGCACGGCACCTCGACCAGTCCGCCCACGGGGTCGCAAACGAGGCCTAGCAGGTTGCTCAGCGCGATGGAACTGGCGTCGAGTGCCTGCTCGGGGCTGCCGCCGAGCATCTGCACCAGCGCGGCGGCAGCCATGGCGGCGGCACTTCCCACCTCCGCTTGGCAGCCGCCCTCGGCGCCGGCGACGCAGGCGCTCGTGGTGAGGTTGAGGCCGATGGCGGCGGCACAGTAGAGGGCGTCCATGACCTGCTCGTCATCGAGCTGCAGGCGGTCGGCCAGCGCCAGCACGCAGCCGGGCACGACACCCGCGGAGCCTGCCGTGGGGGCGGCAACGATCACGCCCATGGTGGCGGAGCGCTCGAGCACGGCCATGGCACGGGCCACGGCTTCGGTCTGGACGGCGCCCATTAAACTGGAGCTAAGGTCGTTGCGGCCGGTGGCATCGACGAGTTTCGCCTCGCCGCCGATGAGCCCGCCGAGCGAGCGCTGTGGATTGGCGATGGGGGCCGTGGTCTCCTCGCGCATGACGTCGAGCACGCGACGCATTGCGGCGACGGCGTGGGCCTCGCCGGTCAGACGCGCCTCGCGCACGGCCATGACGGCGCCGATGTTGAGTTCCAGCTCCTTGCAGGCGTCGAGCAGCTGCTCGCCGTCGTCGAAGATCTCCTTGGCCGAGACGCCGGGGGAGAGCGATGATGCCGAACCGGGGAGCTCAATAAAGGTGGCGTAGTCGACGTTGTCGAGTTTGCGCAGCATGGGAATGACGGTATCGTCGGGGGCGCCGTCGGTCTCAAAGACGGAGTATGCCTGGCCGCCCACCTCGGTGCGGTAGGTGCGGCAGAAGGCGATGTTCACGTGTGCGTAGGCGAGCAGATTCGTGAGCGCGGCGAGCACACCGGGGACGTCCTTGTGGGCCACAAACAGCGTGGAGTACATGCCCGAGATGTCGACGCCGACGCCGTTGATGCGGCTGATGCGCATCTTGCCACCGCCCAGGCTCTCGCCGCGGACTTGCGCCGTAGCGCCCCTGTCGTCGACCATGTCGATGTCTACGGTGTTGGGGTGGATGGAGGCGTCGTCGCCCTTGATGTCAAAGTGATAATCGAGGCCCTGCTCGCGTGCGAGGTCGAAGGCCTGCTTGATATTCTCATCGTCGGTGTCGAGGCCCAGGATGCCCGCGACGAGCGCGCGGTCGGTGCCGTGACCGCGGTAGGTGTGGGCGAAGGAGTTCCACAGGCCAAAGGTGACCTTGGTGATGCGGCCCTCGAGCAGGCTGGCGGCCACCTGGGCGCACCGCAGGGCGCCGGCGGTGTGCGACGAACTGGGACCGACCATGATGGGGCCCAAGATCTCGAATGCCGAGGTCGTAGCTAGTGTTTGCGGCTTGCCTGCCATGGCTGCTCCTTTTCTATCCCATCGTCCCGAGGGGCGGGGCATAAGGTCGCCTGCTCGGACAGTCCTGCTCGCACGGAGAGCACATTAAGTGCTCTCCGGCTCGTGCGGAACTCGCGATCGACCTTATGCCCCGCCCCTCGGGACTAAGGATACATGGTAGAAGTGCGCGTGCTGCAAAATTCATTAGCTGGTGACGTGTCTTGCATTGCATATCGAAACATCTTCATCACCTTTAAATAAAAAAGAAGTACCGCTTGGGGGCGGTACTTCTTTTGAAAGCTTGCGCGTGTTGCGACCTTGGTGGTTCCTAATTACAGGCCGCAGGCTGCTTTGAGTTCTTCGACTCGGTCGGTCTTCTCCCAGGTGAAGTCGGCGTCTTCGCGGCCGAAGTGGCCGTAGGCTGCCGTCTTCTCGTAAATCGGTCGACGCAGGTCCAGGTCGCGGATGATCGCGCCCGGGCGCAGGTCGAAGGTCTTCTCGACGGCCTCGACGATCTTGTCCTCGGCAACATGCGCGGTACCGAAGGTGTCGACCATGATCGACAGCGGCTTGGACACGCCGATGGCGTAGGCCAGCTCAACCTCGCAGCGGTCGGCTAGGCCGGCGGCCACCACGTTCTTGGCGACCCAGCGCGCGGCGTATGCGGCGGAGCGGTCGACCTTGGTGCAATCCTTGCCGCTAAAGGCGCCGCCGCCGTGACGGCCGTAACCGCCGTAGGTGTCGACGATGATCTTGCGGCCGGTGAGGCCCGTGTCGCCCATAGGGCCGCCAACGACAAAGCGACCGGTGGGGTTCACATAGATGTCGGCGTTGTCCCACGGCATGCTCTCGGCAGCCATGACGGGGGCGATGACGTGCTCGATGAGGTCGTCCTTGATCTTGCCCATGTCCTCGATCTCGGCGGCGTGCTGCGTGGAGATGACGATGGTCGTGACCTCGACGGGCTTGCCGTCCTCGTAGCGCACCGTGACCTGGGTCTTGCCGTCGGGACGCAGGTAGGGCAGGGTGCCGTCGTGGCGCACGGCGGCCAGGCGCTCGGCCAGGCGGCTCGCCAGGTAGTGCGGCATGGGCATGAGGGTTTTGGTCTCGTTGGAGGCATAGCCAAACATCATGCCCTGGTCGCCCGCGCCGATCAGGTCGATCGGGTCGGTGGTGGCGCCGGTCTGGGTCTCGAAAGACTCGTCGACGCCCTGGGCGATATCGGGCGACTGCTCGTGGATGAGGCTCATAACGCCGCAGGTATCGCAGTCAAAACCGAACTTTGCGCGGTTGTAGCCAATGCGGCGGATAACGCCACGGGCAATCTCCTGCACGTCGACGTAGGCCTGGGTGCGGATCTCGCCGGCAACGATGACGGTACCGGTGGTCACGAGGGTCTCGCAGGCGCAGCGGACATTCTCCACATTGGCGGGCACGCCGTTGGGCGCAATGTAGCCCTGCTCCTGCAGCTCTATTTCTTTAGCGAGGATTGCGTCGAGGACGGCGTCGCTGATCTGGTCAGCGATCTTATCGGGATGGCCTTCGGTCACCGACTCCGACGTAAAAACAAAGGACCCGTGTTGGGGTGGGATGGAACGAAGTTCTTCTGGCATGATAGCCCCTTTCAAAAAACGTGTCCCGGCGACCGTTACCATTCCGCCGAGCTCTATATGCAAGGGCACATCATATCGCGTAAATCCAACATTCACACCCTTTCCGCACCCTCTCATTGGGGACAGACTTAAATGAGTAGCCTGGTGCCCATTGGGTAGTCATTTAAGTCTGTCCCCAATGAGTGGGTCGGTGCCCTTTGTGCGGAGGCTGCTTTGTTGCTTTATACTGATGCGGTTAGACATCCATCCTGCAATCGAGGAGATTTCCATGGCATCAGACGTTCGCGTCCGCTTTGCACCCTCACCGACGGGCAAGCTGCACATCGGCGGCGCCCGCACCGCTATCTATAACTGGGCTTTCGCCCGCGCAAACGGCGGCACGTTCATCCTGCGCATCGACGACACCGACCCCACCCGTTCCACCGACGAGAACACGCAGATCATTCTGCGCGCCATGCGTTGGCTGGGCTTGGACTGGGACGAGGGTCCCGAGGTGGGCGGCGACTTTGGCCCCTACGCACAGACCGAGCGTCTGGACCTGTACAAGCAGGCCGCCCAGAAGCTCTGGGACGAGGGCAAGGCCTATCCCTGCTTCTGCACCAAGGAGCAGCTGGACGCCGATCGCAAGGCCGCCCAGGAGCGCAAGGACCCCTTCCAGGGCTATCAGCGCCGCTGCCGCGATCTTGATCCCGACGAGGCACGCCGCCGCATCGAGGCAGGCGAGCCCTACGTCCTGCGCATCAAGGTGCCCGAGGACCGCGGCGACGTCGTCATCCACGATGCCGTCCACGGCGAGGTGACCTTCGACGCCAAGGAGCTTGACGACTTCGTCATCTTCCGCTCCGACGGCACGCCCACGTATAACTTCGCGACCGTCGTCGACGATGCCATGATGAAGATTACCCACGTCATCCGCGGCGACGACCATCTTTCCAACACCCCGCGCCAGGTCATGGTCTACGAGGCCCTCGGCGCACCCGTGCCTACGTTCGCCCACATCTCCATGATCTTGGGTGCCGACGGCAAAAAGCTCTCCAAGCGCCACGGCGCCACCTCGGTGGAGGAGTACCGCGACGCCGGTTACCTGCCCGACGCCTTCGTCAACTATCTGGCGCTGCTCGGCTGGTCGCTCGACGGCGAGACCACGATCATCCCGCGCGATGTCCTGGCCAGCAAGTTCTCGCTCGACCGCATCTCCAAGAACCCGGCGACCTTCGACCCCAAGAAGCTCGACTGGGTCAATGCCGAGTACATCAACGGCATGTCCGATGCTCAGTTTGCCGACGAGATCATGGTCCCCGAGCTGCACGAGGCGGGTCTCATCGAGGGTAATGTCGAGTACGGCGAGGATTGGATCGATGCGCTTGCCGCCATCGTCAAGCCGCGCACCAAGATGCCGGCCGACGCCGTGACCGTCGCCGCTCCCATCTTTGCTACGGCCGAGACGCTCGAGTATGACGAGAAGTCCGTCAACAAGGGCCTGGCCAAGGAGGGCATGGGCTCCATTCTGGATGCCGCCAAGGCCGCGCTCGAGGGTGTGGACGAGTGGACGGCTGCCAACATCGACGCCGCGCTTGAGCCGCTACCCGAGCAGATGGACCTCAAGAAGCGCGTGGTGTTCCAGGCCGTGCGCGTCGCCGTTTGCGGCAACATGGTGAGCCCTCCGCTGGGCGAGACCATGGCGCTCGTCGGTCGCGACGACTGCCTGGCGCGCATCGACCGCGCCCGCACGATGGCGTTGTAGCAGCTGCGTAAACGCATGTATCCGAGCCCCGTTCACTCGAGCGGGGCTCTTGTTTCTGTAGACGTATGGGATAGGAGGTGCTGGGGCCATGGCCGAGCAACTGTCACTGTTTGGTTCGCCGGAACCGGAGGAAGCTCCGAAGTCCGCGGCCCCTGCCGCCGCCCCGGCGCTGCCCGAGCCCGTACCCGAGCCCGTCGTCGCTTACTCGAGCGTGGTCCTCGACATCCCGACCCGAGCGCTCTCCGAGCCATTCGCCTACGGCATTCCGCAGTCGCTCGCCAACGATGCCCAGATCGGCTCCACCGTCCTAGTTCATTTTGGCAACCGTGCGGCCGCGGGCTACATCGTCGATATCGCGCCCGAGCTGGCCGATCTGCAAGGTAACGACGCTCTCGACCCCGCGCGCATCAAGCCTATCGAGGCCATCCTTAGCAAGCCGCTCTTTACCGCCGAGGCTGCCCGCATTGCGCGTTGGATGAGCTGCGAGTACGTCGCAACGCTTTCCGAGTGCTTGCGCCTGTTCTTGCCTCCGGGTGGAAGCCCGCGCGTGGTCAAGGGCGACGACGGCGTGTGGACTGTTGAGCGCCCCGCCGTCAAACCCATCCAAAACCGCTGGGTCATGCTCACGCCCGAGGGTTTCGACTACACGCCGCCCAAGACCGCGGTCCGCCAGCGTCAGCTCATTGAGGCGCTCCAATGCGGCCCGGTCACGACGCGCGACCTCAACCTGCTCTACAACAGCATGTCGGCGACCATCAAAGCGCTCAAAAAACGCGGCGTCGTCGTGGTGGAGGAGCGCCGCGCCTGGCGTGGCTGCAGCGAGCAGACCACGCTGTCCTCGGCAAGCGGCAAGGCGCCGGTCTCCCTTACCAACGGCCAGCAACAGGCGCTCGCGCAGATTGAGCGCGCCTGTCTGGACGCTCACGGCGATGTGGTGCTCGTCGATGGCGTCACCGGTTCCGGCAAAACCGAGGTCTACCTCTCGGCGATTGAGCGCGTGCTGGCGGCCGGCCTTTCGGCATGCGTGCTCGTGCCCGAGATTTCGCTGACGGCCCAGACCGTCGGTCGCTTCCGCTCGCGCTTTGGCGAGACGGTCGCCGTGTTCCATTCGCGCCTTTCGGCCGGCGAGCGTCTGGACCAGTGGGATATGGTTGCCAGCGGTGCCGCCCGCGTGGTCGTGGGCGCCCGCTCGGCGCTCTTTTGCCCGCTCAGCGATTTGGGCCTCATCATCATCGACGAGGAGCACGAGACCAGCTACAAGCAGGGTTCCAGCCCGCGTTACCATGCGCGCGAGGTGGCTGCCGAGATGGCGCGGCGCTATCGGTGTCCGCTCGTACTGGGCTCCGCAACGCCCTCGGCCGAGGCCCTCGACCGCTGCCGCCGCGGCACGTACGGCGGCGCCACATGGACGCGCGTCGAGATGCCCGAGCGCCCGGGGCACGCCGTGTTGCCCACAGTCCGCATTGCCGACCTGCGCCGCGAGTTTGCACACGGCAGTCGCTCCATGTTCTCAAGACCGCTGATGGAAGGCCTGGAGCGTGTAGTCGAGCGCCGCGAAAAGGCCGTGTTGCTGCACAACCGTCGCGGCTTTGCGCCGTTCCTGATGTGCCGCGAATGCGGCTGCGTGCCCACCTGCAACCACTGCTCCACCGCGCTTACGTACCACGAGCGCACGCACACGCTGCAGTGCCACACCTGCGGATCGTCCTGGCGCGTGCAGCCCTATCCGGCGCCCACGAGTCGCTGTCCCAAGTGCGGCAGCCGTTACCTGGCAAAAATGGGCCTGGGTACGCAGCAGATCGAGGACGCACTACGCCAGATGCTGCCCGACGACGTCGCCATCATTCGTATGGACGCCGATTCCACGCGCGGCAAGGACGCGCACAAAAAGCTGCTCGAGCAGTTCGATGTGGCCGATTGCGCGGTGCTGCTGGGTACCCAGATGATCGCCAAAGGCCTCGACTTTCCCGAGGTCACGCTCGTGGGCGTGGTCAATGCCGACTTTGCCCTCAAGCTGCCCGATTTTAGAGCGGGGGAGCGCGCCTACGATTTGCTGGAGCAGGTCGCGGGCCGTGCCGGACGCGGCGATCGCCCTGGCGAGGTCATCATTCAGACGTACCTGCCCGAGGACCCTGTCATTCGCGCCGTTGCCGAGCACGACCGCTCGGTCTTTACCGACTACGACCTGGGCCAGCGCCGCGACGCGCTGTACCCGCCGTTCGTGCGCCTGGCCAACATTTTGGTGTGGTCGGCAAGCCGCGACGATGCGCAGGATTATATCGGCCGCATCGCGAAGCTCCTCAAGCGTCGCTGGCATGCCGCCGCGCCCGACTTTTTACGGGCGGGGAGCGCCGTGCCGCAGGTGCTGGGCCCGGCTTCGTGTGTAATCGAGAGAGCCAAGGACCGTTACCGCTTCCATCTGCTTGTGAAGTCGCCGGTAGGGTACCATGTCTCTGATGATATTGACGCCTGCCTCAAAGAGGCGGGCTCCGTGCGCGGCGTGAGCGTGAGCGTTGACGTCGATGCCTATGATTTGATGTAACAAACCGAAAGGATGGCCATGGAAGCCAACGGAATCGTACTGTCCCCTGACCCTCGTCTGCGCCAGGAGTGTGCCGTCATCGAGGAAATCACCCCTGCGATCGAGGCGCTTGCCGAGAAGATGAAGAAGATGATGTTCGAGAACGGCGGCTGCGGCCTGGCTGCCCCGCAGATCGGCGAGCTCATTCAGCTCGTCACCATCGACTGCGACTACAGCGACAAGAGCGACTACGACCCGTACGTGCTCATTAACCCTGTGATCGTGGAGCAGAGCGACCATCTGGTGCCGTTTAGCGAGGGCTGCCTGTCTATCCCCGGCATTAGCTGCGAGATCGAGCGTCCTGATCACGTTGTTGTCGAGGCGTATGACCTGGATGCCAACCTGATTCGATATGAGGCCACGGGCGATCTGTTCTGCGTGTGCCTGCAGCACGAGATTGATCACCTGCACGGCAACACCATGTTCGAGCGACTCAAGCCCATGCAGCGCATCAAGGCCGTCAAGGAGTACCAGGACGCCCTGGCCCGCGGCGCTCGACCGGGCGAGACGGAGTAGGTCCCACCGTCCCCGGTGCTGAGCGCCCACATATCATCCCGTGCTCAAACATTCTCGCTTTGCTGCGAAACTGCGCGCGGGACGATATGTGGGCGCTCAGCACCGGGGACTGCGTTGTTCTGGCTCGGTTCGCCCGGGTGCCGTCGGGCCAGAGATGGGCGTCTTCGCTGATAGGTGCTTTGTTGGGAGGGCTGCTTTTATGCGGCTCTTTCTTTGGTTTTGGGTATATTTGATTTTGTTGGACTGTTCTGGCGGCTGGGTGCGCTTGCGACCTGGAACGCTTCTTTTGTAGCCGTCTCGGCTCGTTGTTGAGAGGAGACTTACTTTTATGCGTATTGTGTTTATGGGTACTCCTGATTTTGCTGTGCCTTCTTTGGTTTCGCTTGTTGCGGCTGGCAATGAGATTGCGTTTGTTATTACCCGTCCCGATGCTGTTCGTGGGCGTGGTAAGAAGCTTGAGCCTTCTCCTGTTAAGGCCAAGGCGTTGGAGCTGGGACTTCCCGTTATCGAGGCCAATCGCATGACGCCTGAGGTTGTTGAGGCGCTCCAGGCTGCGCGGGCTGATATTTTCTGTGTGGCTGCCTATGGCTGCATTTTGCCTGATGAGGTGCTGCATATGGCGCCGCTCGGTATTGTGAATGTTCATGCTTCGCTGCTGCCTCGTTGGCGTGGCGCTGCTCCCATTCAGCGTGCCATTCTTGCTGGTGATGAGGTTGCCGGCGTTTCCATTATGCGTATTGGGCATGGCGTGGATACCGGCGCTTATTGTGCGCAGGCCGCGACCTCGGTTGCCGGTAAGCATGCCGAGGCGCTCACGATGGAGCTTGGTAAGCTTGGCGGCAGGCTGCTTGCCGATACGCTTCCCTCGCTTGCCGATGGCTCGGCTGTTTGGACAGAGCAGGATGAGTCGCTCGTCACTCATGCTGCCAAGATTTCCAAGCAGGAGATGCGTCTGGATTCGCAGATGGCAGCGCTCGATTGCGTGCGTCATGTGCTCGCTTCGTCCGATACCGCGCCTGCCCGTTGTGTGATTGCCGGGAAGTCGGTTCGCGTGCTCGATGCTGCGCTGGCCGATGTGTCGCTTGGCGAGGGCGCTGTTGCCGTCAAGAGCAAGCGTTTTTACCTGGGCCTTTCCGATGGCGCGGTTGAACTGCTTGAGGTTAAGCCCGATGGCAAGCGTGCCATGGCTGCTTCTGCCTGGGCTGCCGGCCTGCAGGGTGCCGAACTTAGGTGGGGTGTACTGTCATGAGCAAGTTGTCTCCCGCGCGCAAGCTTGCGCTCGATGTGTTGATGGAGGCCGATCGCCGCGGTATGTACGCACGCGACGTGTTGTCTTCCCGTGCTTCCGCCAAGGCCATTGACCAGCGCGATTCCGCTTTTGCCGCGCGTTTGGCGCTCGGTGTTGCCGCCACGCAGGGCATTTTGGATGAGCTGCTCGATCAGTTTCTCGATAAGCCTAAAAAGGTCGCGCCGCGCGTTCGCATGGCGCTTCGAATCTCGGCCTTCGAGATGCTCTACCTGCATACCCCGGGTCGCGTTGCCGTGAGTCAGGGCGTTGAGCTGGTTCGTAGCGGCGCCAAGTCTGCCGCGGGCCTGGCTAATGCGGTGCTGCACAAGGTTGCGGACAACGTTGAGGACTTTGCCACGGCATCCGATGTGGATGAGTCGGAGCGCCGCCTGGTTCGCCTTTCGCGTTTGATGGGTCTTCCTCGCTGGCTGTGCGCTCGTATTATGGCCTCGTTCGATACGCCCGAGGGCGCGCTCAACTTTGCCGGCAATCTGGCGCCTGCGCCGCTTGCTCTGCACGAGAATGCGTTTGCTACCAAGGCCGACCCGTATATCTCGGAACTCGTTGCGCCTGTCTTCCCGGGCTGCCATGCTCCGGTCGATGCGCAGGTCACTGTTGCATCGGGCGTGTTTGAGCGTGCTGCCGCCGTTGCCTCGGACCTTAACGCTCAGCTTATCGCCACTGCGGCGACACGTCCCGGGCGTTGCCTGGAGATTGGTGCCGGCCGCGGCACCAAGACCTATGTGATGATGTGCCAGGCCAAGCGTGCCGGGTACGAGCGTCAGCATACCGCGCTCGATCTGCACGATCGCAAGTGCGATCAGAATCTCGCGCGCCTGCACAAGGCGGGTATCTCGGGTGTTCGTACGGTGTCGGGCGATGCCTGCGAGCTCAATGAGGTGCTCACGTCCTTTGATGCGATGCTTGGCGAGCCCGCCCTGTTCGACACGGTGTTTATCGACGCGCCGTGCTCTGGCACCGGCACCATGCGCCGTCATCCCGAGATTCCGTGGCGTCTGACCGAGAACGATGTTACGACCGAACTGCCCCGCCTGCAGCTGACGATGCTCAAGGAAGCAGCCGCGCGCGTGGCTGCCGGCGGTGAGCTTATCTATGCCACCTGCTCGGTTTTTGATGAAGAGAATTCGCAGGTCGTGGATGCCTTCCTGGCCTCTCCCGAGGGCGCCGGTTTTACCGTGGCGCCGCTCTCCGAAGCCCAGATTCTGCAGCTCCCCGAGTACGACCGCGCCAAGAGCCTCGTTACCCTGCGTCAAAACGACCGCGGCCTCTTCCAAAGTGTGCCCGTTAATGCAGACTCCTACGACGGCCACTTCTGCGCAAGGCTTGTCCGCAACTGATGCGGCACCCGAGGGTTGATCCGCTTGCCATGAAATGGGCCTATCTACTACATTAAACCCATTACTCCTAACCATGCAGGATTTAGCGAAATCAAAACCGCAGGTAGACGGCTCGTCGATTTTGTAAAAACGCAGGTGTGCTCGGACTATACGGGTCAAACGTAGTAGATAGGCCGTTTTCGTGGCGCAACCCCAGACCAGTTGCCGGGGCGTGGGACATTCCTGAAAAAATTCGGCCCCGCGATCGGCGTTGATCGCGGGGCCGAATTGTTCTTAGTGGCTGTGTGGGCAGTTGGCGCAGCAGCCGCTGGTGGCGTTGGTGCTGGAACCACCGCTGCGCTGGTCGGTGTTGTAGAAGCCGCTGCCCTCAAACTTGATGCCGCTGGCCGAGAACGTCTTGGATGCCGGAGCACCGCAGCTCGGGCACACGACCTCGGGGGTCTCGGACATGGGATGCTCAACCTCAAACACGTTGCCGCAGCTCGAGCACTTGTAATCGTAGCGCGCCATAATACTTCCTTTTCAGCACAAAGCGGGCAGATTGCTCTGCCCGCATAAATTCAAACAGCTGTAACTGTACCCTATATCGGGGGTTTTATCACGCTTCGCCCCAGAATCTATGGGTGTTGCGCAGGAGCTGTGCAGTTTTGCCCTCGGCGGCCGCAACCTCGGCCTCATCGGCCTGCCAGGTCCAGTTGCCCGTGGCCACGCCCGGCACGTTCATGCGCGCGTCGTCGCCAAGCCCCAGGACATCCTGCAACGGCATCATCACCAGGGGAGCGTCGCTTGCCAGCGCGTCGCTCATCAGCTTGGCCGCCACCTCAACACCGCTTGGCTCGTCGCCGCCCGCAAAGGAGCGCGTGCACCAACCGGCGAGCGTCGACGTGTCGTGCGTCGAGGTGTACAGAATCTTGCCCGGCGTGGGATGTACGCCGTTACGGACGTCGTAATCGCTAAACTCCAGCACGTCCATGCCGGGGAAGCCGCAGGTCGAAGCCATGGCGCGAACGCCGGGCGTCAGGTAGCCTAGGTCCTCGGCGATAAAGTTGAGCGGACCTAGCTCGTCGTAGGCGGTCTGGAACAGGTCCTTGCCCGGACCTGCCAGCCAGCGGCCATCGGCACAGGCCTTGCCGGTGGGGATGCTAAAGTAGCTGTGGAAGCCCAGGAAGTGATCCAGGCGCACGCGGTCGTAGAGCGAAAACGCACGACGCAGGCGATCCATCCACCAGCGGTAGCCGTTCTCCTTCATGTGATCCCAACGGAAGGTGGGATTTCCCCACACCTGGCCCTCGGGCGCAAAATTGTCGGGCGGCGCGCCAGAAATCTCAATCGCCTTGCCGGTATCGGAAAGCCAGAAGTTCTCGGGCTCGCTCCATGCATCTGCCGAATCGTCCGAAACATACATCGGGATATCGCCGATAACCTCGATGCCCTTCTTGTGCGCATAGTTCATGAGCTCGCACCAGGCCAGGTCAAAGCGGTACTGCATGAACGCCTGCAGCTCTGCCTCGTCGTGGAACCGCTTGTCGTCAATCAGATGCTCGTTGTAGCGCGCGACATCGGCCGGCCAATCGTGACGCGATTCGCCTTCAAAGTACTTCTTAACGGCCATATAGACGCAGTACTTCTCGAGCCAGTCGGCGTTGCGATGTTTAAACGCCGTGTAGAGCGGATCGGCATCCTCGCCGCCACGGGCCTTCCAAGTCTTAAAGTCGGCCGCCAGTTCCTCTTGACTTTCGGGCAGCAGGTCAATATTGCCCGCAAAGGCCGAAGGCCCAGCGTAAGGAGAGCGGAAGAAGTCCGTCGGGTTGACAGGCAGAACCTGCCAGTAGCGCATGCCCATAGCGGCCAGATGGTCGATAAAGCGACGCGTGGGCGCACCAATCGTGCCGGGCTTGCCGTCGTCGGTGGGCACTGAGGTGATATGGCAAACGACGCCCGCGCCGTGATCGAGCGGCTCCTGCAGGCGCTGCTTGGCATGGTGATAGATGATCGACGAGCCCAGCGGATACAGATCGAGCGTGACTGTACCGTTGTGGATCTCGCACTCGTGACCGCTGATCACGTCACTCGCACATTCACCGAGTGCCGGAATCGTCACGCGGTGCGAATTGCGCAGGCTGCGGTTGATGATAACCGTCGCGGACTCGCCATTCTTGCCCGTGCGGTTGTATGCCAGCACCTCGTCGTTGAGCGCGAAGGCCTTAATCTCGCCGTCGATCATAAATGGCAGCGCGCGGCGCACGGCGGAGGCGTTCTTGACAATAGCCAGCGTGTCGAAGTCGTGCAGTTGGTCCTTGGTCGGCAGGGTGCGGCGGTTGCCCGGATCGGTAAGGCCTTCCAGGCCGTACTCGTCTCCGTAGTAGATTGAAGGCACGCCGGGGAAGGTCATCTGCATGAGCGTGGCGAGCCAAAAACGGCTCTTGGCCAGGCCCATCGAGTTCTCGTCCAGGCGCCATTTGCTGCGCTCGCTCTCGGGCAGCTGCGACTCGTCGGGGCCGCCGCCGAGCACCGAGATGATGCGCGGACGGTCGTGGCTCGAAAGCAGATTGAGCGCGCAGGACAACGCCTCGCTTGGGTAGTTCTCGCGCAGGGTTTCGATATCCTCGGCTGCCTGGTAGGCATTCTTGTAGCCCATCAAAAAACCGATGACCATGTCGCGGAAGGGATAATCCATAGCAGAGTCCAGCTCGGAGCCCTGCAGGTAGCGTCGCAGATGGCCGTAGCTAATCTTGTTGGAGGCGTCTTCCCAGACTTCGCCGAGCAACAGCGCATCGGGCTTTTCGGCAACTACGGCCTTTTTGATTTCGGCCAGGAAATCGTCGGAAAGCTCGTCAGCGACGTCCAGGCGCCAACCATGGGCACCGGCGCGCAGCCATTTGCGGATCACGCCGTCCTTGCCCAGGAGCCTCTCGCGCACCAGCTCGGACTTCTCGTTGATGGCCGGCATATTGCCCACGCCCCACCAGCAGTCGTACGAGCCGTCCTCGTGGAAGGTAAACGCATCGCGCCACGGAGAATCCTCGCTCTGCCAGGCACCCACGCCGGGGTAGTTGCCGTAGCGGTTGAAATAGATTGAGTCGTCGCCCGTGTGGTTGAAGACGCCGTCCAGGATGATGGAGATGCCCAGCTTCTCGGCTGCCTGGCACAGCTCGGTAAAGTCCTGCTCGGTGCCCAGAATCGGGTCGATCTTGGTGTAGTCGGCCGTGTCGTAGCGGTGGTTACTCGCGGCCTCAAAGATGGGGTTGAGGTAGATGGCCGTAAAGCCCAGCTCGGCAATGCGGGGTAGGTCTTCTTGGATGCCTTTGAGCGAGCCGCCGTAGAAGTCCCAGGTCTTGATGGAGCCGTCCTCGGCGCGCTCGTACACGGGCGGCTCGTTCCAGTCCTCGACCATCCGGCGCTGAATGCCCTTGCGCGGTTTTTCGAGTTCGGCCATTGTGCGCTCGCGCCAATGCTCGTCACGGGCGTATCGGTCGGGGAAGATTTGGTAGACCATGCCGCGCTCGTACCAAGTGGGGCGGTTCTCGCGGTGCTTATAGACGGTAATCTGGAAGGACGGCACCTCGGCGTAGTCGTAGGTTACGCCCTCGCCGCCGGTGCGGCCCTGGGGCGCGCCCAGGCGAACCTCGGGCTGACCTTCGATATTGCAGATAAAGCTGTACCACACAAGACACGGTTCAGTGCATTTGAGCTCGCCGGTAAAAATGCCATCGCCTTCGTGCTCCATCGGAATCAGGGTCTCGCCGACTTCATCGACCCAGGTACGTAGGGTGAGTGTTGCCTGGTTGGGGTCGGCATCCTCCAAGATCACCGAGAGCGAAACGGAAGTGCCAGTGGTCACAGCGCCAAACGGAGTGCGAAACTGCGGCAGACGGCTGTTGTGTATCAATCTCATAGTACGGTCCAGTTCAATAGAATCATGGCCTGCTGGCCATGGGCTTTACGCACAGGATGTAAGTATATCTGTTGTACACAGGCTGTATAAACAACATCCGTTTACCATCGGCGAACGGTTGTCCTAGAAAATCGTTTTACCAACTATCTACAGAGAAGAGGCGCCCGGTTGGAGCGCCCCTTGCTTAGGGTTTGATGAGGTTTTGGATCGTCTGGATTAGCGGCGCTTGCGGGTGGCCGTAGCCTTGCGCACGGAGGTCTTCTTAGTCGGAGCCTTTTCCTCGGTCGAAGCGGCGGGGGAGACCGGGGCCTTCTTGGCGGGCTCGGTCTTTGCCGTAGCCTTCGGAGCGGTCTTGACCTCAGCGGCCTTCGGTGCCGGCTCGGCCTTTACTGCGGGCTTGTCCACGGCCTTAGCCTCTGCCTTGGGAGCAGCGGCCTTGGTCGTGGCCTTTTTGGCCGTCGTCGTAGCGCGCTTGCGCGTGGTAGTCTTGGCGGCCGGGTTTGCCTCGGCCTTGGCTTCGGCACCCGCCTCCTCGACTTTGGCGGCCGGCTTTGCGGCTGCCTTGGTCGTGGCTGCCTTCGTGGTCGTCGACTTCGTAGTCGTGGTCTTCTTGGTTGTCGTTGCCTTCTTGGCGGTTGCGGTCGACTTCTTCGCAACGGACTTGACCGGTGCCTTGACGGCGGCCTTGGCCTTTACCTCGGGAGCAGTCTCGGCTTCGGCGGCTTTCTTGGCAGTGGCGGTCGTGCGTTTGCGTGTGGTCGTCGCCTTGGCAGCAGTCGTCTTTGCTGCGGCGGTCTTGGTGGCGGCAGCCTTGGTCGTCGTAGCCTTCTTGGCGGTCGTCTTACGGGCCGTGGTCTTCTTAGCTGCGGGCTTTGCAACGGGCTTGACCTCGGCCTCTGCCTCAGGAGCAACCTCAGCCTTCACCTCTGGCTCGGCCTTTGCGAGCTCAGCCTCAATCGGCTTCTCCTCGGCCTTGAGCTCCTCAGCGGCCACCGGCTCAGCAACAGCCTCGGGCTCGTCGACAACAGCCGCCGGCCTCTCAATCTCCGGGTGCATAAAGAAGTACAGGTCCAGATACTTGTCGGCCGAGCGAGTCCAGCTAAAGTCCTGGCTCATGGCCTGCGTGACCAGCTGGTTCCAAGCGTCGCGGTTATCCCAGAACAGGCGCGCCGCGCGGAATACGGCGTCGCCCATCTCGTCACCGTTAAAGTTACTAAACGAGAAGCCCGTGCCCTCGCCGGTAAACTCGTTATACGGGATCACCGTGTCCTTCAGACCGCCGGTCTCGCGAACAATCGGCAGGGTGCCGTAGCGCATGGCGATGATCTGCGACAGGCCGCAGGGCTCAAACTTCGAAGGCATCAGGAACATGTCGGCTGCGGCATACATACGCTGCGACAGCGCGGGATCGAACTCGATGCGTGCGGCCATGGTGCCGGGGTACTTGTCCTGGAAGTAGCGCAGCCCGTCCTCGTAGTCGCGGTCGCCGGTGCCCAGTACCGCCACCTGCACGCCGCCGGCCAGGATGCGGTCGAGCGCGTACATGACCAGGTCCATGCCCTTCTGGCGCGTCAGGCGCGTGACCATCACCATAAGCGGGCGGTCGTCGCGAACCTCGAGCCCCAGCTCCTCCTGCAGCTTGGCCTTGCACACGGCCTTGCCGGAACGGTCCTCCACGGTGTAGTTGGCGGCAATGCGCTTGTCGGTCGCCGGGTCAAAGCCCGCCACGTCAATGCCGTTCAAAATGCCCTGCAGCGCATAGGAGCGCTCGCGCAGCACGCCGTCCAGGCCCTCGCCAAACTCGGGCGTCTGGATCTCGTTGGCATAGGTGGGGCTCACCGTGGTGATGGCATCGGCATAGCGCAGCGCGCCCAGCATGTAGTTGATGCTGCAGGCGTCGCAACGCAGCTGCGAGGCAGCCGCCGGAATGTGCGCCACGCCCAGGATGTCCTCCATCACGGTGTCGCTAAACTGGCCCTGGAACGCCACGTTGTGGATCGAGAACACGGTCTTGACGCGGTCGTACAGCGGAAGGCCCTGGTAGAACTCGCGCAAGAACACGGGCGCCAGTGCCGTCTGCCAGTCATTGCAGTGCAGGATGTCACACTCAAAGCCCTCGGGCAGGTGCTGCAGGCTCTCGGTGATGGCCTTGGAGAAGAACGCAAAGCGCTCACCGTCATCAAAGAAGCCGTAGGGATAGTCGCGCGCAAAGTAACGCTCGTTGTCGATGAACATATACGTGACGCCGTCGTGCTCGAGCTTCTCGAGCCCGCAGTACTCATTGCGCCAGCCCAGGCTCACGTAAAAGTCGGAGAAGTGCTGCATCTGCGCCTTGTACTCGTCCTTGATGGTGGCGTACTTGGGCACCATGACGATGACCTCGGCGCCGGCGCGCACAAGCGCCGCAGGCAGCGAGCCCGCCACGTCGCCCAGGCCACCGGTCTTAACAAACGGTGCGCACTCGGCCGAGGCAAACACGATCTGCATCTTTTTGCTGGAATCTGCCATATTGTCTCCCATGTTGCAATTCGAGAATAGCCGCCTGGCACAAACCGGGCGGCTATTCTACATGTTACGAGCGATGTTGCGGTGCCAACGTTAACGTACGATGGTGGTGTCGGAAGTTAACGGAGCCTTGCCCAGCACCAGGATGTTCTCGGGCGTGCCGCGAAGCTCGGTGTTGGTGGGGACCACGTTGTTCTTGTCCAGAATGGCGTTCTCGACGCGGGCGCCGCTCTTGATGATGCAGCTCTGGTTGATGATCGAGTTGGTCACCGAAGCGCCTTCCTCGACCACGACGCCGCGCGACAGGATCGAGTTGCGCACGGTGCCCTTGATGATGCAGCCGGCCGAGATGATCGAGTTGCACGCGTGGCTGCCGGTCGCATAGCGCGAAGGCGGCACGTCGTGAGCCTTGGTCAGGATCGGGCGCTCGGGATCGAAGAGCTGGTCGGCCACGGTCTGGTCGAGCAGGTCCATGCTGCGGCGATACAGCGACTTTTCGCTAAACACGCCCACGACCTCGCCCTTGTACTCGTAGCTGCACACGTCGATGTTGCCAAAGTCGCCCTGGAGCGCCTCGAGCAGGTCCAGATAGTCGGCGGCCTGGTAGTGGTCGATGATCTCGAGGAGCGTCTCGCGGTTGACGATGCAGCAGTCCATGGAGGCGTTGTCGCCGTACGCGACGCCGGCGCTCACGCCCGTCAGGCGGCCGTTCTCGTTAATCTCGAGTTTGGTCTCGTCATCAACATTGCGCGTGGCCTTGCAGTACACCACGGTCATCTGGGCACCGGAGTTCTCGTGCGCCTCGATGATGGTGTTGAGGTCCATGTTAAAGATGATGTTGGTGCCCATCATCACGACATAGGGCTTCTCCGAGCGCTGGAACAGCGTCTTGTTGGAGATGATGTCGCGCAGCAAGAAACGCATGCCGCCCTTGGTGGTGCCATACGCGTTGCCGGGCACCATGAACAGGCCGCCCTTCTTGCGGTCAAGACCCCAGTCCTTGCCCGAGCCCACGTGGTCGATCAGCGAACGGTAGTTACCCGGCATGACGACGCCGACGGTCTTGATGCCGGCATTCATCATGTTGGACAGCGGAAAGTCGATCAGGCGGTAGCGGCCCAAAAACGGAACGGACGCGATGGGGCGGTCCTTGAGCAGGACACTGCCGTAGGACGAAGAGTAGTTAGCGGTGATATAACCGATGGCCTTGCGATTGATCATCGGATCATTCCCCCTTTCCGATAACGACGTCATTTCCAACGACGGCCGTATCCTTGGTGGTATCGACAGAGCCGAGCTTCACGCCCTCTTCGACCGTGGAGTTCTCGCCCAAAATAGCGCGGCAGATGTGCGCGCCGCTCTTAACGTGCGCACCCGGCAGCAGCACGGAGTCCTCGACCACGGCGCGCTCCTCGATGATGACATCGGTCGAAAGGATCGAATGGCGAGCGGTGCCGTAGATCTTGCAGCCGTTGGAGACCAGGCAGTCGTCCAGGCGGCCGTCCGGTCCAATGTAGTGCGGCGGACGCGTGGTGATGTTGGACATGATGGGGAAGTGCTTGTCGAACAGATCGAACTCGGGGTTGTTGCCCAGCAGGTCCATCGAGGTCTCATGGAAGCTGGCGATGGTGCCGACATCCTTCCAAAAGCCGTGGAACTCGTAGCTGTACAGGCGCTTGTTCTCGCCGAGCAGCTTGGGGATGATGTCCTTGCCAAAGTCGTGGCTCGAGCGCTGGTCCAGAGCGTCCTCCTCGAGCGCCTCGATCAGCACGTCGGCCGAGAAGATGTAGATGCCCATGGACGCGAGGTTCGAATCGGGCTTATCGGGCTTCTCGGTGAACTTGGTGATGCGGCCGTCCTCGGGGTCGGTGGTCAGGATGCCAAAGCGGCTGGCCTCCTCCCACGGCACGGGCATAACGCTCACCGTGAGGTCGGCGTTGTTCTCAATGTGCGTCTTGAGCATCTTGCGGTAGTCCATGCGATACAGGTGATCGCCCGAAAGAATCAGGACGTACTTGGGGTCGTTGGCCTTGATGTAGTCGAGGTTCTGCGTAATGGCGTCGGCCGTGCCCGCATACCAGGCGCCACCGGTCTGCGTCTCGTACGGCGGCAGGATCGACACGCCGCCGTCGCGGCTATCCAGATCCCACGCCTCGCCGGAGCCCACGTAGGCATGCAGCAGGTAGGGACGGTACTGCGTCAGAACGCCCACCGTGTCGATGCCCGAGTTGGAGCAGTTGGACAGCGAAAAGTCGATAATGCGGAACTTGCCACCAAAGCTAACCGCCGGCTTAGCGATCTTTTGGGTGAGTGCCCCCAATCGGCTGCCCTGTCCTCCTGCGAGGAGCATCGCGATGCATTCTTTCTTACTCATCGATTTCTCCTTCTGTCATCGATGTTCTTAAACCCATTAGCGACGGGCGCGGCGCTCGATCGCGCCCGTCGAGTAATGCCGTGCGGCAAAGGGAGCTCGCGCGCCTTTACGCGTGCCAGATCTCGTCGCGGTACTCGCGAATGGTGCGGTCGCTCGAGAACCAGCCGGAGGAGGCGGTGTTGAGCAGCGCCTTGCGGTTCCAAGTCTCCTGGTCGCTGTAGCTGTTCGTGAGCGCCTCCCAGGCGTCGACATAGCTGCGGAAGTCGGCCATGACCAGGTCGGGGTCGTTGTTGTTCATGAGCTCGTTGTAGATGCTCTCGAAGTTGCCCGAAAGACCCGCAAAGGTGTTGTCCTTGAGCTCGTCCATTACGCGGCCCAGGCGCTCGCGATCGCCGTTGAGGGTGTCCCACGCAAAGTAGCTGTTGGATGCCCAGAGCTGCTCGACCTCGGGGGCGGTCAGGCCAAAGATGGCCTCGTTCTCGCGGCCGGCCAGGTCGGCGATCTCGATGTTGGCGCCGTCGAGGGTGCCCAGCGTAATGGCGCCGTTCATCATGAGCTTCATGTTAGACGTGCCCGAGGCCTCCTTGCCGGCCGTGGAGATCTGCTCCGAGATCTCGGCGGCGGGGTAGATGAGCTGGGCGTTGCTTACGCGGAAGTTGGGGATAAAGCAGACCTTCATGACCTCGTTCACACGGGCATCGTTGTTGATGACGTCGGCCACGGAGTTAATGAGGCGGATGGTCTCCTTGGCGAAGGTGTAGCTCGAGGCAGCCTTGCCGCTAAAGATGAAGGTCGTCGGCGTCACATGGAAGTTGGGGTCGGCGATGCGACGGTTGTAGATGTCCATCACCTTCATGATGTTCATGAGCTGGCGCTTGTAAGCGTGGAAGCGCTTAACCTGAACATCGAAGACGGTGTTGGGGTCAATGACCAGACCGGTCTCGGCCTTAACGTAGGCGGCCAGGCGCTCCTTGTTGGCACGCTTGGAGGCGCCCACGGCCTTCAGGAACTCGGTGTCGTCCTTAAACTCCTTGAGCTTCTCCAGTTCAAAGGCGTCCTTGAGCCAGCCATCGCCAATGGCCTCGGTGACGAGCTTGGTGTAGGTGGGGTTGGCCTCGGCAAAGAAGCGACGGTGCGAGATGCCGTTGGTCTTGTTGTTGAACTTCTCGGGCGTCAGGGCATAGAAGTCCTTGAGCACGATGTTCTTGATGATGTCGGAGTGGATCTTGGCAACGCCGTTGACGCTGTGGCTGCAGATTACAGACAGGTTGGCCATGCGAATCTCGCCGTCCCACAGGATGGCGGTCTGGCGCAGACGCTCCTGCCAGCCCTCCTGCGTGGTGTCGAACGACTCGTGCCAACGACGGCTGATCTCGTCGATGATCTGGTACACGCGGGGGAGGAGCTTGGAGAACGTGCCGATGGGCCACTTCTCCAGGGCCTCGGGCAGGATGGTGTGGTTGGTGTAGCTCACGACCTGCGTCACGATGTTCCAGGCGTCGTCCCACTCAAGCTTCTTCTCGTCGATGAGGATACGCATGAGCTCGGGGCCGCACATGGCGGGGTGGGTGTCGTTGGTATGGATGGCCACAAACTGCGGCATCAGCTCCCAGTTCTCGCCGTGCTCCTTCTCAAAGGTGTCGAGCAGGCTGTAGATGCCGGCGGAAACAAACAGGTACTCCTGCTTCAGGCGCAGCAGACGGCCGTGCTCGCCGGCGTCGTTGGGGTAGAGGATGGCGCTGATGGCCTCGGCCTCGGCGCGCTCGGCGTCGGCCAGGGCGTAGTCGCCGCGGTTGAAGGCCTCCAGATCGAAGTGCTCCTCGACCGGTTCGGCGGCCCAGACGCGCAGCTTGTTGACGGTCTCGCCGGCATAGCCCACCACGGGGATGTCATAGGGGACGGCCAGGATGTCCTGCGTGTCTACCGTGCGGTAGAACGTGCGGCCGTTCTCCTCAAAGCCCTCAACATGGCCACCAAACTTGATGGTCACGGCCTTGTCCTGACGACGGACCTCCCAGGGATAGCCGTGGGTGAGCCACTCGTCGGTGGCCTCGACCTGGCTGCCGTTGACGATCTCCTGCTTAAACAGGCCGTAGCGGTAGCGCATGCCGTTGCCGTAGCCGGCAATGCCCTCGGCTGCCATGGAATCCAGGAAGCATGCGGCCAGGCGGCCCAGGCCACCGTTGCCCAGCGCCGGATCGGGCTCCTGGTTCTCGATGACGGACAGGTCGAAGCCCATGTCGTCGAGCGCCTCGGCGACCATGTCGCGCACGCCAAAGTTGAGCAGGTAGTTGTCGAGCAGGCGGCCGATCAAAAACTCGATCGAGAAGTAGTACACGCGCTTCTTGCCCTCGGCGGTCACACGGGCGTCACTCTTGGTGGCAACGGTGCGCGCCTTCTCGGCCACGAGCTTGGCCAGGGCGTTAAAGCGGTCCAGGTCGCTGGCGGCCTCGACGCTCTTGCCGCTAATGCTCATGACAGCATCGCGATAGAGCTCGGTAAACTCCTGCTTGTTGTCGAAGATCTTATTCATACGTTCCTTTCCCCCGGGGATGTTTCTCCCGGAACGGTTATGACTTATATCCTACGCCACGTCGGGGCGGGTAATTACAGCTGTAACGGCTTTGTTACGCATCCTTGGTAGACGACTTAACAGAAGCAGACTTGGCCTTGGTAGCGGCCTTTTTTGCAGCCGGCTTCTTGGTCGCGGTAGCCATAGCAGCGGGCTTTGTGGTGGCTTTAGCCTTGGCCTTGGTCGTCGTAGCCTTGGCCGTGGCAGGAGCCTTCTTGGCAGCCGCGGGCTTGGGCTTCACCGAGGGCGTGCGCTTACGCGTCGCCTTCTTGGGCTTCTCAACCACCGGCGGCTTATAGCTGCTGGGACCGCGGCGCTTTAGCACCACACCTGCCAGGCCGGGCACCTTAATCTCGATGGAGTCCATCTGCCCGTTCCAGGGATAGGGTTCGCTCGAGCAGGTGTAAGGCTCCTCGCCGGCATAGCCGCTGCCGCCAAACTCGGGACGGTCGGAATCGAAGATGACCTCCCAGTCGCCCTCGCGCGGCACGCCCACGCGGAAGCTCTCGTAGCTCGCCGGGTCAAAGTTGATCAGGATCACCAGGTCGTCGTCGATGTCCTCGCCCTGGCGCACAAAGCTCACGATGGACTGCTTGGAGTTATCCGCGTCAATCCAGGTAAAGCCGTCGTCGGTGTAGCCGCGCTCGTACAGGGCGGGCTCGGCGGTGTACAGGTGGTTGAGCGCCTTGATAAACGCCTGATGATGACGGTGGGTCTCGTACTCCTCGGTCAGGAACCACTGGATGGACTCGTAGTAGCGCCACTCAATAAACTGGCCGATCTCGTTGCCCATAAAGTTGAGCTTGGCACCGGGGTGCGTCATCTGGTAGAAGGCCAGCGTGCGCAGGCCGGCAAACTGGCGCCACCAGTCGCCCGGCATGCGGCCGATGAGCGAGCACTTGCCGTGCACGACCTCGTCGTGACTCAGCGGGCAAATGAAGTTTTCGGTAAAGGCGTACATGATGGAGAACGTGAGCAGGCCGTGGTTGCCGGGGCGCCACGGAAAATCGGTCTGCATGTAGTGCAGGGTGTCGTTCATCCAGCCCATGTCCCACTTGTAGTGGAAGCCCAGGCCGCCGTCCTGCGGCGGGTAGGTCACGAGCGGCCACGCGGTGGACTCCTCGGCCATCATCATCACGTCGGGGAAGTGGGCCTCCACGGCGCAGTTGACCTGGCGGATAAACGCGCTGGCGTCCAGGTCCTCCTCGGTACCGTACTTGTTGAACTTCTTTTGGCCGGGATCGTCGATGCCAAAGTTGAGGTACAGCATGCTGGACACGCCGTCCATGCGAATGCCGTCCATGTGGAAGTTCTCGAGCCAGTACAGCACGTTGGAGACCAGGAAGGAGCGGACCTCGCCACGGGCGAAGTCAAACTTGTGCGTGCCCCAGTTGGGGTGAATCTCGTGCTCAAACAGCATGTGGCCGTTAAAGGTGGCAAGGCCGTGGGAGTCGGCGCAAAAACCGCCGGGCACCCAGTCCATGATCACGCCGATGCCCGCCTCGTGGCATGCATCGATAAAGTGCATGAGCTGCTGCGGGTTGCCGTAGCGCGACGTGGCGGCATAGTAGCCGGTCGTCTGATAGCCCCAGGAGCCGTCGAAGGGATGCTCCATCAGCGGCATGACCTCGATATGCGTGTAGCCCATGTCGCGCACGTAGTCCACGAGCTCCACCGACAGGTCGTCGTAGGTGTAGAACTCGCCGCGCTGCGCGGGGAAGGGATCCATGGGGCCGGGGTAGTTGCCGTACTCGTCCGGCTCGCCCTGCGGCGCGTCGCCGTGGCGCTTCCACGAGCCAATATGCACCTCGTAGATGTTAAGGGGTTGCGACATGTGGTTATGGCTGGCGCGGCGCTTAAGCCACGCGGCGTCGTTCCACTTGTAGCCATCGAGGGTCCACAGCACGCTGGCCGTTCCCGGAGGGCACTCGGCCTTAAAGGCATACGGATCGGCCTTGTAGAGCTTTTCGCCCTCGTTGGTCTCGATAAGGTACTTATAGAGCTGGCCCTGCTCGGCGCCAGGAATAAAGCCTTCCCAAATAGCGCTCGTATGCATGGGCACCAGCGGGTTGGCTTGTTCATCCCAGTCGTTAAATTCGCCAATGACATGGACGCTCTTTACGTCGGGCGCCCAAACGCAAAAACGCCAGCCGCGCGTACGGTTCTGCGTGTCGGGGTGCGCGCCCATCTTTTCCCAGCTGCGCTCCCACGTACCAATGCCAAACAGATAGACATCGTCCTTGGTGAGCTCCGGTGCGTGCGGGGCGGCTTTGCGGGTAGCAGGCTTTTTGGTTGCTGGCTTTAGCTTTGTATCGCTCACGTTTGATCCCATCATGACGCGGCAGCGTGTTGCCTTGGTGACTAGATGCGAAAGGTCCAAGGCTGCACGAATCGAGGGGACGGCGATAGTTCTATGATTCGTTCCACCTCGCGTGCTCGGTGGAACTTTCGGCACGAAATACGATAACACCTGTCCGTTACTTTTATGGAGAAAAGTGGATTTGCGGCGGTGTTTAATCGGCGAGCGCCATGTTTAGACCACTGGCAGAATTGCGATGGTAAAACTCTTGACAGTTTTACCAATCAGGGTTTCAAAACTGTTAGGCTGACGTTTGGTAAAACGTTTTTAGCAGGTTGTTTACCATTTGACATCGAAAGGCTCGTTTATGAACCACATCGCTGCTCCAAGTGTTGCTTTTATTTTCGATTGCGACGGAACACTGGTTAATAGCTCCCCCGTCTGGGGCCATGCACAGACCGAGTTATTGCGCCGTCATGGCATTGATGTAACGGTCGACGATTTTGCCCAGTTTGAACATCTTTCGCTGGAGGACGAGTGCCAGGCCTACCACGACACGTGGGGCATTGGCGCGAATGGCGAGGAGCTCTATCGCGAGCTGAGTGAGATTTTGATCGATGGCTACTCCAAGGTGCCGCCGCGCGAGGGGCTCCTGGCATTTTTGGAGCAGGCGCAGGAGGCCGGTATTGCCATGTGCGTTGCCACGTCCACGCCGGCCGAGTTGGTGCAGTCCGCCCTTGCGGGTGCTGGCCTTGATTGCTATATGGAGTTTATTACCACGACGGGCGAGGCGGGACGCTCCAAGCAATTCCCCGATGTGTACGAGCTGGCGTTGCGTCGCCTGGAGGAGTGCCACGGGCGCAAGTTTGAGCGCGCATGGGTGTTTGAGGACGCCGTCTTTGGCCTTAAGAGCTCTGGCACCGCAGGATTTAAACGCGTGGGCATTTATGACTCGCACGGCCGTATGGAGCGCGACGAGGTGCGTGCCAACTGCGACATCTTTATCGACAGCTATGAGGACCTGGACCTGGCCCGCGTGCTTTCGTTTGAGGGCTAGGCGAGGGCCGTGGCTTGCAAAGTATTAGTGGTTTGCGGCTCGCCGGTGGTGGCGAGCGCGGATTTGCTGCGTCAGCTGGCGGGGGAGTGCGACCACATCGTAGCCGTAGACCGCGGCCTGGACGCCCTGCTGGGCGCGGGGCTGGGCTGCGACGTCTACGTGGGCGACGCCGACACCGTTAGTGATGAGGGACGAGCTCTGGTCGATGCCGCTGCCGATTTTGAAGTGGAACGCCACAACCCCTACAAGGACTACACCGATCTAGCACTGGCCCTAGACACCATCCGCCGCCGCTGGCCGGGTGCCGAAGTGGTTGCGACCTGCGCCACCGGCGGCCGCCCGGACATGGCCCTGTCTGTGTTAGGGCTACTGGCAGGCTATGCGGACGCCCCCGTCTGGATCGAAGAAGACGAAGTGACGGCCAGAATCCTGCACCAGGACGAGACCTGGACCATTGAGGGCGCCGAGGGCAAAACCTTTTCTATCATCGCCATCGCTCCCAACACCCAGGTAAGCGAACGCGGCCTAGAATGGGAGTTGGATCACAGCCCCCTAGCCCTGCTAGCCGACACGGGCATCTCAAATGTCGTCAGGAAAACAGCCAAGATCCAAGTCCTCCAAGGAACGGCGATCGCCTACCTCTACAAGTAAGACATCCCCGCGTGAGGGTTTTATCGGGACGGTGGGTTAATTGACAGATTTTGCCGAAGTCAAAATCTGTCAATTCAGCCCCGTCCCAGGAAAACCCGTAAGTGACGGAAACAACCCAAAAAGCTTCTTGCACAACTAAGAATCTTCCCCTATAGTACTACTTCGTCACGGGGGCGTAGCTCAGCTGGGAGAGCGCTTGACTGGCAGTCAAGAGGTCAGGGGTTCGATCCCCCTCGTCTCCACCATCGTGAATTCAAAAGGCCATCGGATAACCGGTGGCTTTTTTTCATACCAATCAACCCCACAAACCAAAGTGACGCGTGCGCCCGCGCCCGCCTCGCAAAAAGTTGCGCAATTACCTTCCCGGTTTTGTACAAAGTTTGTTAGCCAAACTTAATAGTTTGAGCAATTCACGCCCCCAGCAATACAACTCAGGCAGTGATCGCCAACCCACACACCCCCATAAACCTGCGGCAATGCGTGCGAGGCGGCGCGATATCCCCCATAACCACGGCAAATAAACAATATGTTGCTCAACACACCCCAAAACGTATGGGCTACCTGCTGTGCTAGGATAACTAACATTACATGGGTTCAACTGTGTTCACGGCTCCAGCAAGCCGCAAAGCGCAGGGTCGATCAGCATCCGGCCGTAACGGCGGTGCCAGAAAAACCACGAGCTCCAATAGCGTCGTCATGCGTATCGCCTCGAATGATTTTGTTCTTGTGTATGTGCAAACTGTTCTTTCGAATTGATATTTCATGACAAATCTCAGCAGTCCTACAGCTGTTTGCGAGCGGTCCAGTTTTGTACCCGCTTGACTGGGCCGCACGCAGCCAGCTGGGGACGCGGTCTTTTTTGCGATACACGTCCGCGTCTCTAGCCACTGCACTCATACATACCGTTCACGGTGGGGCAGAGCCACGTGCTTGTCTAACTGGGCTCAGGGTTTGAATATGGAGCGCCTTCGCGCACAAACGCCCTGGCGAAGCCATACCCAAACCCCGTGAGCCATACGTAAGACAGCAAGGGGGTGGTGCTCGTGTGGTATGTGATTCAGGTCATTAACGGTCGCGAAGACGTAATGCGCGAGCGCATAGAGCGTATGGTTCCGGCTGGCGCCATGCAGGAGCTCTTTTACCCCCAATTTCAAACCGAGATTAAAGTACACGGCGAATGGGTCAACACGACCAAGTTGCTCTTTCCCGGTTACCTTATCTGCGATACGGCAGATCCCCGCACCGTGCAACAGTATCTGCTGCGTATGGACGACTTTGCCCGGGTGCTATCCCAGGACGGTCGGTTTGTGCCGCTGGCAAAAGAAGAGGTCCAGCTTATTGGCGGCTTTACGCATAGGGGAGCCCGCGTGGTTCCCATGAGCGAAGCCCTAAAAGACGGTGATCAGGTCGTAGTGACGGCAGGTCCTCTACTGGGCCACGAGGGCCTTATCAAAAACATTAACAGACGCAAGAGCACTGCTTATTTGGAGCTCGACCTTTGCGGCCGGCGTGTAACCACCCGCGTTGGCCTCGCGGTGCTTTCAGCCGAGCAGCGCGTAATGCGAAACCTTAAAAAAGCGATCGCCTAATTACGGGCGACTGTTTTACGGGACAGGGAGGATCCTCGGGGGCGGGGACGTAGGTTTGAAGGAAATAATGTCAGATAAAACTGAATATTCAGCAGGAGCGCCGGTGGGGGCCGCGCTTGTTGCCCAGGCCATGAACAGTGGCGACGTGACCGTGCGCTACAAGGCCATGCAGGCCGTGAAGGACTGGGACCGCACGCGCCTGGCCTACCGCACCGTCAAGCGCGCCTTCGACATCGTGTTCAGCGGCTGCGTGCTCGCCGTCATCGCCATACCGAGCCTGGTGCTGGCCGCGGCCATCCGCCTGGAGAGCGAGGGCAACCCGTTCTACAGCCAGATCCGCGTGGGCCAGACCCACCGCGACGGCAGCCTGTCCACGTTCCGCATGTGGAAGTTCCGATCCATGTATAAAGATGCCGACGAGCGCCTCGCCGAGCTCAAGGGGCAGAACGAGATCGCCGGCGCCATGTTCAAGCTGAGGGACGACCCGCGCGTCACCAGGATCGGCAGGTTCATCCGGAAGCACTCCATCGACGAGTTCCCGCAGTTCCTCAATGTGTTCCTGGGCCAGATGTCCGTCGTCGGCCCGCGCCCGCCGCTGCCCAACGAGGTGGCAGAGTACACCGAGTTCGACCTGCAGCGCCTGGCCGTGAAGCCGGGCATCACCGGCTGGTGGCAGGTGACGGAGCGCAACTCAACGGGTTTCGATGGGATGGTTCAGCGCGACCTGGAGTACATCGCCAAGCGCGGTCCCGTTACGGACCTCAAGATCGTCGCTCTCACGGTGATCGAGGTCATCACCGGTAAGGGTGCGTGCTAATGCTCCGGGACTATTCAAAATTCGTTGAGCTCAAGCGTGTTCCCGTAATCGATGTTCCGATCACGGGAACCAATATGTCTGAGTGCGTCGAGTTTCTCACTCGTCATATAGATGAGCTACATGGCGAGTATATTTGCGTATCCAATGCTCACACGTCGGTTATGGCTCATGACGACCCTTCCTATTGGGCCTGCCAAGCGGACTCCCTCATGTCCGTTCCCGACGGCAAGCCTTTATCTGTTGTTGGACGTAAAACAATAGAGTCAATGGGGCGTGTAACTGGACCCGATCTAATGCGAGAGATTTTCAGCATTTCCTTGCAGCAGGGATGGAGCCATTACTTCTACGGTAACGAGCAGAAGAATCTCGACGCTCTCAAGAATTCACTTCAAAAGGAATATCCGGGCCTGGAAATAGCTGGCATGGAGCCTTCGGTTTTCCGACCGCTCTCCGACAGCGAGAAGCGAGACCTTTCGCGACGTATCGCTGATTCGGGTGCGGACTTCGCATGGATTGCGCTGGGTGCGCCTCGCCAGGAAGTCCTCATGCATGAGCTTAAAGGTGGCCCCCAGCCAATAATGATCGGTGTCGGGGGAGCCTTCAATGTCCTCGCCGGAGTGGTGCCGGAGGCACCGATCTGGATGCAGGACTTGAGCCTCGAATGGCTATACAGACTTATCCAAGAGCCGAAACGGCTTTTCAAGCGATACCTCATTACTAACACTAAGTTTCTCTTTTACCAGTTCACTGGCGCAAAACGCAAGGAAGGCAAGTAGATGAAATCCACGACCGCATTCAAAGACAAGACCCTCATGATCACGGGCGGCACCGGCTCGTTCGGCAACA
>CATXID010000010.1 GCA_958369225.1 uncultured Collinsella sp.
CGACCGAGGACAAGCTCTTCTATTCGCGCACGTCCAACCTCTTCCAGTCCTACAAGGACTTCATCGGCAGGTACTGCAACGGAGACAAGGACGAGATCCTCGACAGCATGAAGGCGTATGCCGAGGCGTTCGAGTCCACGTTCGACCCTGGCTACTGCGACGCGGACATCCCCTCCGCTCCCGGCGTCGAGCGCCTGAACGTGCTGATATTCGGCCTCAAGAACTCGACGCTCATCCCGTACGTGCTCTACGTTCGCAAGAACGCGGAGTCTTCGGGCGAGGAATCCGAGGTCTTCGCCCTGCTTGAGAGCTACATCGTCCGCCGAACGCTGGTTCAGGCGACCACGAAGAACTACAACAGGCTGTTCACCTCGCTGATCCTGAACGAGGTGAAGGACGCGGAGACGCTGAGGAAGGCTCTTGAAGCAAACGAAGAGGCGACGACGTACATGCCCGGCGATGACGAGGTTCGAAGGGCGTTCGAGGAATCGTGTCTGTACAACCTTCAGTCCAAGGGCGTTCTCTATCTGCTGGAAAGCGCCATTCGCCCAGGCATGAGCAGCACGGCCCTGCTCGGGTTCAACCAGTACACCCTCGAACACATGATGCCCAAGAAGTGGCGCAACAAATGGGGAGCCCTCGACGATGAGGCTGCCACGCGAAGGGACAGGAAGCTCCTCACGCTCGGCAACCTCGCCATCATCACGCATTCGCTCAACGCCTCCATCCGCGATGCCGATTGGCCCACCAAGAAGCAGGGAAAGGGATACAAGGACGGTCTTGCCCTCTGCGCCGCCGGCCTTGCGACCATGGCCGGCGCCCTGGAGAAGGAGTCTTGGGACGAGGGCGATATCGCCGATCGCGCCGAATGGCTTGCGGACAAGGCGTTGGAGGTCTGGCGTTAAACCTTACATGCGCCCCATCTCGAAGATGCTTGCGGTGTCGGAGCCCGCATCCATGACGGATGTTGTCGGCTCTTCCAAATGCGAGGTTTGCGGTGGCGCTTCCGTCACTGGTGCCTCAACCCCCTCGCCGAGCGCCAGGAAGAACCTCATCACGAGCTCGATCCTCTGCTGCAGGGACTCGCTCAGCTCGCCGTAGGAGGCCGCCAGCCGTACTTCCTTGGACAACTCCGCCATCGAGTCCTTCAACGCCTTCTGCACGCTTACAGAGGGCCTCACCTCGACCTGGGTATCGGTGAGCTTGGCGATGATGTAGTCCTGCCTGCTCATGCCGCTCCAGGCTGCCATCTCGCATATGAGCTTGTGCTCCTCGGGCGTGCAGCGAAACGCCATCGTCTTGCTGCGCTTGCGGGCGCTGTTCTCGCACGGCATCTTGCTTACCCCCTCGCTCCATCGAGCGCGGCGGCCATCTCGTCCTGCTTCGTGGGGAACAGGTGCGCGTAGCGGTAGGTGATGTCCACCGCCTCGTGGCCCATGCGCTCGGCGATGGCCAGCGCGGAGAAGCCCATCTCGATCAGCAGGCTCACGTGGCTGTGGCGTATGTCGTGTATGCGGATGCGCTTCACGCCCGACGCCTTGCACCCGCGCTCCATCTCGTGGGCCAGGAAGTGCTTGGTCACGGCGAACAGGCGCTCGTCGGGGGCGACGTCGTCGCGCATCTCGATGAAGTCCGCCATCTCGTCGCGAAGGAAGGCGGGCATGACGATCGTGCGCACGGACTTGGGCGTCTTGGGGTCGGTCACGGTGTCCACGCCGTGGAGGCTCTGGTACGACTTGTTGATGCGCAGCCGCGAGCTATCCAGCATGAAGTCGGACGGCGTGAGCGCCAGGAGCTCGCCGCAGCGTATGCCCGTCCAGTACAGCAGCTCGAAGGCGTGGAACGACAGCGGCTTGTCCATGACCGCCTCGCTGAACCTCAGGTACTCGTCCTTGGTCCAGAACTGCATCTCGCCGCCCTTCTTCGAGCCTATCTTGTCGACCCTGCGCACCGGGTTGTCGGTGAGGCCGTAGTAGCGCTCGGCGTGGTTGAAGATGGCGTTCAGTTGGTTGTTCACCGTGCGCAGGTACGTCGGCGCCCAGGGCTTCCCGTCGGCGTCCCGGTGCTCGGTGAGCTCGTTTTGCCACCTGATGAGGTCGATCGGCCTCACGTCGCACATGCGCATGTCTCCGAAGAACGGCACGAGCTTGTCGTTGATGATGTACTCCTTGGTGATCCACGTGTGCTCGCGTACGCGCGGCTTCACCTCGGAGGCGTACACCTCGACGAACTCGGAGAACGTCATGTCCATGGCCCCGCCGTTAAGGCTCTTGAACTGGCTCTCCCACACTGCGGCCTCCACCTCGGAGGAGAAGCCGCGCTTCGTCTTGTGGCGCTTCGAGCCGCGGGCGTCGCGGTAGTAGCACTGCACGTAGAACGTGCCGTTGTTGCCATCCTTGTACACGGGCATGTCAGTCCACCTCCGGGAAGTACAGGGCGTCGAAGACGTCGCTCCGGACGCGTCCGCGGATAACCACGCGCCCGCGCGCCTCCTGCTCGGCGTTTATCTTCCTGATCACCTCGTAGGCGCTGCCTTTCTTGATCCTCAGCAGCTCCGCGACCTCGTCGGCGTCCAGCATGTGCGGCCTCGGCGTCTTCGCCACCTTCTCGTCCATGGCTCCTCCAATCAATGGCGTACGAATACGTACGGTTTACAGATTCAGAGTAAACGTACGTATCTGTACTGTCAATAGAATTGCGTACATTTACGTACGCTGATAAGATGTGCTGATACGTAATTCCAGGAGGAGGGCGCATGTCCGTAGGCAAAAACATAAGGCGGTACCGCAAGTCGCGCGGCATGACGCAGGCTCAACTCGCCGAGGCCGTCGGCCTGACCGAGGGGGCCGTGCGCCACTACGAGAGCGGCGTCCGCGCCGTCAAGCCCGAGCTGCTCGAGTCCATCTCCGCGGCGCTCGGCGTGTCCGTCAACGCCCTCAAGGACTATGGCGTCGAGACCGCGGGCGACCTCATGTCGCTGCTCGTGCGGCTCGAGGACTCGTTCGGCATCGTTCCCTCCGCCGACGGCACGGGCCTCTCCCTGAACCCCAAGGCTCCGCACGCGCCCAAAGCCGCGACGGCGATCGAGCTGTGGGCAGAGAAGCGCGCGCAGCTCGAGAACGGCGAGATCGACGCCGACGAATACGAGGACTGGAAAGCCTCGCTGTAGCGGCTCCCCGCATTTCGCAACCAGCGCAACCGAATCAGGACGCCAAGCTAGGCGGTGAGCGCCGCTCACGCCTGCGTATGTTGAGTTTTTACTCCCCATTAACGACCTGGGAAAACGCCGCACAGAGACCGTCAAAAGGCCTATTGAGTTCGATTTGAGTTTCAAAGGACCTAAAACGGCCCCTTTTCGTTCTCGGGGACAAAAATCGCGCGTCTACTCACTCGGGATAAATCCTTACTCCCATTCCTCCGAATACCGCCCCGTGCCTTGCCGTCTCGAAACACGGGGAGTAAATCGCGAAATTGCAGGTGAAAGGGAGTAAATAGCCAAAGAAAAAGCCTCCGTTCCGACGCGGGAACAGAGGCTCGATAATCGGATTTACTCACCAATGTCGCTGGCGGCTTTGCCGTGACTCTCGTACAAAACGAAACTCAGCAGCACAGTGCGGCACTCAAAAATACAGGTCAGAACCCTGTCAGACTACTCCCACTCGATCGTCGCAGGCGGCTTGGACGTGATGTCGTAGCAGACGCGGTTGGCGCCGGGAACCTCGGCAACGATGCGGCCGGAGATGCGGGCCAGCACGTCGTAGGGCAGCTTGGCCCAGTCGGCGGTCATGGCATCGCTGGACTCGACGGCACGCAGGATGATCGGGCGCTGATAGGTGCGCTCGTCGCCCATGACGCCAACGGACTTGATGTCGGGCAGGACCGCGAAATACTGCCAGCAGCTGTGCTCGGAGTTGCGCTCGCCGGTCTGCTCAAACAGACGCTGGTTGTAGGCGTCGAGCTCCTCGCGCACGATAGCGTCGGCGTTCTTGAGGATCTCGAGCTTCTCCTTATCGACCGCACCGATGATGCGGATGGCCAGACCCGGGCCCGGGAAAGGCTGGCGGAACACGATATGACCCGGCAGGCCCAGCGCCAGACCAAGCGCGCGGACCTCGTCCTTAAAGAAGTGATCGAGCGGCTCGATGAGGTCGAAGTGCACGCCCTCGGGGAACGGGATCAGGTTGTGATGGCTCTTGATGGTGGCCGTCTTGCCGCCCGTCTTGCGAGCGCCAGACTCGATGATGTCGGGGTAGATGGTGCCCTGAGCCAGGTACTTGACCGGCTTGCCATCGGTCTCGAGCCGCTGAGCAACCGCGAAGAACTCTTTCCAGAACTGCGTACCTATGATGCGGCGCTTCTCCTCGGGCTCGGTCACGCCGGCCAGAAGCTCGGCATAACGGTCCTCGGCGTGGACGTGGATAAAGTCGACGTCAAACTGCTTGGTGAAGACCTCCTCCACCTGCTCGGGCTCGCCCTTGCGCAGCAGGCCGTGGTTGATGAACACACAGGTCATCTGCTTGCCCACGGCGCGAGCGCCCAGCGCAGCTACGACGGAGGAGTCGACGCCACCAGACAGGGCCAGAATCACGCGGTCGTCGCCGACCTTCTCGCGGAACTCAGCCGTCATGGTCTCGGCCAGGTTATCCATGCTCCAGTTGGGCTCCAGGCCGCAGATCTCAAACAGGAAGTTGCTCAGCAGCTGCTGACCGTACTCGGAATGCTTGACCTCGGGGTGGAACTGCGTGGTGAAAATCTTGCGCTCGGGGCACTCCATAGCAGCAACCGGGCACACGTCGGTGCTGGCGGTAACGGTAAAGCCCTCGGGCACCTCGGAAACGGCGTCGCGATGGCTCATCCACACGGTCTGCTCCATGGGCGTGGAGTTAAAGAGCTTGGCGCCGGCCGTGCGCGTGATGGTGGCGCGGCCGTACTCGCCCACCTCGGAGTGACCGACCTTGCCGCCGAGCGTCACGGCCGTGATCTGATGGCCGTAGCAAAAGCCCAGGACGGGAAGGCCCAGGTCAAAGATGGCGGGGTCGATGGACGGAGCGTCTTCGGCGTACACGGAAGCCGGGCCGCCAGAAAGGATGAGCGCAGAGGCGTTCATCTCGCGAATCTCATCGGCCGAGATGTCGCAGGGGACAATCTCGGAATACACGTTGAGGTCGCGGACGCGACGGGCAATGAGCTGGCCGTACTGCGCACCAAAGTCGAGTACGAGGACCTTTGCGGAAGCATTTTGATCCATGGTATCCCCCTCTTGTTGGCGGGGAGCCGGTGCCCGCCCGCGCGAATAAACGAAACTAGCTTTCATAGTGTACACGTTATATGGGGTTTCTCGTCCCTCGCAGCCGTCAGCGCACGGCAAACGCACGACCTGGGCCCCTATTTGACGGCAATCGAAGTGTTACCAAACGTTACAGATGATGTAATACGTTTGAACATTGGACGCCCTGTGCCACAATACTGCCGAACGACTCCGCCTCTGCGGCGGCAAATACGATAGGAATACCAGCATGAAGCGCATCCTTCTCATCGCCACGGGCGGCACCATCGCATCGACCGAGGACGGCAACGGCCTCTCCCCCGCCCTGACCGGTGAGGAGCTCGCCCAGAGCGTCCCCGAGATCTCGGGCCTCTGCGAGCTCGATGTCGTGCAGCCCATGAACATCGACAGCACCAACATGCGCCCCAGCGACTGGATGCGCATCCGCGATGTCATCGTCGAAGGCTATGCCGACCACGACGGCTTCGTGGTTCTGCATGGCACGGACACCATGAGCTACACCGCGGCAGCGCTTTCGTATCTGATTCAGGACAGCCCTAAGCCCATCGTGCTCACCGGTTCGCAAAAGCCCATGGGCAATCCTTTTACCGACGCCAAGCTCAACCTGTACCAGAGCCTGCTCTATGCGCTCGACGAGCACTCGCACGACGTCTCGATTGTGTTTGGCGGCGTCGCCATTGCCGGCACGCGCGCCCGCAAACAGCGCACCATGAGCTTTAACGCGTTCATTAGCGTCAACTATCCGCCCATCGCCTATATCCGCAACGACCGCATCGTGCGCAACGGGCTTCACGGCACTCGTCAGGGCGAAAACCCGGTGCGTTTCTACGACAGCATCGATCCGCGCGTATTTGTACTCAAGCTTACGCCCGGCGTAAACCCGGGCATCCTCGACGCCCTTGCCGATAGCTACGATGCTGTAATCCTGGAGACCTTTGGCATTGGCGGTATTCCCGAGTTTGGCGAGTCGGGCGAGTCGTTCCAAGAGGCGATTTTTCGCTGGGTCGATTCGGGTCGTACCGTCGTTATGACCACGCAGGTCCCCGAAGAGGGCCTCGATCTGGGCGTTTATGAGGTCGGCCGTGCTTACGCCGATCATCCGGGCATTCTGCGCGGCGACGATATGACAACCGAGACGCTCGTGGCCAAAACCATGTGGGCACTCGGCCAGTCACGCGATGCTGCCGAGATCCAGCGCCTGTTCTACAGCCAAGTCAACCACGACCGCATCCCGATGGCGTAACCACCGGTCAATAGGCGTCCTCTATTCAATACCCTCGAGAAGCTCAGATACCGTCATGCCGAGTGCGGGCGCGATCTTAAATAGAACCTTGAGCGTGAAATTTGCCGTCCCATCTTCGATTCGGTCGAGGTAGGGCCGGCTGATTCCTGTTGCCACACAAAAATCAACCTTGGAGATACCAAGGTCCCTGCGCGTCTCTTCGACCCGCCTGCCAAGAATCTGTTTCGCACGTTCGTCCATGCAGCCGAGTTTGAAATGGAGCCGAACATAAACGTAAACTATAGTTTACGTTTTGCCGAATACACAGGAGTTTTCTATGTCGGCTTGCTCGATTTGCATGCGTCAGAAATCACGTTGCGCAGACGGCGCGCAGCCCAAGCTTGTCGTCGTTGAGGCCGAATGCCTTTCCCCGGACGAACGCACAGCCTTTACGCTGCTATCGAGCCGTGTTGCAACCGCACTGCTCCCCGACCCAGCGCAAGGCGAGCTCGCTGCTCAATGCCGAATGCACGGCTGCGCCCTTGACCAGGCCGTTGTAATAGCAACCAGCCAGCGTGGCCTGCCCCTTCTCCTCGAAGCCGGTATCGCACTCGCCCTTCGCGGCGCCGGATACGAAAACGAGACCGCCGCCGATATGGTCTTTAAACCACGATCGAGCGGCGGCCTCGCAGCAGCTATTGAATATGCGTGCAGGCTCGTTGCCTAAAAGGACAAGCTAGAAACCAAAGCCAAAGCCCGTTCCGGTAATCGCCGAGTACATAAAGTAAACGTTGATCACGTTGAGGAATACACCCGTGATGCAACCGTTGCGCAGGTAGCGCTCGCACACGATGCGTGCCATGGCGGCGGAGTCATCATTGTTTTTAGCCTGGCGTCCTGCCGTAAAGTACGTCGCCACGCTCAGCAGCAGGTTGAGCACTGGCAGTGCCAGCAGCTCGTAGCTCTTGCCCCAGCGCGTCACCTCGCCGGCTGCGTTAAACTTCGTTGCCACCTCAGGACCAATGTTGGGGATAACAAACGCTGCGACCACCAGCGGAAGCACCGCAAGCACCAGCAGCGCGATGCCCATGTAGCCAGCTTTTTTGCCGTATTTGAACATATGCGTCGCCCTTACACGTTAAAGCGGAAGTGCACGACGTCGCCATCGGCCATGACATAGTCCTTGCCCTCAATGCGCAGCTTGCCGGCGGCCTTGGCGCCCTGCTCGCCGCCGAGCTCGATGTAGTCGTCATAGCCAATGACCTCGGCCTTAATAAAGCCGCGCTCAAAATCGGTGTGAATGACGCCGGCAGCCTGCGGAGCGGTCGCGCCCTGACGCACCGTCCAGGCCTTGACCTCCATCTCGCCAGCCGTAAAGAACGACTGAAGGCCGAGCAGCTTGTAGGCCGCCTGCGCGAGCACGTCCAGGCCGGGCTGCTCCAGGCCCAGGCTCTCTAGGTAGTCGGCGGCGTCCTCGGGATCGAGCTCGGAAAGCTCGGCCTCGATCTTGGCGCAGATGGGCAACGGCTTGACGCCATCGATGGGTGCCAGGTCCTCGTTGAGCATATCCTCGTCCACGTTGGCCACATACAGGATGGGCTTCATGGTGAGCAAGAACAGGCCCTTAGCAGCGGCGCGCTCCTCGTCGGTCATCTCCATGGACGCTGCGCGCTTACCCTCGTTGAGCCAGGCAAGCAGGCGCTTGGCGACCTCAAACTTGGGCATGAGCTCCTTATCGCGCTTGGCCTCCTTCTCGAGCTTAGGCAGCTGCTTCTCGAGCGTGCCCATGTCGGCCAAGATGAGCTCGGTCATGATGGTGTCGGCATCGCCGGCGGGATCGACGAACTCGCCCGTGCGGCCCACCTCGCGCATGACGTTGGGGTCCTTAAAGTAGCGCACGACCTCGCAGATGGCATCGGTCTCGCGAATGTTGGCCAGGAACTGGTTGCCCAGACCCTCGCCCTCGTTAGCGCCCTTCACCAGACCTGCGATGTCGACAAACTCGACCGTCGCCGGCACAATGCGACCCGGGTTAACGATGTCGGCGAGCTTTTGCAAGCGGCTATCGGGCACATCGACGATACCCACGTTGGGGTCGATCGTGGCAAACGGGTAGTTGGCGGCAAGGCCGGTCTTTTTGGTAAGCGCGGTGAACAGCGTCGACTTGCCCACGTTGGGCAGGCCCACGATACCGATGGAAAGGGACACGACAGCTCCTTTTGGTACAGGTACTTCAAACTGCATAAGTATAGCGCCGCCGCAGCATCTGGGCGAACCCAGACGCCACGGCGGCGCAAATGAAGCAGAGATAGGGGTCGCTGACTAGTCCGCGAGCTTCTCCACCTGGTCGAGCATCTTGTCGAGCTTGGCCTTTGCCTCGGCCTTGACCTTCTCAGCTTCTTCGTGGGCCTTAGCCTTCTGGGCGGCTTTTTCCTCGGCCTCGGGGTCGACGACAACCAGATTGGACGCGTCGTGCTCAACCAACTTGAGCGCATGCTCGGGGCACACCTTGACGCAGGCACCGCAGCCCAAGCAATACGTGGACTCCAACGCAAAGCGGCCGCTTCCCACCAAATCGCAGGCAAACGTGGGGCACACGTTGACGCACTCGCCACACGACGTGCACTTGTCAAAATCACACTCCGGCGTACTCACTTGCATGTTCTGGGCAAGCTCGGGATGGTTCTGTAGTGTCGAGAGCACCAACTGCCGCCCGTGCGTGAGCGAACGGCGACGCTTGGTCGTCGTGGTGCCGCACATGGTGTTGAGCGTGCGCTCCAGTTGGGTGATCTGATGACGATGGGCTTTGAGCTTCTGTGTCACCGAGGCCAGCGCCGCCGTCGCCGGGTTGAGCTTGGTCACCGTCAGGCCCGTCGTGCGGGCGATTTTTTCCATATACTCCTTGCGCTCGTACTCGCGAAGCTTATGGCACTTGAGGCTCTTGGGGTCGACCTCCAGGCCCATACCCGTGCCAGACCACTCCTCGGCCTTCGCAATCGCCTCACCCAGAATATCCTCGCCACCGGTGTTGCGGCACTTATCGCACACGCCCAGTGGCAGGTAGACGCTCACGTTGGGATAGTCGGCCAGCACCGAGAACCAGGTCTCGGCCGTAATATCGCCCACGCAGGCGACGACGACCTCGTTCTCGCGCGGCATGCGCTTAAGGGCGCGCGTGCAGGTAACGTAGGCGGTCTCGTGGCTCGTAGCTGCCGAGACAATGTCGTCGTAAAGGTTTTTGGGCGCCAGGCGCGGCGAGATGATCGCCTCGGTCGGACAGGCAGCGGCGCACAGGCCGCACTTGCGACAGGAGTCGAGGATCTCGATGGCGTCTTCCTCGACCTCGATAGCGTTGACCGGGCACACGTCCATACACGCGGTGCAACCGGTCTTTTCGTTTTTGCAGGTCAGGCACGGAATGGTGTTGCCGCGCGGACGCTCCTTATAGTCGGCAGGATTCCACTGCGGCGCCGACGGATCGAGTGCATCGGTCACACCGCCAAGCGGGTTTTTAAGAAAGTCGAAACCCTTGCTGATCTCGATAATGTCATCAAACAGATCGTGTTCCTGCGCCATGCGCGGCCCCTCCCTGAGCAGTGCAAACAAGCAAGAGATAATGATACGCTATCGGCCCACGCCTCGGGCAAATTACACGCGGAGCATCTTTGCGGCAAATAGCCCATGGCCTATCGCCGCCCCGATTGCACAAGGTCAATCAAGCGCCAAGCTATGCCTCGCACATGAGCTGCGCGAGCTTTTGTTTGGTCACCTTGGCCTGCTCGTTTGCCATGTTGCGCTCGTTTCTAAAGACCGCATTTGCAACACCCTGCAGATCGGCATCGGAAATCTCGCCAAGGCCCAGCTCCTCGAGCGTCGTCGGCAGACCGACGCGCTGGCAAAACACGAGCACCTGATCAAGCTCGGGCGCACGCTCCAGACGCAGCTGCACCACCAGGCCAAATGCCACGGCCTCGCCATGCATGGCCTTGCACTCGGGCAGAATCGTCAGACCGTTGGCGATGGCATGCGCCAACGCCAGGCCACCGCTCTCAAAGCCAACGCCCGAAAGCAGGATGTTGCACTCGATTAGGCGCTCAACCGCCGGCGATATACGGCCCTTTTTGAGATCGCACTTGGCAGCGACGCCGCACTCCATGAGCGTGTCATAGCAGGCGCGAGCCGCAACCAGAGCCAAGTGCCCCGGCGCGCCACCGTGTTCGTTGGCGCCGTGCGCCGCGGCGCACGAACGCGCCTCGAAGTACGTTGCCAGCGCGTCGCCCATACCAGCGACCGTCATGCGCAGCGGGGCCGCCGCGACCACGTTGGTATCGACCACGACAAGGTCTGGATTCTTCTCGAGCATCAGATAGCGGTCGAACGACCCATCCTCGTGATACAGCACCGAAATCGCGCTGCACGGACCATCCATCGAGGCCGCCGTGGGGCATACGCACAACGGCAGCTCAGCATAAAACGCAACGGCCTTTGCGATATCGAGCATCTTGCCGCCGCCAATGCCCACCACCATGTCGCAATACTCAGCCTGGGCTTCCTTGGCCATTTCGACAACGGCATCTTCCGTACACGGACCGTTGTAAATCTTAAAGAACGGCTCGCTTAGATCTTCATCCAGAAATCCATCGACGATCTGCCTGCACAGCCGATCCTCGGTGCCCTGGTCAAACAAGACATAGGCAGCGCAGCCCAACCATGACAAATACCTGCCCTGACGCGAAAGTTCGCCCGGCCCTTGAACATACCGGCCGGGACCGCCATAAACCATGGGAAGCGCCATACGAGAATCCGCCCTTCATCAAACACCGATTGGTGCAAAGTAGCCTAACCCCTTTGCACCATAGCAAAAAGGGGCAAAACCATTTGTCGGCTTTGCCCCTTCCTTACCTTAGTTTACTCATCCATAAGGTAATAATGACCCAGTGCGTCGGCACCCAGGATGGCGTTGGCGACCATCTCGGGCGTCACCTCAAACGGCATGTTGCACATGGTATCCTCGGGCGCGCACGCGGCCTCGGCAACAATCATGGCCTGCTCGCGCGTAAGCTCGGCAACGCCAAGTTCCTTCATCGTGACCGGCAGGCCCAGCTCAATGCAGAAGCCCAAGACTTCCTCGAGTTTCTCAGTCGGAGCATCCTCGAGTACCAGCTGAACGATGGTGCCAAAGGCGACCTTCTCGCCGTGATACATGCCGTGGCACTCGGGCAGCATCGTCAGACCATTGTGGATGGCATGAGCAGCAGCAAGGCCCGAGCTCTCAAAGCCAATGCCCGAAAGCAGCGTGTTGGCCTCGATGATGTGCTCCACGGCAGGCGTGAGCGCACCCTTCTCCAGCGCGACCTTGGCCTTGACGCCATCGGCCATAAGCGTCTCGTAGCAGAGCTTGGCGAGCGCCAGGCCGGCCATGCCACCCTTGCCGCCGGCGCAAGTGCCGCCGTCGGCATCGTGCGTCGCCTGAGCCTCAAAGTAGGTTGCGAGCGCATCGCCCATACCGGAAACCGTCAGGCGCACCGGGCTCGCCGCGATTACCGTCGTATCCATCAGGACAATGTTGGGGTTTGCCTTAAGGAACAGGTACTTATCGAACTGGCCGTCATCGGTGTAGAGCACCGAAAGCGCCGAGCACGGTGCATCGGTCGAGGCGATGGTGGGGCAAATGATAACCGGGGACTCCAGGTAGTAGGCAACGGCCTTAGCGGTATCGAGGATCTTGCCGCCACCGACGCCGACGATGATGTCGCAACCGTTGTCGCGAGCGAGCGCAACCAGGCGATCGACCTCGCCCTTGGAGCACTCGCCGTTAAAGTCCTCAAACAGCAGCTCGGCCTTAGCCTCGGCAAAGCCGCCCTCGATCTTGGCACCGACGCGCTTCTTGCCCGAAGGCGTCACGATGACGAGGGCCTTAGCGCCGAGCGGCTCGACATAGGAGCCGAGCTTGGCGAGCTCGTCCGGACCCTGGATGTACTTGCTGGGGCTATTGAAAATTGCAGCCATAACTATCCCATTCTCTAAAAGAAAAAAGAAAGGGGCTCCGTACAGATACGTGCGGAGCCCCTCGTTACGATAACAAGAGTCGATTAGAAATCGATGTCGGTGTCGTAGTAGCAGGCCTTGAGGATCTTCTCGAAGTCGGCAGCCCTGGTCTCACGCGGGTTCTCGGGCGTGCAGGCGTCGGTCTCGGCGTTCGCAGCGATCTCGGGCAGCTTGGCGAGGAACTCCTCCTCGGAAACCATCTGCGGGTTCTCGGCGTCGACCTTCACGCCACCATTCGCGTAATCCTTGATGGACTGCGGAATGTTGAGCTGGTCGTTGAGATCGCGAATCTTCTGGACGAGCGCAGCGATGAGCTCCTCGTTGGTCTCGCCGGGAAGGTGCAGGATCTCCTTGGCCACGTAAGCGTAACGCTCAGCAGCACGCGGGTCCTTGGAGTTCCACTGGATGACCTTGCCCAGGTACATGGCGTTAGCGGCACCGTGGATGATGTGGCCGTTCTCGAAGGCAGCACCGGTCTTGTGAGCCATGGAGTGAACGATGCCGAGCAGGCCCGAGGAGAAGGCGATACCGGCGATGCACTGAGCCTCGTGCATGTGCTGACGGGCCTCATGGTCGCCAGCATAGGACTTGGGCAGCCACTCGACGATCTCGCGGATGCCGTGCAGGGCGTTGGCGTCGGTGAACATAGAGGCGCAGGTGGAAACGTAGGCCTCCATGCAGTGGGTCAGAGCATCCATGCCGGTGTGAGCGCACAGCTTGGCGGGCATGGTGTAGGTGAGCTCGGGGTCGACGATGGCGACATCAGGGGTGATGTTGAAGTCGGCCAGCGGGTACTTGATGCCCTTGGCGTAGTCGGTAATGACGGAGAACGCGGTGACCTCGGTAGCGGTGCCGGAGGTAGAGGAGATGGCGCAGAAATGAGCCTTCTGACGCAGCTCGGGGAAGCTGAACGGCTGGATGATGTTATCGAAGGACTCCTCGGGATACTCGTAGAAGACCCACATGGCCTTAGCGGCATCGATGGGCGAGCCGCCACCGATGGCGATAATCCAGTCGGGCTCGAACTCGCGCATGGCCTCGGCGCCCTTCATGACCGTCTCGATGGACGGGTCGGACTCGACGCCCTCGAACAGCTTGACCTCGAAACCGCCTTCCTTAAGGTCGGCCTCAACGTCCTGCAGGAACCCGCCGCGGCGCATAGAGCTGCCGCCAGAAACGATGATGGCCTTCTTGCCCTTGAGGTTCTTCACCTCGTGGCGAGCGCCCTCACCAAAGTACAGATCGCGAGGATTGGTAAAACGTCCCATACTGTGCCTCCTAAACAAGCCCCTCTTAGACTTGCGTATATAACGGAGCACCCGATTGGCTCCGTTAGGACCGTTTTGCGCGTTGCCGGCGATGACAATGCGCGATGTCTAAACGTCTCAACGCTCAGACAAACACTATTCTACCGTTCTGGTTGGTCAGTTATTCACCTAAAGCCGACAATGATGAAACGTTTTTTCTATCCCTGAAGGCCCTTGTGGGGCATTCATACTCCCAAGCTGGGCAAACGTTTTATCAAGGTTGACCACATATCCCGGGCAGGACGGTGCTCCTCCAAAATGTGCCCCGTTCGCCGCCAAAAATCGACCGTTTGCGGCACTGTGATACCACCCGCGCAACCGAGGTGCCGACATTTGTGCGACATCCGTCTTCGTGGTGCAAAGGTGCAAGTCCAAGTGCGGCACCCCCGGTGTGCCACATGCGGGTAAACTAGAGCCTTATATAGAGATAATTGAACCCTAACCGCAGCAAAGGAGGCCCCATGGCATTCGATCCCATTCAAGAGGATTGCCATCGCCTCGTTCTTGAGGCCTTGCGCCGCGACAATATCCCGCTCACTGACGGCCCCGCCGTCGAGCGTCTAATGGAGCAATTCACCCGCAACCCCGCGCCGCTCATCGTGCACGATCGCGACCGCGCCGGGCACCTCATTGCCAAGGTGGTCGAGGCTGTCGACTACCGCATCCCCTTTATCCCCGACGACGCCCAGGCAGAGCAAGAAGAAGCCGCAGCCGAGAACATGCTCCGCGAGGCAGCCGCGCTCGATCCGGCCAACTGGGATGCCCAGCGCATGCTGACGGCGCTCACCGCCGAATCCAACGAGGAATACGTACAGTATCTGGTGTCCAAGTGCGACGAGGTGGAGCACGATCTGGCGCTCAAGATCGCCTCGGCGCAGGACCCCTACGAGCGTGAGGCCGCAGGCGACCTGACCCGCCGTCCCTACCTGCGCTGGCTTGCCGCCTTGGCATCGCGCGCGCTCATTAGCGGCCGCTACCGCACGTCGCTGGATGCCGCGAATCGCAGCCTGGACTTTGCGCCCAACGACCCCGCCGGCGTCCGCCATACCGCGATGCTTGCCATGGCAAAGCTCGAATACCCTGCCGAGGAGCTCAAGCGTTTTCGCTCCGCCCACTCCGTGCCCTATCTTGCAAACACGCCGCTGCGCCGCCGTCCCAAGGACGCGGAGCGCGACCTGGACCCGTGGACGCTCATCGCGCTGATGAGCGCAGCCTGGCGCGAGCTGGATTACGAGGGCGCCGAACACTACCTGCGCATCCTGGTGCGCTCATGCCCGCACGCGGCCGAAGCACTCTACTTCCAAACCGAGTTTCCCGATGGCGTCTATGCCCGCGTCAACGTAGGTCCGGGCTCCACCGATGAGCTCGTCCTTGCCCTGTCCGAGGCGACGCCGGTGCTGCAGGAGGGCCTAGGCGCGCCCGACAACGCCAGCTTTGCCGCCTGGGTCGCCACCAACGACATCGTGCGCTCCCAAATCGACGAGCGCATCCTACGCGCAGCCGAGCAGGGGCTTCCATTTAAGGGAGGGGACCTCTAATGGATTCGAGCGTCTACATCCCCGCCTATCTGGAGCGCACCTATCTGGCATCGCACCCCGAACTCACCGATGCAGCACGCGAGCTTGTCCATAACGACATCAGCGCAAACCCTCAAAAGTATGCGCAGACCGAGCATGCCCAAGCGCTGCTGTCCTATGCCGGCGTTCATCGTCATTTGCTTGACGAGCTTCGCCGCATCGAGGACATGGGCAGCGACGAGGAGTTTGAGCAGACGCGCAACCGCCTGTTCGACGATATGCGCGATGAGCTGCTCAAGATTGTTCGCGTCGATGCGCTGGCCGTCGATGCCCAGTTGCTCGCCATCATTTTGGCGGACACGCCCGTCGATGCCTGCCTGGGCGACTTGATGAAACTCGAGACGAGTACGGCCGACTACCTGCAACAGAGCGTGCCCGGGTTTGATATGGAGGCCCCGCACTACTGGGCCAATAATGTTTTGGCCGACGGTGTCACCGCAGCAGACCTTACCATGAGCGAGCCGGCGCTTATCGGCTGGCTTCACACGCTCGAGGCCATCTCGCAGCTGTGCATGGCGAGCGCTCGTTACCGCGCCGCCGCCAACTACTCTCGCCGTGTTCTTAAGGCGGAGGGCTATCCCACCCGGGCCGCCGGCACCGTGTTGCTTGCCCTCGCCCGCTTGGAAGACCAGGACGGTTTTTTTGCCCTGGCACATCAGCTCGAGGAACAGATGGGGGCAGACGCACTCGAGAACTCCCCCTGGTACCTGCTCGCCCGCACGATTCTGCTGTTCAAAACAAACAAGATGCGCCCGGCGACGCGCGCGCTGCGTGAGTTCGCCAACCGTTGCGAGGGCGGCGCGTTCTTCTTGCTGAACCCCATGTACCAGACGCCGTATCTTCCCTGCCGACCCGAGCCGCGCGACCCCTGGGACCTCTCGCACCAGGCGGTTTGGGAAGCCGACGGCATTATCTCGGACACCCCCGACTTTGCCCCCTGGGCCAACGCCTGCGAAGACGTATCGCAGCTTGCCCAGGAATTTGCGCGCCGCTACGGCTTTTAGCGACGCGATCGCCCCGACCATGTCATCTATGTTAGGAACGGCTTCATGAACCTCCGCTCATCTCTTGCCTGCACCTCGAGCGATATCGCTCGCTGGGGGCTGCGCTCCGTCCTCAAGCGCCAGGGCGGCGTGCTTCCCGGCCGCATCGCCATGAAAATCGACCCCGAGCTGCTAAGCGACCTCGCGAGCCTGGTCGACCGCAGCGTGGTGATCACCGGCACCAACGGCAAGACCACAACCTCCAACCTCATCGCCGACGCCGTTGCTGCCAGCGGCGCTAACGTGGTGTGCAACCGTGCCGGCAACAATATGGAGCCTGGTGTGGTGGGTGCTCTGCTCGAGGCCCGCGGCGGCCTTAAGCACACCAGCAGCGGCAAGCGCGTGGGCGTTTTTGAGTGCGACGAGCTCTACACCGTACGCGTTCTGCCCAAGCTCAAGCCGACGTACTTTGTGCTGCTCAACCTGTTCCGCGACCAGCTGGACCGTTACGGCGAGATCGACCACACCCAGGACGTCATCATCCACGCGCTGGAGCTTTCACCGGCAACGACGCTCATCTACAACGCAGACGACCCGCTGTGTGCCGCGATCGCCGCGCGCGTTCCCAATGCAAGCATCGCCTTTGGCATCGACGGTGCCACGGGCACCGAGTCCGATCGCATTAGCGACTCGCGTTTTTGCTCACAGTGCAACGCGCCGTTGGAGTACGACTATGTGCAGTACGGACAGCTTGGAGCCTATCATTGTCCTTCGTGTGGATGGGAGCGTCCCGCGCTTGTCCGTCGCGTGACGGGCGTGGAGCTCGGCTGCGACGGTTACGGCTTTGACCTGAACTTTGGACCCGATACCGACGCGCCCGCCACGCACATCACCACGCGCTACAACGGCCTGTACATGGTCTATAACGTTGCCGCCGCCTTCTTTGCGGCGCGCGAGCTGGGCGTGGACGCAGCCCATCTGCAGCCCACGCTCGATGCCTACGTCCCCGCCGGCGGGCGTATGGGCCGCTGGGAGATCGCCGGCCGTACCGTCGAGGCAAACCTGGCCAAAAATCCCGTGGGTTTTGATCGCCAGATTCAGTCCATTAAAACGGCAGGCGGCAGACTCTGCGCCTTCTTCCTCAACGACAACGATGCCGACGGCCACGATGTATCGTGGATCTACGACGTCGACTTTGAGCGCATCGCCGACGCAACGGGACTTGTCGCCTTTGCCGGCGGCACGCGCGCGCACGACATGCAGGTACGCCTCAAGTACGCTGGCATCGATGCCACGATTATCTCGAATATCGAGCAGGCGATCGGTGCCGTTGCGGATGAAGCCGCCGGCGACACTTTCTATGCCGTCGCCAACTACACGGCCTTTCCGCCGCTGGTCAAGGAGCTCGACGGGCTCAAAGGCACCGATGCGGCTACGGTTACCGCCCACGCTGCAACGTGTGCCGATGGCAGTGCCGTCCCCGCCGACGTCGCTCCGACCGAGCTTTCGCGCCCCCTGCGCATCGTCTATCTGTATCCCGACGCCCTCAACCTCTACGGCGACGGCGGCAACGTCATCGCCCTCGAGCGCCGCTGCGCCTGGCGCGGCATCCCCGTTCGCGTGGACGAGGTCCGTATGGGCGAGGTGCTCGATCTCACCGACGCCGACATCGTCATGATGGGCGGTGGCTCCGATCGCGACCAGCTGGCCGTGGCGCACGAGCTGCTCGCTCAAAAAGACAAGGTTGCGGCCTATGTTGAGGACGGCGGCACACTGCTCGCCATCTGTGGTAGCTATCAGCTGCTCGGCCGTTCGTACTACATGGGCGACGATCGCATTGAGGGCCTGGGCGTCATTGCCGCCGAGACTGTGCGCGGCTCCGACCGCCTGATCGGCAACGTCGCCGTCAAGACCGACCTGGCACCTGAGCCCTTTGTGGGATTCGAAAACCACGGCGGCCGCACCCTGCTCGATGCAGAAGCCACGCCGCTCGGAACGTCCGTCGTCGCGGGCACCGGCAACAACGGCGACGATGGCTTTGAGGGTCTCATCTACAAGGGTGTCATCGGCACGTACCTGCACGGACCGGCGCTGCCCAAGAATCCCGAGCTCGCCGACTGGCTCATTACGCACGCCCTCGAGCGCCGCGGCGATGCGCAGGCCACAGCCCTGCTGCCGCTCAAGCCCCTCGACGACACCTACGAGCGCGCCGCCCACGACGCCGCCATGAAGCTCCTCCCCTAACGCCCCGCCACCACAAAGGGACAGGCACCTTTGTGGTGGTTTTCCAGTTTGCCAACGATATACGCGCCGGCAAAAAAGTCTGCTATACTCTTTCCCGCTGTCCCCATCGTCTAGCGGCCAAGGACGCCACCCTTTCAAGGTGGATATCGCGGGTTCGAATCCCGCTGGGGGCACCATTTGAAATCTGAAGCCCGTTACCAATTCGGTGACGGGCTTTTTTTCTTCCCCAACGTCGAGATTCGAACCCGACAGGGTGCGAATCCCGGCAAATCGGCGGCAAAACGGGCTTCAAAGCGTCCTTCGCAATCAAAAAGCCGGGGCCCGTGCGATGCGGACCCCGGCTCAATACCGTGACGATATGTCAGTTACGTTCTACACGTAGAACAGGATGTCGTCGTAGGTCGGGACCGGCCAGTAGTCGGCGGCCACGATCTCCTCCATGGCATCCACGGCGGCGCGCAGCGTATCCATAGCGGGAACGACCTCGTGTGCATACACGTTGGCCTGCTCCTGGCCATCGAGAGCTTCGGCCTTCTGATGCACGGCGTCGAGCGCCTTGATGGAGTCGTTGATGGCGGTGATGCCGTTGCAGAGCTTGTTGAGCGTGTTCTGCTCGCACTGCATGGCGGCCTCAGCACCGGCGGCACGAATAGTCTCAAGGCCCTTAGCGACCTTGGTGGCGTAGGCGGTAATGACCGGGCGATAGGTACGACGCGCCTCGCGAACCATCGTGGTAGCCTCGATGTTCATGAGCTTGTTGTACTTCTCGAGCTTGCAGTCGTAGCGGCACTGAGCCTCGGCCTTGGTCAGGACGCCCGTCTCCTCAAAGAGCGCGATAGCCTTATCGGAAACAAAGGCGGGCAGGGCGTCGGCCGTGGTCTTGTTGTTGGCAAGGCCGCGCTTCTCGGCCTCGACGGGCCACTCGTCGGAGTAACCGTCGCCGGAGAACAGGATGCGCTGGTGATCGGTCAGGACCTTCTTGCAGTACTCGAGCGCGGCATCCTGGAACTTATCCTCGGGCGTACCTTCAAGCGCGTCGGCGAAAGACTTGAGCGACTTGGCCACGGCGGCATCGAGCACCAGGTTGGAGTCGGAGACGTTCTGCTCGGAGCCGCAGGCACGGAACTCGAACTTGTTGCCGGTGAAGGCGAACGGGGAGGTGCGGTTGCGGTCGGTGTTGTCCTGCATCAACTTGGGCAGGGTATCGGCGCCCAAGTCGAGCACGCCGCGCGTGGCATGGACGGAAGCCTTGCCATCGATAATCTTCTCGACGACCTCGGTAAGTTGGTCGCCCAGGAAGATGGACATAATCGCCGGAGGAGCCTCGTTGGCGCCCAGACGATGATCGTTGCCGGCCGAGGCAACGGAAGCACGCAGGAGCTCCTGATAGTTATCGACGGCCTCGATCACCGCGGTGAGGAAGACAATGAACTGCAGGTTGTCGAGCGGGGTGTCGCCCGGATCGAGCAGGTTCTCGGACTCGGTACCAAGCGACCAGTTGTTGTGCTTGCCCGAACCGTTGATGCCCTCGAAGGGCTTCTCGTGCAGCAGGCAGACCAAGTCGTGACGGGAGGCGATGAGCTTCATCTTCTCCATCATGACCAGGTTCTGGTCGATGGCCTCGTTGACCTCGCCATAGACAGGGGCGAGCTCATGCTGGCAGGGAGCGACCTCGTTGTGCTTGGTCTTGGCGGGAATGCCAAGCGCCCACAGTTCATCGTCCAGGTCCTTCATATAGGCCGAGACGGTGGGGCGGATAGCGCCAAAGTAGTGCTCCTCGAGCTCCTGGCCCTTGCAGGGGGCAGCGCCAAAGAGGGTGCGGCCGGTGATGACCAGGTCCCTGCGCTTGCGGTAAGCGTCCTTCTTGATCAGGAAGTACTCCTGCTCATCGCCCACGGAAGGAACGACCTTCTTGGGGGTCTTACCAAACAGCGCCAAAACGCGCTTAGACTCACGCGAGAGCGCGGTCATAGAGCGCAGCAGCGGGGTCTTCTTGTCCAGGGCCTCGCCCGTGTAGGAGCAGAAGGCCGTGGGGATGCACAGGACATCGTCCTTAATGAAGGCGGGGCTGGTAGGATCCCAAGCGGTGTAGCCACGGGCCTCGAAGGTGGCACGCAGGCCGCCGTTGGGGAAGCTGGAGGCGTCCGGCTCGCCCTGGATGAGGTTCTTGCCCGTAAACTTGGTAATGGCGGTGCCGTCGTGGTTGGGCTCGAGGAAGCTGTCGTGCTTCTCGGAAGTAATGCCCGAAAGCGGCTGGAACCAGTGCGCGTAGTGCGTCGCGCCCTTGGAGATGGCCCAGACCTTCATGGCGTGGGCAACGGCGTTGGCCACATCCAGGTCGAGCGGCTCACCGTCCTCGAGGGTTGCAGCAAGGCGCTTCCAAATGTCCTTGGGGAGGTAGTCCTTCATGACTTCCTCAGAGAACACCATGGTCCCGAAGCGGTCAGTAAGATCGGCCATACGGAACTCCCTTCGTATCGGCACCGCGTGAGAAGCGGTGTTGATTACTAACGAACGAGTCATAGCTTAGACTCGCCGTGTTTCCGCGACATTACCGTTATGTTGCTGTCGCGAAACCAATCAATGAGGTTACCGCATCACAGCGGCGCTGCCGCCCTTAATGGCCAATCAACTGTATAAATTGCAGACCTCTCCCCATAGTTTAAGGGTAGTCAATTTGGGATGGGGCTCTATTAACTGGTATTTCGCATCAAATACCATTCAATATAGCCCCATCCTAGATTGACCGCTCTGTTATAGGAAATGCCGATAGCGAAACATCTTCGATTGGTATCCCCAAATAGCGAGCGAAACTCCACCGTAGCACAGTGGTGCTGTAGAATCCTTACAACACATCGCACTAAATATCTAAAGGAGCACGATATGCGCGTCGACGAGGTTTTTAAGCAGGCAGCATCCCAGGGCACCGCACCCGTTTCGTTTGAGATGTTCCCGCCCAAGGGCGAGCTTACCCTCGACACGGCTCGCGAGGTGGCAGGCAATTTGTGCAAGCTTTCGCCGAGCTTTGTCTCGGTCACCTGTTCTGCCGGCGGCTCGGGCAACGGCGCCGCCACCGCCCCCATCGCGCATATGATTACGAGCGAATTCGATACACCCTCGGTGGCACACCTTACCTGTGTGGGCCGCTCGCACGCCGATATCGCCGCCAAGATCGACGAGTATCGCACCGCCGGCGTTGAAAACATCCTGGCCCTGCGTGGTGATCTTCCCGCTGGCGCGACCGAGGACGACAAGCCCGCCTCTGACTACGCCTACGCCCGTGACCTCATCCCCGAGCTCGTCGACGCCGGCTTTTGCGTGGGCGCCGCAGCCTACCCCGAGGGTCACATTGCCTGCGAGGATCTCAACCTCTCGGTCGAGCACCTCAAGCAAAAGCAAGACGCCGGCGCGAGCTTCTTTGTGACACAGCTCTTCTTTGATAACGAGTGCTTCTATCGCTTCCGCGAGCTTGCCGACAAAGCCGGCATCACCGTGCCCATCACCGCGGGCATCATGCCGTTTATGGGCAAGTCGCAAATCAGCCGCATGGTCTTTATGTGCGGCGCATCGCTGCCCTCCCCCGTCATCAAGATTCTCGCCAAGTACGAGAACGACCCCGAGAGCCTGCAGGCAGCCGGTGTAGATTATGCTGCTCGTCAGCTTTGCGACCTTAAGGAGCACGGTGCCGACGGTCTGCACCTGTACACTATGAACCGTCCTGCAATCGCCGCGACCATTATGGAGCGCCTGGGGTAATGGAAAAACCGCACGTCGATACAACCGTTGTTGAAGTGCCGGCCGACCTTGCGTCGCCGGCGCTTTACCGTATCGACGCTGCCCACCGCCCTCGTGTCGACCGTGCCGAGATGCTGCGGTATCTGGGCTACGGCGGCCAGCAGATTGAGCCCGAGCTGTCACGACGAATTGAGCTTGTAGTCGAGCGCCTAGAGCTGGATATCGAGCCCCGCGGCGTGCGACGCGTGTTTGCCGTCGATGCCACGGGCGTCGACGAGCAGGGCGAGCCCTGCATCCGCTTGGTTGGCACCAATGTTGAGCTGCGGGGTCGTGATATCTATCGACATCTCAAAGACGCCCGCCTGGCGGCGCTCATGGCCTGCACCCTCGGGATGTCTGCCGAACGCCGTCTGCGCACCACGGGAGCCCAGCAACCTCTGGAAGGCGCCGTGCTCGACGCCGCATGCTCTGCCTATGTGGAGGCCGCCGTCGAGCAGATGGACCAGCAGGTCAAGGCTGCAGCCGCTGCACACGGGCTCGCCGGCAACTGGCGCTTCAGTCCCGGCTATGGCGACTGCCCGCTCTCTGCCCAGCGCTCGATCGTGGATGCACTCAATGCCACGCGCCTCATTGGACTTACCGTCACCCCCACCAGCCTGCTCATGCCCACCAAGAGCGTGACCGCTGTGATTGGTCTGTTCGACGGCGAAGTCCACGACGCCCAGAGCCGCCCCACCTGCAATATCTGCCGCATGCGCGAGCACTGCCGCTTCCGCGCCGCCCACACCACCTGCTATTCCAGCCATTAGGAGCCATCGATGTTTACTCCGCTTATCACTCATGATCTGGACGGCGCCGCGCTGGCGGCACCCGTTGATGCCGCACGCCGTAATGGCGCTGCATACAAGACGCGCACGATCGACGACCTTCGCATTAAGGATGACCGCCTGCGTGCCGCCATCGAGGGCACGGGACACCTGCTGTTTGACGGCGGCATGGGCACCATGCTGCAGGCGTCCGGCATGAAGGCCGGCGCCCTGCCCGAGCTGCTCAACTTTGAGGAGCCCCAGGTCATTACCGACATTCAGTGCCAATACGTCGAGGCCGGCTGCGACGTGATCACCGCCAACACCTTTGGCGCCAACGCCCACAAGCTCGACGGAGCCGCCACCGTGGCAGACGTCTTTGCCGCCGCTGTCGCCTGCGCCCGTGAGGCCGGCGCCCGCTACGTCGCCGGCGACATCGGCCCCATCGGCGCCCTGCTGCGTCCCCTGGGCACCCTCAGCTTTGACGAGGCCTACGACCTCTTTGCCGAGGAGGTGCGCGCCGGCGTCGCTGCGGGCGTCGACCTCTTTATTATCGAGACCATGACCGACCTTGCCGAGATCAAGGCGGCCGTCCTCGCCTGCCGCGAAAACTCCGACCTGCCCGTCTTTGCCACCATGACCTTCGAGGAAGATGGTCGCACGTTCCTGGGCACAAGTCCCGAGGTGGCCGCCATCACGCTCGACGCCATCGGCGCCGACGTCCTGGGCATCAACTGCAGCCAGGGACCAGCCGAGCTCCGAGGGCTCGCCGCGCGCATGCTCACCGTCACCGACAAGCCCGTTATGGTGCAGGCCAATGCGGGACTGCCCCGCGTGGACGATGACGGCAATACCGTCTTTGATATCCAGGCACCCGAGTACGCCGAGGCCGTCGCCGGCATGATTGAGGACGGCGTGAGCGTCGTCGGCGGATGCTGCGGTACCACGCCCACGCACATGGCGGCACTTCGCACCCTCATCGACAACCACACGCCCAGCCCGCGTCACCGCAAGCCCAGCATGTCGGTCACGAGTGCCCAAACGGTCGTGGACCTCCCCTGCGACGGCCATAAGATCGCCGTCATCGGCGAGCGCATCAACCCCACCGGCAAAAAGCGCCTGCAGCAGGCCCTACGCGACGGCGACCTGGACTACGTCGTGAGCCAGGGCATCAGCCAGCAGGAGCAAGGCGCCGACATTCTGGACGTCAACGTGGGCCTGCCCGAGATCGACGAGGTCAAGGTCATCCAGCAAGCGACCGAGCAGCTCCAAGGCTCCACGCTGCTGCCGCTGCAGATCGACTCCACCGACCCCGCCGCCGTCGAGGCCGCCGTGCGTCGCTACGCCGGCAAGCCCATCATCAACTCGGTCAATGGCAAACAGCAGATCATGGACGAGATCTTCCCGCTGGTCGCCCACTATGGCACCAACGTCGTCGGCCTCACGCTCGACGAGGGCGGCATCCCCGATACCGCCGAGGCTCGCTTCGCCATCGCCGAGCGCATCGTGGCCGAAGCCGCCCGCTACGGCATCGGCCCGGACCGCATCCTCATCGACTGCCTAGTCATGACCGCCTCGACCAACCAGCGCCAGGCTGAGCAGATCCTGCGCGCCATGTCTATGTGCAAGGAGCGCCTGGGCGTCAAGTGCGCACTCGGCGTGTCGAACATCAGCTTTGGCCTACCCGCGCGGCCGCTGCTGGGCTCGGTCTTTTTGGCCGCCGCCTTTGGTGCAGGCCTGGACGCCCCCATCATGAACCCGGGTTCCAAGCGCTTTATGGATACCGTCTACAGCTATCGCGTGCTGAGCGTTGAGGACGAAGGCTCGACCGGATACATCGAGCGCTACGCCGGCTGGACCGACCCGTACAAGATCGCCGCGAACCCGGCGGCCGCTCAGTCAGCATCGAGCGATGCCGCGCCTACCGCAAGCACCACCGCAAGCGCCGATGACGACCCCATCCGCCACATGGTCGTCTCGGGTCGCAAGGGCGAAATCGCGGCCGAGACCGAGCGCCTGCTGGCCGACCACGACGCCATGGACCTCATCAACAACCACTTTATCCCCGCCCTCGATGAGGTCGGAGTCCTCTTTGACCAGGGCAAGTTCTTCTTGCCCCAGCTCATGGCCTCGGCCGAGGCCGCGCGCGTGGGCTTCGATACCATCAAACGCCTGATGCCCGCCGGCGAAATTGCCGACAAGGGCAAGATCTGCGTTGCCACCGTCAAGGGCGACATCCACGACATCGGTAAGAACATCGTCAAGATGCTGCTCGATAACTACGGCTATACCGTCTTTGACCTAGGCCGCGACGTCGACCCGCAAGAGGTGCTCAAGACCGTACAGGAGCGCGACATTAAGCTCGTCGGCCTCTCGGCGCTTATGACCACCACGGTCGTCGCCATGGAGGAGACCATCAAGCTGCTTCATGCCGAGGTGCCGGGCGTCAAGATCATCGTAGGCGGCGCCGTACTCACCCCCGAATACGCCAAGCAGATTGGCGCGGACTACTACGCCAAGGACGCCGCCGAAAGCGCTCGTATCGCAGAAGAGGTCTTTGGGCAGTAACACAACGGAAACAACCGAGCACCAAAACGTGCCGCATGCGCCACTTGGCACGTGCGGCACGTTAGAATAGAAAAGACTATGCTCGTTTTGGCAGATAGGAGCGCAAGGATGGCGATCACGCCCGCAGAAATCGCGGAAACCCGCGGCATGGTTGAGGAGCAGAACCTCGACATCAGGACCATCACCATGGGTGTTTCGCTCATGGGTTGCGGTGACGAGAACCTCGACCGCATGTGCACGAAGATCTACGACCACGTGACGCACACGGCTGAACATCTGGTCGAGACCGCCGAGAACCTCGAGCGCGAGTACGGTATCCCCATCGTCAACAAGCGCGTCTCCGTCACCCCGGTGGCGCAGATCGCCGCTTGCTGCAAGGATGAGGACCTCACCCCCATCGCGCATGCCCTCGACCGTGCGGCCGAGACCCTCGGCATCGACTACCTGGGCGGCTTCTCCGCGCTCGTCCAGAAGGGCATCGGCGACGCCGACCGCCGCGTCATCCAGTCCATCCCGCAGGCGCTCGCCACCACGAGTCGCGTCTGCTCCAGCGTCAACGTCGCCAGCCTGCGCGCCGGCATCAACATGGACGCCGTGCTCATGGCTGCGCAGACCATCATCGACGCCGCTAAGCTCACGGCCGACCAGGACTCCGTCGGCGCTTCCAAGTTTGTCTGCTTTGCCAACATGGTCGAGGACTCCCCGTTCATGGCGGGCGCTGTCCACGGCGGTGGCGAGGCCGACGCCGTCATCAACGTAGGCGTCTCGGGCCCCGGCGTTATGGCCGCAGCCCTGGAGACGCTGCCCGATTCCGCATCGATGATGGAGGTCGCCGAGAAGATTAAGCAGACCGCCTTTAAGATCACCCGCGCCGGTGAGCTCATGAGCCGCGAGGCCGCCCATCGCCTGGGTGTCGAGAAGGGCATCGTCGACCTGTCGCTGGCCCCCACGCCTGCCATCGGCGACTCCGTTGCCCGCATCCTCGAGATCATCGGTGTTGGCACCTGCGGTGGCCCCGGCACGACCTGCGCACTCGCCATGCTCAACGATGCCGTCAAGAAGGGCGGCGTCATGGCCAGCTCCAGCGTGGGCGGTCTCTCCGGCGCTTTTATCCCCGTGTCCGAGGATGCCGGCATGATCGCCGCCGTCGAGGCTGGCGCGCTTTCGCTCGAGAAACTCGAGGCCATGACCTGCGTGTGCTCCGTTGGCCTGGACATGATCGCCATCCCCGGTGACACCCCGGTCGAGACCATCGCCGGCATCATCGCCGACGAGATGGCTATCGGCGTCATCAACAACAAGACCACGGCCGTCCGCGTGATTCCCGCCATTGGCAAGGGCGTGGGCGACTGCGTCGAGTACGGCGGCCTGTTCGGCCGTGCGCCCATCATGCCGGTGAACCCCAACGCCGGCACCGTGCTTGCCCACCGTGGTGGACGCTTCCCGGCACCGCTGAACTCGCTGAAGAACTAGCTGAGGGTTCGGGCGAGGAGCCCCGGGGAGGGCAAATATATAAGGTCGCCTGCTCGGACAGTCCTGACTCGCACGGAGAGCACATTAAGTGCTCTCCGGCTCGTGCGGAACTCGCGATCGACCTTATATATTTGCCCTCCCCGGGGCTCCCGCACATCTCAACCTTGGCTGAGTTCTGTCCCATGTTGCAGTTGCTTCGCTCCTGCACCACTTGGCTGGTGCGGCGGTTTGGCATTGGATCGGTTCTTTCTGATATATGCTGGTTGCGGCTCTTCTTTTGGGAGGAGTCGCTTTTTTGTTGCTAGGAGGTTGACCCGTGGTTGATGGGGATGCTCGCTCTGAGCTGCTTTCCACAGATTGGAACCAGGAATGGATGCGTCTGCAAGCTAATCGGCGGCGGGCTGATGATTCTTTTGAGTGGGATAAGCGGGCTCGGCATTTTCGGCCGCTTGAGACTGCTCCGTATGCCCGGGACTTTATGAAGCTGTTGGCGTTAAAGCCTGGTGAGTCCGTGCTGGATATGGGGTGTGGGGCTGGGTCGATTGCTATTCCGCTTGCTCAGGTTGGACATCCCGTGATTGCTGCTGACTTTTCCCCTGCCATGTTGGGCACGCTTGATGCTGGCATTGAGTACTATGGGCTCGAGGATCGCATTACACCGCTTGAGCTTGCTTGGGATGATGACTGGGATTTGGTTGGACCGGTCGCGAAAGCGGTAGATGTTGCCTTTGCCAGTCGCTCTGTCACCACGACCAACCTAAAAGACGCGCTTACCAAGCTTGATCGAACGGCCCGTCGGCGTTGTGCTGTCACGATGGTCGCCAACTCCAGCCCGCGCTATGACCTTCACCTGATGAACGCCATCGGTGCCTCGGTTACCTGCAGTAATGGCTTTGTGTATGCCTTTAATATCCTCATTCAGATGGGTGCCCTGCCGCAGGTTACGTACTTTGAATCGCCTCGTCGCGATACCTTCGATAGCCTTGAGGCGGGCGTGGAGGACTTCTCCCGCATGCTCGAGCACGGTAACGAGGATAAGATCGACCGCCTGCGCGACTACGTCGCTCAGCATATGATTGAGAATCCCCATGCCGGCGAGCCAGGGTCCAAGGGCGTGCCGCAGGGGCGTTACATGCTCGACCACGTCCGCAAGGTCCGTTGGGCGTTTATTGCATGGGAGCCGGTCTCTTCGGGCCGTCCATAGACCGCTTTCGGCCGCCGTACACGTCCGCCTGCAACCCGCGCTGTTCTCCCGCTCGGCATCCGCATTCTTTTTGAACTGGGCAAATACGCCCCACACCACGCCGTTCCTGCGCTATCGTGGGACAGCTCACGTAGATTAAGGCCCCATCGCGGGGCGCCCCATAACATAGAAAGCGAGAACCCATGGCACTGACAGGAGCCCAGGTCAAGCAGCTTCGCAGCATGGCCCATCACCTCAACCCCGCCATCATCATCGGCAAGTCCGACATCAACGAGGGCACCGTCGAGCAGACGGTCGCCTACCTGGAGAAGCACGAACTCGTTAAGTGCTCCGTACTCGATGGTTCCAGCCTTTCCGCCCGCGAGGCCGCCGAAGAGCTTGCCGATCGCTGCCATGCCGAGGTCGTCCAGGTTATCGGCCGCAAGTTCTCGCTGTATCGCGAGTCCTCGCGCAAGGACATCGAGAAGATTAAGCTCGTCTAAGAGCCAACAATCCGGCGAGCCAACATACATCAAAATTGCGAGCGTTCGAGCAATTCGGACGCTCATTTTTTATCGCTCGACGAGCACTCGGTTAAGCCTGCCCTCCACCAAGCGCTCGTACAGACGCCGTGTCTCGGGCTCGGGCACGCCATTGACCTGCTCCCTCAGGTGATGCATATGCCCACTGTAAAGCTCGACGACATCGCGTCGTCGCCCCGCCGCACCGTAGACGCGCATGGCGCAACGCACCATGTCCTCGCGCGCCGTCTCTTGCCGCAGCCCCGACTCCACCAGCCATACCGCCGACTGCAGGTCGTTTTCTTCTAGGGCGGCATTCGCGCCCCGAATCATGCAGTCGATATACTTCGATTCCATAATGCGCCGCATACGCAAAAAGTAGGATGGATTACAGCCATTGGGAACATACAACGGGCCGGCGTAAAGCTGCTCGATCTTAAGGCACAGCTCGATCAGATGGGGCCCGCGCGCACCCGTGCGATTTCCCAAAACTTCGCGGCTTATCTGATCAAACAACCGCACGTCGGTCTTGACGTAGTCGCCGTTAAGCCCAATGCACTCGTTTTGGATCAGCACACACGACTTGCCGTCCGGTGTCGGCCCCAAGGCCGAACGCAGGCGCGATATCGTCGAGTACAGATTGTTACGAGCGCTATTGAACTCGGCATGGGGCCACAGCTCCATGGCCAGCGTCTCGCGGTCGACCAGTGCATCCATACCCAGCGCAAGCCGCTCGGCAAGCGTCGCCGCTTTCTTGCGGCGCCACATCTTATCCGTGATGGGAAACCCGTCGCGCTCGGCGCGAAACGCCCCAAACATGCGGATCTCGATATGGCCAATCACATCGACACCCTCGGCATCGCCGGCCTGGAACAGACGCTCGCCTTCGCCCTCAAAGTCGTCACGCAGCGAATATCGCGACAGCTCGCGCACCGGGAGCTTCTTTCGAATTCTAGCAGCCGGCTCACCCAGACAATGCATCGCAAGACGCGCAAACAGCCGATACGACGGATCTAAAATCCCTGGGCGGTTCATAGACATCCAGGCTGCAAGGTCGCTATCGCGGCCAGCGGAGGCCAAATGCAGCGCCACCATCCAAGCCTCGGCACCACCGACCTGCGTCCGGCTCAAATCGAGCAGCTCTGCCTCTTCGCGCACCGATACCATCGATGTATTGCGTAAGTACGCCGCGCGCTCTAGCAGCAGTGCGTTGTCGCGTATGTATCCAATCGATTCCTCGGCAAGCCTGAGCACCTGCACCGCACGGAATTTGGCATTGACCGGACGCCCCTCAGCCAGCGACTGCCAGCCTTCCAGTATCAAGCCAAACAACTGGACTTGATTGTCACGCACGCGCACGGCAAAGCGGTCGAGCTCATTGAATGCCTGCTCGTCGGTCACCGGCATGCCGGCAAACAGGCGCCGCGCCGATAATACCATGCGCACCCAGATGGCGAGCGCTCGGATTCCACGCGCTTCGAGTGCCTCGAGCGTCAGGGCCATCTCGTCATCACGCTCGTCAGTCCCTGCATACGACCCATCAAATAGCTCCGTCAACATGCGGTCCGCCCGCACAAACGTCCCCGCGATATCGAGCTCGCAATCATAGGCCTTATCCGTTTTGAGCCCCGCGAGGATCTCAGCACCCTTCGCCCGCTCGGTCAGCCCATGCTTTATCTCGACATGTGCGGACAGCATATCGAGTGCGGCACAAGACGCCTCACTTTCCAGCGCTGTATGGCTTGCCGGAAGCCCCAGACCACTATCTCCATAACAGGCGGCCGTGAACGCGTGCGCCACCTTCCACGACACGGGATCGAGCTCGCAAATCGCTTGCTCGCCCGCATGCTCGATAATTGAGGCCATATACCGCGCGAGTTTTGTATTGGAGACGCTCACCGCCGCCAGATAGATGCCGAGCGCCTCGTCAGGCGTCGGCTCCGATGCCCGGCCATCTGCCTCGGTCTTTCCCAGCGCCGCGCGGCAGACGTCCCCTCCATGCCCCGTCAGGGCCAGATCGACCCCATACTGCCCGGCAAGCTCCAACACCGCACTGCGGTCCAAAAACGCGTCGGCGAGGTCCATCGCGGTATCGCAGCGACCCGCTTTAATCAATATACGCGCCGCCCGCACAACGAGTTCGGGGCGAATTTCGGCGACCAGCTTGCGCAATCGCAGGCGTGCGTTATCCTCGGTACCCAAGCAGGTAAAGCTCCGGTCTGCTGGATCGACGCCAAAAATGGGATAATCGCGGACAAGATAGGACTGGTCAATCGCCGAAAGCCTAACACCGCAAGCCTCGAGCTCCGAAATATTGCCCTCACCCATTAAGACCATCAAGCATGCCACACTAAACAGGGCGTTGTTCTCGAGCGACGCCAGATCAACAAGTACCGCACCGTAGATATTGACGATCTCGTTTTCGAGCATCTGGGCAACGTCTCCCTGCCCGTATAGTCCCGACTGCATAGCCGAGACGAGCTCGGGCACGCCCTGCGTAAGCTGATAGAAGTCGAGCGACGTGCTGATCGAAAACGCCGATGCCCACGCCGAATACTCATAGGCATGCACCTTGAGCATCTGCGCGTTGACTTTAATCGAATCGCCCAGTCCGTGAATCAGCTGACGATTCGAAGGACGGCAGCTCATAAAGACCCCAACCCCCATAGCACGCAGGGTTCGGATTCGGTCGATCAGCTCCTCGGTCTCGCTCTGGCTGAGGTTAGGCACGTTATCGATTGCAATCAGGGAGTGCGGCTTGTCCTTAAGCTCTTCGGTAACGACCTCGAGCTGCATAAACACCTCGCGCCCAATGGCGCGGTCTGCCTCGATGATCCGCACAGGACCTCGCGTCGGATCGCTTTTAACCTCTTGGGCATACTGCAGCAGCACCGAGGTTTTCCCAAAGCCATCAGGCGCGTAGAGGACTACGATGCCGGCCTTTCGGCCCTTGGCGATAAGTTCGTTCATCAAGCGATCGCGTCGCACCATATAGCTACTGCCCAGCGGCATAAGCTCGAGGTCGTCCGTATTGCCCAAATCGTTAACCATGCCCGCTCCTCAACTCGACCACATGGACACCGTAACGCTAGACCATATGTATCGCTAGATGAATAGAGCGATGCTACGGTTTAGGATGTTTGTTGGTACGCAAATGGCAAGTTTTTGTTCAGCGTGGTCCGATTGAAACTTATCCCCCAACCAATCAGTCTTTGCGCAGGTCAATGCGCTTGCCAGCTTGTCCCATCCTTTGGCAGTGTACCTCAAATGAGCGCTGTTCAATTGTGTTGCGCAACTCACCTAACGCCAGCTACCGTCTGCGACCTTTTCATAGCATTTATGCATAGTATCTGTTATGGAATGAATCATGCTGCGCCAGACGCACCCGTCAAGTTCGCGGCAAGGTTTTCGTCAAGCACACGGCGTACGCTCAGCAAAAAGGCCCCCGCAAAGCGGAGGCCTTCGGCAAAGCTATGTCGAGGTGATAGGCTTTCGCTACTCGCAGAGCGAAAGGGCGGCCTCGTCGGCAACGACAACGCAGTTGGTGTGCAGCTGCAGGATCGAGGCAGGGCACTCGGGGGTAACCGGACCAAAGCACATGTCATGCACGGCCTGGGCCTTGGCCTCGCCATTGGCGACAACCAGGATCATGCGGGCATACATGATGGTCTGAGTGCCCATGGTGTAGGCCTGACGAGGCACGTCGTCGATGCTGTCAAACAGGCGGCTGTTGGCCTGAATAGTGCTCTCGGTAAGGTCGACACAGTGCGTACCCTTGGAGAAGTGGTCATCAGGCTCGTTGAAGCCGATGTGACCGTTGTTACCGATGCCGAGCAGCTGCAGATCGGGGTAACCGGCGGCAGCGACGATCTTGTCGTACTCAGAGCAGGCAGCGGCAGCGTCGGGATTGGAACCATCGGGCACATGCGTGTTGTTCAGGTCGATGTTAATGTGATCGAAGAAGTTCTCACGCATAAAGTAGTGGTAGCTCTGGGGATCGTCGTGCGAAAGGCCACGATACTCGTCGAGGTTGTAGGTGCTGACCTCGGCAAAGTCGACGTCACCCTTCTTGTACCAAGCGGCGAGCTGCTTGTAGGCGCCAATCGGGGTGGAGCCGGTGGCAAGACCCAGCACGCAATCGGGCTTGAGGATAACCTGAGCCGAGATGATATTGGCGGCCTTGCGGCTCATATCCTCGTAGTCTTTAGCTTTAATGATCTTCATTACGCGTCCTTTCTCGTACAAGAGAGGCAAGGCTCCCCTTACAAGCACTTGCCCGCGGCCCGCGTCGGCCGCAACCAACGTGTGCGGCCACCAGGGCGAGGTCGCGTAATGTATGTGTCTCGTGTCTACCCGCGTCGAGGCCCCTGCCCGTCCACGGTGACCCAAAGCCGTTTAGCTTCGGACAAATCCCATCTTGCCACGGAGGGCGCCCTCTTTCAAGGGCGCCCTCCGTAAACGTGTTTGAATTGTAGGCTAAAGGCCAAGCGGAGCGACTAGCGCTCGCGAGCGACGATGAGCTGGTCCATCTCCTCGACATGCTCGCCAACGGAGCCTTTGATGCTCGAGAACTCAACGGAGTTGCACACCAAAATGGGAACCGTCACATCGTAGCCCTCGGCAGCAATTGCCTCGCGATCGAACTCGATGAGCACATCGCCCTTATGGACGATGTCACCCACTTGCGCATGTACGGTAAAGTGCTTGCCCTCGAGCTGAACAGTGTCCAAACCAACGTGGATGAGCACGTCCAAGCCATCGACCGTGTTGAGCGCAACGGCGTGTCCCGTGGGAAAAATGGCCTCGACCTTGGCGTCTGCCGGCGCAATCACACGCGTGCCCGTAGGCTGAATGGCAACGCCCTGGCCCAAAAGGCCAGTGGCAAACGTCTGATCGTTTACCTCGGAGAGCGGAATGACGTCGCCCGAGATGGGAGCATCCAGCGTAAGGACTCGACCACGCATACCAAAAGACCTTAGGACTTTAGTGAACATGCTCCCCCTCGGACATACCAAACAATCAAAATAACCGTATCAGTTTACCACTTGGCATCCGTTTTTGGCCATTAGGGAAGTTCGCGCTTGACAACCTCGACGATATCGTCAACAACGCGCTGGGTCAGCTCGTGCGTCTCCGCCTCGGCCATAACGCGAACCAGAGGCTCAGTACCGCTCGGGCGCACCAAGATGCGGCCGCGACCGTTGAGCTCCTTCTCGGCGGCAGCGACGGCGTCCCAAATGGGCTGGCAATCGTCCAGGCCGGCCTTGTTGTCCGAATGCACGTTGACGAGCACCTGCGGGTATTTCTTCATGATGCCGGCAAGATCGGTAAGGGTGCGGCCAGTGCGCTTGAGCACGGCCAGAAGCTGCAGAGCCGTCACCAGACCGTCGCCGGTGGTGTTGTGCTCCAGGAAGATGATATGGCCGGACTGCTCGCCACCGATGACGGCACCGTCCTCGAGCATACGCTCAAGAACATAGCGGTCGCCCACGGCAGTCTGCACCATCTCAAAGCCCTGCTCCTTCATGGCGATGGAGAAGCCCAGGTTGCACATAACGGTCGAGACGATCTCGGAGTTGGCGAGCTTGCCGCGAGCGGCCAGGTCGGAGCCGCAGATGGCCAGGATGTAGTCGCCATCGATCTCGTTGCCCTCGCTGTCCACGAACAGAACGCGATCGGCGTCGCCATCGTGGGCCAGACCGATATCGGCGTGGGTGCGCAGCACGAGCTCGCGCAGAGGCTCAAGATGAGTGGAGCCGCACTCGACGTTAATGTCGGTGCCGCAGTAATCCGTGTTGATGGCGTGGACCGTGGCACCCAGGCGCTGGAGCGCGGCAGGCGTGGTCTGGCACGAAGCGCCGTGGCCGCAGTCGACGGCAACAACCAGGCCATCGAGCTTAAGGCCGTCGAGCGTGCTGATGGCATGATCGACATAGGCCTTGCGGGCGTCCTTCATCTTGATGATGTGACCCACACCGGCGCCGGTCGGCAGCGTATCGGCAGCCATGGCCTCCTCGGACATGACCCAGGCGCTGATCTCTTCCTCGACAGCATCGGGAAGCTTCATGCCCTTGCGGCTAAAGAACTTGATGCCGTTAAACTCCGGCGGATTGTGCGAAGCGGAGATGACGATGCCGCCGTCGAGCTCATTTTGGACGGTGAGCAGCGCCACGGCCGGCGTAGGGATAACGCCGCAGCAATGCGGGCGGCCGCCCTCGGCCATAATGCCAGCGGTCAGAGCACTCTCGAGCATGGTGCCCGAAAGACGCGTATCGCGACCGATGCAGATGTCCGGGCCAAGAAACTTGGTCGCCGCGCGGCCCAGGCGAAATGCGAGGTCGCACGAGAGGTCGGCGTTGGCGACGCCACGGACGCCATCGGTACCGAAGATGTTCTGGGGCATAGGATCGCTCCTTCCCAAGTGGGCAAAACAAAGCCGCCCACCCTAGTCGAAAAGAAAAGCGGGACCCACCGAGCATTCGGTAGGCCCCGCTTGTACATTGTATCTCGTAAGGAGATAAAACCTTAGCGCTTGGAGAACTGGGGAGCGCGGCGGGCCTTCTTGAGGCCGTACTTCTTGCGCTCGACCACGCGAGCATCGCGCGTAAGGAAACCGGCCTTCTTGAGGTCAGCACGGTAATCGCCAGCGTTCAGAAGAGCGCGAGCGATGCCCAGGCGCAGAGCGCCGGACTGACCGGAGATGCCGCCGCCATCGCACAGAGCGATAACGTCGAACTGACCGGCGGTGTCGGTCACCTTGAAGGGAGCAAGGGCGTTCTCAACGAGCTGATGACGGCCGAAATACTGCTCGGCGTCGCGCTTGTTGATGGTCACCTTGCCGGTGCCGGGGACGAGACGGACGCGGGCGACGGCGTTCTTACGACGGCCGGTACCCTGGTAGACAACGGTGTTCTCAGCCATCTTTAAGCCTCCAGCTCAATCTTCGTGGGGTTCTGGGCAGCGTGCGGATGCTCGGCACCAGCGTAGACCTTAAGCTTGGTCATCTGGGCACGGCCGAGGGTGGTCTTGGGCAGCATGCCGCGAACGGCGCGCTCGATGACCTTCTCCGGGTGCTTCTCCATAGCCTGGCGGAAGCTCTCAGCCTTGAGGCCGCCGTTGTAGCCGCTGTGGCGATAATAGGTCTTCGTGTCGGCCTTGTTACCGGTAAGCTGGACCTTATCGGCGTTGATGACGACAACGAAGTCGCCGCAGTCGCTGTTGGGCGTGAACTGGGGCTTGTTCTTACCGCGCAGGATCATTGCGATCTGGGTGGCAAGACGGCCCAGGACAGCACCATCGGCGTCGACGAGAACCCAGTTGCGCTGGACCTCGCCCTGCTTGGCGTAGTGAGTCGATTTCGAAATCACTTAGACTCCTCCATGTACAGTACGTGTTGTTACAGAGATTCACGGGGCTCTGCAAGTAACCCGTCCATATTACCCCGCTCGCCGTCCGAGTCAACAGGTATTTTGGCTCCGACCAGAGTTTCTGCACATGTCATCCATGGGTCATGACGTCGCGACACTAGCGCTCGACAAATGCCTCGATATCACTCAGTAGGCGCTTTGCCTCCTGGCGGCCCTGAATATACAGGTCGAGGAGCTTTGCCGGATCGTGCTCAACGTGACCGACCTCGACCGGCTTTTGTGGCGCAACGACCAGCGCGCGGCCCTCGCGCTCATACTTCCACAGATGCATGCGCTGGATGTTATAGCGGTCGTGGCGCGTCTCGATAGCCTCGAGCAGATAGGGGTAGTCGGCATAGCGAGCGCGTGCGGCTGGCATAAACTCGTAGGGCTTTTTCTCGTACGAGCGGTCCTGCGTGACAATGACAACCGCGCGATCGAAGCCCGCCTCCTCCAGCACGTGCTCGATAGGGACCGAATCGGCTACGCCGCCGTCGACGTATTTGTGCCCATCGATCTCGACCGGCGGCGTCACCAGCGGCAGCGACGTCGATGCGCGCACGGCGTCGAGGTCAAGTACGGCGCTTTTGACCGGCAGGTACGTGGCAGTTCCAAAGAGCATGTCCGTCGCGACGGCGTACATCTCGATGGGGCTCGCGTCGAACGTCTCGTTGTCAAAGGGATCCAGGCGGTCCTGGACATCGTTGAAAATAAAGTCGTAACCCACAATAGAGCCCGTGGACGCAAACGATGCGGCGCCCATGAAGCGGCTGTCGTTGCAGAAAGCCAGGTTGATGCGGTTGGCACGGCCGATCTGGTGCGACTTGTAGTTCACGCCGTTGAGGGCACCGGCCGATACACCGTAGACAGCCGGAATCTCGACGCCAGCCTCCATGAGAACGTCGAGCACGCCCGCGGTAAACTGCCCGCGGAAGCTGCCGCCCTCCAAAACGAGCGCGACCTTGCCGGCGTTCTTTGCCTTATCTTCTGCAGTCATATTGACCTCCTGCCGTTGCGTTTTGGCCTTCTTCTACCCAGTTTTGGAATGGAGGGCGCATAGGTTTTGGAGTTGAGGAGATGGAGCGGAAAGCGCGTCCCAATTTGAGGCGGGATTCCGGGATGCGTTTTCCGCTTGGACCGCCGTTGGGAAAGCGCGTCCCATTCTGAGCGCGGATTCCGGGATGAACTTTCCGCCAGCAACCCATCCGGAAAATGCATCCCATTCTGAGCCGATATTCTGGGACGCAGTTTCCGTTGGACGACCGTTAGGAAAGCGCGTCCCGCCCTGCACTGCCACGACGTTTTCCTAACGCCCGCGCCTTGCATAGAGTTCGATTCTGCGCGGTATCTATATGTAATAAAAAAGCAGGTAGAAACACTTCTCTACCTGCCTGTAACTATTGGTGGAGGCGCGGAGAATCGAACTCCGGTCCACGAAAGCCCCCTGATTGGCATCTCCAAGCTCAGTCGCTGGTTTTATCTCGGACGCTTTGCGCGCAGCGACACGCTCGCGGCGTCCTAACCGGTTCGGTCTTAGCCTGCGCCATACCGATTACGTGCGCAGGAGCATTCCCCTAAAATGACGTCGCGCCGGTGTCGGGGAAATCACCGGGTTGACGCGCCGCTATAAACTAAGCAGCGAGAGCCATAGGCTCAAAAGAAGAGTTGTTGTCAATTCAATTTGACGGTACCCCTGTTTAACGAGGCGAGGAGACCTCGGCTTGCTTCCTCTCTCAGAGCTATCGTGTCGAAACCAGTCGCCCCCGAATGTCGGGAAAGTCTGGATGGCATTGGGCACGCAAGCACCCAACACCCGTCGACTTTTCAAGGAGCATGCGGGGCGAGCCCCGCTTGTGGAGTGTTATCTTACCACGTTCTGAAAGCGGACAGCTGTTCTATGCACGAGCTGTGAAGACCCCAATGTGCGCCGCACTTCGCACTTTTGCCACCGATCGCGTAACGTATATTTTCGCCAAGCAAAATTGACCCGTCGAAAGGACCGTTATGGATACCAAGCAGCAACTCGTCAATGCCCTCGCAGGCCTGGGCTCAACCATTACCGAAGCTATGGATGTCATCGAGGGCTTTGTCCCCTGCGGACATCCCGCCCTCACGGTATCGAACGCACTCTTCGCGCTGGACGCTGACGATGATGCAGCTCTCGCCCAGCAGCTTGAGACCGTCGAGGGCTTTATCGACCACGTGAGTGAGAACCGCGGCGTGGCCGCCTACCACGGCATCAAGGTCGAGCTCGCGGGTCCCAAAGCCGATCTGCTCGCAGCAATCCGCGAGGTAGGCGCCCTTATGCAGACCGCAGGCGTCAAGAACACCCAGGTCAACGAGTGGGTCTACCGCAGTCTGGCAGCACTCGACAGCTCCGACGAAAAGGCAGCCGAGCAGCTCGCAGAAAGTCCCACCATTAAGGCCGAGCTTTTGTAAATAGAAGGCGCGGGTCCCTTGGCGCATCGTCGTCCAAGAGGCCCGCAAACAGTTCGCGTCAACCGATAGCCGCGCCGCCGCGTTCGGCCAAAGCCAGAATCGGCATCATTTGGCGCGGGGTCTTTGCTGCAAGATCGGCATGTTCGAGCAGCTTGCGATCGTTGGTCACCAAGTAATCAACCTGCGCCCGCTTGCACGCGGCGAGCACCAAGTTGTCCTCGTAATCGCGATGGAGCGCTAAGTATTTGTCGGCCAGCCAAAGGTCCGACGCATCTGCACCCACGGCTGTGGCGTTTTCGGTCATGTTCCGAACAAACGCCAACGCCGCATCGCCAATTGCACGGGCAGATGCCTCGTCGAGCGCTCCCCCACTGGCAAGAACGCTACGCTTGAGTTCGTGTTGGACAACGTACAGTACGTCCTTGGCGATATGCACCGGGAAGAACAGCAACGCCCCCGTCTCCGTCGCCTGCCCAATAAACGCACGCGCAGCAAGCGACTCGGCATGGTCGACGCAAAACGAATCAACCCATACGTTGGCGTCCACCATTATTTTGAGGGGAGCCCCGCTCACAGGATCATCCCCTTTTGGCGATAGCGCTCGTCCATGGCTTCGGAATAGATTGTGTCCCAATCGCGATCGTCGGATACGGGCGACGTAACGATGCCCAGGTCCGCGTAAAGCTGATCCGCCGCCGCCCATGATGCGGCGAACGGAGTATCGGGCGCGACGGTCTGCTGCCGGTCGTCGACGGCCGCAAGCACTTCCTCGCACTGCCCGCCACCCTGCGCGACCTTGGCCACCACCTTTTTGATGAGCTCGGGCAGTGATCCGCCCGAAAGCCGCAGCACCTCCTCGGCACGGTTCTTGACCTGGCGATCTACGCGAACGTTCACCTGCGCCATGCCGCTAACAGCACCCACGTTGATCCCGCTCCCTTCAATTGCTAGCACCGCTAGCAACACTATATAGAGAAGCTAGCAAATGGTCAAATGCAAAAAGCCTGCGCCCAGACGACACCGATGCCGTCTGGGCGCAGGCCAGATAACGTGGGCGAACACGTCTGCTAACGCAGGTACGCCTTTGCGTTGCCCAGGCTGTAGGCGATCGTTGAGCCGTTGTGCAGCAGTGACGACGTCTGCGGAGTGATCATGCCGGTAATGCCCAGCGCCAGGAGCGCCGAGTTGGTGAGCATCACCTTGGAATACGAACTCGTCAGACGATCGATAAGCCCCTGACTCATACGGCGCAGGCGCACGATCGCGGCAAGATCCGTATCGGTCAGGATGATGTCGGCAACCTCCTTGGCGATGTCGCTTCCGCCACCCATCGCCAAGCCCACGTCGGCCAAACCGAGCGCCGGCGAATCGTTGACACCGTCGCCCACCATGGCAACGTGGCGCCCCTCGCCCTTAATGCGCTCCACATACGCGTACTTGTCCTCGGGCAGCAGCTCGGCCTTAAACTCGTCGACCCCTGCCTCGCGAGCAATGCGCTCGGCCGTGCGCTCCGAGTCGCCCGTGAGCATAACGACATGCTTGACGCCCAACGCGTGCAGGTCGGCGATGGCCTCACGGACCCCGGCCTTGAGCGGATCCTCGATGCCGAGCACGCCGACGACCTTCCCATCGACCGCCAGATACAGCGGCGACAGGCCCTGCATCTGGGACTCAATGCGCTCCTTAATGTCGGAATCGAGCTGCGCGCTCTCGTCCTCAAACACAAAGTGTGCCGAGCCGATAATCGCGCGACGCCCTTCGATGGACGAAGCAATACCATGCGCCACGATGTACTCGACCGCAGCATGGCGCTCGCGGTGCTCGAGCCCGCGCTCGCGGGCGGCGTTGACCACGGCACGCGCCACCGGATGCGGGAAATGCTCCTCCAGGCAGGCAGAAAGGCGCAGGACCTCGTCCTCGCTCCAGCCGTCGGTCGTCAGCACACAAGCCAGGCGCGGCTGCGCCTCGGTCAGCGTGCCGGTCTTATCAAACACAATGGTGTCGGCCTTGGCAAACGACTCAAAGTACTTCGCGCCCTTGACCATGACGCCCATCTTGGCGGCATCGCTCATAGCGGTCATGACGGCAACGGAACCCGTGAGCTTGAGTGCGCACGAGTAGTCGACCATCAGTGCCGCCGAGGTCTTGATGAGGCTGCGGGTAGTAAGCGCAACCAGGCCCGCGAGCAGGAAGTTCCACGGGACGATCTTGTTGGCAAGGTCCTCCATATGCGACTGGCCCTCGGACTTGAGCGAGTCGGCCGTCTGCACGAGCGAGACGATTGAGCGCAGTTTGGTTTGCGCCGTATTGGCGCGCACGCGCACCAAGATGCTGCCGTCTTCCACGACGGTGCCGGCGAACACGTCGTCGCCTGCGCTACGCTCGACGGCCAGCGGCTCGCCGGTCAGGGTCGCTTGGTTGACCATAGCGCTCCCCTGCTCGACAACACCGTCGATGCAAATGGACATGCCAGTGCGCACGGCTACCAAGTCGCCGGGCTCGAGCTCGGTGGCGGCAACGCTTACCTCGGTGTCACCGACCACTTTTTGTGCCTTATCGGGCACGTCGAGCAGCGAGTTGATGAGCTCGTTTTCGCTCATGGCGCGCGTGTAGTCCTCGAGCAATTCGCCCACGTTGAGCAGGAACATCGTCTGGCCGGCGGTATCGACGTCGCGTTTGACAAACGAGATACCAATGGCCGAAGCATCGAGCACGGGAACGGTCAGGCGCGGCTGCGCGAGCTCACGGAGGGCGGCGCGCAAAAATGCCATGTAACCGGCCACGACAAACACAGCACGCAGAGGCGTCGGCAAGAACCAGCGGCGCGCGTAGTGGGCGCCGATAAGTGTGGCAAGATCCATGACGAGCTTGTGCTTGCGTGGCTCAAGCTGCATCACGTAACCCGTCTTTGCGTCGGCGATGGCCTGAGCGTCGAGCGCACCGACGGCGGCCAGCACGGCATCGCGGCGCGACTCGTCGTATTCGAGTGCCATCTGGCCGATGCGGCCGTAGACGCGCACCTTGTGCACGCCGTCGATGTCGCCGCCAAGCTTAAGAAGTGCATCGAGATCGCTCTCTGGCACAGGACCCGCCAATTGAAGACGGGTCCTGCCGGGGATCTCGCTAATAATCGAGAATCTCATAGTTTGTGCCTGGGAGCGTTACTCGGCTGCCTCGTCAGCAGCGGCCTCGCTCTGGGTGATGTAAGCAGCCTCGGCAACCATGTCGTCGACATTAGCCTTGGCCTGCTCGACCATGTCCTGGTAGCCGTTCTTGATGCGCATGCCGCACGCGATACCCTGCACGCAGGCGTTCTTTACCGGAGCGCTGGTAAGCAGCTTGATGCCGGCCGTGCCAAGCAGAAAACCGCCACCGACAAGCAGGGTATTGAACGTCGACTTCTTCATGTTGCTTCTCCTTTTTGCCGCATTGGACGCGGCATGGTGCTTCAGCACCCGAGTAAACAAGTTTGCTCGAGCACGCTTTTGAAATATCTCAATTTTATCTAACTATCTAGGTCAGCCATGGCTAACCTTTTGAAAATTAACGATGCGGAGTAACCGATTGTCAATGTGAGAAAGGGACTGTCCCTTTGCCCCTTCTTACAACTGCCAGGTAGCTGCTTCCTTTTGCAGCGCCACCATGCGGGCGAATTCTCCACCTGCCGCCTTGAGCTGCGCCGGAGTGCCCTGCTCGGCAACCACACCATCCTTGAGTACAACGATCTTATCGGCATTTTCCACCGTGCGCATACGGTGGGCAATAACGATAACCGTCTTACCTGCAAGCAGACGGGAGAGCGCCTGCTGAACCACGGTCTCGTTCTCCACATCCAAGCTCGCCGTCGCCTCGTCCAACAGCACGATAGGCGCGTCTTTGAGCAGCGCACGGGCGATAGAGATGCGCTGGCGCTCACCGCCGGACAGCTTGGAGCCGTTCTCGCCGATCATGGTGTCATAGCCCTGCGGCATGCGGCTCACAAACTCGTCGCAGTTGGCGGCACGCGCGGCAGCAAGCACTTCCTCATCGGTGGCATCGCGACGACCAAGACGGATGTTTCCCATCACCGTGTCGTCAAAGAGCAGCACGTCTTGGAACACAATGGCGTAGTCGCGCAGCAGCGCCTCGGGATCCACGCTCGCAACATCCACGCCGCCCACGGTGACCGTGCCTTCGGTGGCGTCCCAAAAGCGCGCGGCCAGGCGGCTCACCGTGGACTTACCGGAGCCCGAAGGACCGACCAGTGCCGTGACCTCGCCTTCCTTGGCGGTAAAGCTCACATCGGTAAGAACTTTCTCGCCGGCGCGGCCGTCCTCGCCCGCACCATAGCCAAATGCCACGTGATCGAACACCACATCGTGGCCTACGGGCTCAAACTGCTCGCTGCCCCGCGCCACGGGCTCTTCCATGATGGAACGCATGCGCTTGGCCGACGACTCGGCGGCAAACAGCTCGGACATCAGCATCAGCGCCTGATCAAAGGGCGCATAGATGCGGCTCACCATAAGCAGGAAGGCAAACATCATCAAAAAGTCGACCTGGCCGGAGGCGACCATCGCAGCGCCCGTGACCAACGTGGTGGCAATCCCCAGGCGCAGGATGGCAAAGGCGGAGTTGACCAAAAGCCCATTGGCGAGCTCGCCCTTGGTGGTCTCGCGCTCCTCGGCATCGATCACGGCGTTGAGCCCCTCAAGATAATGAGCCTCCTGGTTGGTGGCGCGGATCTCGCGCACGCAGTCGAGCGTCTCCTGGATCGCCTCGGTAACCTTGACCTTCTCGGCACGCACATGGTCGAACACCGGGATCATGGGGCCGCGCGTCAGATACAGCACGGCAAAGGCCACGGGAACGCTCCAAAACGCCGCAATCGCCAGCTGCCAGCAAAAGAACAGCGACGCCACGAACACAATGACGCTTGCGATGATGGCACCCCAAAGCTCTCCCAGCACGTGGCTGTAGGCGTGCTCCATGGCCTGGACGTCACCCATGATGGTCTCGGTTAAATCGGCCAGATCACGACGACCAAAAAACGACAGCGGCAGTTTGCGCAAGCGCTCGGCAATCTCCATACGCTGCTTGCCGCACTCCTCGTAAAAGATGCAGTAGGTGTAGTAATACTGCTGCCAGTTAGAGGCAAAGAGCAACACGAAAAAGACCAGGAGGCCGCCCACAATCGGCAGGGCATCCGGCAGGTCGGCACCGGTGGCGAGATGTTCGACAAAACCGGCCATGACCAGGAACAATAAGCCCATGCCGGCCATGGTAATGAGATTGGTGAGCGCGGTCCAGAAAATGCCGCGTTTTACGCCGGCGACGCCTTTATCGGATAGGAAGTACTTCTTTTGGAATGAGGCGAACATTTAGGCCTCGCCTCCCTTCGTGACAGCGGCATCCGCGGTCGCTGCAGTGATTTTCCAGCTCGCGGCCTGTTCGTATTCGGCCCACATCTTGGCATACAGACCCTCTTGGGACAGCAACTCGGCATGGGTACCCGACTCCTGCACGCTACCCTGGTTGAGCACCACGATCTTGTCGGCCCCCACTACAGTCGAGAGTCGGTGCGCAATCATAATGACCGTGCGACCCGCCGCCAGCTTGCTAAAGGCGCGCTGGATGAGCGCCTCGTTCTCGGGGTCGGCAAACGCCGTGGCCTCATCGAGCACCACGATAGGCGCGTCTTTAAGGATCGCGCGGGCGAGTGCCACGCGCTGGACCTCGCCGCCCGAAAGATATGCTCCGCCGGCACCGAGCATGGTATTGATGCCCTGTGGAAGCTTGGCCACAATGTCGTCGCACTGAGCTGCGGAGAGGGCCGCACGCACTTCGTCGTCAGTGGCCGTAGGCTTGGAAGCGCGCACGTTATCGGCAAGTGTTTGCCGGAACAGCTGGTTGGTCTGGAACACGAAGGCGACCTGGTCCATAAGCTCGTGCGGATCCATATCGCGAACGTCCACACCACCTACGAGCACTCGACCCGAGGAAACATCCCAAAAACGAGGAATCAGGCTTGCGCAGGTTGACTTGCCGCCGCCCGAAGGACCCACAAGCGCAAGGGCACTACCAGCGGGAACGCTGAAACTTACATGGCTAACGGCAGGTGCTTCGGCACCCTCGTACGTAAAGCTCACGTCCTCAAATCGCACGTCGCCGCCGGCAGGGTGCTTGGGTTGCACGGGCACGGAGAGCCGCTTGGAATCCATGACGCTTCGAATGCGAGCCAGCGAATCGGCACTCATCTGAGAGGCCTCGCCCACAAACATGAGCTTGGTCATGGCCGTCGGTACCACGGCCGAAAATATCGCGTAAAACGTGAAGTTGGTCATAAAGCGTGCAAAGTCCGTCTCGCCCGGCGCCAACAGCAACGCCACGGGCAACAGGAATGTCACAAGACCATTGAGCGCGGTAAGGTTGAGTACCTGCGGACCTCGGCAAAACGTGCCCGCATAGCTTTGTGCCATGTCGGCGTATTCGGCGATCGCGTCGTGGAACGCCTTAAAGGAATAGACCGTCTGCTGAAACACCTTGACCACGGGAATGCCGCGTACGTATTCGGTACCGGTCTTGTTCATCTTGACCAGCGCGCCCATGTAGGCCTTCATGAACTCGGCGCCCTTGCCGCTCATCATGGTGGCCATGGCGCCAAGCGAAACGACGACCGAGATAAGGCATGCCGCGCCCAAGCGCCAATCGAGGGCGAAAAGCAGCACGAGCAGACCTGCGACCATGGCGGTGGCGCCGGCGATATCGGGCAGCATGTGCGCGAGCAGTGTCTCGGTTGAGGCGGCGCATCCGTCTACGATACGGCGCAGCTCACCGGTGGCGTGCGTGTCAAAGTAGCCGAGCGGCAGCTTAAGCAGATGCTCGCTCGTAGCCTTGCGGATATTGGACGCGCAACGAAACGCGGATAGGTGTGTGCACATGAGCCCCACGAAATAAATCACGATGCTTGCCAGCGCAAACCCCACGGCCCACCAGCCATACGTCGCGATGTCCCAGGCTTCGCTCCAGTTAGGTGCCACGGCGATCAGATCGCGCGCGACAAGCCAAATGCACACGTACGGGCCAAAGCTCAGCAGCTGCGAGAGCGCCGAGAGGGCCATGCCCAAATATGTTAGGAATTTACGGTCGCCGGCATATGCAAGCAGCTCGCCGATACCGCCGCCTTCCTTTTTTGATCCCTTTGCCATGAGATTCCTTTCTAACGGCTTGAGAGTTAACCGTAATGAACTTATCATTGATGTGTTAGCCATGGCTCACAATCAAGCCAGGCGTGGACGTTTCTGCAAAGGAAAGGGACGCTTTTGCAAATACGGCGGGCAGCGACCGACATAACCGAGCTCTACGCACCGCAGTTTGAGCAGTTTGGCCTGGAGCTTACCGGCAAGGGCGCCGTCTTTACCGGCGAGGTGGCAAACGATCGGGCGCACGGACGCGCATGGATCATGCCTCTCTCCCCCGCCTGCATCGTTATGGAGCATTTCATTACCCCGATGCACGATATGTACCTGACCGAATACACACCCGAACCGTACGCCTGCGTGAGCGAGGTCAGCGCGCCCACACTTATATGCATGCCCGAGGCTGGCATAACGCCTGCGAACCTTAAACCCTTGCATGGACCGTGGCCGAACAGCGCGGTGTGCAGCTTTATCCAAGATAGCTGCGGCGAGGAACTAAGTCCGCTGTTTGCAGGGCAGCTTTATCACTCGCGCTCGGTGCTCTTTTTGCCCGGGTATTTTGACGAGCTGGAGCATCGGTATCCCACTGAGTTCGTGGGAGTCTTTGAAGCGTTTGCCGAGTCGTGGCACGAGGAGGCGACGTCTGCCATCTGCCACACGCTGCGCCGGATTAACGAGGACCGCGCCCGCACCGTAGGCGGACACGTCTATATGCAAGGCATCGTGGAGACCATGGTCGCGGAGCTCGCCTGTTCGCGCGCGGCCCACAAGCAGGCGCGGCGGGCGGCAGACACGCGCGCCAGCATAACCATTGCCGAAGAAGCAACGGCAATGATTGAGCGCGCGCTCGACAAAGGCAGACGTGTGGGTATCAACGAGGTAGCCGAGAGGCTCTACACAAGCCGCTCCAAGCTATGCGCCACCTTTAAGGCCCAAACCGGCGAGTCCCTGGGTGCCTACATTCGCAGATGCCGTATGGAGCGAGCACAGGACCTTTTGGCCGACAGCTCGCTGACGATAGCGCAGGTGGCAGAGCGTCTAGGCTACCCTCAGCAGGCCGCCTTCGCCCAAGCCTTCAAGCAACACACCGGCACCACCCCCACTACCTGGCGCTCCCAACATATATAAAGAATGAGGACGCCATCAGCGCCCTCATTCACCAAATTTCATTCAGCCCCGCCTGACCCGAACGGCCGAGTCGTTGCAGAACCCGGGAGCCCCGTTTACGAGAGCGACGTTCTCAGCAATTCGTTGAAGAGCTTCGGGTTGCCCTTGCCGCGGCTCGCCTTCATGCACTGGCCTACCAAAAAGCCGATAACCTTCTGGTTGCCGTCACGATACTGCTGCGCCTGATCGGCACAGTTTGCCAGCACCTCGTCCACGATCGGCTGCAGCGCGCCGGCATCGCTCACCTGACGCATGCCGCGCTCGTCGACGATCTTGTTGGGATCGTCACCGGTCTGGGCCATGGCCTCAAAGACCTCGTGCGCCTGGTTGGAGCTAATGGCATCGGTCGCCAGCAACTTGGCAAGAGCTGCTACCTGAGCCGGCGCGATGCCGGACTCGGCGAGCGACGCGCCTGCGCCCTTAAGGTAGGCGATCATCTCGTTCACCAGCAGGTTTGCAACCGTCTGGGCCTCCTTGCCGGCCATACCGGCAGCGGCGGCCTCAAAGAAGTCGGCAAACTCCGGGTCGCCGGCGATCTGCTCGGCGTCGGCCGCCTTAATGCCAAAGTCGGCCTCAAAACGGGCGCACTTGGCATCGGGCAGCTCGGGAATCTCGCCACGGCAACGGTCGATAAACTCGTCGTCCAGGTCGAACGGCGCCAGGTCGGGATCGGGGAACAGACGATAGTCGTCTGCCGTTTCCTTCACACGCATGACCACGGTGCGCTTGCGGCTGGGCTCCCAGTGGCGGGTCTCCTGATAGATGATGCCGCCCTCCTCGAGCACCTCGGCCTGGCGGCAGATCTCGTAGGCAAGGCCGTCATGCAGGCTCTTAAACGAGTTGAGGTTCTTGAGCTCGGTCTTGGTGCCCAGCTTGGTCTCGCCGCGGCGGCGCAGCGACACGTTGCCGTCGCAGCGCATGGAACCCTTCTCCATGGAGCAATCGGAAATGCCCAGCGTCACAAAGATGCGACGGAGCTTCTCCATAAACAGACGAGCCTCCTCGGGCGTGCGCAGATCGGGCTCGGTGACAAGCTCGATGAGCGGCGTACCGCAGCGGTTGTAGTCGACAAGCGACTCGGCCGCGGCGGTAATGCGCCCCTCGGCGCCGCCCACGTGAACCATCTTGGCGGCGTCCTCCTCCATGTGGATGCGCAGGATGCGGATGGGCACCGTGTAGGAACCGTCCTCGCGACGCTCGGGCATCTGCAGGTTGGACGCATCGTAGCTGGCCAGATGGCCGGCGCGCTGGTTGCCCTCGCGCATGGTCGACGTCATGGACGTGGACAGGCCCTCGGCGTTGGCCGAAGCGCTCGCCAGGCTCTGGGCCTCGGCCTCGCCAAACGCGCAGTCGGGGCGCTCGGCGGCACCGCGACCGGTCACGTCCAGGTCCAGGTGACCGTACATGGCAAAGGCGACCGGACCCTGCGTGGTCTGGAAGTTCTTGGCCATATCGGGATAGAAGTAGTGCTTGCGGTAGAACATCGAGTGGCGCTGGATCTCGCAGTTGGTGGCGAGACCGGCCTTGACGATGCTCTCGATGGCGCGCCTGTTGGGCACCGGCAGCGCGCCGGGCAGGCCCAGGCACACCGGGCACACGTTGGCGTTGGGCTCGTCGTCGTGGCTGAGCTTGCAGTTGCAGAACATCTTGGTATCGAGTGCGGTGAGCTCGGTATGGATCTCCAGGCCGATCACGGCCTCCCAATCCTGCAGGACCTCGGAAAGCTCCTTCATTACAGCTCGCCTCCCTTCCCGGCAAAATCGGGCGCTACGGAAAGCGCGGGCGCACCCGTGGCGGCATCGGCAAAGCCGCGCTCCAGGGCGCGGGCAAACGTGAGCAGCTGACGGTCCTTAAAGGCAGGCCCCACCAGCTGGGCAGAAACGGGCAGCTTGCTGTCCTCGCCCAGGCCCAGCGGCACCGAGATACCGCCGTTGCCGCAAATGTTGAGCGAGATGGTATACAGGTCGGAGAGATACATCTGCGTGGGGTCGCTGATCTCGCCAAACTTAAAGGCCGTGCGCGGCGAGGCGGGCATGAGGATGGTGTCCACCTTGGCATACGCGGCGTCGTAATCCTGCGTGATGAGTGTGCGAGCCTTCTGTGCGGCGTAGTAGTACTTGTCGTACACTCCCGAGCTCAACAGGTAGGCGCCGAGCATCTGACGGCGCTTGGCCTCGGCGCCAAAGCCGTGGGCGCGCGAAAGCGAGCTCTGGTCGGACAGGTTGGCGCAGCCCTCCTCCTGATAGCCGTAGCGAATGCCGTCGAAACGAGCCAAGTTGGAGAACGCCTCGGCCGGGCCGATGACGTAGTAGGCGGCGATGGCGGCGTCCAGGTGCGGCAGGTCGACCTCCACGAGCTCGGCGCCCTGGTTCTGCAGCTCCTGGGCGGCGCGCTGAACAGCGGCCTTGACCTCGGGCGTCAGACCCTCGGCCTCCATAAACGCGGGGATGACGCCCACGCGTTTGCCCTCGATGCTGTCGTTGAGATGCTCGGTAAAGTCGACGGCGCAGTCCTGGCTGGTGCAGTCGTACGGATCGTGGCCCGCGCCGGTAAGCGCGTTCATGGCCAGCGCGACATCCTCGACCGTGCGGCCAAAGGGTCCCACCTGGTCGAGCGACGAGCCAAAGGCAACCACGCCGTAACGGCTCACGGCGCCATACGTGGGCTTAAGGCCCACCACGCCGCACAGCGACGCCGGCTGGCGAATGGAACCGCCGGTGTCCGAGCCCAGCGAGAGCGCGACCTCGCCCGCGGCGACGGCGGCAGCGGAGCCACCCGAGGAGCCGCCGGGCACGCGCTCGGTATCCCAAGGGTTGTTGGTACGGTGGAACGCCGAACTCTCGGTGGAGCTACCGAAGGCAAACTCGTCCATGTTGGCCTTGCCCATGGGCAGGCAGCCGGCATCGAGCATGCGCTGGACGCAGGTAGCGGTGTAGACGCTCTGGTAGTCCTCGAGCATGCGAGACGCGCAGGTGGTACGCGTGCCCACAAGGTTCATGTTGTCCTTGATGGCCAGCGGCACGCCCGCAAGCGGGGGCAGCGGCTTGCCTGCGGCACGGTCGGCATCCACGCGCGCAGCGGCCTCGAGCGCAAGCTCGGGCGCCACCTGCAGGAATGCCTGGACCCCGCCCTCGCGCGCCTCGATGGCGGCAAGGGAGGCCTGGGCCACCTCGGTAGCGGTAAAGTCGCCGGCGGCAACGCCCGCGGCAATCTGGGCGGCGGTAAGGGAATCGAAGCTCTGCGCCATTACTCGCTCTCCCCCTCTCCCAAAATGGACGGCACGCGGAAGTAACGGTTGCGCGCGCTGCCGGCGTTTTCGAGCGCAACGTCGAGCGGCAGGTCGCGCTCGGGCTCGCGCAGGTCGTCGCCCATCACGTTGGACAGGCTTCCGATGGGATGGAACGTGGGCTCCACGTCGGGCAAGTCATATTGCAAGACGGGCTCGAGCATCTGGATGGCGTCGTTCATGTAGGACGTCATCTGGGTGAGCTCGTCATCGGTCAGTGCGATCTTTGCGTACTCGGCGATGCCGCGCACGTCTTTCTCGCTGAGTGCCATAGGCGCTCCCTTCCGCATAACAGATAAACCGCTCTAGTATACAAGGCAACGCCGCTTGGAGCAGGTGCTTTACCCAAATGCAGCGAAAACGTAACGAGGGCAGCGGGCTGACAGGCGGCGGGCTGGTGGTTCTGCAGCGAAACCGCACCGTCCATAGCGAAAACCGCGTCGCCCACAACGAAAACCGTCCCGCCCACAACGAAAACCGTCCCGCCCACAACGAA
>CATXID010000011.1 GCA_958369225.1 uncultured Collinsella sp.
CGAGCCGTGCGCTTGAACTGAGAAGGGGGAGGCCTCGCGGCCTCCCCCTTTTTTGTTTAGAGTCAGATCTAACAAACTCGCTGTGTTTTATGACCCTCGTTTGTCGCATCTTCCGTTAACGGGCTACAATAACTTAGTCTGTGCAATATGGAGGTGAACATGGCTGAAGCTGGTATCGGCGTTGATATCGTCGAGATTTCCCGCATGAAATCAATCCTTGAAAAGACGCCGTCGTTTGCTCGGCGTGTGTTTTCCGAAGAAGAGTGCGCATATTGCGACGCTTCATCGCGTCCTGCGGCGCACTATGCGAGCCGTTTTGCTTCTCGTGAAGCGGTTCTCAAGGCTCTTGGTACGGGTTTTAGTCAGGGCGTCGGCCGCAATGACGTCTCGGTAACGCGCGATAAGCTCGGAAAGCCTAAAGCTGTGCTTTCGGGTCGAGCGCTCGAGATTGCTCAAGAGTTGGGTGTCGTTGAAGTTGCGCTTTCCATTACCTTGACGGGTAATTTGGCCGTAGCCAATGCCATTGCGATCACCGAGAATGCTCGACCTAAGCCTAAGGAAGAAAAGGTGAGCACCAAGGAACGCGTTGCACAAACTTATAAAGAGGCTCGCTCGGTTTTAGATGAGCTTGAGCAACTGCAAAATTCAGCTTTGACGGAGCACCAGGGCGATGCTTCGCAAGATACGCTAGGAGCATAGATGAAACCGGTTTTGAGTACCGAGGAAGTCGTTCGCCTCGAGGATATTATCGAACGCGAAGGAACTTCGAAGGCCGAACTTATGGAACTGGCGGGTGAGTTTGCTGCTCGTGAAATTCTAAAGCTCAATCCCGATCGCGTCCTGGTTCTGGTCGGTTTTGGCAACAACGGTGGCGACGGCTGGGTCGCGGCTGATATTTTGAGTCATAAGGGCGTTGACGTGGATATCGTGTCTCCGGTTGAGCCGGATGAGATTCCCGCCGCTCTGGCTCGCCATGTTGCCCGCCGTACCGCCGGGCGTGACGTGCATGTGTGCGTCGGTCCCTCGCGAGATGAACTTGAGGTTTTGATCGATAAGGCCGACGTTGTTGTTGACGCTATTTTTGGTACCGGTTTCCACGGTGACCTGCGTGCGCCGTTCTCCATCTGGATTCCGACGGTTAACGACTGCGCCGACCATGTGGTGTCCATCGATGTTCCTTCGGGTCTGAATGCCGAGACCGGTGTTGTTGACGACGACTGCATCCGTGCCGAGCGCACGGTTACGATGATCGCGCCCAAGATTGGCCTCTACAGCGCTGATGGCCCAGAGTACGCCGGTGATCTGGTGTGCGGTAGCCTCTATGATCGCCTTGATGAGGTCATCGATGATGTCGACCATGCCGCCGAGATTGTCGAGCCCGGTGACCTGGTGGATTTCTTTGCTCCGCTACCCACGAATATCGATAAGTATTCTCGCGGTTCCGTCCTTATTGTTGCCGGCTCGGCACAGTATCCTGGCGCTGCTATTATGGCCGCCAAGTCTGCTGCCCGCGCGGGTGCCGGCTATGTGGCTGTCGCGACGCCCGATGCGTGTGCCAATCTTATTCGTATGGCACTTCCCTCGATTCCGGTTTTTGCAATTCCGTCCGATTCGCGCGGCTCTTTTGGTGCCGCTGCTCGTATGACCGTGTGCGAGATTGCAAAGAAGTACAGCTGCGTACTGTGCGGTCCCGGCATGACGACGTCTGCCGGTGCCATGCAGGTGGTTTCGGGCTTGTTGGAGCTTGATGTGCCGCTGATCCTCGATGCCGATGCGCTCAACTGCCTTTCTAAGATTGCTATTGACGGTATCGATAGCAACCCTGAGATGTATCGCCGTGAGCAGCCGCTCGTCATGACGCCGCACTATCGCGAGCTTTCGCGCTTGGTTGCCGGTGACGAGGTTAACGATCTGGGGACTGCAATTGCGGCCGCGCAGAAGGTTGTCTGGGCTGCTGGCTCCGACAATCTCGTGGTTATTGCCAAGGGGCCGACGACGGCTATCTGTGGCGTTGAGCGCGTGCTTTTGCCGCTCTCGGGTCCGGCGTCGTTGGCGACTGCCGGTTCGGGCGATGTTCTTGCGGGCATTTTGGCTGGCACACTGGCTACCATGCGTGATGAGATGGATCGCTGGGAGTTACTGTATTCGTATGCCGTTGCGCTTCACAGTTACGCGGGTTTTGCCGCGGCGACGGAGTACGGTGAGAAGAGTGTTATTGCGACCGATCTGATCGACTTGATCGGTCCTGCCATGGAATTGGCGGCAAAGGATGCACTTGATGATCTGGGAATCATGGACGAAGGGTCGGATGACTAATCATGAATAAAGCCGATTTGACGCGCTGGTCCTGGGTCGAGATTGACCGAGGGGCGCTTCGCCGCAACACGAGGGCTTACAAGAACCTGCTCGATCCACGTCAGCGACTGTGCTGCGTGGTCAAGGCCGATGCCTATGGCCATGGTGCCGTCGAGTGCGCCAAAATCATGTATTCGGCCGGTGCCGACATGTTTGCCGTGGCGACGGTTAATGAAGGCGTTGAGCTGCGCCGGGGCGGAATCACGAAACCCATCCTCATCCTAAGCGAGCCGCCTATCGAGGCCATTCCGACGTTGCTCGAGTTCGATATCATGCCTTCGGTCTATACGTCCGATTTCGCCCTTGCCTATGGCGAGTGCGCTGTCGCGGCAGGCAAGGTGGGCAAGTACCATCTAGCCATCGAGACGGGCATGAACCGCATCGGTGTTCACTACACGCAGGTGCTCGACTTTGTTCGTGGTATTAGCTTCCATCGCGGTATCCAGTGTGATGGTGTCTTTACGCACTTCGCCACGGCCGATGAACCTTCGGGTTGGGACTATAAGCTGCAGTGCCAACGCTTTACCGAGGCCGTTCAAGCCATTAAGGACGCGGGTTTTGAGTGCGGCATCGTGCACTGTGCCAACACGCCGTCCTCGATGCTCGATCCCTCGATGCATTTTGATATGATTCGCGCCGGTGTTGGCTTGTACGGCATGCAGCCGTGCGAGCTGAGCAGCCGCGTGATGCAGCTGGACCCCGTCATGAGTGTTCATGCGCGCGTGACGCGTGTGGCACATCCTGCAATGGGCGAAGGTGTGGGCTACGGGTTTACCTATCGCGTGCCGCGCACACGCGTTCAGATTTGCACGCTGCCGATTGGATATGCCGACGGTCTTTCGCGTACGCTCTCCAATCGTATGGACGTGCTGTATCGCGGCGAACGTGTGCGTCAGGTGGGTAACATCTGCATGGATCAGTTTATGGTCGCCATCCAGTCCAATCCGGCGCATGAGATTCCCGAGGCCGAGCATGGCGACGAGATGATCATTGTCGGCCGCGATGGTGATGCCGAGGTCACCATGGACGAGATGGCTCGCCTGCGCGGCACGATTAACTACGAGGTTGCTTGCGGCTTTGGCATGCGTCTCGACAAGGTCTACGTGTAGGAGCCACTATGGGTGTCATGCACATCCCCGGACATAGTCACCAAGCGCCGCGCGAGGTTGCACTCGAGGAGATTGAGACTGTTTTAGGCGACTGCCATCTCTGCCAGCTCTATCAGTCGCGTCATAACATCGTGTTTGGTGTGGGAAACCCCCACGCCCGCGTCATGTTTATCGGCGAGGCGCCGGGGCGTAACGAGGATCTGCAAGGCGAACCGTTTGTGGGGGCGGCGGGCGAGGATCTCAACGGCATCCTGTCGCTGGCTGGCCTCAAGCGCGAAGACGTCTACATTGCCAACGTGCTTAAGTGTCGCCCACCGGGAAATCGCAATCCTCGGCCCGAGGAAGTGCTGGCCTGTTCACCGTTTTTGCGTGAGCAGATTCGAAGCATTTGGCCCGATATCATCGTGACGCTCGGTAACCCCGCGACGCACTTTGTGCTTAAGACCGAGATTGGCATCACCAAGCTGCGCGGCAGGTTCCATCAGATGGGGCATTTTGTGGTGATGCCCACGTTCCATCCGGCGGCGGCGCTGCGTAATCCGGCGTGGCAGGAGCTGCTGGAGGAAGACTTTAAGATGCTGGGTGACTATCTGGAGCGGCATCCCGCGCCAGAGGGTGCCTCGGAATAATAAGGAGCATATATGTCCCTGGAGCGCCTGGGGGTAGGTATTTATAAAACGGCTTGCTCTGTCGATACGGAGCATTTTGGCGAGCTGGTTGCGCCGTGCCTGGAAGATGGTGATGTGCTGATTTTGACCGGCGGCTTGGGTGTGGGCAAAACCCACTTTACCAAGGGCGTTTCGCGTGGTCTGGGCGACGACCATATGGTCACGAGCCCCACATTCGCACTCATGGCCGTTCATGACCAGGGGCGTATTCCGCTGTTCCACTTTGACCTGTACCGTCTGGAGCATGCTTACGAGCTCGAGGATACGGGCATTTTCGATGTACTGGGCTATGAAGGTGCCTGTCTGTTGGAGTGGGGCGAACAGTTCCAGGACGAACTGACAGACGAGTATCTTTCGGTAACGCTTAAGCGTGATGAGAACGACAGCGACGTGCGAACGATAACACTCGAGGCGCACGGCGAACGCGCAGCGGAGCTTTCCGATTTGATTGATGAGGCTGTACAAGATGAGCTTGCATAACGATTACGCGCTGGTGGTGGCGCTCGATACTTCGACCGATATGCTTGCCTGCGCGGCAAGCTGGATTGATGGGCAGACGGGCGAGGCGAAGCTGGTGAGTGGCGACCATATGTGCCGTCGCCATGCCAATGTGGAGCTCGTGAATACCGTCGACAGTGTGCTTGCTCAGGTTGGCATGGACCGTGCTGACGTGGGCAGTTACGTCGTCGGTCGCGGTCCGGGTTCGTTTACCGGCGTGCGTATCGGCATTTCCACCGCCAAGGGCTTGGCGCGCGGTGCCAACGTGCCGCTGTTGGGTGTGTCGACGCTCGATGCCTGCGCATGGACCGCGTGGAAGGCTGGCGTGCGTGGCAAACTCGGCATTCTGGCCGATGCCATGCGCGGCGAGGTGTATCCGGCCTTGTATGTACTGAGCGACGAGGGCCCCGAGCGTCAGTTTGAGCGCGAGCACGTGGTCAAGGCTGCTGTGGCGCTTGATGAGTGGCGCCAAGCCGCGGACTGGGACCAGGTTCAGCTGACTGGCGACGGTCTCGTGCGCTATGGCAAGCTGCTGGGCGAGGATGAGGTCGCTCGCTGCGTAGAGCGCGGCTTGTGGTGGCCTTCGGGCGAGGGCCTCCTCCTTGCGCATGCCGCGGGTGACGGCGACCCGGCCCGCGTCCTACCGATCTATACGCGCCTTTCTGACGCCGAGGAAAACGAGCGTAAACGCCTCGGTCTTGCCGAGAGCGCGCAGAGCGAAATTACGGGCGTCGCCGATGAGCTCGCCGGCCGCCATCTGCAATTCCGCCCCATGGGTGCGGCGGACGCCGAGGGCGCGAGCGTGCTGGAGGCCGCCTGCTTTGAAGGCGCTGGGCACGAGGCGTGGACGCCGGGCATGTTCTTGTCCGAGCTGGGCGAGGATGTTGCGGCGCCGCGCAGCTGGTGGGTGGCGCACGACGACGGTCAGCTGCTGGGGCTTGCCGGCGGCATGGTCGTAGACGGTGACGTGCAGATTCTGGATGTTGCCGTCGACCCGAAGCATCGCCGCGAGGGTATTGCCCGCAAGTTGCTGTCGCACGTGAGCTACGATGCCCAGATGCTCGGCTGCACCACGGCTTCGCTCGAGGTCGAGGACGGCAATGAGGGCGCTATTGCGCTCTATGCCTCCCTGGGCTTTACCGAGGCGGGCTGCCGCCGCGGTTACTACGGTGTTGGCAAAGATGCCATCGTCATGACGGCGCCGTTGCCCTTGGTGCTCCCGGTCGACAACGCTTCGCCCGAGCCGACGGCGGCTGAGCAGCGTGTATGGCCGCTACCTGCACCCGAGCGCACCGTCGAGGAACGCGCCGAAATTGAGCGCCGCCGCCTGGTGCTTGCCATCGAGAGTTCGTGCGATGAGACGGCTGTGGCGATTATCGATGCGGACGGTAACATGCTGGCCAATCAGGTTTCGACGCAGATCGATTTTCATGCCCGTTTTGGCGGCGTAGTGCCCGAGATCGCTTCGCGCAAGCACGTTGAAGTTATCGTGAGCGTCGTGGACGCGGCGCTCGAGGATGCCGCGGCATCGCTTGGTCTTGAGGGCGGAGCCATCGCGCCGAGCGAACTCGCCGCTGTTGGCGTGACACAGGGTCCGGGCCTGGTGGGCGCGCTCGTGGTTGGCGTCGCATTCGCCAAGGGATTTGCCTACGCTGCCGGCAAGCCGCTCGTGTGCGTCAATCATCTTGAGGGTCATCTGTTTGCCAACCTGCTGGCGCAGCCCGATCTCAAACCGCCGTTTATCTTCACGCTCGTCTCGGGCGGTCATACCATGCTTGTTCACGTCAAGGCGTGGGGCGACTACGAGGTGCTCGGCGAGACGCTCGACGACGCCGTGGGCGAAGCCTTTGACAAAGTGGCAAAGGCGCTGGGCCTGGGCTATCCCGGCGGCCCCATCATCTCCAAGCTTGCCGAGACGGGCAACCCCAAGGCGATAGATTTCCCCCGTGCGCTCAATAGTAGGGGAGACTATCGATTCTCGCTTTCGGGCCTTAAGACGGCGGTGACGCTCTACATCGAGCAGGAGACCAAGGCCGGGCGCACGATTCATCTGCCCGACTTGGCGGCTTCGTTTGAGGCCGCAGTCTTTGACGTTCAGTACAAGAAGGCCAAGAACGCGCTGCATGCCACCGGATGCAAGGAATACTGCATCGGCGGCGGCGTCTCGGCTAATCCGCATCTGCGCGAGATGATGATCAAGAAGCTCGGGCGCCAGGGCATCCGCGTGACGGTGCCGCCTCTTTCGGCATGCACTGACAACGCCGCCATGATCGCGGAGGTCGCCCGCCGTAAATTCGACCGAGGAGAAATCTCGCCGTTCGACGTCGACGCCGATCCGAACATGACGCTGTAGTCGTACGGGTGTGGTCCCCGGCCCTGACCGGCCCAGCGGCCGTATATGAACTTTCCTGCTCTACAGTCCTGCTCACGACGGAGGCCACATTAAGTGGCCTCCTGTTCGTGCGGAACTCGCGATAAAGTTCATATACGGCCGCTGGGCCGGTCAGGGCCGGGGACCTTTCTGTATCGACATAGCTTCTGAGCTGGTTTGGCGTCGACAACGTCCAGCAAGGTTAACAAGCCAGCGTCGAATTTCCGGCGTTCTTTAGCTGAAAGAAAAAGTTGGTGTGCGGAGCTTTGCTCCGCACATTTGGGATGGGAGCCCCCGAGAGCGGCGGGAGCCGGGCGGCGCATATGAACTTTATCGCGAGTTCCGCACGCAAAGGAAAGCACTCAATGTGCTTTCCGTCTTGCGCAGGACTGTAGAGCAGGAAAGTTCATATGCGCCGCCCGGCTCCCGCCGCTCTCGGGGGCATCTCTCATGCAAAAACTTTTGTCGGGTAAAGTCCGAGGTCAGTGGCGTTTTATACCGAGAAATTCAAAAAAGTTGAAAATTCATTACATATTTGCGTTGACTTTAGGTAACTAAAGTTTCATACTCCTTTTCAACCACTGGGGGATGTGAACACGCACGGATCGTTCACATCATGATTGAAGAGGATTTCTTAGACATGTTCACGCATCAGCTAAACATTATCAGCGTAGTAATTATCTGATGCGGGTTAGCACATACAGCTAGCCCGTACGATAACGGGCGGCTGATGAAGATGAGGGCCGTCGAGCGCAACCGACGGCCCTCATTTTTTATGTCTGAGTAGTTCTTTTTAGAGGAGGAAATGTAATGAATGGAGTTTTGCTCATGGTTGTGGCTGCGGCGGTGCTCGCCTGCGGCTATCTGGGCTACGGTCGCTGGCTGGCCAACAAGTGGGGCGTTGACAAAGAGGCCCTCACGCCGGCCAAGCGCATGAAGGACGGCAAGAGCTTCTCGCCCGTCTCCGCCTTCACCGCGTTCTCGCACCAGTTCAGCTCGATCTGCGGTGCCGGCCCTGTCACGGGTACGATCGTCGCCATGGCCTTTGGCTGGCTGCCCGTCGTGCTCTGGGTCCTCGTCGGTGGCATCTTCTTTGGCGCCGTCCACGACTTTGGTGCCCTGTACGCCTCGATGAAGAACAACGGCAAGTCGCTCGCTCAGCTCATCGAGAAGTACATCGGCAAGACCGGCCGTCGCCTGTTCCTGCTGTTCTGCTGGCTGTTCTGCATCATCGTCATCGCCGCTTTCACCGACATGGTCTGCAAGACGTTCATGTTCACCCCGGCCGTTGACGCTTCTGGTGCTGCTACCGGTGCCATCGACTTCACCAAGTCCTATGCCGCCGGCTGCGCTGGTACCATCTCCATCCTGTTCACCTTCGTTGCTATCGCTTTTGGTTGGGCCCAGAAGAAGTTCAACCTCACCGGCGCTGCCGAGTTCGTCACCGGCGTGGTCCTCATGGTTCTCATGTTCGCCGTCGGTATGCAGTTCCCGGTCTACCTGGACAAGTTCCAGTGGTTCGCCGTTGTCATGGTCTACCTGGTCTTCGCTGGCGCTATGCCCATCCAGATGCTCAAGACCCCGCGTGACTACCTCACTTCCATCATGATGATCGTCATGATCGTCTGCGCTGTCCTCGGCATCGTTGTCCTGGGTGTTCACGGCCAGGCTACGATGACCGCTCCGGTCTTCACCGGCTTCTCCGGTGCCTCCGGTATGATGTTCCCGGTCCTGTTTGTCTCCGTTGCTTGCGGCGCTCTCTCCGGTTTCCACAGCCTCGTTTCTTCTGGTACCTCCTCCAAGCAGGTTGAGAAGGAGCAGGACGCCGTCAAGGTTGGTTACGGCGCCATGGTCGTCGAGTCCTTCGTCGGCATCCTCGCCATCATCGTCGCCGGCATCATGTTCTCCGACATGAACACTGCCGGTACCGGCGCCCTCAACGCCGGCGTCGCTTCCACGCCGTTCCAGATCTTTGCCGCTGGCATCTCCCGCGGTATGCAGGCCTTCGGTGTTGACGGCACGCTCGCTACCGTCTTCATGACCATGAACGTTTCTGCTCTGGCCCTGACCTCGCTCGACGCCGTCGCCCGCATCGCCCGCACCTCGTTCTCTGAGTTCTTTGCCCAGACCAACGACGCACTGGCCATCGAGTCCAAGGCCGGCTACATGAAGGTTCTCGGCAACCCCTGGTTCGCCACGGTCGTCACCCTGCTTCCCGGTCTCGCTCTCGCCTTTGGCGGCTATGCCAACATCTGGCCGCTCTTTGGTGCTTCCAACCAGCTGCTCGGCGGTATGACCATGATCACCCTCGCCGTGTTCTGCAAGTGCACCGGCCGCAAGGGTTGGATGCTCTACGTGCCCGTTGTCTTCCTGCTCTGCTGCACCTTCACTTCGCTGGTCCAGAGCGCCATGGGCTGCATGACCGCCGTCCAGGCCTACGGCTTCTTCGGCACCATCCCGGCTACCGCCACCACGGCTGCTGTTTCCGTCGCCGCCACCAAGGGCCTGCAGCTCGTCTTTGCCGTCCTGCTGATGGTCCTGGGCCTCATCGTTGCCGTCAACTGCCTCAAGGAGTTCTTCGGCAAGGAGGCCGGTTCCATGCCCGACGAGGAGCCCGAGTGGTCCGAGATGGGCAAGGCCGAGTATGGTCGCGCCGCTGCTGCTGAGGCTCCTGCCGATGCTGAGGCCGCCAAGGCTTAGCCGATCGGACGGATTGAATCCTCCATCTCTATGACTCGGAAAGACCGGGTCCGCAGAACGCGGGCCCGGTCTTTTTTCATGCGAGAACGGGTGATGCAAGGGCGTCCTCGCAGATGTTTTGCGTGGATAGGCTCGCGCGTTGTACCATATAGACGTATATGTGTACATATGAAAGGGACCCCGTGGCCAAGACGGTATATTCCGATAACCAACAAAATGTCGATGCTCTGGCTGAGCGTCTGAGCGGACAAACGTCGCTTTCTGCCGAGCGGGCAAAGCTGGTTGCCTACGACCTGCTCTGCCGCAAGGCGCTCAAGATCAAGTCGAGCGCGCTGGCGCAAATCTTCCGCTCCGTGGATAAGGAGTGCGATACCAAGGCGATGCGCGATGAGCTCATCGCGGCAAAGATTGTGACCAAGATCGAGGGCAGCGGCATTAACGGTCGCCCTGCCTTTTACACCATTAATGCTGAGATTAACGATGCCCAGGAGCAGCCCATCGAGGTTGCCGAAGAGGCCGGTGCTGAGGATTCCGTTGAGACGGCTACCGTGGAAGAAGCTGTTTCGCGCGAGCATATCGATACCGATGAGCTGCTCGATGAAAACGTCGTTCGCGCTTTTACCGCCAAGGCGGGTCGCGGCGGCTTTGGCGGAGGCGGCAAGCGCGATGCGCAACGCCGCGCTCAGCAGGAGCGCTTCCGTCGCGCCGTTGCTCAAAAGGATGAGCTTGATACCGAGGCTGTTGAGACTGAGGTTGCTGCCGAGTCGCAGAAGCCCGCGAAGGAGCAAAAGCCCGTGGAGGCCCAAGAGCCCAAGCGTCGTCGCGGTGCGCATTTTAAGGCTGCACAGCAGGACGTTGTGCGCGATGCCGAAGAGGCTGCCGAGGTTGCGGACGATTCCGAGAAGCCGGCCAAGAAGGCCTCAGACTCGTGTCGTCCCGGTCGCGGCTTCGCAGGTCGCGCGTACCCTGTAAAGCGTCAGGAGAAGGTCAATCAGGTTCCGGAGGCGCGGGCCGAGAAGGTCGTGAAGCCTGCCGAGCCGGAAGTCCGTGAACAGAAGCCTGTTGATGAGCAGACTGCTTCCGATACGGAGACTCAGGGCCAGCAACCTGCGGCTGAACAGACGGGGGAGGGTACTTCGAGCAGGCCTCGCCGCCGTCGTCATCGTGGCGGTCGCAGCTCTAACGCTCAGGATGCCGCCGAGAATGTAGCGCCGCGCGACGAAGATGCGAAGGTGGATGCTCCGATGAGGCAGCCCAAGCGTCAGCCGGCGAAGGAGGGCAAGCCCGAGCGTTCGCAGAAGCAGGCGTCTACTTCGAAACGTGAGCGCAATGTCCAAGGAGATTCTAAGCGCAAGTCTCAGAAGAAGCCCGAGTCTGCCGCAGCAGATACGGCTGCCCAGCAGACTGAGTCGACTACCCATGGCGAGGTTTCGGCGTTTGCCCTGGCCCGCGTTCTGGGCAGGCAGCTGCTCAAGGTTGTCCCCACGCCCACGGCGCTCTCCAAAATTAAGGAGCAGCAGACCCAGATTGTAAGGGTTGAAGGCAAGGACGGTAAAAAGACGCCGCAGCGCGCTCAGCACAACGAGATGTCCAATCGCAAGATTGCCGAGGAAATCGCGATCATCCAGGCTTGGGTCGAGAAAAACAGCGGTGCTGATACTCCGGTTGCCTCGCGCCGCCAGCGCGCCTACCAGATCTTCAATGACGAAAAAGCTTTTGACGGCAAGCATGGCGAGCGCCTGATCAGGCGTATGACCGAAAAGGGCATCAGCATGCAGGCGATCAAGGTCGCCCCCAACCGTCCGGTGCACTTTACGGGCTTCTTTACGCTGGGCGCCGACAAGCCGTTCATTATGGTCGAGAACTTGGATACCTACGACGAAATCGTCAAGCTTCTGCGTGGCCGCAAACATGCCAAGCTCTTTGGTATCAAGGTGGGCGGCGTAATCTTTGGCGGCGGGTGCAAGGCGAGTGTCTCTCATGCGCTGGATGATTATCTGGCCGAGATCGGCTACCGCTTTAACTATGTCTACTACGTGGGCGACATCGATCGAGAGGGTGCGCGTATCGTCGAGCAGGCCCGCAACGCCAACGTCGTTGAGATTCGCCTGCATGCCGGCATGTACCGTGCCATGCTTGCCGAGCATAAGCGCCGCGTGAAGGCCGGCGGCGCGTGCGAGCCCGCGGCTGCCAACCAGGGCGTGCCGCAGAACCTGGCGGCGACGATTAAGGATCTGCCCATGGTTACGCGCGTGCAGTTCCGCAACGTGCTGCGTGAGGGCGGACGAATTCCGCAGGAGATTCTGATGACCGCCGACTATCGGGATGGCGACTCGGGAAGCTTCGACCGCATGCTGAACAACTAGATTCCGCCGTTCTACCGAACGGCGGTCTTCTTGACGCTGCGAGGGGCCCTGGCACGGCAATCTGACGTTCAACTTCGGCGGCGCGACCAGAAGGTCAGCGCCGCCTTGTTTCACGTCACCTTGCCATACCAGGACCCCTCTCGCTGTCACGTCCAAAACATCGAGGTCACGTGGCCTTCTTTGCGTGCGGAACTCGCGACAAACTTAATGCCCGGCCCGCCGGGGCCACGCGGCACTTGGTTGTCGCAAGCGGCTCGCTTTTCGGAACTGAGCTGATATTTTCTAGATGTAAGGCGCTCTTGGTCGTTAAGGGCCTGGGGTGCCTGTCTTTTGGAGGTAGATTTTCCCGCGCTGGACGAGAAGTTGTGTTGTCTTGCGGGTTCGAATCCCTCCGCTTGTCCACAAGAAAGCGCCCCGGGCTGATGAAAGCCCGGGGCGCTCAGTTACCTTGGCTGGGACGGAGGGATTCGAACCCCCAACAGCCGGCACCAAAAACCGGAGTTCTACCGTTGAACTACGTCCCAATGTGTGGTGTTGCCAAAAGCAACTCGTCTAGTTTACCTAATCTGCAAGGGCATCGCAAACGCCATCGAGCAGGCGTACGGCGAGTGTTTGCGCGTCGCTTGCGGTGAAGGTTCCGTTGTAGCGCGTCATGCCCGTGAGCTCAATGCGGATGCGCGCGGGCTTTTGCTGTGCGGCAACATTGGCGGTGCGGATGCGCTGGGCCAGGTTGTGGCACTCGGCGAGGGCAATCGTGGCGCGCGGAGCGGCGTCGGCGGGCAGCTCGTCGCTTGCGATCTCGAGCACCAGGTCAACGTCGGTCGGAACCTCGGAATCGCAAAGCATCATACCGCTGTTGTCAGTCGTCGCCGTGGCGATGTTCCACATGCGCGATGCTACGCTGCGCGCGATAGGGTCCTCACCGATGACGGCAATCTGGAAACGCTCGAGTACGTTGGCCGCGCGGGCAAAGCCGATGCGCGATTCGGCCTCGGTCACCGAAGGCTTACCCTCCCATACGTGGTGCAGGCGGTTGATGTAGGCGTAGGTATCCTGGAAAGCCATACCGTCGGCAAACAGACCGACGTTTTCCTGGAACTGCTGAAGGGCCGCCTCGGTGTGAGGGCCAAAGTAGCCATCGTCCTCACCGCAGGCAAAGCCCAAAACGTTGAGCGCGCGCTGCAGGGCCTGCACGTCGGCGCCATGGAAATTGGGCATACGCAGGTAGAGGGTGCGGTCGCCCAGTTTATACGAGGCGTCGACCAGAGCGCTCCAGCAGGGGATATCGACGGCACAGCCAGCGGCAAGGCCGCTATCGAGCCTAAAGGTGCCAACAGCCTGTTCGGTGGTGGTGCCAAAGCGCTTGTCGGCAACCTCGGTGTCATCGATTGTATAGCCGAGCTGCAGAAGGCGGGACTGGACGTCCTCGACGGCTGCTCCCTGCATGCCCGTTGTAATAGGTTCCATGAACGAACCCCTTTCGGCGTACCATTCGTACTATTTGAGCGTGTGTCGGATAGACAACGCAAAGGGATGCATAAACATGCACTCAACAGTGTAGCAAGTTGTACCCAAATACGCTGCTGACAGGTTTTATTACCCCCGCTAGTTAAGGCGCTCCACAAAGAAATCTGCCATGGAGAGGAACAGCTCGCGTGCGTGCGGATCAAGCTCAACGTTCTCGATGGCCGCTTTCGCCTTGGCGGTCAGGTCGAGCGCGTAAGTGTGGGCGTAATCGATGGAGCCGGTCTTCTGGAAGATCTCCACGGCGCGTGCAAGTTGCGCGGGGTCCTCGGTGCCCGAGGAAAGGATTGCCTCGACCTCGTCGTGATAACGCTCGTCTGACAGGGCGCGCACGGCGACGAGGGTGCGCTTGCCCTCGGTGATATCGGTGCGGAAGTCCTTGTTGGCGGCCTCTTTGGTGCCGATCAAGTTGAGCAGATCGTCCTGAATCTGGAAGGCAAGGCCCGTGTGCAGGCCAAAGGCGCGCAGCGCCTCAATCTGCTTTTCGCTGCCGCCGCCGATAATGGCTCCGGTGGCAAGCGGCGTGGCTCCGCTGTAGTACGCCGTCTTGTGCGTCGCCATGTCCAGGTAGTCATCAACTGAGATATCAAAGCGCCCGTCACGGACCCAACCTAGGTCGAGCGCCTGGCCCTCGATGGTGCGAACGATCATCTCGGTAAGCTCGTGGAGCACGCGCAGCTTCACGCCGGACTCCAGCGTGGGGTCGTCGAGAACCGTCTTGGTGACCATGGTGAGCGCCAGATCGCCACAATTGATGGCAAGGCCCGTGCCCTCGGTAAGGTGCATGCAGGGCTTGCCTCGACGAAGCTGTCCGTTGTCGGCGATGTCGTCATGGATAAGCGCTCCCGACTGAAAGTGCTCGATAGCTGCCGCCGCGCTGCGGGCGCTCTCAAAGCTGCCACCTACCGCGGTGGCGGCGAGCATGCAGATGAGCGGGCGGTGGCGCTTGCCGGCATTGGCCGTAAATGTCGAGAGCGGGGTATACAGGTAGCGCTCGATATCGGCAGAGGTCGCCTGTCCGTCAAAGAACGTGGCCAGATAGTCGTTGATCTGGTCAAAGTGCTGGGCTAAAAAGCTGGTAAACGGACTGGACACGGGTTCTCGCATTCTTTCTTAGGTTGCATCGTTGCGGTGTGCAGATACCATATTGCCACATTGGAGTTGCCGGCGCGTCTGTTTTGGCGATTTGGGGAAACGGGACGCGTGCGCGTGCCGGCTGCTTATATAAGCCTAAAGTGCTCGAGCGCCTTGACGACGCCATCTTTGTCGACCGAGTCGGTGATGTAGTCGGCGCGCTTTTTGAGATAGTCCGGCGCATTGCCCATGGCGATACCGACATCGACGGCGTTCATCAGCGAGACGTCATTGCTGGCGTCGCCGATGCCGTATACGGTTCCGTGGTGGGGATCGAGGGCGTCGAGTACAGACTGGATGCCCCCGCGCTTCGTGCATTCGCGGGGCGAGATTTCGGTTACCTCGAGTTCGAGCTCGTTAAAGCACAGCAGCGGCTCAAGTTCCTTATCTTGAGCGATGCGGCTGGCGAGCGATGTAGACATCAAGATCTTGTAGGCGCTGTAATGTTGCAGCTGCGTGACTGCGTCGCCCAGGGTGCGCGCGTATCCGGGGGCATCGGGGGCATCGGCACTCATGCGCACGACGCCGTTGAGGCCCTCAAAGCGGATGACCTCGCCCGACTGCTCAAGATAGGGGGCAAGGCGCTGCAGCATGCCGGGCGTCATCGACAGATCGCGAATTGCGTGTCCGTTGATCTCGGCGTAACCGCCCGCAAGACAGACGATGCCGGTCCAGGGCAGCTCAAGAAGTTTGGGGTGGATGCAGCTGAGGGTGCGCCCTGTGCAGATAAAGGCCATGTTGCCATTTGCAACGAAATCGCGGATGGCCTGCGAGACCGCCTCGTTGGGATAGGGGGACAGGTCTCGCTCGCTCTCGGGAAGCTCTTGTGCCACTCGAGGGTCTTGCCACGCGAGCGTGCCGTCAATGTCGAAGAAGCAGATATCGCCGTGCTTGTGGGTTGGGCTGGCGACAGGGGAGGCCGAGGCGGTGGGCACAAATCCCGGCTCGAGGCCCATGATCTGGTCAAAATGCTCTTTAACGCGGGGAACGGAGATGCCGATGACCACCTGGGCGGTCTTGCCCGTAATGATGAGGCCTTTGGCGCCCGCCGCGACAAACGACGCGTTATCTGCAACGATGGAAGGGTCTGCGACCTCGACGCGCAGGCGCGTGGCGCAGTTGGTTGCGCCCGCAATATTGCCAACGCCACCTAAAAGCTGAATTACCCGCTCAGCGAGGACGTGATCTTGACCGGATTGACTATTGACCTCGTCATTGGGAGATTGCTCTTTGGCAAAGCCGCTTCCCGTTAAATGATCGATTGCCGCGCGATTGGCGACATGATCCTCGCGGCCCGGCGTCTTAAGGTCATAGATCAAGATGAGTGCTCGAAAACTCACAAAAAAGATGAGGCTAAAGGCAAGGCCGATACCGAGCGCCAAAAGATAGGCACCGGCATGCATGCGCATGAGCGGAATAAAGTTGAAGGCTGCCATCTCCATGAGGCCGCCCGAGAAGATGCCGACGACGCCAAAGAGATTCATGGTTGTGGCAAGGCAAGACGATAAGACGGCGTAGAGAAAAAAGAGCCCGGGGTGGGTGAACATAAAGAGAAACTCGAGTGGCTCGGTAACGCCGCAAACCACCGAGGCGATGATGGCGGGAACAAGGATGACCCTGAGGCCGGCGCGGCGCTCTGGTTTTGCGGTGGAGTAGAACGCGGCTGCGATGGCGGGAAGGCCAAAGAGCTTGACCCAGCCGGTGGCGGTAAAACCGGCCCACGGCGCAAGTTCATTAAGGGGGCGCGTGCTATGGGAGAGGATGGGGAGCAAGCTGCTCCACGTGGCGTAGATGCCGTCGTTAATGACCAGGTTGTCGTAGTAGATCGGCATGTAGAGCAGGTGGTGCAGCCCCATGGGCTCGAGCGCTCGCTCCAAAAGCACAAAGATGCCCACGCCAAAGGGGCCGACGCTCGTAAGTGCATGGCGCAGCGTTTCGGTCATTGCGTATACGGAGGGCACGATGGCGGCCGAGATAGCGGCAAGGGCAAACACGGCAAAAAAGCTGATGAGGTAGACCAGCGAGGAGCCCGAGAAGGTGCCGAGCCAATCGGGAACCTTGGCATCGTAGAAGCGGTCATGGATGGCGACGACGGTTGCCGATACCGCCAGCGGGCCGATAATGCCGGTGTCGAGCGTCTTGATGCCGTCGATGACGGTGATACCGTTGGCGGGGGTCAAAGATGACGGGTACTTAAGCCCAAGGTTGTCTCCGCTCAGCTTAATGATTTCGCTCAAAAAGAAGCAATAGGCAAAATAGGCCACGAGTGCCTCGAGGCAGCAACGTGCCGGTTGCTTTTGGGCAAGGCCGATGGGCAGCGCTACAGCAAAAAGGAGCGGAAGGCGCTTAAAGACCGTCCACGAGCCGCGCTGGATGATGGTCCAAAAAACATACCAAGGGGTTCCGTATACGGCGAGATCGCCGACGATGTCCGCAGTCGTTGCGAGAGCGGAGACGCCGACCATGAGGCCTGATATAGAAAACAGCATGGCGGGCGCGAACATTGCCCCGCCAAAGCGTTGGATTTTTTGCAGCATGTTCTGCCTCCCGAATATCGAGGTGCGTTGCGGGTGGTGAAACGTTTAAACAATGGATTCATTGTAGAGGACCGGACGATTGTCGTGCCGGCAGTTTTGAGTGAAACCGATTTGGGCATGACAGAAGCCGTCAACGGTTAAATACTGTCGCTTTGCCGATAATCGGTTTAAACAACTTTAAGAAATGCTATCGTTCCTAGCCATACATATTCATTAGAGGTGAAGTCATGCCAAAAGCGATTTACGAAGGAATCTACCGCGAGATCCGTTCGCGCATCATTAACGGGACCTATGCGTTTCAGGAGATGCTGCCAACCGAAGCCGAGCTGACCGCGGAATTTGGCTGCACGCGCAATACCGTCCGCCGCGCTTTGAGCATGCTGGCCGACGGGATGTTTGTGCAGCCCATACACGGCAAGGGCGTGCGCGTTATTTGGCTTAAGGGCGAAACCGACATGTTGGGCGCACTCGAAGAGGTTGAGTCGTTTGGCGAGTTTGCAAAACGCAACAATGCCGTTGCATCGACGGACGTTAAGTCCTTTGAACATTTGATTTGCACCGAGCAGCTCTCTCGTCGCCTGGGCTTTAGGGTGGGCGAGGAGCTTATTCGCGTAGTGCGTGTCCGAAGCCTCAACGGCAACGCGCGCCAAGTGGACCATGGCTATTTTTTGGCGTCGATCGCCAAGGGCCTGACCCCCGAGATCGCGGCAGATTCTATTTACGGCTATCTGGAGCACAAGCGCGGTGTCAAAGTGATGGCGAGCCGTCGTACGGTGAGTGTCGAGCTCGCCAACGATGAGGACTGCAGCTACTTGGACCTTGGCAAATACAACTGTGTCGCCGTCATGGAGAGCCAGTCATACACCTCGGATGGCATCTTGTTCGAGGTCACGCATGCCCGTACGCATCCTGAGATCTTCCACTACCGCGTCAACTCCAAGCGATAGCCGGCTAGCTCGCAGCCTGACGAGGCTTATGCCCTCAACGCGAAAACGCCCGGTCAAACCGACGATGCATCGGCTTGACCGGGCGTTTTCTCTGCATTCGATAACAAATAATTGTTTATACAAAACTTGTCAAGTATCAAGTTGAAATTACCGTTCACCGAAGTTTTTCTACCGCTCTAGTAATACTTGTTCAAACAACTAGCCAAATAGCGTATTGTACAAATCAGCGAAAGGGGCAAAGTCCCCGAGCCAATCTCCGAAGGCGGCGGCAAAGGGTGCCGCCACGGTGTGAAAGGGTGGATTGTAATGAAGAACGAAATGAGCAGAAGGCAGTTCTTGGGCTTTGCTGGTTCCGCGGCTGCGGTTCTTGGTCTGGGTCTCGTGGGCTGCGGTGGTTCTGCCGGCTCCGGCTCCTCTGCTTCTGGTGACGCTGCTGAGGTCTACTTCCTCCAATTCAAGCCCGAGGTCGACAAGGAGTGGAAGGAGATCGCCAAGGCCTATAAGAAGGAGAAGGGCGTCGAGGTCAAGATCGTGACCGCTGCCTCCAACACCTACGAGGAGAAGCTTAAGTCCGAGATGTCCAAGAGCTCCGCTCCGACCCTGTTCCAGGTCAACGGCCCCACCGGTCTTAAGAACTGGAAGGACTACTGCGCCGACCTGTCCGATACCAAGCTCCGCGGTGAGCTCATTGACGACTCCCTGGCTCTGCAGTCCGATGGCAAGGATCTGGGTATCGACTGGGTCCAGGAGAGCTACGGCATCATCTACAACAAGCAGCTGCTCGAGAAGGCTGGCTACAAGGCCGAGGACATCAACTCCTTCGACAAGCTGAAGGCTTGTGCCGACGACATCCAGGCCCGCAAGGACGAGCTCGGCATTGAGGGCGCCTTCACTTCCGCCGGCATGGATGACTCCTCCAGCTGGCGTTACACCACCCACCTCGCCAACCTCCCGCTCTACTACGAGTTCGAGAAGGAGCACAACCAGGAGGACGACGAGATCAAGGGCGAGTATCTCGACAACTTCAAGCAGATTTTCGACCTGTATATCACCGACTCCACCTGCGATCCTTCGCAGCTTGCTTCCAAGACTGGCGACGACGCCACCAACGAGTTCGCAACCGGCAAGGCCGTCTTCTATCAGAACGGCTCTTGGGCCTACGCTGACCTCACCAAGGCCGGTATGACCGACGACCAGCTCGGCATGCTGCCGATCTACATCGGTGTCGACGGCGAGGAGAACCAGGGCCTGTGCTCCGGCGGCGAGAACTACTGGTGCGTCAGCTCCCAGGCTTCCGAGGATGCCCAGAAGGCCACCGAGGACTTCATGTATTGGTGCGTCACTTCTGACACCGCCACCAGCATCATCGCTGACAAGATGGGTCTGACTGCCCCGTTCAAGAGCGCCAAGGAAACCACCAACGTCTTCTCGCAGCAGGCCGTTGCCATGGCCAAGGACGGCAAGAAGACCGTTGCTTGGGACTTCGTCTACATCCCCTCTGAGGAGTGGAAGAAGAACCTCAAGCAGGCTCTCATTGCTTATGCTGCCGACAACACCAAGTGGGACGGCGTCAAGAACGCCTTCGTCGATGGCTGGAAGACCGAGAAGGCTGCTTCCGAGTAAGCAGTTGCTGCCCAAGCTATCTGATTAGCGACAGGGGGCGGGCAGACGTAGGTTTGCCCGCCCCCTGCATATTGAAAGGACCCTTCTATGGGCAAAGCACTCAAGCGCTGGTGGCCGCTCTTTATGCTGCCCACGTGCCTGGCGTTTATGATCGGGTTCGTGATCCCCTTTATCCAGGGTTTCTATCTCTCGTTCTGCCAGTTTATTACCATCAACAACGCGCACTTTGTCGGTATCGAGAACTACGTGCGCGCATTGTCCGATCCGCAGTTTGCCACGTCGTTCTTCTTTACGGTGGCGTTTGCCTTCCTGTCGACGGTGCTCATCAACGTGATTGCCCTCGCCATCGCGCAGGCGCTCACCCGCAAGGCGCTCAAGGGCACCAACATCTTCCGTACGATCTTCTTTATGCCTAACCTGATCGGCGGCATCGTGTTGGGCTACATCTGGCAGATCCTGATCAACTGCCTGCTCTCCAACGTGGGCGCCCAGCTCATTGCCCTTAACTCCGCTGCCGGCTTCTGGGGCCTTATCATCCTGACCCTGTGGCAGCAGGTCGGCTACATGATGATCATCTACATCGCTGGTCTGCAGTCCATTCCGTCCGACTACATCGAGGCCGCCAAGGTCGACGGTGCCACGGCATGGCAGACGTTTTGGAAGGTTAAGATCCCTAACCTGATGCCGACCATCACCATCTGCCTGTTCCTGTCCATCACCAACGGCTTTAAGCTGTTCGACCAGAACCTCGCCCTTACCGGCGGCGCCCCCGCGCACTCCACCGAGATGCTCGCCCTGAACATCTACAACACGTTCTATTCGCGTGCCGGTATCGCATGGCAGGGCATCGGTCAGGCCAAGGCAGTCGTCTTCTGCATCCTGGTCGTTGCTATTTCCATGATCCAGCTTAAGGCCACGAGGTCCAAGGAGGTGCAGCAGTAATGAAACGCGATAAGGCTATTAACCGCGCGCTCTCGATTTTCTTTACGATCCTGTCGCTCGCGTGGATCTACCCCGTGTTTATGATTGCGCTCAATTCCTTTAAAAAGGGAACTGCAATCAGCACCACCACGGCGTTCGATTTGCTTACGCCTGAGACGTTCAACGGCCTTGCAAACTACGTGCACGCTCTTAACGAGCAGGGCTTTGCCTCGGCGTTTATGTACTCGCTCATCATCACGGTCACGTCGGTCGTTCTGATTTTGGTGTGCTGCTCCATGTGCGCTTGGTACGTAGTGCGCGTCAACAGCAAGATTTCGAACTTCTTCTATTACCTGTTCGTGTTCTCGATGGTCGTGCCCTTCCAGATGCTCATGTTCACGCTGTCCAATTTGGCGGACCGCATCGGCTTCAACACGCCGTTCAACATCTGCTTTATCTACCTTGGCTTTGGCGCGGGCCTGGCGGTCTTTATGTTCGCCGGCTTTGTAAAGAACATCCCGCTCGAGATCGAAGAGGCGGCCATGATTGATGGCTGCAACCCGGTCCAGGTGTTCTTCAAGATCGTCCTCCCCATCATGAAGCCCACCTATCTTTCGGTTGGCATCCTCGAGACCATGTGGGTCTGGAACGACTATCTGCTGCCCTACCTTACGCTCGACTCCACCAAGTACAAGACCATTCCTATCTTGATCCAGTACTTCCGCGGCGGCTACGGCCATGTCGAGCTCGGCCCCATGATGGCCTGCATCATGATGGTCGTTGTCCCCATCGTCATCATGTACATCCTCTGCCAGAAGTACATCATTGACGGCGTGGTGGCAGGTGCGGTCAAGGGCTGATGTCGTAACTGTTTTGCAAGTTTTAGCGGCGCCCCTCAGCGCGGCGTCGCGTATCGAAAGGTAGAGACATGGCCGAGATCGTTCTCAAACATGTTCAGAAGGTGTATCCCAACAACGAGTCCAAAAAGAAGGGCTTCTTTGGCAAAAAGAAGAAGACCGAGGAGAAGAAGCACAACCTCAAGGTTACCGAGGACGGTGTGCTCGCGGTGGAGGACTTTAACCTCACCGTGCATGACCAGGAGTTTATCGTTCTCGTAGGCCCGTCTGGCTGCGGTAAGTCCACGACGATGCGCATGGTCGCCGGCCTGGAGGACATCACCTCGGGCGACGTGCTCATCGACGGCAAGCGCGTCAACGACGTCGCTCCCAAGGACCGCGACATCGCCATGGTGTTCCAGAGCTATGCTCTGTACCCCAACATGACGGTGTACGAGAACATGGCGTTTACGCTTGAGCTCAAGAAGGTCCCCAAGGACGAGATCGACCGCAAGGTTCGCTCTGCTGCCGAGATTCTGGGCATTACCGAGTACCTCGACCGTAAGCCCAAGGCGCTTTCGGGCGGCCAGCGCCAGCGCGTCGCCATCGGCCGCGCCATCGTGCGTGACCCCAAGGTCTTCTTGATGGACGAGCCGCTGTCCAACCTGGACGCCAAGCTGCGTAACCAGATGCGTGCCGAGCTCATCAAGCTGCGTCACGAGATCAAGGGCACGTTCATCTACGTCACCCACGACCAGACCGAAGCCATGACCCTCGGCGATCGTATCGTGGTCATGAAGGACGGCGTCGTCCAGCAGATCGCCACGCCGCAGGAGGTCTTCAACCATCCCGCGAACATCTTCGTTGCCGGCTTTATCGGCGTGCCGCAGATGAACTTCTTCGATGCCCAGCTGGTGCGCTCGGGCAACGGCTTCACCGTCAAGACCGAGGATATGAACGTGGCGCTCGCCCCCGAGACCTGCGCTCAGCTTGCTCTCAACTGGGACGGCGGCGACGTGAAGGAGATTACGGCCGGCGTGCGCCCCGAGCAGATTCTGCTTGCCGACAAGGGCGAGGAGGGTGCGCTCCAGGGTACCGTCGAGGTGACCGAGCTCATGGGCTCGACCGAGCATGTCCACGTGACCGCTCCCGATGGCCAGTTTGTCCTGATCATTCCCGTTGTCGACCTAGAGGCCAAGGGTGCGCTCAAGGCTGGCGACACCATCTGGTTCAAGTTCGAGAAGAACGCGACCCACCTTTTCGATAAGGTCTCTGGCAAGAACCTTATCTAGGCCCGGTACATCCAGGCCCTCCCTTTGGGCGACTGCGGTATTGCCATCCTTTTGCCGTGGTCACATATAAGGCTTCCCTCCCGTCCACTGGGCGAGAGGGGAGCCTTTCTTTGTGTTGGGGTTGTCCATCTACCAGTTTGTCTTGATCTGTAACAGGAGGAGGGCCAAAGTCGGTCTAGATGTTACAGATCGAGACAGCGTTGAGCTGCCTGTCCTTTCATCTCGATCTGTAACACGAAGGACTGATTTCGGCAGTTACCTGTTACAGATCGAGATCTTTTTAGCCGCCTTGCCCGTCTGTCTCGTTCTGTAACAGGTAGACCCAATTTTGCCGGCTAGATGTTACAGGCCGAGATTTTGGTCGAGGCGGGCCACGGGCAACACATGGACACAAAAAACGGAGCCGTGTTGCCGCGACTCCGCTTTCAAGAGGATGGGTAAGGGGAATGGGTTAGTCCAGGTGCCAGATCTCGTCGTTGTACTGGGAGATCGTGCGGTCGGACGAGAAGGTGCCGGCGTTGGCGATGTTGATCAGCGCCTTGCGCATCCAAGCGTCCTGGTCCTCGTAGTCGGCCAGCACGCGCTCCTTGGTCTGGATGTATTCCTCAATGTCGAGCAGGGCCATAAACCAGTCCTTGCCCTTGATGTCGTCGTGCAGGCGCTGCAGGCGCTCCGCGTTGCCGGTCGCCAAAAAGGCCGGGTTGGTGATGAAGTCCACCAGCAGCTTGATGCCGGGCTTGCGGTAGAGCGCGCCGGCGTCATAGGTGCCTTCGGCATAGAGCTGCTCGACCTGCTTGGACGAGGCACCAAAGGTGTAGATGTTCTCGTCGCCGACGAGTTCGGCGATCTCCACATTGGCGCCGTCGAGCGTGCACAGGGTTAAAGCGCCGTTGAGCATGAACTTCATGTTGGAAGTGCCGCTCGCCTCCTTGGAGGCCAGGCTGATTTGCTCGGAGATGTCAGCGGCGGGGATCACGCGCTCGGCGGCGGTGACGTTGTAGTTCTCGATCATGACAACCTGCAGGTAGGGAGCCACGTCGGGGTCGTTTGCAATCCACTGCGACAGCGTCAGGATCAGATGGATGATGTCCTGCGCGATGGTGTAGGCAGGTGCCGCCTTGCCGCCAAAGATGATGGTGACGGGGTGCTCGGGTTTATTGCCGTTCTTGATGTCGAGATACTTCCAGATGATGTAGAGCGCGAGCATCTGCTGGCGCTTGTACTCGTGGATACGCTTGACCTGAACATCGATGATGGCGTTGGAGGGAATGGTCACACCCTGCTCGAGCGCCATGAACTGGCGCATGATGGCCTTGGCCTCGGTCTTGGTGGCAGCCAGGCGCTCAAGAACGTCCTTGTCGTCGGCGAAGTCGGCAAGCTTGCTCAGGTCGCCGGTGCTGCGCCAATCGGTGCCGATTACATCGTCGAGCAGGCTGGCGAGTGCGGGGTTGGCGCCATGGATCCAACGGCGGAAGGTGATGCCGTTGGTCTTGTTGGAGAACTTCTCGGGATAGATTTCGTAGAACGGGTGAAGCTCGGTGTCCTCCAGGATCTTGGTGTGGAGTGCGGCGACGCCGTTGATGGAGAAGCCAAAGTGGATGTCCATGTGGGCCATGTGTACGGTGTCGTGCTCGTCGATGATGGCGACGCGCGGGTCGTCGTGCTCGGCCTTCGCGATCTCATCGAGCTTGACGATAATGTCGGCGATGGCGGGCGAGACCTTCTGCAGGCTGGTGAGCGGCCACTTCTCGAGCGCCTCGGCAAGAATCGTGTGGTTGGTGTAGGCGACCATGGAGCGCACGATGGCAACGGCCTCGTCAAACTCGATGTCGTGCTCGGTGGTGAGCAGGCGGATGAGCTCGGGAATGACCATGGTGGGGTGCGTATCGTTGATCTGGACCACGGCGTAGTCGGCCAGGTCGTGCAAGTTGCTGCCGCGCTCGATGGCCTCGTCGATGAGGAGCTGGGCGGCGTTGCTCACCATGAAGTACTCCTGGTAGATGCGAAGAAGACGGCCCTGCTCATCGGAATCATCCGGATAGAGGAACAAGGTGAGGTTCTTGGCGATCTCGGTCTTGTCGAAGTCGATGGAGCTGCCGGGGACCAGGCCGTCGTCGACGCTCGCCAGGTCGAACAGGCGCAGGCGGTTCTTGGTGGGCTGGCCATAACCGGGTACATCGATGTTGACGAGCTTGGAGGTAACGGCAAAATCGCCGAACTCGACGGTGTAGGAGCGGTCATCATCGACTAGGATGTCCTGCTCACCGAGCCACTCGTCGGGGACGGCCTTCTGCTGGTTGCCGACAAAGCGCTGACGGAACAGGCCGTAATGGTAGTTGAGGCCCACGCCATCGCCGGTCAAGCCCAGCGTGGCGATGGAATCCAGGAAGCACGCGGCCAGGCGGCCCAGGCCGCCGTTGCCGAGCGACGGCTCGACCTCGAACTCCTCAATCTTGTTGAGGTCGTGGCCGGCGGCGGTGAGCTGGTCCTTAACCTCGTCATAGATACCGAGGTCGATCATGTTGTTGATGAGCAGCTTGCCGATCAAAAACTCGGCAGAGATGTAGTAGAGCTTTTTCTTGCCGTTGTTGAGCGGGCAAGCGGCAGAGCGCTCCTGCACGAGCTTGACCAGCAGCTTATAAATACGACGGTCATCGAGTTGCTCGAGCGAAGCCCCAAAGGACTGCTCGGCAAGATCAGCAAGATTGATACGGGGCATGCTTCCTCCTGTGGTGAGTTGACGACATGTCAGAAATTCAAAAGAAGCCCGCGCGAGGGGATTGGGGTGGCCTCGCGCGGGAAAAGCGGTCGCGTCCGCACGGTGGGGTGGGGTCGGGCGCGGTGGCTTCTATTGGGGAAGCTCGATTTCGGCTTCCGACGGGATGCGGAAGTAGGTTTCGGTCCAGTCGGTGAGCTTGTGCTCGAGCTCGCGGGTGATGGCACCATCGAGCATGCGCCAAGTCCAGTTGCCGCCCAGGGTAGCGGGGGTGTTTATGCGCGCCTCGTTGCCCAGGTTGAGCAGGTCTTGCATGGTGTAGATGCAGGTATCGCTCACGCTGGCGGCGATGGTGCGGTTGAGTGCATCGGCCATGGGCTCGCCTGCCTGCTGGTGGGTGTACAGGGCCGCCTGCTCGCGCTGACGCGGGGTGGCCGTTCCCTCAAACCAACCGCGCGCCGTCTCGTTGTCGTGCGTGCCCACATAGGCGACGGTGTTGGCAATGTAGTTGTGCGGCAGGTAGTACGAGTTGGTGCCCTCAAAGGCAAACTGCAAGATCTTCATGCCGGGGAAGCCCGAGTTGTCGCGCATGTCGATGACGCCGGGGGTGAGGAAGCCCAGGTCTTCGGCGATGATGGGCAGCGTGCCGAGCTTTTCCTCGAGCGTCTTGAAGAACTTGAGGCCGGGGCCCTGCGTCCACGAACCGTAGGACGAATCGGGTGAGGAGAACGGCACCTCCCAATAGGCCTCGAAGCCGCGGAAGTGATCCAGGCGGATGATATCGTACATGTCGAGGGCGGCGCGGATGCGGCCCTCCCACCAGGAGAAACCGTCGGCTTCCATGGCGTCCCAGTCGTAGATGGGATTTCCCCAGTACTGGCCGGTGGCAGAGAACTGGTCGGGCGGCGTGCCAGCGACACTTACAGGATTACCGGCGGCGTCGATCTTAAAGAGCTCGGGCGTGGCCCACATCTCGACGGAGTCGCGCGAGACATAGATGGGCAGGTCGCCGATGATGAGGATGTCGCGCTCGTTGGCATAGGCCTTGAGGCGGCTCCACTGACGATCGAAGAAGTACTGCGTCATCTGGTGGTAGAGCGTGCGCGTGGGATGGGCGGCGCAGACCTTGGCAGATGCTTCGCCGCGGTGGCGGAGCTCCTCGGGCCACTCCCAAAATGCCTTGAGACCGCACTCCTCCTTGACGGTCATGAACTCGCAGTAGGGGATGAGCCAGTCTTCGTTGGTTTGGACAAAGTCGTCGAAGTCGGCTGGCTTGTCGGCGGCAAAGCGCTCGGCGGCACGGTCGAGAATCTGACGACGGCCACCAAAGATGGCGCCATAGTCGACATTGCTGGGGTCGGAGCCCAGGTACACGCCGTCGATATCGCGCTGTTCCAGGTAACCAGCCTCGATAAGTTCGGCAAAGTCGATGAAGTTGGGGTTGCCCGCACGGGCCGAGAACGACTGATAGGGCGAGTCGCCATAGCTCGTCGTCGTAAGGGGCAGAATCTGCCAGTAATGTTGTTTGCACGAGGCGAGGAAATCGACAAAGTCGTAGGCGTTCCAGCCAAAGCCGCCGATGCCGTACGGTCCGGGCAGAGACGAGATGGGCATGAGAACACCGCTTGCACGCTCCATGGATGTGCTCACCAACCTTCTTGTTGTGGGATCGGCCTGCAGATGGGTGAACAGCCCGTCCCGAGTTTTAGAGTCGATGTCCCTATTGTAGAACATGTTGTTTAAACATGTACAGGCAAGATAATAAAGTTTGTCGATTTTCGGCGAATGGTTACGCGCCATGAAAAAGCCCCGGCCTCACATCGTGAGACCGGGGCAAGAACGGTATGTAGGCTTTTTGCTACTCGGCGTCGGCGAAGCCGTTGGGGTTGTGGCTCTGCCAATTCCAGCTGTCACGGCACATGTCCGCGATATCGTACTGGGCCTTCCAGCCCATCATGCGCTCGGCTTTGGAGGCGTCGCACCAGTTGGCGGCGATGTCGCCGGCACGGCGCTCGCGGATCACATAGGGCAGCTCCTTGCCGCAGGCCTTGGAGAAGGCGGCGACGACCTCGAGTACCGAGGTGCCGGTGCCGGTGCCCAGGTTAAAGATCTCGACGCCGGTCTTGCCGTTCATCCAGTTGAGGGCGGCCACGTGACCAGATGCCAGGTCGCACACGTGGATGTAGTCGCGAACACCGGTGCCGTCGGGGGTGGGGTAATCGTTGCCAAAGACCTGAACGGCCTCGAGCTTACCGACGGCGACCTGGGCGACGTAAGGCACCAGGTTGTTGGGGATACCCTTGGGATCCTCGCCGATCAGGCCCGACGGATGGGCGCCGATGGGATTGAAGTAACGGAGCAGCACGACGTCCCACTCGGGGTCGGCGGTGTGGACGTCCATAAGGATCTGCTCAATCATCCACTTGGTCCAACCATAGGGGTTGGTCGCGGGCTTCTTGGGGTCCTCTTCGGTGACGGGCGGATTGTCCGGATCGCCGTAGACGGTCGAGGAGCTCGAGAAGATGATGGACTTACAACCGTGGTTGCGCATGACATCGATGAGCACCAGGGTGTTCTCGATATTGTTGTGGTAGTACTCGACGGGCTTGCTCACCGACTCGCCAACGGCCTTAAAGCCGGCGAAGTGGATGACGCGGTCGATCTGGTGAGTATCGAAGATCTTGTTCATCGCATCGCGGTCGAGCACGTTGGCCTCGTAGAAGGTGAGGTTTTTGGCGGCCTCATCGCCCACGATGGTCTTGACGCGGTCGATGGCAACGGCGCTGGAGTTGGAGAGGTCATCGACGACGACAACCTGGTAGCCACCCTCGAGCAGCTGAACGACGGTGTGCGAGCCGATAAAGCCGGCGCCGCCGGTAACGAGGACGCAGGTGTCTTTGGGGTCGAGTGCTTTGGACATGTAGTCTCCTATCGAATCAGGAACACTTCTTGAGGGGAGTATAGCGCAGCTGGGCGCGCCCAAAACACGCGGGTCAGGAAAACAAGAGGATTGATGTTAACGTACTCATAGGGTGTTATTTGCATAATCCTTACCTTTGGTGTGGGAGGTATTTGCGAGCCGCTGACCATGCTTTTCCAGCCGTTCGTGGAAATAGTTGGGACAAGCGCGATGTGCGTTAATATGTTTGAGTTGAGCGACATATAAATAAGCATGTAACGGAGTACATATGTCACCGAACAACGATTCCATTTTTACGCAGGAGCTTTCGCGCCGCACTGCCCTTAAGGCTCTTTTCGGCGCCGCTTCCGCGGCTGTTCTTTTTGGCCTGCCCGCCCGCGCCCATGCGGCTGAGGCCAGCCAAGAAACCACCGACAAACTGAATGCCGCCCAGGCCCAGCTCGACGAGGTCCAGGCTCAGCTCGACAGCATCGCTAATGAGTACGCGACGCTCGCCAACAAGAATGCCCAGACCCTCAACGATATCGAAGGCGTGCAGGGTCAGATCGACGACACCCAGGAGCAGATCGACACCAAGAAGTCGGAGCTCAAGAGGAAGCGTAACGACCTTTCCGATCGCGTGGCGGCAAGCTACAAGTCGGGCGGTACCAATATCCTGTCGTTGCTGCTCGCTTCTGGCTCGTTTGAGGAGCTCGTCGCCAACGCGCATTACGTCGAGAAGATCAACAAGAGCGACCGTGACGCCATCGAGGACATCCAGACCATTCAGAAAGAGCTCGATACACAGAAGTCCGAGCTCGAGTCGCAAAAGGCCGACTTGGAGAAGCTCAAGGACCAGCAGACTGCTCAGATGCAGGACATGCAGGCCAAGCAGCAGGAGGTCCAGACGGTTCTGAACGGCCTCTCCGACGATGTCAAGGAGCTCATGGCCCAGCGCGATTCCGAGATTCTCGCTGCCGCCCAGGCCGAGGAGGCTGCCAAGAAGGCTGCCGCTGCCGCGGCCGCCGCAAACAAGAACAATTCCTACTCGGGTGGTTCAAGCTCGGGCGGCGGATCGTATGCGCCCGGAACTCCGCAACAGAACGCCGGCTCGGGCAAGCAGCAGGCTGTCGTCAACGCATGCTATTCCACGCCTTCGCCTGGCCTGAACTGGTGCGCCGCTTGGGTTACCAATGTGTTCCGTAACGCCGGCGTGGGCTACTTTGGCGGCAACGCGTGCGACATGTTTAACGCCTGGTGCTACAGCTCCGATCGTTCGGCACTGCAGGTGGGCATGATCGTGGCCGACTCGTCGCACAGTGGCACCGGCACGCCGGGTCTGCTGTACGGACACGTGGGCATCTATGTTGGCGGCGGCATCGTTATGAGCAACGAGGGTGCCATTACGTCGAGGTCGCTTGACTCGTTCATTGGGTTCTACGGCACTGGCTCTGGCGTGCGCTGGGGCTGGCTTGGCGGTATTGCGCTGTCGTAAAGCCGACTGGGCCGCGTGCCCGCCCGCAATATATTTGATTGCCTGCTCGGACAGTCCTGCGCAAGACGAAGGCCACATTAAGTGGCCTTCTTTGCGTGCGGAACTCGCGATCAATCAAATATATTGCGGGCGGGCACGAGGCCCTCTCGGGTCCTGAGCGCGACTTACCGGACTGGTTGTCTGAATTAAAGAAAGTGAAGGCCCCTTTTGGGGCCTTCTTTTTTATAAGAATTCGCCTACTCGGTGGACTTCGGGTTCTAGGTCTACTCCGAATTGGTCTTTGACGGTTGCTTGGATGTGGCGGATGAGTTCGTCGACGTCGGTGGCGGTGGCGTGGTCGGCGTTGACGATGAAGCCGCAGTGTTTCTCGCTCACCTGGGCGCCGCCGACAGCGTGACCGCGCAGGCCGGCGTCCATGATGAGCTTACCGGCAAAGTAGCCCTCGGGGCGCTTGAAGGTGGAGCCGGCGCTCGGCATGTCGAGCGGCTGCTTGTCCTCGCGGCGTTGGCGGTAGTCATCCATGTCGGCCTTGATCATCGCGGCGTTGCCCGGGGCGAGACTGAAAGTGGCCGAAAGCACGATGAAACCGTCGTCGGCAATGCGGCTCTTGCGATAGCCCAGGTTGAGCTCGTCGACATCGAACTCAATGATATTGCCGCTGCCGCGGGTGCCGTCGTCGAGCGCGCGGGCGGGCTTATAGACGCGCACGGACTCCAAAACATCGGCCATGCAGGCGCCGTAGGCACCGGCGTTCATATAGCAGGCGCCGCCGACCGAGCCGGGGATGCCCGAGAGGGGCTCCATGCCGGTCAGGCAGGCTTCGGCGGCAGCCGCGGCGACATCGGAAAGCAGCGCGCCGGCTGCTGCCGTAACATGCGTGCCGTCGACGGTGATGTTAGAGAGGCCTTCGCCTAGTGCCACGACGACACCGCGGATGCCCTTGTCGCCGACGAGCAAGTCGGAGCCGTTGCCCACGATGGTGAGCGGCAGATCGCAGCGGTAGCAGGTGTCAAGCGTGGCGACGAGTCCCTGCTCGGTATCGGGCGTGACAAAGACGTCGGCCGGGCCGCCGATCTTAAACGTGGTGTGCTCGCGCATGGGCTCACTCATGAGCACGTTGTCCTCGCCGGCAACACCGGCGAGCGCGCAGAGCAGGTCCTCGTTAAAAAAGTCATTTTCGTGCATAAGATATCCGCCTTATGGTGGTCGTTTTCATCAATCGAATGCAATATACCCCACCCGGATGGATTTGGTGCAAAGCAACCTGACCCCAATGCATCACATGGTGCAAAGGGGTCAGGTTGCTTTGCACCAATCGCGGCGATAAAACAGCCGTCTACCGGATTGGTAAAGTGTTTATCATCGAGGTAGAGGGACGGTCGCTATACTTTCAAGAGATTGCGCGAATACTCGGAAGGAGCGAGATGGGCAACAAAGTTACTCTCAAGCAGATTGCCCAGGAGGTGGGGCTTTCCCCTTCGTCGGTCTCGCTTGTTCTCAACAATCGGCCTTGTCGCATCTCGGAAGAAAACCGCAAACGCATCAAAGAGGTCGCGGCGCGCAACCACTATGTTCCTAACCAGATCGCGCGTAGCCTGGTCATGCGCGAGTCGCGCACGCTTGGCCTTATCGTCCCTAACATCGAGAGCCGCTTTTTTGCTTCGCTCGCCGGCAGCTTGGAAAAGCGCTGCCGCGAGGACGGCTATGCGCTCTTTATTACCAGCTCGGGCGGAAGTGCCGAGGACGATCTGGAGCTCCTGCGCCAGCTAGTGACGCGCGGCGTCGATGGTGTGTTCTTGGTCGTGGGTGACGAGTTCTCCGACGACCGCGCCCTGCGCGAAGAAGTCAGCCATCTGCCCATCCCGGCGGTGATGGTCGACCGTGCCATTGAGGGACTCGAGTGCGACAAGGTGATGTTCGACCACGAGATGGGTGGCTACATGGCTACCCGCTACTTGATCGAGCAAGGACACCGTCGTATTGCCTGCTTGGTTAATGCGCGCCGTTCCAATACGGGTCGTAAGCGTCTTGCCGGCTACGAGCGTGCGCTGCGCGAGGTTGGCCTGCCGATCGACGCACGTTTGGAGTTTGAGAGCGAGTACTACATTCCGAGCGCCTACGAGGCCTCGGAGGCGGTGCTCGCAACTGACGCCACCGCCGTGTTCGCAAGCTCGGATAACATTGCCCTCGGTCTGCTTAAGCGCTTGCACGAGATGGGGAAGAGCATTCCGGGCGATATCTCGGTGGTAAGCTATGACAACTCGGCGGCCGACGTTCTCTTTGAGCCAGCGCTGACCGCGATTGAGCAGGATCCTGGTGTCCTCGCGGAGCATGCTTTTGGCTGCATGTCCAAGCGTCTTGCCGGTAGGGGCGGTAGACGTGCCGAAGAGGTCGTTCTGGAGCCGGCGCTTATCGTTAAGGACAGCGTGCTTGACCTTACCGAATATAGCTAAGCGCACTTGTTTGTTTGCATAGATTGTATGCGGAGCGTCAGCTATTTGCCGGCGGGGCCGGGGTGCCTGCTTTGTTTTGAGAAGTTCGCGAAGCCCACTTCTCAAAACAAAGCAGGCACCCCGGCCCTCGTCCGTAAACTTTTCCGCTGGGCGAGCCATAGACGCCGCGCACCGATAGGGTGGGGCGGTACCTTGAAATTGGTGCTATATTCGCCTTGAGTTGTTTAATGCTAGTACGGGAGGCTGATATGGGGCTGTTCAAGAAGAAAAACCCGCAGGATGCCTTTGATCCCGATGTGTTTACCATCACGGATACGATTTTGGACCCGCCGCGGTTTACATTTTTGCCGGCTATCTACCAGGATGCCACGCGCCGCAAGTGGGCCGTACATCAGCGCGGTGCAGAGCCAAAGATTTTTGACTATGCGGACGTGCTTCAGTGCGAAGTAGCCGAGGCGGGCGATCCGGAGGCCGAGGAAGCGGTCTCAAAACAGGAATTTGCCCAGCGTATTCTGGCAAATCCCGCTAAAGCGGCAAAAATAAACGCTGCCAAGCGTAATATGTGTCTTGGTATGGGCGTTGTTGTGGCGGTTCAGACGGGAAAAGACGAGGTTTCCAAATTAGAGATTCCCGTTATGACCGACGAAGTCAAACGCGATTCAAGTCTATATAAGTCGTATCGGAATGTCGCCGAGAAGATTAAGGCCGAATTTGATGCCATGGGAGGGCTGGCCTAATTTTGGCGGCATACGTTTCTGAATGAGGAGTCTGTGCAATGGCAGGCGAATCTTATGCAATTCCCCCCAAAGATCGTGCTGTTGAGGGAATTCTTTGGTATATCCAGCACTATCAGCTCGGCGGCGGCGATCGTCTGCCGGCCGAGCGCGTGCTGTGTGAAGAGATTGGCGTTTCGCGTACGGCGTTGCGCGCCGGTATTATGCGGCTCATTTCGTGCGGAACGCTCGAAAGCCGCCGCGGATCGGGTACGTATGTGTGTCCTCCCAAACCGCTCAATATCTTCCAGGAGACGTATAACTTTTCCGATGCCGTGCGGACTGCAGGCTTGCACCCCTCTTCTCGCTTGGTTTCCACCGAGACTCTCGAGGCGGATGAGACACTTGCCGACAAGCTTTGGGTTGCCGTAGACGCTCCTTTGCTTCGCATGCAGCGCGTTCGACTTATTGAGGGCGAGCCGGCATCAATCGAGACGGCTCACGTTAACCTGTCCCTGTGTCCATCGCTTCCCGAGCACGATTTTGAGTGTGAGAGTCTTTACGATGTCTTGCTCAAAGAAGGTGGCGTGCGTGTTGAGCATGGACGTGAGCATATCTCCATCTCGCGCTTGAACGCCGAAGAGGCCGAGCTACTCCAGCAAGAAGAGGGAACGCCGGTGTTCTATGAGAGCACGATCGAATTTGATAAGGACATGCGTTTTGTGGAGCATTGTAAATCGGTGATTTTGCCTACAAAGTTCCGCTTTGCCGACAACGGCGAAAAGAACGGCATGAGGAGCGTGGCAGGTGAACAATGGCTGAAACAGTAGATGCCACCCCGGTTTATATACGCATTCGACGTCGCATTGAGGAGCGTATCGAGCGCGGAATATACCCCACGGGTTCGATGATTCCGTCCGAAAATGAGCTTGCCGAGGAGTTTGGCACGACACGCCTGACTATCCGGAGTGCCGTGGACGAGCTAGTTCGTCGCGGCCAGATTCGCCGTGTCCGCGGAAAGGGTGCCTTCGTGGCACAGAAGGTGCCCGTTACGTTTGAGCGTACGGGCGGCTTCCGTGAATCGGTTCGCGCCTCGGGCGGCGAACCGTCCGTCCGCATTCTGGCGCGCTCCAAGCGTTATGCGGGGCCATACTACGCTGACCTATTTGGCATTGCCGAGGACGACCTGCTCTATTCCATTCGACGTTTGAACTGCATTAACGGCGATCCCGTATCGATTGAGATGGCGCTGATTCCCTGCCTGCTGTTCCCAACAATCGAAGAGATCGACGTGTCGGTTTTCAGTTTGTACGAGACCTATGAGATGCTGGGCCGAAAGCCGGTCATGGCACAGGAAAAGCTCGATATCGAAGCGCTGGGCGCGCGAGATGCCGGTCTGCTTGGACTGGAGCAGGGCGATCTTGCCTTGACGCTGGAGTGCGTGAGCTTCGATGCAAGCGGGCAGGCAATCGAATACGTCAAGTCGTTTAACCGCGGTGATGCGGGTGGATATACCTATACGTACTAGCTGGAGTTTTGTGAATAACAGCTGGGAAGCTAACCAGTTTTGATCGTTGGGTCAGCCGTATATACAACCTTACATGGCTCAAAATCGACCGTTCGCCGATGGGGATAAATTAATCGACAAAGAGGTATCAAAAAGCCGTAACCTGTAACTGTGATTGGTATCAAATACTAATGATTTGTTACGAGGTGAGACGATGAAAATGCTCGATTACGTTCAACTCGCCCACGTGCGTATGGGTGAGAACCTTGAGCGTTCGTCTGAGCTTGTATGCCAGCTCGTAGATATTTTCCAGTCTGGTTCCTTTAGCGCACTGCGCATCGTTGCTTCGGGTTCGTCCCGCCATGCAGCCGATTGCGCCCGCGATTATCTGCAGGATGCGCTGCAGATGCAGGTGTCCGTTGTGACGCCCGAGGCCTTTGTCGATTTTGAGCACACCTATCCTCAGCATGCGCTCAACATCGCCGTCTCCCAGAGTGGCTACTCGACCAACACGATCGCGGCGCTCGATTACATGCGCGCGCACGATATGCCTGCAGTTGCACTCACGGCAAACGTCGAAGCGCCCATTAAGGAACACGCTGATATCGTTCTCGACTACGGCGTGGGCGTCGAGTCGGTGGACTTTGTGACTCTGGGCGTCGAGGTTCTCGTTGAGTACCTGGTGCTCTTTGGCATTTACGGTGGCCAAGCGCGCGGAACGATTGACGCCGAGGGCGTTGCCCAGCGTCTTGACGACCTGCGCGAGGCTATCCAGGGCAATGCCGTGATGTGCAAGACCGCCGAGGCATATGTCCAAGACCACATGCTCGAGCTTTCTGAGCACATACCCGCCATGGTCGTCGGCAACGGCCCCAACTATGGCGTTGCCGAAGAGGCGGCCCTCAAGCTGAGCGAGACCATCAAGATTCCTGCCATGCATCACGAGGGCGAGGAGTTCGTTCACGGTCCCGAGATGCAGATAACCCCAGGCTACCTGGTGTTTATCGTCGACGATCCACAAGGGTCGGAACGTCTTGCGAATATCGCCGATGCGCTATCGAACGTTACGACAAAAACGGTGTTGCTCACGGCCCATCCCAGGGGTAGGGCTCACGAGGTTGCGGTGCCTCAGGTGGCTCCGCTGCTCAGCGCAATTCCCAATCTTGTGTTCTTCCAGACGATTGCGGCAATGATCGCCGAGCGTCTGAAGTCATGGGACGTGCACCCGTATCTCGATGCCGTCTCCAAGCAAATGGAGGTCAAGGCAGAGGGCTACGAAGAGTCAGTCAATGCGCTTAAAGCCAAAGCGGCTGAGTGTTACGGAATGTAGGCGGGCTTTGATGCCCGTTGGCATGGGGGATGTGGAGACAACCCCAGAAAGGAGAGACAAATGAAGGAAACCGAGAAGATCGAGATCATGCATTTCGACCAGGAGGGCTACCTCGAGGACGGCAAGGCGCTCTACGAGACCGGCAAGAAGATGACCGCGCTCGCCGACAAGGTCGCCGACGAGGGCTACGACGC
>CATXID010000012.1 GCA_958369225.1 uncultured Collinsella sp.
GACGATGACCCAACTTCATTAAGCAACGGCTCTGCCCAGCTCTCTACAACTTGGGCTGCCGTCGGCACCATTTTACCCTCCTGACGAGGAATTCGTCCATATTTCAAAAATCAAATCCTGTTCGCGCGTGGGCGTAAACTTTTAGTTGGGCAAATCCGGCAGATTGGAGCTTGAAACATGAGGGATATGCACCTCATGTCGCTCATAAAACGTCTCCTGACCTCGAAGGAGAACGTTTTTTAGCGATAAAAGGAGACATAAATATGATCTGGTTTACCAGCGATACCCACTTCGGGCATGAGAACGTGCTGAAGTTCACCGACCGCCCGTGGGAGACGATTTGGCAGATGAACGACGCCATCGTCGACAACATCAACGGCAAGGTTGCCGTGGACGACGAGCTCTACATCCTGGGGGATTTCTCATTCAAGATGACCGCCCAGGACGCCTACGGGCTGCGCAAGCAGATCGCCTGCAGGCGCATCCACCTCGTCCCGGGAAACCACGACAAGGACTGGACCCAGCCGGCGGTCGCAGGCGCGTTCACCGTGGAACCGCCGATCTGCGTGCTCAAGATCGACGGGCAGAAGATCGTCCTGTGCCATTACCCCATGGCCGACTGGCAGGGCATGAGCCATGGATCGTGGCACCTCCACGGACACATCCACAGCGGCGGCGGCGCGTACAACGAGTTCAACCGCAAGCAGGGCCTTCTGCGCTACGACGTCGGTTGCGATGCCAACGGGCACTCCCCGGTGAGCCTCGACGAGCTGAGGGAATGGTTCGCCGGAGTCGACGAGCCGTGCGGCCGGGTGAAATGGCCCTGGTGGGTCAACGAGACCGGCGACAGGCAGGTCGAGCGCGAGCTGGCGGCGTACAAGAGGGAAGAGGCGATCCGATGACGGTCTATGTGACGGGCGACATCCACAGTGGGCTCGACATGCAAAAGCTCCGCGACTGGGAGCTTGGGGATGGCCTTACCAGCGACGACTATCTCATCGTTGCCGGTGACTTTGGCTTTCCGTGGAACTTTTCTGCCGAGGAATGCGCTGACATCGCTTGGCTCGAGTCGCGCCCCTACACGGTTCTCTTCGTGGATGGCAACCACGAGCGCTTCGACCACTGGGAGGAGCGTCCCATGGAACCGTGGCACGGCGGGCTGACGCAACGCCTGTCGGATACTTCGTCTATTCGGCGCCTGACGCGCGGCGAGGTCTTTGAGCTCGACGGTTCGACAATCTTCACCATGGGCGGTGCCACGAGCGTGGACAGGGAATACCGCGTGCCGTATTCCAGCTGGTGGCCTCAGGAGCTCCCGGACGAGCGCGATTTCGATACCGCGCGGGCAAGGCTCGACGAGGTCGGCTGGAAGGTCGACTGCGTCATCACCCATACCTGCGCCATGCGCATGCTCTCGCCGACGCTCTACCCGGACCCAGGCTGGGAACGCCCTGATGTGGACCGGTTGACCGGATTCCTCGACGAGCTCGAGGACCGCCTGGACTACAAGCGCTGGTATTACGGACATTTTCACCGAGACGGCAATCCGGACGAACGGCACACGGTGCTGTATGACCGAATCGTGAGGATCGGGGACAAACTCCTGCCGTGGGGCGCGTACTGATGACGGTCTATGTGACAGGCGATGTCCACGGCAGGGCCGAGTATGGGGCCAGCAGATTCGCCTTCAAATCTTGGCCGCTGGGCCGGACGCTGACGCGCGATGACGTGGTGATCGTGGCCGGCGACTTCGGCTTTGTCTGGGACGGCTCGAATGCTGAGAGGTATTGGCTCGACTGGTTCGAGTCGAAGCCCTGGACCACGTGTTTCGTAGACGGCAACCATGAGAACCACCACGCCCTGGCAGAACTGCCGGTGCGGGAGTGGAGCGGCGGTCTCGTCCATGAGGTACGACCGCACGTGCTGCACCTCATGCGCGGAGGGGTATTCGACATCGCGGGAACCACGGTCCTTGCCATGGGCGGCGCCGCGAGCAACGACAGGCAGTATCGCAAGGAGGGGAGGAGCTGGTGGCCCGAGGAGATGCCGAGCGAGAAAGAGACGGAACACTGCCGTTCCTCGCTCAATCGCGTGGGCTGGAAGGTCGATTGCGTTGTGACTCACGAGGCCCCTGCTGCCCTTGCTGAGGTACTGTGCCGGGAGCGCGGACGCGAGTATCGGGGCGACCGACTTCAGCGATTCCTTGCCGAGCTCGACGACCGGCTCGGCTACCGAGCCTGGTTCTTCGGCCACTACCACGGTGACGAGTGGCGTGACGACAGGCACCGTCTGGTCTATCGAGACATCGTGCCGATCGAAAGTGCTGCGCCCGGTTCTCAGTTCTAGAAACCCCCTAGAAATGCTCTAGGGGGTTTCTAGAAAATTAGATGCTATGCGGCCTACTCGATCTTCATCTGGGTCATGACCTCGATCTTGGCCTCGGCCACGGCCGCACGCTGCTCGGAGGCGGCAAGGCGGTCCTTGAGGGCGGCGACCTCGGCCATCAGGTCGCGCTGGGCCAGGAGTGCGTCGTTCAACTCGGCTTGGGCTTTCAGCGCGGCGTCACGCTCGCCGCGCAGTCGCTCGATCTCATCGACCATGGCCACGGCCTCGGCATGGAGTTGGACGACCTGCCTGTCGAGTTCCCGAGCATCGGCGAGATATCTGACGCTCGCGGCATGGAGCTCGTTGTTCTCGAGCTCGAGGCTCGCGGTATCGAGTTCAAACTTCTCCTCTATAAAGGCGACCCGCTCATTGCAGTCGGCCTCAATCTTTTCATTCCGATCCGTCGCCTCGGCGAGCTTGCGGCTGAATTCATCCACCTGGGCCATGAGCAGTGCGTTCTCGGTCCTGAGGTCGGCAGTCTCGCGCAGCAGCTTCTCCCGCCATGTCGCCTCGATCCGCTCGGCAGCCTCATCGAGGACGGCCTTCACGCCGGATGCCTCGCTGATTTTCTTTTCGCTCGGATTGTCTGCCATGGTGCGGCACTCCAATCAACAACGGCATGGCTCCGCCATGCCATATGGCTGGGAACAATGCACGGCCGCTGTTGATTTGTAGTCATCCTGCGATCGGTGAGTTCTAAAAGGCGCCTCAAGTCATACGTTATGCGTTCACGCAGGGGGTTTCAGTTGAAGAAATACCGCACTCTTATATAGTAGCGCACTCGGATTTATCTTCTGACGCCCACCAATCCGCGTTCACGGAGGATGCGGTACAAAGTCGATTTCGATATACCGGTGGCGGCGCAGATGTCGGGGATGGGCGTTTCCCGCGCAAGGTAGAGTTTCACGGCAGCATCGGCCTTGACGTCCGCGATGCGCGGGCGGCCCCCGACATTGCCACCATGGTTCCGTTTTACGGCGATGCCCTCGGCCTGGCGCTGCTTGATCAGGTCGCGCTCGAGCTCGGCGGTGCAGGCGTGAGTGCCGAGGACGAATCGACCGAAGGCGGTATCGAGGTCGACCGGCTGTTTCAAGGAAGTTAGCTTCACGCCGAGATTTCGGAACATAAGGTCGTAGTTCAGCAATTGCCTGGTCGATCTGGTTAGGCGCTCCCAGGACTCGACTACCACTTCATCGCCGGCCTTCATCTTCTTGAACAGACGCTTCTGCTGAGTTCGGTCGCCGTCCTTGGCACCTGTGACCTTGTCTTTGTAGATATGGCCATAGGGCACGCCGGCGTTGACCAACGCCTCGATTTGCCTATCTAGCTTCTGATCCTTCGTGCTCACGCGAGCGTATCCGTATCTGGTCATTTTCAGCCTCCTGCCTTGTCTTTTGATTTTCTCATGGGAATGCAAGCGGAGGTTTTGGCACTGGGTTTTGGCACTCGCTGTTCACGGCATCGAGGGTTCGGTTTTCGAGTGCCGCGCGGCATACGTTTTGGGACTGGCTCCAGGACAAACGGGTATAATCAACGTACTACAATGTAATACGTTGATTGGAGCAACTATGGCCATGAGTGCCACTGCCATCAGGTTCGATGATGGTGAGAAGGACTGGATCCAGTCCTATGCGAGCGTCCTCGGCATGTCCTTTTCCGAATTCGTGAGGAACGCCGCCCTCGATAAGGTCGAGGAGGCGGCTGACATCAAGGCGTACAACGAGGCGCTGATGGAGGACGATGGCACCCGCTATTCGATGGATGACGTCATGCGTATGGCAATGGAGGCCGAGTGAGTTTCAGCGTCGAATGGTCTAAGGCGGCGACCAAGCAACTCCTAAGCATTCCGAAGAAGCAGCGGCTCATAATCCTGTCCTGGGTTCAGGAGCACCTTGACGGATGCGAGGACCCGCGGCGCGCACCGAATGGAAAACAGCTTCAGGGCACCGATTCCGGTTGGCGTTGGCGCGTTGGTGTCTACCGCATCCTGGCAAGGATCGAGGACGGGAAAGCCGTCATCGAGGTCGTAAGGGTCGGCCACCGCCAGGGTGTCTACAAGAACATGCCGCGGCTATGAGCAACCCAAAGTGCCACCACGCAGGTCAAGGCCGAAAAAACGACCTCACCAGATGCGTTTTAAGGCGCCTGAAAGCAGATGTCCCTAACGGGTATCTAGGCATTCCTTTTCTGGGCTGTATTTGCGATTACATCAAGCCGTCTACCTGCGGCTTCGTGATATTTGCTACCGTCGGAGGAGAATCGTGTCCGCGGAGTTACCCCCTGTTTTTATCGCAACAGTTGATTCTAGGGACGTTTCACTGTGCCGCTTCGACATACGTTTTGAGACGTTGAATATGAACAATAACAGAGGTGTACCAGTTAACCGGGGCAGTCGCAGGTTCAGTTAAAATTGATGCCACGGCTGTAAAATGAAGCAGGGTCGAAACGAAGCAGTTCCCGGGCAATTGGCGTCCGGCCAGACACTTCGGTTCGGCCCTTTCTTTTCAGGATTCTGGGCTGATGAATGTCACTCCGACAATTCAAAACTAGCGAGGCGTGTCGCCGCGCGCGTAGTCGCCGCGATCGACAACGCGATCGTCCATCTGTCGCGACACGGCGCTACCGCTGTGCGCCTGGCCGGCGGCGCGAACGCGGTCGTCGCCGGCATCGGGAACGGCGCCGGCATAACGGTTGCGAATCTCCCTTGCGTAACCGCGCCGGGCAAGAAGCTCATCGCGAACCGCTGGATCTTCAAGCAGATCGTCGTCGCACTTCGGTGCGATAAATTTGGGGAATGAATTGTAGGCGACGCCCTTGCTCGCTTTCGCCTGTTCGACCCACGCCGAATACGCTTTCTTGAGTCGTTGGATGTAAATCTCACAGCGTTTCTCGTACGGTAACGATCGCTCGGCTTCCAGCACGTTCTTTTCGAACGCCGCTTCAAGTTGTTTGACTGCGAAACGTCCGTCGAGTCGAGTCAGGTTGAAAGTGCACTTCGGATTGCCGGCTTCTTTGATATCGAGATCTGTCGCATAGACTCGATTATTCTTGATGAAAATGTCTACGCCCCATGAGGCAAGTATCTTTTTGAACTGATTCATATTCTTCGGATGACCTTCATCGATTGCAATATGGATCAGCTCGCGCAGATTGTTTTTATAACTGTACTCACCCCGCTCAACGATTTTCTTTTCTGTGTCGCGCGGCTGACGATCTCGAATCTTCGAATTCTTCTTTCCCTTTTCAAGTTGAGTAAGATTCCAGTTCTTATCGAGTTCACGGACCCACGCGGCACGTTCGAATTTTCCGTGACGCCCGCCCGTCTCGCAACGCTTACCCGTCAAAAGATCCGTGCGGTTAATCGCCATATGAACCGCGTAGCGTTTTCCCGCCTTATCGCTTTCCTCATGCAACGCGACAATCACTTGTTGATGCGGGTAGTGTTTCGCAAGCCATTGCTCCGCGTAGGCCATACACGCATCGGGGGTCATCTTGCCTCCGTTGCAGCTGCACTCCTCGGGCAGAAACGCGAGAATCTGATGAAGCATCGTTATGTTCTTCGCGCCGGCACGCGCGGGCCTGTCGTGATGGAACATCTTCCGCGTCATAGCCATTTCGGAAAACCAGTGCTTTCCGTTCGCGAGGTTCCAGCCGCCGCGGGCCAAAGCATTCTTTCCGTTAATGTACTTGCGCAGGTGCTTCGCGTAGCGCTCGGACGAAACACCTTTCTGCTTAACGACGGTCATCGAGCTCACCGCCATCGGTGAAATAGCGCTGTTCGAGCTCTTCGATGAAGAGAGTGACTTTACGGGCATTTTGGTAAACCTTTTCAAGCGTTCGGAAAACCGCCTTCTCGTTGTAGGCCGGAAGACCTTGGGCGTTCACGAAGTACATCAGCTGGTTGAGGTTCGTCCCCTCGCGATACAGCTCGTGATAGATTTTTGCGACCTGGCTCATATCGAAATCGATCATCTCGATTTTCCCGGCCAGCATCACGCGGCGGGCATACGCACTGACGGTCGTGCCGAGCGCATCCGCCTGCTTGCGAATCGCCTCGTGCTCGCCATCGGTGACTTTGACGTAAATAACCGCCGAGCGCTTTTCGTTCGAATCCTCTGAAACGGTTTGCAGCTTTTTGCTACGGCCACCGTTCTTATTTTTGGAAATGACTAGATCATCGAACGATTCATTCCAATGAATCAGTGCATAGCGAATGAATTCGGCTTTCGTCATGCCCGCCTTTTCTGCCAAAGCGGAAAGCGTTTCGTATTCTTCAGAAGTGAGTGTCGCCTTAACGGTGTGCGGACGTTTGCAACTCATCATTCATGCCCCCAGGAAAGCAGAGCGAATCGGTGAGGCCACCGATTCAAAACCGATATAAGATTGCTTTCCTTTTTAGGAGCGACTGACGTCGCGCCGATTTTTGAAGTGACGCCGTCGCTTCCCTTAGAGAAATGAAGGCGAACTTCATTTCTAACTTTATCGCCGTGTGAGGTGTTAAACAAGATGTGTTGGCAGATAAAGGGGGCGAGTATGGCCCCATTTATCTAGCCCAACACCAATCTTGCAATCTCCGGAACGGTGATTGGGCGAAACGCAGTGTAGACGTGGAATGAGAGGTCTCATTCCAAGCGAGAGGCCTCGCGGCGTTGTAACTGCGTGAAGACCGTGAGCGGAAGCGAATTTTTAACGCGAAGGATGCTGAGTGTTAGAAATTCGCTGTAGCGAGAGCGAAGCGGTGATGCGAATGCGAGGGATGCCGAGTATTTGCATCGCCGCGCAGCGGGTTTGCGCCGCGGGCGGCGCAAACATTCGACTTGTCGAATCGTTTTTCGCAACGCCGGCGAAAAAGTTGAGGCAGCTTTCGACAATTTCAATGGCGCGGAGAGTCATTAGCGTGACTCGCAGCGCTGTTGGATTTGTCGAAAGGTGACGCGGCTCGCATTGCGATTCGGATTAGCGAGTCGGTTTTCATGCGGCGGTCAAGCCGCCTATGATCGCGACCTTCGGTCGCTATCGATTTTCAAATCGCGTTTTGTTTTGGCGCGAGTTGAGATGCGAAACGAAAAACCAAAACGCCCGCGCGAGCCGTTTCGACTTTTGCGCAGGCGTTTCGAATCAAATGAAAATCAATACGATGAGTTTTTGAGTTTCACGCTTCATAACAGATTTAAAAACTACGGCGTCGATTCCAACTGCCATCAATCAACCGATGCAGTCGCAGTCGACTTACCGACCCAGGTCCAAGGGCGGAGCCCTGGCAAGAGCCAACGGCTGCGAACTTGTGGCTACATTTACGATGGAGGTACAAGTTCGCGTCTCTTGCGAGATTTTTCATCTCACAGCACTTTTCACGGCAAACCATCGCCGCGCTTAGATCGCCTCGGTGTCCGGTGGCTGTCCGGTAGCGAACATTCTACCGAGACGCACCGGAGACATTGCGTAACTGTGTCATGCCGCAACAATGTAAAAGTGTGACTGCCGAACTGTGTAATAACGCAATAACGTAACAACGTTATTGCGTCACTTTTTAACGCCGCCAAGGGCGCCGGGTTTTTAGGGCAGAGCCCTAGTGCGCCGCCGGGCTTTGTACGGCGGCGCACGACACTTGCGGAAAATTTTCAGGCGCGATTAGTTCAATGTTCAATTGTTCTGCTATTCCGCAGAACTATGTAATAACGACATTACGTAAATACGGCATTGCTGAAAAAGTGAATACCGTTGACACTCCCCGTAGTTGAAACCAGGGGTTTTACGACGGTTTTGATAATCTATGTGGTCAATATAATGCCGTTGAACCCGCATATCGATACCGTTCAGCCATTCGCCTCGCCCCCGTCGCACGTATCTTCATCCGGTCTGTTACTTTTAATCTAACAATTCTTTGAGGAACGTAGGTGCTTCTAAATGTACTGTCGACTTCTTCTCAAACTAATCCTAAGAGACAAGGCCGTATGGATTTGTACGCTCGTTCTCGCTGCAGCCTTCTCCATCCCCATTGCGTTCAATTCACCCATCTACGGGCCCTTCTTTATGAAACAGGGCATGCAGGGCTTCGTCGACGCATTCAATACGCGCGCGCCCCAGGCCAGCGGCACAGACCTATCTCCAGAGCAGCAAAATGACGCGGAGCTTGCAAGATACGCGAACGCCGCCCTCGCCGCTCAAACCGACGCCGCCTTTCTCGACTCTGCCGAGAGCTACTACGCGCTCATGGACGAAGGCTTCCAATCCGGATCCATCGTGGGAGACCGAGAGACCAATGACGCAGACCTCGCGTATTGCCGCGCTCTGAGCGGCTCCGGCATCACGGATATCCCAGCCTCCGCAAACGACCTGCCATTCCTTTCCTTCCTGCCTTACGCCATTGCCCAGGCGCCGTCTTTCCTTCCCTTCATCCCCTTCCTTCTCTCGTCGATACTCGTGCTCGGCGCCACAAGGCCCGGGACCCTGGCGGCAAAGGCGCCCGTGCCCAAATTCCGGCGCCTTATTCAGATCGTGTTTTCGATAATCGTCGCGGGGACCGCGATGCTCCTCGCCGGCCTCGCACCCGGGGGCATTTACGCCTTGGCCCTAAACGGCTTCGGGCAAACTGGGTACCCGATCGCCTTCTTCCATGACGGCGTGCTTGCCACCACGACCGCGGGAGACGTCTTCACGACCCTGCTTCTCGCGCTGCTTGCGGGCGGAACCTTGATATCCGTTTGCTCCGTCGTCCTATCGACCGCAACGAGGCGCGTCTTCGCAGGCCCCCTTGCCTCCGCGCTGCTTGTCGCGGCCCCGGCATTCCCGTTATTGTCCGATTCGGCGCTGGAGCATAATGCCGTGCTCGGGCTCCTGCCGCTGGCCGTGTTCTCGCCTATCGAGGCAACGGGCTACGTGGGATGCTTCCCGACGGAATTCATTGGCTCCGGTTCAGGCAGCGCATCGATGCTTGCCGTGGCCCTGGCATACGTCGCGGTCTTTTTTACGGTCGGCGCCGTTGCGGCACGTTCCCCCAAACAGCCTGGACCCGCGAAAAAGCACCATGGGCTCGAGCTTCTAGACGCGAGCGTGGGATACGGAAGCACGACGATACTTTCAATCGGGTCGCTTTTCCTGAGCCCGGGAACGGCGGCGGGCCTCGTTGCTCCCAACGGCTCGGGGAAAACCACCCTTCTTGAAGCGCTGTCGGGCCAATTTCCCACCCGCATCCGCTCGGGAAGCCTGGCGGCAGACGGAATCTGCCAACGTCGATCAGCCGAATTCGCAGAACTCGTCTACCTGAGCTCTTCGGGCAGCGCGGATCTCTACCCCACGCTATCGGCCCTCGAGCACCTCTCTTTCGTTAGGGAGGCGTGGAAATCAGCCGCCGACATCGACTCGCTCTGCAACTCCCTCGGAATCTCCCCATATCTCGACAAGCCGGCCCGTAAACTCTCGACAGGAATGAAGCAGCAGGTAAAGCTTGCCATGGCGATAGCGACCGATTGCCCTTACCTCATCCTCGATGAACCGCTGAACGGCCTCGATCCGGGAAAACGGAAAACCTCCTGCGACGCGATGCGCAGCGAAGTGGCGCGGGGACGCAGCGTGCTCATTTCAAGCCATCTACTCGACGACCTGGCAGACCTCACCGACTCGTTCTACTTCATCGAGGCCGGCACGCTCGTGGAAAAGATCAAGTCGTCCTCGCAGACGCTCAAGCAGGAATACCTCGATACATACGAGCGAGGTGAATGACATGAAACTATTTGAACAGCTGAAGTCCAATGCGTCGCGCATGGCTGTCTACGCCATCCTCGTGGCAACGGCTTTATGCGGAATCGCGGCACCCGTCTATGCGCTCAACGGGGAGAAAGGCGATGTCGAACCCGCGTACATGGCTTCGACGGTTAAGGACCGGTACAAAGCCTTCTCTGGAGACACGTTTTACGTAGCAGAGTACGACACGACCTACCGTCAGCTTCGCTACAACAAGGGCTACGACTATCTAGGCGCAGAGGCAATCAGCTATACGTCGGGTTGGTACCGCTCCAACTATGGACACATAACCCAGTTCAAGTGTAACTACCGTGTGTACAACTAAAGCAACCGGCTGGGACGAGGGGCGACGCAAAAGCGTCGCCCCCGTTTTTAACCATGCCAGCTGAACCTGGTTCAGGCTTCAATGCAAGAAGAAGCAGGCAGAGGTCCAGATTTCGGACAAGAAGAGGGCGCTCGCGCGAGGTGCGCAAGGCACGCAACCACGCGCTCATGGTCGCCGGCGGGCTCATCGTGAACCACGCGCCGTGCGGCAACTGGAAACGCATCGACTGGGACAGGCTTGCGGCGTGAATCGACCGCCACGGATACAAGATCACCGGCTCCACGCAGCACGGAATTTGGACCCGCAACCTTTCGTAGCCCAGATCAAAATACCGGTTGTTTCCAGAAATCCTCCAGGCACCTTCTAGAGGATTTCTGGAAATGCAAATAGCTTTAGATTCCGAGCGTATCGACCGGAGCAACAACGATGCCTTCGCTAGTTACGTGAGCCGGCATACCAAACCCGATGACGATGAGTTTCGCCGCAGGCGGCCTCTCCCCGCGATCGACCAGCTTTCGCTCAAGTCGAAGCAGATTTTCCACTGCCTCTGGGACTTGGGGGCTCCCGAGCTTAACCTCAACGGCAACCCACGAGCCGTCACGGCGATGGACAATCGCGTCGACCTCTAGGTCGTCAGCGTCGTGGTAGTGAGATACGGTCGCATCGCTGGCCGCCGCGTAAACCTTGAGATCGTGCAGCACAAGGGATTCGAAGAGCAAGCCAAGGGTCTTCGGATCGGATGACAACGACTCCGGATCCGCACCGATGAGGGCGACGGCGAGCGATGAGTCCGCAAGGTGCCGCTTCGCGCCCTGCCGCAACTTCACCGGCGACCTGAGAGCCGGATGCCACGCGGGGACATCGTCGACGATATTGATACGGCGCAGCGCGTCCATGTAGCCGGTAATCGTATTCTTTGAGACGTCAACACCCAAATCCCTTTCGATGGACCTCATGCCGGCAAGAGTCGATTCATTGCGTGCAAGCGACGAGAGCAAGGCCCTTACCTTAACCGGGTCGCGTTTCACTCCATCCGCCCTCGAAACGTCAGACTCGCAAACACCGTCAATATAGGCGGCGGCTATCCGCATTGCGTCGGCAGTTGTCTTACCGACCGCTTGGGGCCAACCGCCGCGGCAGAGCAAATCCGCGATACCGGCGATACCGGCGATGGATCCGAGTGACGCCGCAACGGAATCGCCATCGAGCAGCGCACCAAGCGAGACCGCTCCCGACGAAATACCGAGCTCGAAAAGCGTCATGGTATCCATCCGCAAACGGGCGATTCGACCCACACCGCTGTGCATCGGCTGGTTCTCGGCTCGCGGCGTCGCAGATCCGGTGAGAATGAACTGTCCTGGCTCCCCTCCCCTGACATCGCATTCGAATCGCACGGCATCCCATAGCTTCGGTTCTTCCTGCCATTCGTCGACAAGCCTCGGGGTCGGTCCGACAATTGCTTGGGCCGGATCGAGACGAGCGAGCTGGAGGGCCGCAAAACCGCCAGATGGGTCGGAGAGAGATAACGATGACTCGGCAAATCTCTGAGCTGTCGTTGTCTTTCCACACCATTTCGGCCCCTGAATGAGCACTGCACCAAAAATGCCAAGGTCGCGCTCGACCAAGCAGTCAACACAACGTCCTATATACCGATCCATCGGCTTTCCCTCCAATCATTCATTTGAAATTATAGCGTCTATCTGCGTCGTTGGGACAAATAACGATTACTTATTGGGACGATTGACGGTAATTTATTGGGACGATTGACGATAGCTCGTTGGGACGATTTCCATTTTCTTAAGGCACTAATCAACGAGACCCACTGTGAACTATGAGACGGATAAATTTAGCTGACGCCTCTCATGAGTTCAGCAATGCTGATTTGAAATCCGTCGGCAATCTTCTTGAGATTTGAAAGGCTGACATTACGCCGCCCGACTTCAATGCTCGCGTAGTAGGAACGATCCATTTCAATCAAATTGGCGAACTGCTCTTGGCTGCACCCGAGTCCAGCGCGGAGCTCTTTGCATCTCATGCCGAATGATTTCTGAAGCGTCTTCGTATCCATGACAAAAAGAGTCATGGATTGTTGTATAAAAGCCAACGGACTATATACAACAATCCCAGTTAAGGCGCATAATTATCTCTATTGGAAAGCACTCTGATGCCCAGTCGGATAGGGCACGGAAAAGGAATGGAACAGCACAATGACTCAGGGAAAGCATTTCGCTGCCGGTGGCGATCACTTCGCCGCACTGCCAAGCAAAAAGATTCACGCCCCGAAGGGGATCGCGCGTCTGACCGTCACCGCGGCGACCATGGCCGCCATGACCGGATCGAGCCTCATCTCACCGTTCACGGCATTCGCCCAGACCGGTGACGGGACCACGCAGCACCCCGCCGTGATGTCGCCGATCGCCGCCCACGCCGGCGCGGCATCCGGTACCGGCGCGAAATCCGCCGCACAGACCATCGCGGATCTGCAGAAGGCGGTCGACGAGGCGAAGGCGAAGGAGGACGCCGCCAAGGCATCCTACGATGAGGCCGCCGGTCCCTACAACGAGGCGGCTTCCGCCCGCGATCAGGCCAAGGCATCCTACGATTCGGCAGTCAGCGCCGGCACGGCAGCCGACCGAGCGGCGATGGACGAGTACGCCCGTCAGGTCGCGGAGGGCAAGGACGCCGCCGATGCCGCCGGCAAGGACCTCGAGCAGGCGAAGGCGGGTCTCGCAGACGCCAAGGCAGATGCATCCGAGAAGGACGAAGCGTACCAGTCCGCCCTCAAGGCGGCCCAGTCTGCAAAGGACGCCCTCGATAAAGCAAAGGCAGATGCCGTAAGCGCCACCCCGGAGGCAATCAGTGCCGCCGAGCAGGCCGTGCGCGACGCCCAGGCTGCCGTGGACAGGGCACAGGCCGAACTGGACAACGCCAACGCGACGCTTGCCGATGCCCAGTCCAAGCTGGTTGCGACCCAGTCTGCAAAGGATTCCGCCGATTCCGTCCTCGCCGCAGCCCAGCAGAACAAGGACGCGGCGGATGCGAAGGCCGCAGCAGCCAGCGCCGCCTACGAGAAGGCGAAAGTCGACCTCGCCGCAGCCGAGGCCGGTGCCAGCGGCCCGGAGTACGATGCGGCAAAACAGAAGGTCGCGGACGCAGAGGCAGCCCTCGCCGCCGCACGAGCGGTGCAGTCCCAGTGCGAGTCCGAGTTCGAGCAGGCACAGTCCGCTGCGGCAACGGCGCAGACCGAGCTGAATGATGCCCAAGCGTCCCTCTCCGCGAAGCAGCAGGCCGCAGCCGATGCCGCGTCCGGCGTAAACGACGCCCAAGATGCACTCGATGCCGCGAACGCCGACCTCGATGCGACCAAGCAGGCGAATGCCGACGCCGTCGCCAAGCTGGATGCCGCGAAGCAGGCTGTCAAGGACGCCGAGTCCGCCAAGGCAGCCGCCGACGTAGAGCTTGCGAACGCCAAGGACGCAAAGGATACCGCAGACGCCGCCGTGACCGCCACGCAGCAGAAGGTCGACGAGGCACAGGCGAAACTCGATTCCGCCGACGCGCAGCTCAAGCAGGGAGCCATCGGCTTCTTCCGTGCCATGGGTGCCGATTCAGCCATCGAGATCATCCAGAACTGCACGTACAAAGACTACACCGAGATCGGAAACAGTCTCGACGCAACGGGCCTTGAAAACATGCTTTCGTCCATCACGGTCATGAAGAACGTGAACGCCTACCGTAAGTCCGTCGGCCTTTCCGAGCTTGAGGTAAGCTATAAGCTCATTGCGGCAGCGATTGCAGATGCAAACTATTCGACGAAAAATGTAGAGCATGCCCAGCAGTTCGATGTCGGTGAAAACCTTGCCTGGAGCTATCGCGACCCCTGCAAGGCCTGGATCTATCAGGAAAAGGATCTGTTTGACAAGACTGCAGCATCCCTTGGTGCGACGAATCTTTCCGGAAAGGACGCCTACGACTTCTGGTACGCCAACCAGGACAAGTTCGATTACTACCGTATCGGTCATTACATGAACATCATCAACCCTGACTATGCTGTCATGGGATGCGGTCTGAACGATGACACCCGTTTGACGTTCTCGCTCACGCTGCAATACGGCGGTTGGGCCGGTTCGGGCTGGAATACCGGAGCCATCTCCGTCGACGAGTACGAGCAGAAGCTGACCTCCTACATCAACGGCCTGAAGAACGCCAAGAGCGCACTCGACGCAGCCAAGGCCGATCTCGCAGCCAAGCAGCAGGCAGCCGCCGGCGCCGCAGCAACCGTCCAGCAGAAGCAGGATGCCTTCGATGCCGCACAGACAGGTGTCGATGCCGCGAAGCAGGGTGTTGCCGATGCCCAGCGTGCCGTCGATGCCGCAAAGGCTAATCTCGCATCCAAGCAGCAGGGCGTCACGGATGCCCAGACCGAGCTTAATGCGGCGAAATCGGACCTCGATGCCGCCAACGCGGCAGTCGATACGGCAAAGTCGACCGTCCAGCAGAAACAGGTCGCCTTTGATGCCGCCAACGCAGCCGTAACGGCCGCACAGACCAAGCTGGATTCCGCCAAGGCGGACACCGAGGCCAAGCAGCAGGACGTCATGGATGCGAACGCCGATCTCGCGAAGTTCTTCCAGGACGTCGCCGACGCCAAGAAGGCGCTCGATACAGCAAAGAGCGTCCATGACTCGGCGGTAGCCGATCAGACCGAGAAAGCGACCGTCCTCGCCGCCGCCGAGCAAAAGGCGGACGCCACCGCACGCGCCCTCGCGGATGCCCAGCATGCCGTCGATGCCGCAAAGGCCGACACCGGCGTTGCCGCCGACAGGCTTACCGGCTCCCAGACCGATCTCGATGACGCACAGTCGAACCTCGACATCCTCACCGACCTTGCCGCGAAGCTCGCAGAGGCACAGCAGCGCGAGCAGGATGCAGTAAAGGCCGTCAATGACACCAAGGCCGCCCTCGATGCCGCGAAGGCGGATACCATCGCCGCCGAGTCCCTGGTCTCCGCCGCCGAACAGGCGAAGGCGCAGGCAGACGCCAAGCTGTCGAAGCTGAACTCCATCGATGCCGGCGCGGCGATCGCTTCCGGCCATGATGTGAACGCGGATGACGCCCTCAACGCGCTTTTCGCTGCCGCCGTCGAGGCACGTGCCAAGGTCGCGCCCGCAAAGGCAATCCTGGACGAGAAGCAGGTCGCGGTGGACGGGCTCCAGTCCGGCTACGATGCGGCACTCGCCGCCTACAAGTTGGCGAAGTCCGACCGCATCGCAGCGGAGCAGGAGCTTTCCGATGAGATCGCACGACAGGAGGCGGAGGAGGTCGCAAAGCAGCAGGCCGCAAAGCAACAGGCGGCATACACCCCAAAGCACCTCGCTGGCAAGGATACCGCCCAGCCCGGCAGCCTCGCCCAGACCGGTGACCGCGCGGGACTCATCGGCGAGACGTTCGTCATTGGCGGTACCGTCCTCGTGGCAGCCGGCGTCTTCCTCGATCAAAAGAAGCGCCGCGAGCAGATGTAGGACAAATCGCATAACGACTCGGAAAGGGGAATCCCACAAAAGGGATTCCCCTTTTTTGTCTCGCAAGCCACGGTTCGTTGAGGCAGTGAGGCTTAAGGGCTGCGGGTAAACCAATCAACAGCCGTGACCATATGACTATGCGCACATGTTAACATGGTCATATAGTCACCTATTTACAGCTGCGATTATGCTGCAATAACTCAACCGTTAGTGCTTATTAAACAGCAAATCGAAGCCAGGCTTGCCCAGTGTTTGGCGCATCTGCCCCATCTGAATCTCCGTCTCCACGCCATCCTTGCCGAAGACAGCGCTCATGTTCTCAGCGGTCGGGATGACCGTTTTCACTTCGCCCGTGGTGAGGTCGAAACGTTGGCTGCTGACCTGGTTCTCAAGATGGATCTGACTAACCATCGAATCCAAAGACACCCTGGAGCATGGCTGCCTCCTTGCAAGAAACTGTCGCCCCAAGATAACAGACGGGCGGATCCGGCGCAGCATATAACACTCGGTAATACATGACCATGTTAATGTAGTCATATGTTCACGTATTATAAGCTGGGACCTCATGTATTAGAGCTCGAGCCGTGGCCGTCAGGGCGTCCGGCGGGGAAATCATCGGGCTCGATGCGTGGGGCATGGCGAAGGTTCTTACCGGAGCCTATGGTCCCGACTCTCCCGGTCGTATTCCTACGATATCGCCCCTAAATCACCAATGTGTCAGATAAAGAATGATGCAATGGCTATGATCAAGCATACGGCGGATGCGGCGACTGCGCCTTTTTTCCTCTCCTTTAGTCCGACGAATAGGGTTGCCGCAAAGTAAAGGGCGGAAATGCAGTCTATGGCAAGCAAAACGAGTTCCTTGGGCGGTTTCAGCAAAAGGTCGCTAGCAAAGAGTAATGCAAGCAGGGCAAAGCCAATTGTGGTCAAGTATCTCGATTGATTTTGCGACAACATGGCAACTTCCTTTCAGAACATGCAAGTGAAAAGTCGGTACGATGTCATTGCGGTTGCAAACAAGCCGCCGCCAGGACCGGTTGTTACGAGACCGGCGATAACGCATTTTCTCGGTTTCCAGCTCATGACAGACCCCTCTCTCATGGTGAAACGCATACATTATGAGATATGCACATTATCTCGCTAATTAATTTCAATATCCATCATCCAACTAAAGAATACTGACTCACTGGTTCAGCGACGATGCGTTCTTACCCTTGCGTTCCCACTCGCCGCGTCGGCGGTCGGAAGGGTCTCCGTCTCGCAATCAGCGACCTTGTAACCGTATCTGATGACTGTAGGTTAAACCAACCCACAGCCATGAGCACGTTAACGTAGTACTATACTAATTACTTAACATGCTCACGTATTTTTACCTGTGTCTTAGAATTACTTAATGTAGTCATATGTTAATGTGCTAATATATGACTACGCTATTCAGAAAGGGGAGAACATGGCGACGAACATCCTGCTAGTCAACCAGAAGGGCGGCGTCGGCAAGACGACGTTCGCCGACGAGATCGCCTGGGGCCTCGAGCGGCGCGGCCACAAGGTCGGTTTCGGCAACCTGGACCCGCAGGGCGGTGCGAACCACGAGAAAAACCTGCTCGACGACGAGGACGCCGTGAACGTCATCGACACACCGGGCTTTTTGAGCGACGACACCGCCGAGTACGCCAAGAATGCGGATATCGCGATTATCCCGGTGCAGCCCGGAACGCTGGGCCTGAAGCCCATGAAGCGAACGATCAAGGTCATCACCGAGGCCAATCCCGACTTGTCGTTCGCAATCATCATCAACAACTTCGCCGGCAACCAGACCGTGGACAGACAGTTCCTCGAACTGCTCGAGGCCGACGACCTTCCCGTGCTGGGCACCGTACCGACCGCGGCGGCCTTCAAGCAGGGCGCGGCGCTGGGAAAGCCCGTGTATGAAATCGCCAAGAACGGCAAGGCCGCCCAGGCGATTGAAAACATCCTGAACGAACTGGAAGAGGTGCTGTAAATGGCAAAGTTCAAAAAGGCGACCTCCTACTTCGATGTCGCCGCGGAGAAGGCCGAGGAGAGGCAGCAGAAAATCGTTGAAAGCGCATCTGAGCCCCAGAAATCGGCTCCACAGGTACGGAAAGCCGGGCGCCCCAAAAAGGGCGCTGAAGGGGCATCTGAGAGGCTTGTTCAGCTGTCCGTGTACGTTCCGGAGAGTTACCGAAAACGTTTGAAGCAAGTGGCGCTCGAGGAGGACAAGTCCGTATCGGATATCGCTCGGGAGCTTTTCGATCGCTATCTGGCCGAAAAAGAGTTCTAGTTGAGTTAACGGGCACCGAAAGGTGCCCGTTTTTCTTTTACCTTGGCCACTGAGAGCCGATTTAAGACCCCGTTTTATCTATCAGTGAGAAAACGGTCGAACTTCACCGACAGAACGTCTTATTTTCGATTCTGTAGCTCCCTGCCGGTAATTGAAGTGAGGTTGACCAGATGTCGGTATCCAGATCAACCGGAAAACGGATTCGGCGTCATTGCCGAATTGTAGGGCTTGCAACTAAGTGGGATTAGTTCGCCCGGGGAGCCGAAGGCGACGCCGGCGCCGAGGGCTGACAGCGACGTAGTCGGGGAGCTGGGGCGTTAGCCCCCACACTTTTGGCCGAAGGCCATGCCAAGGAGCCGAAGGCGACGCGGAGTGAGGCATAGCCGAACGGAGGGCAAGGAGGCGTAGCCGACGCGCAGGGAGCCGTAGGCGACCGGAGGGCGAGCGTAGCGAGCGCCAAGGAGCGGTAGCGACGCGCAGCGAACGCAGTGAGCGGAGGGCAAGGACGATGGCTTTTCTTGTTTGTATATCGTTCGATTATTAAATGCTTTCTGGTGGATTTCTCTGTTTCCCTCTTGAGCTCAGACTAAGTGAATCTAATTCACTCTAGTCAGACTTGGTGGGTTGTATGAACCCATAGTTGTGGTTATTTCAACCCATAGTTGTGGTTATTTCAACCCATAGTGCATGGGTTAACTGAACCCATAGTTGGCATGGGTTATTTCAACCCATAGTCTCGTGAGACAACCCATAGTTGATAAGTTGGCCAAGGTTAACACAGGCTCAAACTATGGGTTGAAACAACTATTTCGGTACTTTTTGGCGTTTTCCGATCGCTTTCTATGGGTTGAATTAACCCATAGCCGGAAAAGTGGCTTAAATTTTCTATGGGTTCTTTCAACCCATAGCTCTACCGTCACAGAAAAGCATCCGCGATCCCTGTGAGCAAGTCTATGGGTTGTCCTAACCGATAGACTTGCTGAAGAACCGTTATTTAACCCCCTATCAATAAAATTATTTTTCGTCTAACTATGGGTTAAACCAACCCATAGTTAGACTGTAGGTTGGTTTAACCCATAGTTTGTAAGGAAAAGAAATAGGGCTATGGGTTGTATGAACCCATAGCCCTTCAAACTAGGCAGAATGCTTTGCGTCCCACTGAGCTTTGCGTTTCGCCGAATTCTCAGCACGTTGCTTTTTCTTGCCCTCCTCGACTTCGAGTCTGCGCTTAGCGATCGCCGTCATATCGAGCCGGTACTCAACCGATTTGTTATTCCCGCGCGGCGACTTAATCAAAAGACCGAGTTCGACAAGCTTGTCGATTCTCTTTTTAACATTCGAGCGATCCGACTTGACGTCCGCCGCCATGGTGGCAAGGCTGATGTAGCAGGTTGATTTGTAGACGTCCTTGCGCTGGAACGACCAAATCCGCCCCATAATATCGGTGTCGAGCCTAGGCAGACCGAGCTCGAGCATCCATGGCGGCTTGATGATCGCGACCTTCTCGCTGACCATATCCTGCACCATGTGGGCGACACGGGACGATTCATCCGATGCCCGGCGAAGTACCTCGCGGTGACTCTCACTATTGGCCATGGCGGCATCTGTGACGGCCTGATTCGCGAAATCGGACGCCGTCCCCATTCCAGACGGGTTTGCGGGACCGGACGGGTGGCTATCCGTGTCCCACGGATAGCCACCGCCCACATCCGGTTTTAATTTTTTGGTATCCATAAACTAGCCTCTCGTTGAGGCTATCTAGCCATCAGCCGAAGTGATGCCATAGTATTTTGGTAGTACTTCAACATAGGGGCCCAAATCGAAGCATACGTGTGCTAGGATTGCAGGTAACAGGCCAGAAAGCCACATTTGAACATGAAAGAAGCCCTTCTTACTTGGCGGTTAGGGGGCTTTTTTCATATCTATTTTTGCTCTTTAACACGCTCCAAAAACTCGGCGATAGCGATCGCCGCCATAGACGACTTAGCTACACCGCGACTCTTCGCGTAGTCATCGAGATCACGCCAAATTTCGAGAGGCAGAGTAACCTGGATTCTTTTCTTCTCCTCGGCCACTGCCATAGACAATTACCTCCTTCGTTGAACAAGCGAAATCGTACCACTACTGATTGAAACAAAGCGTATCACAAATACTGTCCAAAATACAAACTAACACAAAGTGGTACACCTAAATTCGCTAAATCTTTCCCATCGGTCAGATAGGCGCTCGAGTTTCCAAAAAGGACACAGGAAATTGCCAAAAGGGGCACAGTGAAACGTCCCTAGAATCAACTGTTACGATAAAAACAGGGGGTAACTCCGCGGACACGGCCTAGCGCGCTGCCATCCAGTGCCGATTCTGCCATACTCGCAATTCGGCAAGGATGAGGAGTATGAATTGATCGGGGCTTATAGGACAACACCAAAACCGGCATCGACGGCTCCATGGATGATTCGGATTCCAAATAGGCCCTGTTAGTTGAGCTACTTCTTTGCCGGTGTCGTATACGAAACCGCTATACCCGCGGCAATTGCCATGAGACAGCTCACGATGAATCCGAACTCATACTTCAAAACGTTTGTTGCGGTCAGGGCGATAATCAACACAGTCGCAATTTGCAGAATTATCATTATTACGAAGAGATTGATTCCTTGTTTGGCCGAAGTCGCTGAGTGAGTTTGGCTTTGTTGATTCAGGTTGTAGCTGACAACAAAAGCGATCAGTTCGCTTGATACGGGGCCGACTACATAGAAAAAGATTGCGTCAATGAAGCCTATAGTGTTGTAAGTTGTTTCGCCGGAAAAAACAGCGTATAAAGCATATCCAAATCTTGGCTGATTCATGTATGAGTAGGAGAAGACCAAGAGCGTCAATATTGCTACTACCAGAAGTGCATTCAGGATAAATCGTTTGCTTTTCATCGATCGCTCCTTCCGGGTGACTCTTATATGTAATTCTACAACAGCCATTATTTTCAAAGAATATGACTGTCCTAAATAACGTGCACTTTCGCTGGAGGGTCGCTGTTTGGCGGCCCTCTTTTTTGCACAGGCGCGGTGGGATGGTAATATCGGGCGGGAGTCAGCCGCTCTGATAGAATCGTCCTTGCTGTCGGCAGCCCTCGTGCCGGGCAGAGCCCTCCATTTGATGGGAGGTGATGCCCATGACCGATTTCACCGAGCTCGTGAAGCTCCTGACCGCTATGGTCTCGCTCCTCACGGCCCTTGTCGGCCTTTCCAAGGCACTCAAGCAGGGCTCGAAGCCCAAAAAGAAAGGCCACCGTCGCTAAGACGATGACCCAACTTCATTAAGCAACGGCTCTGCCCAGCTCTCTACAACTTGGGCTGCCGTCGGCACCATTTTACCCTCCTGACGAGGAATTCGTCCATATTTCAAAAATCAAATCCTGTTCGCGCGTGGGCGTAAACTTTTAGTTGGGCAAATCCGGCAGATTGGAGCTTGAAACATGAGGGATATGCACCTCATGTCGCTCATAAAACGTCTCCTGACCTCGAAGGAGAACGTTTTTTAGCGATAAAAGGAGACATAAATATGATCTGGTTTACCAGCGATACCCACTTCGGGCATGAGAACGTGCTGAAGTTCACCGACCGCCCGTGGGAGACGATTTGGCAGATGAACGACGCCATCGTCGACAACATCAACGGCAAGGTTGCCGTGGACGACGAGCTCTACATCCTGGGGGATTTCTCATTCAAGATGACCGCCCAGGACGCCTACGGGCTGCGCAAGCAGATCGCCTGCAGGCGCATCCACCTCGTCCCGGGAAACCACGACAAGGACTGGACCCAGCCGGCGGTCGCAGGCGCGTTCACCGTGGAACCGCCGATCTGCGTGCTCAAGATCGACGGGCAGAAGATCGTCCTGTGCCATTACCCCATGGCCGACTGGCAGGGCATGAGCCATGGATCGTGGCACCTCCACGGACACATCCACAGCGGCGGCGGCGCGTACAACGAGTTCAACCGCAAGCAGGGCCTTCTGCGCTACGACGTCGGTTGCGATGCCAACGGGCACTCCCCGGTGAGCCTCGACGAGCTGAGGGAATGGTTCGCCGGAGTCGACGAGCCGTGCGGCCGGGTGAAATGGCCCTGGTGGGTCAACGAGACCGGCGACAGGCAGGTCGAGCGCGAGCTGGCGGCGTACAAGAGGGAAGAGGCGATCCGATGACGGTCTATGTGACGGGCGACATCCACAGTGGGCTCGACATGCAAAAGCTCCGCGACTGGGAGCTTGGGGATGGCCTTACCAGCGACGACTATCTCATCGTTGCCGGTGACTTTGGCTTTCCGTGGAACTTTTCTGCCGAGGAATGCGCTGACATCGCTTGGCTCGAGTCGCGCCCCTACACGGTTCTCTTCGTGGATGGCAACCACGAGCGCTTCGACCACTGGGAGGAGCGTCCCATGGAACCGTGGCACGGCGGGCTGACGCAACGCCTGTCGGATACTTCGTCTATTCGGCGCCTGACGCGCGGCGAGGTCTTTGAGCTCGACGGTTCGACAATCTTCACCATGGGCGGTGCCACGAGCGTGGACAGGGAATACCGCGTGCCGTATTCCAGCTGGTGGCCTCAGGAGCTCCCGGACGAGCGCGATTTCGATACCGCGCGGGCAAGGCTCGACGAGGTCGGCTGGAAGGTCGACTGCGTCATCACCCATACCTGCGCCATGCGCATGCTCTCGCCGACGCTCTACCCGGACCCAGGCTGGGAACGCCCTGATGTGGACCGGTTGACCGGATTCCTCGACGAGCTCGAGGACCGCCTGGACTACAAGCGCTGGTATTACGGACATTTTCACCGAGACGGCAATCCGGACGAACGGCACACGGTGCTGTATGACCGAATCGTGAGGATCGGGGACAAACTCCTGCCGTGGGGCGCGTACTGATGACGGTCTATGTGACAGGCGATGTCCACGGCAGGGCCGAGTATGGGGCCAGCAGATTCGCCTTCAAATCTTGGCCGCTGGGCCGGACGCTGACGCGCGATGACGTGGTGATCGTGGCCGGCGACTTCGGCTTTGTCTGGGACGGCTCGAATGCTGAGAGGTATTGGCTCGACTGGTTCGAGTCGAAGCCCTGGACCACGTGTTTCGTAGACGGCAACCATGAGAACCACCACGCCCTGGCAGAACTGCCGGTGCGGGAGTGGAGCGGCGGTCTCGTCCATGAGGTACGACCGCACGTGCTGCACCTCATGCGCGGAGGGGTATTCGACATCGCGGGAACCACGGTCCTTGCCATGGGCGGCGCCGCGAGCAACGACAGGCAGTATCGCAAGGAGGGGAGGAGCTGGTGGCCCGAGGAGATGCCGAGCGAGAAAGAGACGGAACACTGCCGTTCCTCGCTCAATCGCGTGGGCTGGAAGGTCGATTGCGTTGTGACTCACGAGGCCCCTGCTGCCCTTGCTGAGGTACTGTGCCGGGAGCGCGGACGCGAGTATCGGGGCGACCGACTTCAGCGATTCCTTGCCGAGCTCGACGACCGGCTCGGCTACCGAGCCTGGTTCTTCGGCCACTACCACGGTGACGAGTGGCGTGACGACAGGCACCGTCTGGTCTATCGAGACATCGTGCCGATCGAAAGTGCTGCGCCCGGTTCTCAGTTCTAGAAACCCCCTAGAAATGCTCTAGGGGGTTTCTAGAAAATTAGATGCTATGCGGCCTACTCGATCTTCATCTGGGTCATGACCTCGATCTTGGCCTCGGCCACGGCCGCACGCTGCTCGGAGGCGGCAAGGCGGTCCTTGAGGGCGGCGACCTCGGCCATCAGGTCGCGCTGGGCCAGGAGTGCGTCGTTCAACTCGGCTTGGGCTTTCAGCGCGGCGTCACGCTCGCCGCGCAGTCGCTCGATCTCATCGACCATGGCCACGGCCTCGGCATGGAGTTGGACGACCTGCCTGTCGAGTTCCCGAGCATCGGCGAGATATCTGACGCTCGCGGCATGGAGCTCGTTGTTCTCGAGCTCGAGGCTCGCGGTATCGAGTTCAAACTTCTCCTCTATAAAGGCGACCCGCTCATTGCAGTCGGCCTCAATCTTTTCATTCCGATCCGTCGCCTCGGCGAGCTTGCGGCTGAATTCATCCACCTGGGCCATGAGCAGTGCGTTCTCGGTCCTGAGGTCGGCAGTCTCGCGCAGCAGCTTCTCCCGCCATGTCGCCTCGATCCGCTCGGCAGCCTCATCGAGGACGGCCTTCACGCCGGATGCCTCGCTGATTTTCTTTTCGCTCGGATTGTCTGCCATGGTGCGGCACTCCAATCAACAACGGCATGGCTCCGCCATGCCATATGGCTGGGAACAATGCACGGCCGCTGTTGATTTGTAGTCATCCTGCGATCGGTGAGTTCTAAAAGGCGCCTCAAGTCATACGTTATGCGTTCACGCAGGGGGTTTCAGTTGAAGAAATACCGCACTCTTATATAGTAGCGCACTCGGATTTATCTTCTGACGCCCACCAATCCGCGTTCACGGAGGATGCGGTACAAAGTCGATTTCGATATACCGGTGGCGGCGCAGATGTCGGGGATGGGCGTTTCCCGCGCAAGGTAGAGTTTCACGGCAGCATCGGCCTTGACGTCCGCGATGCGCGGGCGGCCCCCGACATTGCCACCATGGTTCCGTTTTACGGCGATGCCCTCGGCCTGGCGCTGCTTGATCAGGTCGCGCTCGAGCTCGGCGGTGCAGGCGTGAGTGCCGAGGACGAATCGACCGAAGGCGGTATCGAGGTCGACCGGCTGTTTCAAGGAAGTTAGCTTCACGCCGAGATTTCGGAACATAAGGTCGTAGTTCAGCAATTGCCTGGTCGATCTGGTTAGGCGCTCCCAGGACTCGACTACCACTTCATCGCCGGCCTTCATCTTCTTGAACAGACGCTTCTGCTGAGTTCGGTCGCCGTCCTTGGCACCTGTGACCTTGTCTTTGTAGATATGGCCATAGGGCACGCCGGCGTTGACCAACGCCTCGATTTGCCTATCTAGCTTCTGATCCTTCGTGCTCACGCGAGCGTATCCGTATCTGGTCATTTTCAGCCTCCTGCCTTGTCTTTTGATTTTCTCATGGGAATGCAAGCGGAGGTTTTGGCACTGGGTTTTGGCACTCGCTGTTCACGGCATCGAGGGTTCGGTTTTCGAGTGCCGCGCGGCATACGTTTTGGGACTGGCTCCAGGACAAACGGGTATAATCAACGTACTACAATGTAATACGTTGATTGGAGCAACTATGGCCATGAGTGCCACTGCCATCAGGTTCGATGATGGTGAGAAGGACTGGATCCAGTCCTATGCGAGCGTCCTCGGCATGTCCTTTTCCGAATTCGTGAGGAACGCCGCCCTCGATAAGGTCGAGGAGGCGGCTGACATCAAGGCGTACAACGAGGCGCTGATGGAGGACGATGGCACCCGCTATTCGATGGATGACGTCATGCGTATGGCAATGGAGGCCGAGTGAGTTTCAGCGTCGAATGGTCTAAGGCGGCGACCAAGCAACTCCTAAGCATTCCGAAGAAGCAGCGGCTCATAATCCTGTCCTGGGTTCAGGAGCACCTTGACGGATGCGAGGACCCGCGGCGCGCACCGAATGGAAAACAGCTTCAGGGCACCGATTCCGGTTGGCGTTGGCGCGTTGGTGTCTACCGCATCCTGGCAAGGATCGAGGACGGGAAAGCCGTCATCGAGGTCGTAAGGGTCGGCCACCGCCAGGGTGTCTACAAGAACATGCCGCGGCTATGAGCAACCCAAAGTGCCACCACGCAGGTCAAGGCCGAAAAAACGACCTCACCAGATGCGTTTTAAGGCGCCTGAAAGCAGATGTCCCTAACGGGTATCTAGGCATTCCTTTTCTGGGCTGTATTTGCGATTACATCAAGCCGTCTACCTGCGGCTTCGTGATATTTGCTACCGTCGGAGGAGAATCGTGTCCGCGGAGTTACCCCCTGTTTTTATCGCAACAGTTGATTCTAGGGACGTTTCACTGTGCCGCTTCGACATACGTTTTGAGACGTTGAATATGAACAATAACAGAGGTGTACCAGTTAACCGGGGCAGTCGCAGGTTCAGTTAAAATTGATGCCACGGCTGTAAAATGAAGCAGGGTCGAAACGAAGCAGTTCCCGGGCAATTGGCGTCCGGCCAGACACTTCGGTTCGGCCCTTTCTTTTCAGGATTCTGGGCTGATGAATGTCACTCCGACAATTCAAAACTAGCGAGGCGTGTCGCCGCGCGCGTAGTCGCCGCGATCGACAACGCGATCGTCCATCTGTCGCGACACGGCGCTACCGCTGTGCGCCTGGCCGGCGGCGCGAACGCGGTCGTCGCCGGCATCGGGAACGGCGCCGGCATAACGGTTGCGAATCTCCCTTGCGTAACCGCGCCGGGCAAGAAGCTCATCGCGAACCGCTGGATCTTCAAGCAGATCGTCGTCGCACTTCGGTGCGATAAATTTGGGGAATGAATTGTAGGCGACGCCCTTGCTCGCTTTCGCCTGTTCGACCCACGCCGAATACGCTTTCTTGAGTCGTTGGATGTAAATCTCACAGCGTTTCTCGTACGGTAACGATCGCTCGGCTTCCAGCACGTTCTTTTCGAACGCCGCTTCAAGTTGTTTGACTGCGAAACGTCCGTCGAGTCGAGTCAGGTTGAAAGTGCACTTCGGATTGCCGGCTTCTTTGATATCGAGATCTGTCGCATAGACTCGATTATTCTTGATGAAAATGTCTACGCCCCATGAGGCAAGTATCTTTTTGAACTGATTCATATTCTTCGGATGACCTTCATCGATTGCAATATGGATCAGCTCGCGCAGATTGTTTTTATAACTGTACTCACCCCGCTCAACGATTTTCTTTTCTGTGTCGCGCGGCTGACGATCTCGAATCTTCGAATTCTTCTTTCCCTTTTCAAGTTGAGTAAGATTCCAGTTCTTATCGAGTTCACGGACCCACGCGGCACGTTCGAATTTTCCGTGACGCCCGCCCGTCTCGCAACGCTTACCCGTCAAAAGATCCGTGCGGTTAATCGCCATATGAACCGCGTAGCGTTTTCCCGCCTTATCGCTTTCCTCATGCAACGCGACAATCACTTGTTGATGCGGGTAGTGTTTCGCAAGCCATTGCTCCGCGTAGGCCATACACGCATCGGGGGTCATCTTGCCTCCGTTGCAGCTGCACTCCTCGGGCAGAAACGCGAGAATCTGATGAAGCATCGTTATGTTCTTCGCGCCGGCACGCGCGGGCCTGTCGTGATGGAACATCTTCCGCGTCATAGCCATTTCGGAAAACCAGTGCTTTCCGTTCGCGAGGTTCCAGCCGCCGCGGGCCAAAGCATTCTTTCCGTTAATGTACTTGCGCAGGTGCTTCGCGTAGCGCTCGGACGAAACACCTTTCTGCTTAACGACGGTCATCGAGCTCACCGCCATCGGTGAAATAGCGCTGTTCGAGCTCTTCGATGAAGAGAGTGACTTTACGGGCATTTTGGTAAACCTTTTCAAGCGTTCGGAAAACCGCCTTCTCGTTGTAGGCCGGAAGACCTTGGGCGTTCACGAAGTACATCAGCTGGTTGAGGTTCGTCCCCTCGCGATACAGCTCGTGATAGATTTTTGCGACCTGGCTCATATCGAAATCGATCATCTCGATTTTCCCGGCCAGCATCACGCGGCGGGCATACGCACTGACGGTCGTGCCGAGCGCATCCGCCTGCTTGCGAATCGCCTCGTGCTCGCCATCGGTGACTTTGACGTAAATAACCGCCGAGCGCTTTTCGTTCGAATCCTCTGAAACGGTTTGCAGCTTTTTGCTACGGCCACCGTTCTTATTTTTGGAAATGACTAGATCATCGAACGATTCATTCCAATGAATCAGTGCATAGCGAATGAATTCGGCTTTCGTCATGCCCGCCTTTTCTGCCAAAGCGGAAAGCGTTTCGTATTCTTCAGAAGTGAGTGTCGCCTTAACGGTGTGCGGACGTTTGCAACTCATCATTCATGCCCCCAGGAAAGCAGAGCGAATCGGTGAGGCCACCGATTCAAAACCGATATAAGATTGCTTTCCTTTTTAGGAGCGACTGACGTCGCGCCGATTTTTGAAGTGACGCCGTCGCTTCCCTTAGAGAAATGAAGGCGAACTTCATTTCTAACTTTATCGCCGTGTGAGGTGTTAAACAAGATGTGTTGGCAGATAAAGGGGGCGAGTATGGCCCCATTTATCTAGCCCAACACCAATCTTGCAATCTCCGGAACGGTGATTGGGCGAAACGCAGTGTAGACGTGGAATGAGAGGTCTCATTCCAAGCGAGAGGCCTCGCGGCGTTGTAACTGCGTGAAGACCGTGAGCGGAAGCGAATTTTTAACGCGAAGGATGCTGAGTGTTAGAAATTCGCTGTAGCGAGAGCGAAGCGGTGATGCGAATGCGAGGGATGCCGAGTATTTGCATCGCCGCGCAGCGGGTTTGCGCCGCGGGCGGCGCAAACATTCGACTTGTCGAATCGTTTTTCGCAACGCCGGCGAAAAAGTTGAGGCAGCTTTCGACAATTTCAATGGCGCGGAGAGTCATTAGCGTGACTCGCAGCGCTGTTGGATTTGTCGAAAGGTGACGCGGCTCGCATTGCGATTCGGATTAGCGAGTCGGTTTTCATGCGGCGGTCAAGCCGCCTATGATCGCGACCTTCGGTCGCTATCGATTTTCAAATCGCGTTTTGTTTTGGCGCGAGTTGAGATGCGAAACGAAAAACCAAAACGCCCGCGCGAGCCGTTTCGACTTTTGCGCAGGCGTTTCGAATCAAATGAAAATCAATACGATGAGTTTTTGAGTTTCACGCTTCATAACAGATTTAAAAACTACGGCGTCGATTCCAACTGCCATCAATCAACCGATGCAGTCGCAGTCGACTTACCGACCCAGGTCCAAGGGCGGAGCCCTGGCAAGAGCCAACGGCTGCGAACTTGTGGCTACATTTACGATGGAGGTACAAGTTCGCGTCTCTTGCGAGATTTTTCATCTCACAGCACTTTTCACGGCAAACCATCGCCGCGCTTAGATCGCCTCGGTGTCCGGTGGCTGTCCGGTAGCGAACATTCTACCGAGACGCACCGGAGACATTGCGTAACTGTGTCATGCCGCAACAATGTAAAAGTGTGACTGCCGAACTGTGTAATAACGCAATAACGTAACAACGTTATTGCGTCACTTTTTAACGCCGCCAAGGGCGCCGGGTTTTTAGGGCAGAGCCCTAGTGCGCCGCCGGGCTTTGTACGGCGGCGCACGACACTTGCGGAAAATTTTCAGGCGCGATTAGTTCAATGTTCAATTGTTCTGCTATTCCGCAGAACTATGTAATAACGACATTACGTAAATACGGCATTGCTGAAAAAGTGAATACCGTTGACACTCCCCGTAGTTGAAACCAGGGGTTTTACGACGGTTTTGATAATCTATGTGGTCAATATAATGCCGTTGAACCCGCATATCGATACCGTTCAGCCATTCGCCTCGCCCCCGTCGCACGTATCTTCATCCGGTCTGTTACTTTTA
>CATXID010000013.1 GCA_958369225.1 uncultured Collinsella sp.
GAAGTGGTACCACTCGCCGCCGATCTTCCGCTCGCCGTAGAGCATGGCGCCGTCCCCACCGTAGAGGACCGTCTTGTAGCCGAGGTCGGTCATGCCCGTGGACATGGCGCCGGTCACCCCGTCGAAGTGGTACCACTTGCCGCCGATCTTCTGCTCGCCGTAGAGCATGGCGCCGTCCCCGGCGTAGCACACCGTCTTGGACTCGAGCTCCGTGAAGCCGGTCGACATGGCGCCGGTCTCCTCGTCGAAGTGGTACCACTTGCCGCCGATGCACTTCTCGCCCTTATAAGGTCGGCCATCTGCAGAAAGATAAAAAACGCCGTCTTCAGTTTTTTTCCAATGATCGCCCAGGCCCTCTACAAACCAATAGCTAACATCAACGTCACCGCTTACACCGGGAACGCTGCCACGGGAAGAATACTGCCAACAATCATATTTGGCAGGGGCATCAGGAGTAAGGCCGAGACACTCATCGTAACGGCCTCCATACCAATACTGGGCAGTCCAGATGCTCCAGCCGCTAGAAAGAAAGCAAGGGTCGGTAAGGTAGTTCTTGAACCAGTTAACGTTTGCGTAAATACCGGGCTTATACCCCGCTGCTGCAATTTGACCGCAGAAGGTCTTTGCGATCGATGCGAGCTTCGAGGGATCGTTAAATGGTGTCCACATGGGCGAACCATCGGCATTTGTTTTTCGCTCTTCCAAGTCATAGTAAACGGGGAGGGTGGGCGAATGGCCCTTAAGGGCACTTAACATCAAGCGTGCCTCGGCTTGGGCATCATCTTCATTGCGCGCATAGGAATAAAGGTACACGCCATACGGAATTCCCAAGCGCTCGCACTCGCTTACGTTGCGCTTAAAGTAATAGTCCAGCCTTCCGCCGTTTGTATCACCCGCAAAACCAACTCTTAGAATCGCAAAGTCGATACCGGCATCTTTCACGGACCGCCAATCAATGGTTCCGTTGTGCTCGCTCACGTCAATTCCCTGCGCCGTTGCGCCCTTAGGCATGCTGTGCATTGCACGGCCTTCGAAATCTGCGCTATCGCCATAATCGTCAGGAAGATCGGAGCGGAGGGAACCGTCGACATAACGCCAAGAGTTCTCAGCAAGGGGGGCCACGACATCCGCATCAGACGCCTCGTCAGAAACCTCATCGGTAGCTGCATCGGCAGAAGCTGATTCAGCATCTATATCCTCGCTGGAGTCAAGCGTCGAGGGGTCCTGGGCAGCCGAATCGATCTCCGCCTGATCGCCAAATGTATCCGAAGAAACGTTAGAAGAGGCACTCTCGTTCGCGGGCTGCGATACCTTCGGCTGCTCCTGAGCCAAATCGAGCGTCTCGGCATACAGCGCAAAAGGTTGGAGAACACCGGAGAACCCAAATACAAGGGAGAGCAATACAACAACGCAGCACTTTAGTCGGTTCATAGACATCAGTTCACCTCAATTAACCCTAGATAATAAAATTATAACAGCCCGAGTGGAGTGTTTGTGGCCATGATTCATGGCAGCGCGTCAGTAAGCCCTTCGCAAATTCCCGGATTCTCCAAAGGCGCAAACCAGTACCTATACAAACCGCTCCAGGCACACTTTGAGCCCGCGGGTCGATAGGTAAAGCGACACGGCGTCCATAAGCGAGACCGCGCCAGTGCCGCTACTCAGCTTTTTGGAAACGCGGCGAACGGGGGCCTTTAAGGGTAGGCTCGCCCAATCGGGACCAAAATAGGAGCCAAAACACGTCCTTATGCGGGCTGCAATCTGACGTACCTCGTCCCTTGGCAGGCGCGCAAGGTCGAACACAACCAGATCCAAAAACCACGTGACAAGCTCCCCGGGGCACAAGTCCAAAAGCCCTCGTCTACCCCAGCGCTCCAGCACTTCATGAAGCACCAACAAATGGGCATCGACCTTGTCCATGCGCTTGGCGCCGGCGTTAAACACATGCGTCAGCGACTTTTCCTGCATCACGTAGTGATACAGCTTCTCGGGCGCAAGGACCGTCTTGGCAGACAACGGATACGATTCAAACTGAAACACAACGTCCTCGGCAAACCGGACATTTTCGGCAAAACGCAGGGATTCACGCTCAATCAGTTCGCGAGAGTATGCCGAACGCCAGACATAGGGCTGCGCATTCGCGGAAAACAGCAGTGCCGGATCAAATGACTCAAACGTGCGCGCTTCAGGAGAAAGTAGCTGCTTGATGCGCTTAGAGGCCAACTCGGCAGGCTCGCACTCGGCTCCAAATACAACAATCTCGGGATGCTCCTTAGCAAACGCATCGACCAAGAACTCGGCAAGATTAGGCTCGACGTAATCGTCCGAATCGACGAAGTCGATAATGTCGCCGCGCGCGACATCCATGCCCGCATTACGGGCAGACGACAGCCCGCCGTTAGATTTCTCGACAACGCGCACGCGAGAGTCCTTGCATGCATACTTGCCAATGATCGCAGCAGAGTCATCCGGCGATCCGTCGTTAACAACCACGATCTCGATATCCGGACAGGTCTGCCCCAAAAGTGAGTCAAGACAGCGAGGCAGGAATTCCTGGGTGTTATAAACGGGGACGATAAATGTGACCTTCGGGTTTGCCATAACTCCCCTATTTCTTAATTGCATCCAGAACGAATGCCACAACCACGCCCGGGCCACCAACACGCGCATAATGCTTCGCGCGACCCATCGCGCCGGCACCGGCAAAGCCCGAAGACTCTGCCAGCCACTTTTGCGGATCATCGACAATAGCCTTGAGATTCGCACGCTTCCACGGCTTAAGATCCGTTAGCTCAAACTCACGGGCCTCAAGCGCCCCACGGAATTCCTGAGCCATACGGTCCAAAAACTCAGCATAAAACTTGGGATTCAGTCGAATGTAGCTCCACATATACGAATCGTATTTAATGATATTTGCAAACCTAAGCAGCTTGGCAACGTCCTGCGAAGGGTACGTCTCGGCGTAATCCTCAACAATCCAGCGATGAATCTCGGCATACTCGTCGTTAACGCAATGAACTTTATTGGCCGAATTGACCGAAGAGCCTTCGTTATCCTGGCGATATGAAAGCACGGAATCATGCAAGTAAACCGCAGTATCGGCAAGGGCGAACACCTTAAAGGTAAACGAGGCGTCCTGAAACGCAGCGCCAGGCGTCGGCAAGAAACGAATAGCATTACGGTTCAAGAAGTCGCGACGATACACCGCAGACCAAATCGATGGCTTAAGCGAGAAGGCATCGACGGTGTCGCTCGGGTGAACCGGCTTGCCGCAATCCTTAGCTTTAAAGAGCTCCATCAGCTCCCGACGCTCCTCCGGCTTCGACCAATACAGGTCAAAATTTGCCTTCGCAAAGTCGGCGCCATTGCGCTCGGCCGCTGCCACGAGCTTCTCCAGCGCATCGGGCGCCATAAAGTCATCGGACTCCAGAATGCCCACGTACTTGCCGCGCGCCATCTCGAGCCCGCGGTTCATCGAGTCGCCGTAGCCGCTGTTGGCCTTGTCGATCATCTTCACACGCGCGTCGCGCTCCATGTACTCACGAATAATCGCCGGAGAGCTGTCGGTCGAGCCGTCGTTGATGCAGATGATCTCGATGTCCTCGAGCGTCTGTGCCACGGCGGAATCGAGGCACTCGTGCAGGTAGCGCTCAACGTTGTAGATGGGAATAAGCAGCGACAGGACAGGGCTGCCAGAGGAATTAGTAGACAAATGTGCTCCTTAGGAAATACCTGCCGTTAATGGTATCAAAGGGTCGTCCCGCCCGCGGACGTTTATATAATCTATGGAGCCCGCAGAGGCAAACCGATACGAAAGGACGTCATGCAGCCCAAAGCCGCACGAAACATATCCATCGAAGCGCTGCGCTTATTCGCGGTCGCCGGGATCGCGATATTCCACACGTTTCAGTGGACCTTCCAAGCCGTCTGCACCGGTCTACCGGAACATGCGCCGCTTGCTGTCTTCCCTTACTCCGGCGCGCTCGGCTTTATCAACCTGCTGGGCTGCTGGGCCAACGAGGTCTTTTTTATGATCTCGGGGTACTTCCTTATCCCCTCGGCAGTTCGCGCCCTCCAAAACGGTTCTTCCGCGCAGGACCTCATGCTCAAATCGCTTGAGCGCCTCAAAAAGATCGTCTTACCCACGCTCTTTTATTGCGCTGCCTGCCTGTTTGTCTCGATGTACGTCTATCCCCTACCCGAAATCTCACTACACGAGATCGGCTGGCTCACGTTGGGCATCGAGTTTATCTGGGTCTACGCCGCCTCCGTATTGCTCGTCCCAGTGATTGCGCTGATACGACAGCGAATCGGCAGCATAAGGGCCCCGTTTATCGTAGCGCTCCTCGTGCTCACAATATTCGGAATCAACTGCTACATCGCGGCGACGGCAAACGAAGCGGCCGGTATCGTTTCGTGGCGCAAGCTCATGAGCGCCGTTACATACCTAGTCGCGTTTATTGCAGCTGGAGAAATGCGCTTTGTCCTCGAATGCCACGGCAACGCATCCGGCGCTCAAAAATCCAAGATCGTACTCATCGGACTCGTTGCCGCCGCCATCGCGCTCGAGCTTCTGCTATCGGCAAATAGCCAGTACGACGCGCTCTGGAAGCTCTCCTACAAGTCAACTTCCGTCATATCCTTTATCTTGGCCGTCGCATCCGTTGCCGCCGCAGCGCTCCATCAGCCACGCCACAAAGTCCCAGCTGCAGACAAGACAATCGTGACTCTCGCCGCAGGAACACTCGCTTTCTACGCCGTACAGTCATTTACCTGCAATGTCTGGCGACCCATCTTCGATAATGCAATCTACACCATGGCGACAGGCGTCCAAACGGGAGAGCCCCGTCCAGCCGCCGCCATTTTTCTCGGAATCCTTATGAGCCTTTGCCTCGCGCTTTCCCTGCTCCTCGTGGATATCGTGCGCAGGACCGTAGTCGAGTCCATCAAGGCCCGTATGAACGGCTAAGCGACCTTCTGACTCCTCAGACCACGAAGCGCGCTTACACCCGAAACAAATAAAATCGCAAAGACAATCGCCCAATTCTTGCAGCCAAATACCGGAATATGAACGATCGCATGGTCATGCATAACAACGAAATAACCCAGAACAACAACCAGAGGCAGTGCCATGAGCAGCGACTGGATCAACACCGTTCGACGACGACCGCCTTGCGCGCCGCCCCGTATCGAGCAAACGAGCACGGCAATCCAAATCGCCAATACGGCAGCAAACGAAACAAGGCAAACGACGTTCGAGATCATCGCATAACCGGCAGTTGAGCAAATGGCGAACAGCTGCGGGCTCATGCAATAAAACTCCTTCAAAATCTGAGGCCAGTCAGCCTGGGGCAACAGCGACGAAGTCCCATGCGCAGACCAAAGGCCCATCTCGCCCAGAACGTTCGAAAAGACCTCGTCCCAGCCCAGCACAAACGCCGCGACAACCCATTTCATCGCCCAGGTAAACACAAACGAAAGCCCAAACCCAAAGAGCGCCTGCAGCATCGTGACGACGCAACGCTTGGGGCGCTCACCCTTGGGGAGCGCAATGAAGGCGAAAAAGCAATGCAGGGCGACAACTGCGGCAGGAATCGTTAAAAAGTCAAGAAACGAAAACACGGCGCCCGTCGCTATCGACCAAAGGACAAGGCGGCTTGTAAAAACCCGTGCGTTCGGGGCCGAGCCCAAACGAAGGCTCATGCAAGACATCATGATGAGCGCCACAAAGAACGAGATGCACAGCAGCAGATCACCGATAAAATTGAAAAACAGATTGGTCGAGAACAACAGGATTGCAAGGAACCCCAACGTCAATGGCTTTGAAAATCGCTTCCGCAAGGCAACGTAAGCGCAAGCGGAGCCGGCAATCGCCAGAGCGGCCGCAGGCACCACGACAACGTCGATACCACCAATAAACAGGCAGACATTCGTAAGTAGCTGCCATCCATGCCAATACCGGTAGTACTGCTGATGCGTAATCCCGCCGGCTTTCGTAACGTCATCAATCTCGGCAACAGTCATCGTCTTAAACGGAGAACCTTGATCCTTTTGCTGTGCGACTTCAATGATAAAGCGATTGTTATCAAAGCAAACGGGACCAGCTGCAACACGGTGGTCGTAGACATACATGTCAGACAACAGGGCCGAGGACTCCGAGCCCTGCGCGTGTGACTCGATAACGGGCCTCGGCAGGCAATTCGCCGCGGTATTGCTCAGGACAAATACGACCTGAAGAACCAAAAACAGCAACATGACCTTGACGGGAAGGCTATCGGCAAAGGAAGCTAAACGAGTTTTATTCACAGGGCATCCAAACAGAAAGATCGCGTCCACAGGAATCGGCACCTATGTAATACCACAATGCGTGCTTGCAGTCTCACCACGCACACACGTCAATCAGGCTTGTAGCAAACGTTCTTGGTGATTAGCGGAACATTACTCGCGGGCGCCCGCCTACGCTTACAATAGTTGTGTCCCATGGGACACGTTGTTTATTCCGCAGGGCCGATGTACTGCCCACGCGAAAGGATACTCTCGTTCATGACTTCCACCCTTCCCGCTCCCATCGACAAGCTCGCCATCGTCGTCGTCACCTATAAGCGCCAGGAGCTTCTGGGCAACCTGTTCGACTCCATGACCGAGCTCACGGCCGCACCTTGGCGTATCGTGATCGTCGATAACGAGAATTCGCGCGAGACCGAGGCCATGTGCGCCGCATTTAACGAGCGCCTCGCCAACCTGTGGGGTATCGACGCCGATCAGCCCGATGCAAAGGGCGGCACCGACCGCGTCATCTACGCCCCACAGCTCGAAAACGGCGGCGGCGCGGGCGGCTTTTCCGCCGGCACCAAATGCGCCTACGACCTGGGAGCCCAGTGGTTTTGGGTCATGGACGACGACGTGCTCGTCATCTCCGAGGGCATTGAGCGCCTAGCAAAGTGGACGGACCGCTACGACGTCATCCAGGGTTCGCGCCTGGACTTCGACGGCGGCGCGTTCTTTTGGCAGTACCAGCTCATCCTTTCGCTTGGTATCCCCAACCCCATCGCCAAGTGGGACCTAGGTCCCGAGGGCTACCGCGCCATGAACCAGCTGTGCTTTGAAGGCGGCCTGTTCTCGCGTCGCGTAGTCGACAAGATCGGCCTGCCCGATGCGCGCTTCTTCATCTATGGCGACGATGCCTGCTACGGCTATGTCGCCAGCCAGCACTTCCCCGCTGCCGTAGTTGCCGACGTGGTACTCAAGCGCGCCCGTGCCGTCTCTAACTGGGATATCGCCGGCAAACGCCAGCTCAACTCAACGAGCGACACCAATCGCTACTACATCATGCGCAATCGTGGCTTTTTGGCCCGCTACATGCAGATCTACGGCGACTACCGCCCCATCTTGTTCCGCTTGGGCAACGCCGCGACCTTCTGCAAGGAGTTCATTCGTCTGGCAGCCGTCGACAAATGCTTTAAGACCGGCATTCCGGCGCTGCGCCGCGGCATGAAAGACGCCCGCAAGATCATCAAGGATCCCGACTGGAAGCCCATGCCGCCCATGAAGGACGCGGAGTAGCGGGCACCCCCGCTGCATCGCCTGCCACTACAGCCGCTGGCACACCGCAGCCACATGTCGCCCGTCAAACCCGAAACCCCAGCGCATACGGCCCACACCGGGTCGCGGTACGCGAATCTTGTCGATGCCGTCGCGCTCTATGTCGAGCAGCGCCTGGACGGCCAGCAGTTCCAACCCCAGCGCATCCACGCCGGGGTCATACATCATGTTGATCGTTATCAGCGGGCGCTCGTCGAGCATGCCGATCGTGTCTGCCACGTCAAACACAGCGCTCGTAGGAAAAACCTGGATGTCCCAACGATCCGTGCCATACTTTCGCCTCGAGACGGGATTGGCATAGCCCGGCAATCCAAAGCAGAGTCCCTGCAAGAGCAGGTGATATGGCAGCGGCGCATCTGGGTCGGTGGCACCGATTCCCGCATCTCCCAGGATGCGGTCTAACGCCCGCCTCACCGCATCCTCGTCCCCACGGCACAACCCGTCGCGAAACGTATCGATGTCACGAACGTCCTCGACAGCACACTCAAACCACTCAATAATCACCAGACGCAAGGCCTGGCGAAGCTCGTTATTGGGCAGCCGCAGAGCACGGGGGCAACTGTCATGCTCCGGTTTCTCAGTCATATCTGTCGTCAGGAAACCGGACAGATACAGCGCCGTCCACAGGCCATCATCAGGCGAGGCCTCTGGCCCCGCAGCGCCCAAACAAAGCGGGACCTCAACGCATCCATGGGGCTCGAGCAAATCGAACAAGACCGAAAGGCGGTCGAGATTCCACCCGGCAACTACCCTACTTAGACAATCGGCATACCCATACAGGTCGACACGCACAGGCGCCGTGCAGCCTCGGTCCAGAAAACCGATCACACGCGCCGGACTCGAGCAATAGGCCCTGCCAAACCTATATCCCTCGAGCCATTCCCGCGCATCATCCAGGCATTCCTCGCGTCCAGCATGATTCAGCAGAGCCTCGACCTCGGCATCCGAAAAGCCGAACCAACGGTCGCACCACGTCGAAAGGGGCGTCGACAGACAATACGAGCAGCTGCGCGAAGAAAGCGCTGCCACAGCAGGACCGGGACGCTCCCCCATCAGACAAGCCAAGCGTAGCGAATTGCCCGCAGCGGCAAGGGCGTCAAACAGCACGCGATCGAGCAGCTCCGCCGGATCGGCGCCGGAAGCACCCCTCGCGCTCGCACTGGGCGACCACGCCGCGTCATACCCATCAACGAGCAATACAACCTGCTCATCGCAGGCCATCTCCAACAACTCAATGAGAACACCAAGCACCGAGTCAACCTCGGCCTCGCTCGCCACGCCACGCGCGACACGTTCGATGTGACGCACCTTATCTCGAGCTAAATCCGGAGCCTCCAAGAGCGCCAACAGGCGAGCGCACTCGCCCGAAAGAGCATCGCGCACGACGTCGACAACAGCGGCGCCACGCCTCGCAGCACCAGAAAAGTCCAGCGATATCACCGGATAGCAAGCGTACTCGTTCCTATAGCGCCCGCCGTCCACATCCCAAATCTGAGCATCGGCAAACGAGATCCAACCGGCGCGACCGACAACGGGACGCTCCAGAAAAGCCTTGAGCATCGACAAGTTCATGCTCTTGCCAAAACCCTCGGGTCGGCAGCACACCATAACGGACGCACCGCAATCCAGCATATCGGCAATAAACATGGTCTTGTCGACCAGCGTACAGCAACCAAGAGCCTCCGCATAGTCGTGCATGCCGATGGGCAAAACCACATCGTCGGTACAGCCGATTAGACGTACGCCAAAGCCGGCAGCACAACCATTATTTGCCTGTTCAGACACCAAAACATTCCCCCTAAATCGCAGCACGATGCCAATTGTAATGACCGTCTCGCACGTACTGATTTCGATGCGCAAACATATCGGGCAACGGTAGCAACATGGGGTGTGAGGGGGTATAACTAATCGTTGCACAACAAAACAGGGCCCGATGCATTCGCACCGGACCCCGTCCCGATTCTATAGCTATCTGACAACCGAGAGGCTACTCCTCGGAAGCGTCCTCCCCTGCAGCCTTGTTCTGCTGATCGAGCTTATGCTTGCCACTCACAATAGACGTGGCACCCAGCGTGGCCAAGCTTGCGCTGGCAAGGCTCGCCATCACGATAAGGTCACCCGTCTTGGGCATGTTGCCGCCCGAGGACTTGGTCGTGGTAGTAGTCGTAGTCGTCGTGGTAGTCGTAGTAACGTTCTTGTTCTCGCTCTTATGAGCGTCGCCGTCGGACTGCTTTGCCCCCGTACCGGCAGAAGCGCCATCGGCGTTGGAGCCGGAGCCCTGGTCAGACGCTCCCTCACCAGAAGTAGAACCGCCATTAATGCCCGCCATCAAAGACGACCCCAGCATGGAGCCAAGCTGCTCGCCGGTAGAAGGCTTGTTTTCCGTCGAGGAGTCGCCGGAATTGGAGCCCTCACTCGAACCGCCCTCGGAAGCATCGGAGCCAGAACCGTTAGAGGAATCAGAACCGTTAGAGGAGCCAACATCGGCAGAGGAATTGCCAGCGCCGTTGGAAGCACCCGCATCGGTAGAGCCAGAAGTCATGCCATCCGTAGCGCTGCCAGAGCCAGACGTCGACGAACCTCCAGAAGCATCGCCGGCCGCAGTGCCACCAGACGTTACCCCGCCGTTGCCGGCGTCATCACTGCCCGTATCGGTCGAGGGCGCATCCGTATCGCCGCTATCTCCCGCATCGCCATCGGTATCAGGCGTCGGCGCAGCGGGAGCGGCGGGCGCCATGCTCGGGCCGGGCGCCGGCGTGGGCTCAGGCTCCACGGGCGTTGCCGCGGCAGCCTCGTCCTCGGCAATGTAGACCAGGCAGTCCTTGAGCTCATTGCGGTAGCGATTCTTCCATCCCTCATGGTACTGAGGCTGACTCGAATACTTGCGCGCCACGTTATCAACCACGCTGTTCGAAAGCGCCGTCACAAACTCGCGGTCGCTCATATCATTGGAAAGATTCGCCCAACGGAAAAAGTCCTGGCAGCCACCGGTGCCGCACATATTGGTGATGCTCCACACCATGCCCTTGACGCAGTCAGCACGGCCGGAGATGTCAATGCCAAGAGCGCTCTTGAGCCATGCCTCGGTCACTGCATAGTACGAGTTGTACGCATACGCATCCTGCAGGGCTGAGAACTCAGTAGGGTCGGTGTTATAAGCGCCCAGGAAGGCCTCCTGCGCAACACGGCCCAGCTCAGTAAGCTGTCCGTTCGCATACATGGGGTTGCTCGCGTTAGGAATCTCGCTACCGCGGTCGATCGCAGCCTTAAGCATGCCATACTTGGCAGAATCGTAGTTGTAGACCTGCTTCATAAACGGAATGAGCGACCAACGACGGTCGAACTGGTAATAACCCAGCGCGTTGTAGCCGTCGCCATACGAAAATCTCTGGTTATAGTTGCCGTGGCTCTCATATTTGGTGAAGTACTTCATCTCGGCGGTCACGTTGACAAACGAGACGCCCTGAACCGACCTCAGCACGCCCGAGAAGGACTGCTGGGTGTAGAGGCCCTTATCGATATCGGTGGCATCCGAGGCAACGCCCGGCGTGGGCTCCTCGGCTATAGCGGTTGCGGGTGCGGCAACGGCGCCAAACGAAAGCGCCAGCGTCAGGCCCGCGACAATCGCGGAATGCTTGGGTTGCATACATCCTCCCTGCATTGGTGTGGTTAAAGTGCAGTTTGCAAAGATGGATTCAGTATTACAGCTCCCCGCTTGTTGCACAACAACCCCTCGGTAAACGGCAACAACCCTCCGCGAAATCTTAAGGAATTGCGCTCGAACTACAGTTTGATATCAAAGTTGATCTCGGGGACGGCGGCCAGATCGGCCAACGTCACGCCGTCGACGTACTTTTCGATCACGTCGTCCAGCCCGCGCCAGAACTTGACGGTCGAGCAAAGATCGCTGCGAGTGCAGCTGTTGTCGATGCCATCGCACGCCACCGGAGCCGTGCTGCCCTCAACGGCACGCAGGATGTCGCCGGCACGCACCTCGGCCGGGTCCTTGGCCATCATGTAGCCGCCGCCCTTGCCGCGCACGCTCTTAAGCAGGCCCGCCTTCATGAGCGGACGGACCAGCTGCTCCAGATACTTTTGCGAGATATGCTCGCGGTCGGCGACCTCGCGCAGGGCGATTTTGCCCTCGACGTCACCAAGCGCTGCGATATAGATCATCAGACGGAGGGCATAGCGGCCCTTAGAAGAAATGAGCATACCTGCCCTTCCATAACGCTGGGGACAAACATAACCGATGAATTTGTCCCACAATCTGAAAAGTCGAGTGGATTAGTCGGGTTTTCCCTTGACTAACGCCGAACCCATAGTAACTTTATTCCGAGAAGATTCCTAGGGTTTAGTACACCTATGAGTACACCATATACAGAGAGGGACAGCATGAGCGCAAATCCGCTGCTTTCCATCGAAGGTCTGACAGCCTCCGTGGACGAGAAGACCATCCTCCACAACGTCAACCTCAACGTCGCCGCCGGCGAGACCCACGTGCTGATGGGCCCAAACGGCGCCGGCAAGTCCACCCTCGGCCACCTGGTCATGGGCGACCCCGTCTACACCGTCAACGACGGCCGCATCGTCTTTGACGGCCAGGACATCACCGAGCTCACCACCGACAAGCGCTCGCGCGCCGGCCTGTTTCTGAGCTTCCAGGCACCGGTGGAGATCCCCGGCGTGCCGCTGTCGAGCTTTTTGCGCGCCAGCATCGCCGGCCGCCCCGGCCTGGAGATGAAGGGCAAGGAGTTCCGCCGTCGCGTCAAAGAGCTCGCGGCCGAGCTCAACATGGATACCGCCTACCTCAACCGCGAGCTGGGCGTGGGCTTCTCGGGCGGCGAGAAGAAGAAGGTCGAGATGCTCCAGCTTCTGCTGCTGCAGCCCAAGCTCGCCATCCTGGACGAAACCGACTCCGGCCTGGACGTCGACGCGCTTTCCACCGTCAGCCACGGCATGGACGCCTACCGCAAGAGCTGCGACGGCTCCATGCTCATCATCACGCACAACACGCGTATCCTGGAGCACCTGGATGTCGACCGCGTCCACGTTATGGTCAAGGGCCACATCGTGCGCGAGGACGACGCCTCGCTGATCCCCTGGATCGACAAGAACGGTTTTGAGACCTTCGAGCGCGAGGCCGCCGAGCAGCGCGCCCAGGTCGAGGCCGCCGCTGCCGAGCAGCAGGCGTAAAGGGGCGACGCAATGACCAAGAACCGCACCGAGGTCGCGGACATCGACCGCAGCCTCTACGACTTCACCTATGGCGAGGAGGGTTTCGAGCGCCTCGACGCCGGCATCACGCCCGACATCGTGCGCGAGATCAGCGCCAAGAAGGACGAGCCGCAGTGGATGCTCGACCTGCGCCTCAAGTCCCTCGAGATCTTCAACCGCTTCCCCGACCCGACGTGGGGTCCCTCCATCGAGGGCCTGGACATGGACAACATCGTCACCTACGTCAAACCCAACACCGACCAAAAGCACGACTGGGAGTCGGTGCCCGACGACATCAAGAACACCTTTGAGCGCCTGGGCATTCCCGAGGCCGAGCGCAGCTACCTGGCAGGCGTCGGCGCGCAGTACGACTCCGAGCTCGTCTACCACAACATGCAGGACACCGCGTCCAAGATGGGCATCGTCTACTCCGGCATCGAGGAGGCCCTGCACGATCCGCAATGGGAGCCGCTCATCCACGAGAAGTTTATGACGCTCATCCCGCCCACCGACCACAAGTTTGCGGCCCTGCACGGTGCCGTGTGGTCGGGTGGCTCGTTTGTCTACGTTCCCAAGGGCACCAAACTCGATTTTCCGCTGCAGAGCTACTTCCGCCTCAACGCCAAGGGCGCCGGCCAGTTCGAGCACACGCTCATCATCGTCGAGGACGATGCCGACCTGCACTTCATTGAGGGCTGCTCCGCGCCCAAGTACAACGTGGCAAACCTCCACGCCGGTGCCGTTGAGCTCTTTGTGGGCAAGCGCGCGCACCTGCGCTACTCGACCATCGAAAACTGGTCTAAGAACATGTACAACCTCAACACCAAGCGTGCGCGCGTGGACGAGGACGGCGACATCGAGTGGATCAGCGGCTCCTTCGGCAGCCACGTGGGTTATCTCTACCCCATGAGCGTGCTCAACGGCCGCCGCGCTCGCTCGAGCTTTACCGGCATCACCTTTGCCGGCGCCGGTCAGAACCTCGACACCGGCTGCAAGGTCGTGCTTAACGCGCCCGAGACTTCGGCGACCGTCGAGACCAAGGGCATCTCCAAGAGCGGCGGCATCCAGACCTTCCGCAGCTCCATCGTGGCCACACCCAAGGCCGAGGGCTCCAAGGCAACCGTGAGCTGCCAGTCGCTCATGCTCGACGACCAGAGCCGGTCCGATACCATCCCCGCCATGGACATCCGCGCCAAGAACGTCGACATCGGCCACGAGGCCACCATCGGCCGCATCGGCGACGACAAGGTGTTCTACTTGATGAGCCGCGGTATCTCGGAGGAAGAGGCCCGCACCATGATCGTCAACGGCTTTGCCAACCCGGTCTCCAAGGAGCTGCCGCTGGAGTATGCCGTCGAGATGAACAACCTGATCAAGCTCGAGATGGAAGGAGCGATCGGATAATGAAACAGACCACGAACACCGCTGCAACCACGCTCGAGCAGGTTAATGCGATGCCTGCCGCCACTTGGGGCTGGCTCAAGATGAATCAGACCAAGCTCGAGCTTTCCAACGAGCTTGTCACCGCTCCCGCCGAGGCCGTTGAGGTCGAGGGCCTGGACGAGCAGTTTGCCGGCTCGGTCGACGCCTTCGACACCGCCATGGAAGACATGGCCGAGCGCTTCCCCGAGCGCCGCGCCTCCGCCCCCGGCGACGCTACCGACCGTGCCCGCATCACGCCCGAGACCGAGCTCGACGTGCCCGCCACCTCCGTCTACCAGGCCGGTGCCATCAAGCTCGAGGAGGAACTCTCCCCTGCCGAGGCCTTCGAGACCGGCATGGGCGAGGCTGCCTACACCTACCTGTCCGACCACGGCACCAAGCGCATCATCATCGATGTGCCCGCCTACCAGCACGCCACGGTTACCGTGCGCGTAAGCGGCGTCGACGCGGCGGCTGCGATTGCCGCCATCGACGTCGTCGCCCGCCCGCAAGCAACGCTCGACCTGAAGATCGCCCTGGACTCCCCCGTTGCCGGCGAGGGCGTCGTGGGTTCCGCGCTGCGCGTGTGCGCCCACGAGTACGCCACCGTCAACGTGACCTGCACGCAGACGCTCGACGACAGCTGGATTGCGCTCGACGACACCGGCCTGTTCCTGGACGAGGGTGCGCGCGTCAACGTACAGCACATCGTCCTGGGTGCCGGCGCCAGCGCCACCGGCCTTGCCGGCGACCTTCTGGGCGACACCGCCAAGGTGACGATCGATACCGATTACCTGGGCGCCCGCGAGCAGGTGCGCGACTTTAACTACGAGCTGCGCCACCGCGGCCGCAAGACCGAGTGCGAGATCGACGCCAACGGTGTGCTGACTGGCACGTCCAAGAAGGTCTACCGCGGCACCATCGACCTCGTGCACGGCTGCAAGGGCGCAACCGGCACCGAACGCGAGACGGTGCTCTTGGCCAACAAGGGCGTCGACAACAAGACCGTCCCCGTCATCCTGTGCGACGAGGACGACGTCGCCGGCAACCACGGCGCCACCATCGGTCACGTACGCGACGAGCAGCTGTTCTATCTTGCCTGCCGCGGCCTTGACCAAAACGCCGCCGAGGACCTGTTCATCCGCGCCAAGCTGGAAGACGCCGCGCTTTCCGCCACCGATGAGCGCACCCGCGCCGCCGTCGTCCGCCTGGGCAACAACCTGATCGATAACTTTGAAGAGGAGCTCGCATGATCGACACCGAGCACGTTAAATGCGATACCTGTACCGCGCCTGAGCCCATGGAGCTCGACGCCAGCGACGAGGCCTCCCGCGGCTGGCCTACTGTCGACATCGAGACCAATCCCTACAAGGCGCAGTTCCCGCTGTTCCAGCAGCACCCCGAGATCGCCTTCCTCGATAGCGCCGCCACCGCGCAGCGCCCCGCTTGCGTGCTCGACGCCGAGCGCGACTTCTACCAGCGCATGAACGCCAACCCACTGCGCGGCCTGTACTCGCTGTCCGTCGAGGCCACCGGTGCCATCGCAAAGGTCCGCCAGCAGATTGCCGACCTCATCGGCGCCGCCCAGGCCAACGAAGTCGTCTTCACTCGCAACACCAGCGAGTCGCTCAACCTGGTCGCCAAGAGCTTTGCGCCCACGGTGCTGGAGCCCGGCGACGAGATCGTCATCACCATCATGGAGCACCACTCCAACCTGATCCCGTGGCAGCAGGTCTGCCGCGAGACCGGCGCCAAGCTCGTCTACCTCTACCCCACCAAGACCGGCCAACTCACCACCGAGGAAGTGCTTGCCAAGGTTGGCCCCAAGACCAAGATCTTGGCCGTGGGTCAGGTCTCTAACGTGCTGGGCGTCGAGAACCCGGTCAAGAATCTCGGCAAGCTCGTGCACAAGTACGGCGGCTATCTGGTCGTCGACGGCGCGCAGTCGCTGCCGCACATGCCGGTCGATGTGGCCGACCTGGGCGCCGACTTCTTTGCCTTTAGCGCACACAAGGCCATGGGTCCCATGGGCATCGGCGTGCTGTGGGGCAAGATGGACCTGCTCAACGCCATGCCGCCCATGCTCACCGGTGGCGAAATGATCGATTCGGTCACCGAGCAGGACGCCGTCTGGGCTCCCGTCCCCGAGAAGTTCGAGGCCGGCACGCAGGACGCCGCCGGCATCTTCGCCACGGGCGCGGCGCTTGATTACCTGGTCAACACGGTGGGCTACGAAAAGATACAGGCCCGTGAGAAGGCACTCGTCCACTACCTGATGGGCGAGCTCATGCAGCTCGACTTTGTCCAGATCATCGGCTCCATCTATTGGGACAACCACCACGGCGTCGTGAGCTTTAACGTCAAGGGCATCCACCCGCACGACGTCGCGAGCATCATGGACATGGACGGCGTGTGCATCCGCGCAGGCCACCACTGCGCGCAGCCGCTGCTTACCTGGCTGGGCGTCGAGAACCTCGCCTGCTGCCGCGCCAGCGTGGCCTTCTACAACGACAAGGCCGATATCGACAAGTTCATCGCCGGCCTGCATCACGTTTGGAGCACGTTCAATGGGTAATCTGTACACCTCCACCACGTTTATGGAGCACAACTCGCACCCCGATTATAAGTACGAGATGGACGCCCCTACACACGAGCACGAAGGCATCAACCCCAGCTGCGGCGACGAGCTCACCTTGCAGCTGCGCGTCGAGAACGGCGTTATCGAGGAGGCCTCGTTTACCGGTCACGGCTGCGCCATCAGCCAGGCCAGCGCCGATATCATGGCCGACCTCATCACCGGCGAGACGGTCGAGGAGGCACGCCGTCTGGCAGAGCTTTTCCTCGCCATGATTCGTGGCGAGCAGCTCTCCGAGGAGGACCTGGAAGACCTGGACGAGGCCGCCCAGCTCCAGGACATCTCGCACATGCCCGCCCGCGTCAAGTGCGCCGAGCTCGCCTGGCGCACCCTCGACGGCATGCTCGAGGGGCAAGCTAACCAGTAGCGGATGCCCCAAATCCAAGGATTTTGATTGCCGAGCCGCCCGATACGGGCGGCTCGGCTTTTTCATAACGAGCGCGGATACACAGTCCGCGCGTCCGGCGCCCCCTCTGTCATTTATCGCACGGCCAACCGCGAACACGAGCGTTTTCCACCGTACTAAAGCTTGTGACTGGACCACGGGCACGCCAGGCAATGTCCCAAGCCTCGTCTTGCTGGGCTCCGGCTCGCCTCACGCCTGCCGCAGATGGGTCCCATAGGGTGCGGCGTGCATTTTTGCGAATATTCAGCACGCCAAGCCGTGTGTATACGCATTGGAAGCGTTAATCAACATCTCCAGTCGCCTTTATATTGCGTTTTAGAACAAGTATCGCGGCCTCAGGGGGCGCAAACATGAGCTTCGGGGCACATCGGCAGGCATAAATAGCTTCGGGGCCCGTCTGTTGCAAAATTGCGGCGGTGCCGACAGTACCACGATGCAGAAAACTTCGCTTTTTGCACGGCGCGGACGGGGGTAGGTACGGGCAAAACCGAGCTGAGGTGTTATTATATGCATAACGGCGTCTGTTCTATGCAAATTAAGAAGTGCAGTTACCGTACCCGAGCTTTTAGAACAATAGCTGTGGCGTATGGGCGACCCCAGCTGCGGTGCACAGGCGGCCCTACACCACGTTTCCGCCAGTCCGCACCGCCGCTCGCGCACGGGCGCGCACAATCCGAGAAACGGTACTTTTGCCAATCCCCGTATACCGCTCAATCTGACGCACCGTAAAACCAGCATCGTGCAATCCAAGAATAACGACATTGCGTTGCGCCGACGGTGCGGCTTTAACCACATGGAGCGGAACCCCGAGCCCCTTCGCCAACTTTTCGGCAAAGGCGTGGCGTTCCCACTCCGTCTCTTTCATATCGCACAGCGCTGGCTCGCCGCCGTCGGGCGTCGAAAGCGAATAGGCAATAAAAGCCTTAGCAGAACCAAAAAGCTCAAGCACGCATGAAGGGTCGGAAAATCCCCTCGTCATATCGTTGTCATAGGCCCGTAGATACTCGGCAAAACTGCTCCACGGATAGCGCTCAATCAGAGCAATACCCGCCTCCTGCGGATTGGCGTGCACGGAGCGAACAGCTTCCATCACCTGCCAGTCGGTATCGAGCGAGCGGCGCTCAAAACGCTCACGAAACAGGCAACCCGCGCGCCCGGTACGCTTGTTGAACCGACGGGCGTACGTCAAAAGCAGTCGTTGCATCGCCGCGCTCATCGCATCCTCATAATCCGCGAATACCAGGTGAACATGGTTGCTCATAAGGCACCACGCCACGATTGTCACCCCCGCCTCCCGGCAGCAGTCGCGCATCAGTTCCAGAAACTCCCAGCGGTCGCCATCGGTCTCAAAGATCAGTTGCTTGCCTGTACCGCGGGCACAGACATGGTAAAAGCCGGTAACCGTTCTCCAAACGCGCTGCATAACGCTCCCTTCGCCGGGATCTGCTTGCCATCCAATACAGCACGATTGAAGCGTGCCATCAAAACATTCACGCAAAACAACTACGCCACACGGCAAAAGGCAGTATACAGGCGGCGAACGGCATCATAGCTACAGGTCAGACAACGCGACATAGTCAAAAGCTTGAACAGAACCGACCCCCTTCAGCGAACCGCACAGCCACAAACAGCTTTGTTAAATCGTTTCAATTGAAAGTTCCGAGCATCTCGCTACGAAAACTGAGCCGTTCGCCGAATATTCCGTGCATTTCGCGGTATTATAGGGGCTGCATGTCATGTCCCTTTCGAAGGGTCGACCGGCAATCGCCAGCCACGACCCCCAGACGGGACGCCAACACGATAGAGAGGAGAGGCATGCAGTACTCACAGGAAGTGGAGAACATGTGCCCCGTCGCCAAGGGTGCATACCACGGCCCCGCACCCATCCCCGAGGAGGGCAAGTGGGTCCAGGCTAAGGAGATTTCCGACATCTCCGGTCTTACGCACGGTGTGGGTTGGTGCGCACCTCAGCAGGGCGCCTGCAAGCTCACGCTGAACGTCAAGGACGGCATCATCGAGGAGGCCCTCGTTGAGACCATCGGCTGCTCGGGCATGACCCACTCTGCCGCCATGGCTTCCGAGATCCTTCCCGGTAAGACCATCCTCGAGGCCCTCAACACTGACCTCGTTTGCGACGCCATCAACGTTGCTATGCGCGAGATCTTCCTGCAGATCGTTTACGGCCGCAGCCAGACCGCGTTCTCCGAGGGCGGCCTGCCCGTGGGCGCCTCCCTCGACGACCTCGGCAAGGGCCTTCGCTCTCAGGTCGGCACCATGTTCGGCACCAAGGCCAAGGGCGCTCGTTACCTCGAGCTCGCTCAGGGCTACGTCACCCGCATGGCCCTCAACGACAAGAACGAGATCATCGCGTTCGAGTTCCTGAACCTCGGCAAGTTCACCGACGCCGTCAAGGCCGGCAAGACCCCCGAGGAGGCCATCGCTGGCGCTATGGGCCACTATGGTCAGTGGGAGAACGCTGCCAAGTACATCGACCCGCGCACCGACGAGGAGACTCACTCCGTCGCCAGCGTGTTCCCGGTTCACGAGTAGAAAGGGAGGGAAATAACTATGACTGTTACGTTCGAAGGTTACGAGCGCCGCGCTGACAAGATCAACAAGTGCCTCGCCGACAACGGCATCGCCTCCCTCGAGGAAGCTCTGCAGATCTGCACCGACAAGGGCTTCAACCCGCGTGAGATCGTCAACAACACCCAGTCCATCGCCTTCCAGAACGCTGAGTGGGCCTACACCCTCGGCTGCGCTCTCGCTGTCAAGCGTGGCGCCAAGTCCGCTTCTGAGGCTGCTGCCATCATCGGCGAGGGCATCCAGGCCTTCACCGTTCCCGGCTCCGTCGCCGAGGACCGCAAGGTCGGTCTGGGCCACGGCAACCTGGGCGCTATGCTGCTCTCCGACGACACCGAGTGCTTCGCCTTCCTGGCCGGCCACGAGTCCTTCGCTGCCGCTGAGGGCGCTATCGGCCTGGCTCTGAACGCCAACAAGGCTCGCAAGAAGCCGCTGCGCGTCATCCTCAACGGTCTGGGCAAGGACGCTGCTCAGATCATCGCCCGCATCAACGGCTTCACCTATGTGAAGACCCAGTTCGACTACTACACGGGCGAGCTCAAGGTCGTCGAGACCATCCCCTACTCCGATGGTCCCCGCGCTGCCGTTAACTGCTACGGCTCCGACGACGTCCGCGAGGGCGTTGCCATCATGTGGCACGAGAACGTCGACATCTCGATCACCGGTAACTCCACCAACCCCACGCGCTTCCAGCACCCCGTCGCTGGCACCTACAAGAAGGAGCGCATCGAGGCTGGCAAGAAGTACTTCTCCGTCGCTTCTGGTGGCGGCACTGGCCGTACCCTGCACCCGGACAACATGGGCGCCGGCCCTGCCTCTTACGGCATGACCGACACCATGGGCCGTATGCACTCCGACGCCCAGTTCGCCGGTTCTTCCTCCGTGCCTGCGCACGTCGACATGATGGGTCTCATCGGCATGGGCAACAACCCCATGGTCGGTGCCACCGTCGCCTGCGCTGTCGCCGTCGAGGAGGCCCTCAAGGCCTAATCGCGCCCGCGCGATGCTCATATAGTTGAGCTTTGGAGCCGCTATCCACCCGGGTAGCGGCTCTTTTTTATTCACGCTGCCATAAAGTAGTCCATCACCGGTATTTCAGTTGCGGTGATATACGGACTGAATAACGCCTTCACATGCCAAAACAGTCCCTATTTCACCGCAACTTATTGAGGGGATGGGGGCAGAGCGATCGGACACTCTTGACGCCCACCTGCCATATTTGCCCTTTACCGAAACGTGAGTCCTTTGCAAGACATTTGCCGATCAGCCATGCGACAATGCGCCGGACGAGAAAGGAATCCGATGGAATCGACTGATGTACTGGTAATTGGATCTGGCATTGCGGGCCTTTGCGCCGCCATAGAAGCAGCTCGTGCAGGCGCAACCGTTGCCATCGCAAGCGCCGGCAAGACCATGAGCGGATCGAGCTTTTTCCCGGGCACCTGGGGTCTGGGCCTTATTGGCCCCGTCGACGAGGGCGACGAGCAGGACCTCATCGACACCATCCAGGCCGTCGGCGGCGGCGCTGCCGACCCTACGCTCGTCCATACGTTTGTCCACGGTATTCCTCAGGCCATCCAATGGCTCGAGCAGGATCTAGGTGTTGAGCTCCAGCGTCCGCAAAGTGCCGAAAGCGCCCAGCAGAAGCAGTTTATCCCCTGCTTTGACCATAAGACGCGTATGTGGCGCGGCCTCACCCGCAAGCCCCTTGAGGACGCGTGTACGGCCCAGATTGAGTTGCTCGGCATTCGCCTGCTCCCCCGCCACGAACTTATCGGCCTTGTTGAGGACACAACCGGAAAGATTACCGGCGCCGTGCTCTACGACCGCGCAAACGAGCGTCTCGTACCTTTGGCAGCCAAGGCCACTATCATCGCTGCGGGCGGCACGGGTGGCCTGTTCGAGCGCAGCCTCACTTCCGCCGACGTGCTCAGTTCCTCACAGGCCATCGCACTGGCGCACGGCGCATCGCTTACTAATATAGAGTTCATGCAGATGATGCCCGGCTTCATCGAGCCCAAGCACAACCTGGTCTTCAACGAGAAGACCTGGCGCTACGTCACATTTGACCAACCGGTCGCTATTGCCGACGGCAAGCTGGACGACCTGCTCGATCAGCGCTCCGGATATGGTCCCTTCACGTCACGCTTGGCCTCCCGCGCCATCGATCTTGCCATCGATCAAGCGGGTGCCGAAGGCCTCGCGCTCCACTACGACTTCCCCCGCGAGAACGTCCCCGAGTTTGTGCAGACCTTTGCCACTTGGCTACGAGACGAGCATAGCATCGCGCCGACCGACGAGATGCGCGTGGCGATGTATGCCCACGCCGCCAACGGCGGTATCAAGATCGACAAGACCGCGTACACGGGCGTTGAGGGACTCTATGCTTGCGGCGAGGCGACAGGCGGCATGCACGGCGCCGACCGCATCGGCGGCCTGTCAAGCGCCAACGGCATCGTCTTTGGGCGCATCGCTGGCGCATCGGCAGCCCTTGCAGCGCAGAAAGAGCCTGAGGCAGCTCTGAAGGCGGATATCGCCCTCCCCCAGTACGGCATTGCCACAACAGATGTCGAACGCCTGACCCGCAGCCTCAAACACACAATGAGCACCTACTGCATGATCAACAGGACCGAAGCAGGCCTCTCCAAGGCGCAACAAGATCTTGAAAGTCTGCAGGACGAGGCCAAGGCTCTAAATAAGTCGCACGCCAACGACAACGAAATCGCCGCCCTCGCCCGCCTACAGTCGCAGATTCAGCTGGCAACGGAAATGGTCAAAGCCATGCGCAAGCGAACCGAAAGCCTGGGTTCGCACTATCGAGCGGACTAATTCGATTTTCACTTTGAGTTTGATCACAATTTCTCAACATACATCGAGCCCCGAAAGCAGGATTCCCCTAAGGAGAACACGCTTACGGGGCTTTAGCCGTGTTTTCCCTAAGGGAATCACAGTGCAGATAGCTCAGTTCCGCGCCCTTTCGGGTTCGACCCCATGTACGGTTAAAAAAGCGACCAGCCGAAGCCAGTCGCTTTAACATGCTTTGGTGGGCCGTCAGGGGGTCAGCCTGCTTCGCAGGCGGCCGCTTCGGCGCCAAGGCGCCTTGCGCGCTGCGCTGGTAAATGCTTACGCATTTCCTCAGCTCCGCGCCCTTTCGGGTTCGACCCCATGCGTGGTCAACAAAAAAGACGGCCAACTTACGCTGACCGTCTTAACATGCTTTGGTGGGCCGTCAGGGGGTCGAACCCTGGACCTTGGGATTAAGAGTCCCCTGCTCTACCAACTGAGCTAACGACCCAAAGCTAAAGTCCGTTGTGGCGGACTTTAGAGGAGATATCGTGTGGTGGGCCGTCAGGGGGTCGAACCCTGGACCTTGGGATTAAGAGTCCCCTGCTCTACCAACTGAGCTAACGACCCGATATCAACACGAAGCAAGAACTGGGGTGGGTAAAGGGACTCGAACCCTCGACCTACGGGACCACAACCCGTCGCTCTAGCCAACTGAGCTACACCCACCGTGTCCTGTGCGCTTCGCGCTCGACTATTATTGCAAGGAACGCCACGCGATGCAAGCCCCAATTTTCAAGAATTTTGAAAAGACTTTTTCGAGCGCGTTTCGAGCAATTCCCACCGGTTTCATAGGAGTAAACTTGCCCCACTGCAAATGCTCGAAAGGACCAGCATGAAAGAACTCTCCAACCGTACGGCGACATTTACCGATTCTGTCATCCGCCGCATGACGCGCATCTCCAATAAGTATGGCGCCGTCAACCTCTCGCAGGGCTTCCCCGACTTCGATCCCCCGGCGCAGCTGCTCGAGAGCCTCAGCGCCATCGCGACCGACCCCAAGCCGCTCTATCACCAGTACTCCATCACTTGGGGTTCCCAGGCCATGCGCGAGGCGCTCGCGGCCAAGCAGGAGCACTTTATGGGCATGCCGATCAACCCCAACGAGAACATCGTGGTCACATGCGGCTCCACCGAGGCCATGATGGCCGCCATGATGACGGTCACAAACCCCGGAGACAAGGTCGTCATCTTCTCGCCGTTCTACGAGAACTACGGTGCCGACACGATTCTCTCGGGCGCTGAGCCCATCTATGTGCCGCTCAACCCGCCCACATTCGACTTCGATCGCGAGGTCCTCGAGGCGGCCTTCCGCGACAACGATCCCAAGGCAATCGTCCTGTGCAACCCTTCCAACCCTTGCGGCAAGGTCTTCACGCGCGAGGAGCTCACTTTTATTGCCGATCTGTGCAAAAAGTACGACGCCTACTGCATCACCGACGAGGTCTACGAGCACATCGTCTATGCGCCCCACGAGCATGTCTATATGGCCACGCTGCCCGGCATGTTCGAGCGCACCATCAGCTGCAGCTCGCTGTCCAAGACCTACTCCATCACCGGTTGGCGCCTGGGCTACACCATCGCCCCGGCCGAGATTACCGAGCGCATCAAGAAGGTCCACGACTTCCTCACGGTGGGCGCCGCCGCTCCCCTGCAGGAAGCCGTCGTCACCGCCCTCAACTTCGACGACAGCTATTACGAAGAGGTCCTCGACCTCTACACCGCCAAGCGCGACCTGTTCTGCCAAGGGCTCGACAGTATCGGTCTTGAGCATAACGTGCCGCAGGGCGCCTACTACGTCATGATGGACATCTCTGAGTTTGGCTACGACAGCGACCTCGACTTCTGCGAGGATCTCGCCTCCAAGGTTGGCGTGGGCGCCGTGCCGGGCTCAAGCTTCTTCCGTGAGCCCGTTAACCATCTGATTCGCTTCCACTTTGCCAAGCGAGACGAAACGCTCAACGCCGCGCTGGAGAACCTCAAGTCCCTGCGTGATAAAATCAAGCCGCGCGGGTAAGGACGGCCCGGCAACTAAAGCAACCAAAGAAGCCCCGCACCGCCCG
>CATXID010000014.1 GCA_958369225.1 uncultured Collinsella sp.
TGCAGCGGAGCGGCGACAGGAATTCCTGCGGTTATGCCGGAGGTCCTCAGCCATTATTCAAAATTAGTTAGCCCCGGTACGACCGCTGATTCAAGTCGCCGGGGCTCAATTGTTTTCTGAGGAAAGGTCTCCCATGCCGAACGCTCCGAAGATAGACCGGGCGCACGTCATATCGTGGCTTTCCGAACCGCGATATAGCAAATACCTAGAAGTAACGCGAGGGCGATGACGTCGTCGCCCTCGACCTCTACCTCTGGAACATCGGCCATGCGCAGGCCGTCTTGAAAGACGTTTCGTTCTTCGAGGTCGCCCTCAGGAACGCGTACGACAGGGCGATATCCTCCGCTTGGAGCGGATCCGACCACTGGCTGCTCGACGACGCCTCTCCCGTAAGGCGCCCGATCCTCAGGACGAATAAGCGCGGACAGGTCAACGACGCCAACCGACTGAACAGGAACTCGATTGACCACCTGAGAAACGGCCTTCGCGAGAACGCGGCCGCGGACGACATCGTCTCGAACCTAACGCTGGGCTTCTGGGCCCACATGACGGATCGCAGCCATGAACGCGACTTGTGGATTCCGATCATCCATAAGGCATGGCCAAAGGGAGCAGACCGAAACGACGTCAATGAACGGATAGCGGGAATCAACAAGATCCGCAATCGCGCCGCTCACCACGAGCACCTCTTCGCGCATGCGGGATGCGAATGCGGGACTTTGCGATCGTGCCGAGACGCCGCTTTGCTGTTCGCTCAGCTTGAGTCAATTGCGCACAGCTATGTTTACAAAGGGAGCATCAATAGATGCTCGGTCGACACCTACCTGGAGGAGCACCCAGCCCCTTGCGACGTTGCGGTTTGAGGAAACCACGCGCGCAAGACCTCGTCAGAATCACCCCTTTTCAAGCCACTCGCCACGAATCCCGGTGGAAACCTGAGAGTGATTGAAGGAGCGACCTGAGGTTACGCGAATCAATCGAGTCATTCCCGAAATCGCGAATCAAGGGCCTGATTCGCCCAAACTGCGCACGAATCAGCCCTTAGGCGGTACGACGCGACACGGATTGGTGGAACCCGTACTGGATTAGTCACTGAGCGGGAATAGCGGGAACTGGCTTCTGAACTCCGCCAGGGCGCGTCGCATGAAGCGCGCTAAGACCATGCTCGTCGGGTGTTGCTCCGTTGCACAGGTACGACACGCCTAGGCTGGACGCGCTGCTCAACGTTTTCTCAAGCAATCAAACAGTCTACCGGACGTCTCTCCCATTGAATGGCGCAATTCAAATCCGCAATAGCAAAGGATGCTAGGCCGTGCAATCATGCAGGCCCGCGCCATGCCTCGCGGTATCGCCATTTTAGCGATCTGATTGCGTCGTAGTCCGTTTTGGAAGGGTCACGAGCATTACGGTTCCGTTCTCGGAACTTGATTCGACTTCCGCGGTGCCGCCATGGAGCGTCGCAATCTCCCAAACAAGCGCTAGCCCGAGCCCTGCGCCGCCGTATGCCCTGCTGCGGGATTTATCCAGGCGAAAGAACGGCTGGAAGATGCTCTCACGGTACTGCTTGGGTACTCCCGGGCCTTGGTCCTCGACTCGCAGGAACACGTGGCTGTCGTTGTCGCAGATGGAGACGTTGACAGTCGAGCCGGAGCGGCTGTAACGGATGGCGTTCTCGACCAGGTTAAACACCAGCCGATAGAGGAGCGTGTCGCTCCCGATTACTAAAGCGTCTCCAGCACAATTGAGGGCCATGCCCTTATTTTCGGCAAGTGGCGCAAGGTCGGTGAGGACCTCTTCGGACAAGGGGCCAAGTTCAACATCGTCCTCGCAAGGAACGCTGCGGAGCTCACTCATCTCGAGCAATACCTTGCTCATTCGAGACATGCGCTCGGTTTGTTCTTGTAGCAAGCCGAGCAGCTCGGCTGTTTCGGGTCGCAAACCGGAGTGCTCGGAGATGAAAAGTTCAATCTGTGCTTGCATAAGGGCGAGCGGGGTGCGCAGCTCGTGTGCGGCGTTGCCGGTAAACTGACGCTGTGCAGAGAACCCTTCGCCAAGACGGGCGATCATGTTGTTGAAAGAGGCGCTGCATCGTTGTAGCTCGGTGGGCACATCTTCACTGAGTCTGATTTCGCTTAGGTTGTCAGGCTGCACACGCTCAACCTGGGCGGCAAAAGCCCGTAGCGGTTTGAGCGCACGGCCGCTCACAAAGTATGCCAGCACGCCGCCAAGGAGTGTGACTCCAGCCGTGATGCGCCAGGTTGTCGTGCCAAAAGACTCCTGTGCGTCGTTTACGACGATCGTGACTTTGTCATCGGGGGTCGCTTTCGTTGGGTCGAACGCCTGGGGCGAATCTTCGCCGGTTGCGTTAAAGGCCGAGATGTTACTGCCGATGGCATCCATGTAGCGCATGCCCGTATAGCCGACCAGGCAGTTTGTCAGCACGCATGCCGCACACGTGAGCAGTGCCGTCATAATCGTTATGCGCCATTGCAGCGAAAGCCTTTTCATTCGTTATCCTCCATAACGTAGCCCTCTCCAATCCGATTGCGAATCGGGTCGTATCCCAAAGCGCTGCGTAACTTTTTGCGGAGCGACGAGATGTGAACGCGGGTTGCATTGCTAAAGCTGTTCACGCTGCTATCCCAAACGTGCTCGATAAGCTCCTCTTGGCTTACCGGTCGCCCCTGATTAAGCATCAGGTATTCCAAGATTCCCGTTTCCTTGCGTGTAAGAGATAGAGCCTCACTGTCCACGGAAGCGATGCGCGCCTTGGTGTCAAAGCGGAGCTTTCCGCAGGTTAATACTATGTCGCTTTGTGCGAAGCGCCTGAGGGTAAGGCTGCGGATCCTTGCCGCAAGTTCGTCCAGATGAAACGGCTTGGTGAGGTAATCGTTGGCGCCGGCATCGAGTCCGTCGACCTTATCGGATACTTCGCCGCGCGCGGACAGAATCAGCACCTTGGTCTCGCGGTCGGTTTTCCTAAGTTCCCTGAGCACGGTCATGCCATCGATACGGGGAAGGTTGAGGTCGAGTACCACGAGGTCAAAGACTTCGACGCCCAGCAGGTCGAGCGCCTCCTGTCCATCGTGACAGCAGTCGACGCTGTACGCCAAGTTTCGCAAACTGCGCGCGATTGCATCGCACAGTGCTCGCTCGTCTTCGACGATCAAAATACGCATAACAGTCTCCTTGCACATTCCAAATCGCGCTTAACACGGATTTTATAGCCGATATGGTCCAATGGTCGCGTAACGAAAGGAGTGGTCAGGTTGTTCAAAGCGGTAAAACCCGTGGTACAGGTCGTTTTGTTGATCGTCGGAATTGCCATGGTGTGCTTTGGCGTTATGCGTGGCGAGGCGGATGCCGTGCTGGCCAAGGCGATTAGGCTGTGCTTGGAGTGTATCGGAATTGGATAAAAGAAAAAACACTGTGTCGCATGTTTTGGCCCGATTTCGCGGATTCATTCAGGCAGCGGCAACGCTTATTACCAACATTCACCTGCCAAACTTTGCCAAAGGCGGCATCTATCAGGGCGCGGGAAAAACAGTCTGCGTACCCGGGCTTAACTGCTATTCGTGTCCTGCGGCAACGGGTGCGTGCCCCATCGGGTCGTTCCAATCGGTGGTAGGTTCATCCAAGTTCAACTTCTCCTACTACGTTACCGGTACGCTCATTTTGCTCGGCGTGCTGCTGGGACGCTTTGTATGCGGCTTTCTGTGTCCGTTTGGCTGGCTGCAGGAGCTGCTTCATAAGATTCCCGGCAAAAAGCTTTCGACGAAAAGGCTCAAGGCGCTTACGTATATAAAATACGTTGTGCTGCTGTTTGCTGTGGTATTGCTGCCTGTGCTGGTGGTCAACGATCTGGGGATGGGAGATCCGTTCTTTTGCAAATACGTCTGCCCGCAGGGCGCGCTCGAGGGTGCCATTCCGCTGGCGGCTGCCAATGCTGGAATTCGATCTGCGCTGGGGCAGCTCTTCACCTGGAAGCTTTTCGTTCTCATTGCCGTGGTGGTGCTGAGTGTTTTGTTCTATCGCCCCTTTTGCAAATGGATTTGCCCGCTCGGCGCATTTTATGCGCTCATGAATAAGGTATCCCTACTGGGGATTCGGGTCGATGCATGCAAATGTGTCTCGTGCGGCAAGTGCTCAAAGGTTTGTCAGATGGACGTTGATGTGGTCCGCGCGCCCAATCATGCCGAATGCATCCGGTGCGGAAAGTGCATCGGGGCCTGTCCTGTCGATGCCATCAGCTATCGCTATGGCCTGGATGTGTCGGCGGAAAAGCTTCCCTTGACCGCCGATAAAAAGTAAACAAGCTTCGACAAAACGGAGGAATGATCATGAAGCTTTCTAAGATTGCGGCCCTGTTTATGGTGCCGGTATTGGCCTTGTGCCTTGTGGCATGTTCGGCGCCCGGTGGCAATGCGAGCGAATCTGCGAGCTCCGATCCTATGATCGCAGAACTCACTGCGCAGAAGCCGGCCAATGCCGACGAGGCCGCCGAGCTGTATGCGAAGCTCATGCAGAAGGAGAACGAGATCTTTTCGAGTGATAACGCGCTGTGGGAAAAGGTATTCAATGCGGCAAATAAAGACTCGACAATGATTGAGGACGGCAGCAATTACGGCGATTTTCTGCTCAAGACCATCGACGGTGCCAAGGATGAGTTCACGGCGGATGAGCTTAAGACACTCAAGGCCGGTGCACAGCAGATCAAGGAGATCGAGGACAAGCTCGAGAGCTTGGAGAAGGAGTTCCCCGGCTGTGGAAGCACGCCGAGCGCAGGCGAGAGCGTCGACGCTTCGGCCGCTGGCATGACGGCCGGTGCCAATGCTTCGAGCGAGGCGACGAAGTTCCCCAGCTTTACGGGCAAGGACCTGGATGGCAACGACGTGAACAGCGACGAGCTGTTCTCTAAGAACAAGGTCACCGTCATGAACTTCTGGTTCACTACTTGCAAGCCGTGCGTGGGCGAGCTGGGCGACCTTGAGGACCTGAATAAGGAGCTTGCCAAGAAGGGCGGACAGGTCGTGGGCGTCAATTCCTTTACGCTCGATGGCAACAAGGGCGAGATTGCAGATGCCAAGGACGTGCTGAGCAAGAAGGGCGTGACATATAAGAACATCTGGTTCAAGTCGGATAGCGAGGCCGGTAAGTTCACGTCAAATTTGTTCTCGTTCCCGACAACGTATGTCATCGATCAGAATGGCAACATCGTAGGGGATCCAATCGTGGGATCCATCAGCTCCGCCGAGCAGCGCGCAGCACTCGACAAGCTTATCGACCAGGCGATTGCGAATAGCGAGCAGTAAAATGCGGCAAGTGAACAGCGGGTCCCTGTCCGGTTCACCGGGGTTGCCGAGAATTTCGTAGTCTAGCTCTCCGCTCCGTTCGTGCTTGCTGTCAGCGAACCAATGGCAGCGGTACATCTATACTGGCCGCCTGTTCTAGAACGCCGTGTATCTCCAGCTGCTCTACGAAGGGTGGAGCATGCATGTGGGCAAGCTCTATGGCAAGGAGGTCGACTTCGTCGCGACGAAGGACGGGCGCGTGCTCTACGTGCAGGTGACTGACGAGATGTTCGCAAGCGAGACCAGGGGGCGAGAGATCGCCCCTCTGAAGTCGATACGAGACTACCGCGAGAAGATCGTGGTCGTGAGGCAGGGTTCCTACGACACGGACATCGACGGCATCCGCACCGTGAGCGCGAGGGACTTTTTCCTCTAGGGTCATGCGATTCATCGCGAGGCAGCTAGGTCAAGTGGGGGACAATGCCCGACATCGTGTGGCGATGGCACGCGTTTCGTGGCGGCGTCGAAAGCTGGGCGTTACTGGAATGATGGAGCGGCAGAACTGGGACCATCGGGTGGGAATAAAGAATCTCGCCGTCTCGAGGAAAACGGGGCAATCAGGGGATGGCTTGCGTGGCCGTTCGAGCGATTCTTGAAAGACCATCACAGGCGTGATATATAGGTTTTGGTGGCTGATTCAGCTGCCTCCAAGTGCCGGGGGCTTATCCCCCGGCTTTTGTTCTATCTAGGGGTATTTTATTGGCGCGAGACCTGAACATATTCGTCGACGAGAGCGGAGACCGTGGCGGAAAAGCGCGCTACTACTTGCTCGCGCTCGTAATCCATGACCAGGCCGATTCCATATCCGACAAAGTTGCGCGCTACGAGGAGTCCCTCCTCAGGTACGATTTGCCGAGCATACCGTTTCATTCCGAGCCACTGCTAAACGGCCATGGACCTTGCCGAGGGATGCCCCTTAAACAGCGGAAGAAGATGCTCTACTCGTTCAACGAACTCGCGCGGAGGCTCCCCATAGAGTACACGGGCCTTAACCGCCACCAGTACGACTCGAGCGTCGGCCTGTTTGACACGGCGCTTTCCGCCGAGGACTATGCCCGGATGAAGCTGCAGGACTCGCTGCTGAACCCCGACGGAACCACAAGGGATCGCGACAACGCGATGGTGGTCACGAGCGAGATCGTGGACGCTCGCGGCGGCTCCGAGAGCGACAAGCCGAAGAAGCACGTGAAGATACTCAATCTCGGTGGGAGCCGAGAGGCCGCAGCTTCACCTCAAGAGGCGAAGCCGAGAGCCGGCGCCCCCCCTTGAAGCGCGATTGGTCTACGACTCCCTGGCCGACGAGGGTCTTGAGCTCATCGATGCCCGTGGCAAGAACGGTTGCCTTTGGGTCGTCGGCGGCGCTGAGCTCGACGCGAGGATGGGGGCTCGTCAACCAGGGCGCCCGCTTCGAGTTTTCTCTCCGTGGCAGCAAGGCGATCGGCGGCCGTTCCGCCTGGTGGCTTAAGGGCTACCCCGAGATGACGGACCCCGAGTGGAGCGAGTTCCCGGCCGTCGTGCAAGAGAAGCTCGACGCCTTGGAGCCGGGAGACGCGGTCTTCCACAAGGCCTTTGGCTACGGCGAAGTTGTGGATGTCGATTGCGAGCACGGGACAATAGAGGTCATCATCGGAGTCGACAAGAAGGGTAAGCCGAAGCGCCGCAAGTACCTGTTCCCGAACGTGTTCGAGCAGGGTTTGCTGACGATCTAAAACAGTAAGGAGAAGCTTGGACAATCGCAAAATCGAGCAGAACGCGGTCAATGCCGTCAAGCAGGCTTTCGGCGATGTCGCTTGCGTCTATGCGTATATAGATGAGAACGACAAGACCGAATGCACCGACGGGCACTTGCAAGTCTACTCGTCTTCTTCCTTCACGATTGAGACCGTTGAAGGCCAGTTGCCGGTTCAGGTCAAGGGGACCACTTCGAAAAGGAAATCGGACCGACCTAAGCAGCAAGTTCGAGTTTCAGACCTCAAGCACTACCTCAACATTGCTGGAGGCTGTATCTACTTTTACGTCTACTGTGGGAGCGAGGCTCGTTCAGCGGAGGTTTTCTACAGACTTTTGCTTCCCTATGACCTAAAGAAGATTCTGGCCGATATTCCGGAGCAGCAAGAGCGCATCTCTTTGCGTTTCGACCGGCTTCCGTCGGACGCGGCGGAATTGACGCGGCTTGTCAGAAGGGCGGTCAAGGACAGAACAAAGCAACGAGTAGTCGCTGGCATCGCCCCCAAGACAATCGAGGAATTTAAGGACGCCGGCCTTTGCTTTGATGAGTGCGAGTTTGGAATCGAGCTGCTCGAGGGCGAGTCGCCCGCAAACTTGGCTCCATACAGGAACGGGCTGTATATCTACGGGAAGAGCCCCTGGGGAGAGCTGTATCCCTTGAATAAGCTCGAAAACATAGTTGGCGTCGCGATTGGGTCTCGGCATGTCGTCAGCTCTGGTGATGTTTCCCTAAATGCGGTGGTCATGACCGGAGAAAATGAGAATGGCGAGCACGTCTTCTTCAGGGGTTTCGACATATGCTTCTCCACCAATACAATCACCCTCAGCGAGACCGGAACTCTTGTCGAGCGCATGGAAGAGTTGGCCCTCATGCGCGCATTGATGCAAACCGGTACGCTTTCCATAGACGGAGGCGGCGTTGCTCGCGGGTGCAAGTTGAGCGGAGGCGACCTCGACGCCCTTGAGAGCCGATTGCAGTTGCTGGAGATTATCAAGCGGGTTGTCGACGCTCTTCATTACAAGCCAGAGCTCGACATCAGTGCGTTGACCACTCAGGATTTAAGAAACATCGGGACAATTTACAAGGGATTGGTTGAGAACGCACCCCTCCACTACAAGGATCGGCAAAACGGATTCGGATATATCACTCTGGGGAACCACCCGATTAAGCTCGTGTTTTACCAAGTATCTGAAGATATGTACCGAATGGTCGACGGGCTTCGGCTGGATAACCTGACGGTCTCGGTGTTCTTCCGGGGCGAGGGGGATGCCCCCGTAGCCGTCGCGCCCCTGTTCGTCCAAACGATGGAGGACTATATGAGGCTTGCCAATATCGATGCCGAGGTGTTTGCCGCTACGTTGAAGCAGTATCCAGTCACCGAAGCTAGCTCTGCCTACGTCAACGATAAGATGCTTGAAATGCTATCAGCCTACGATCAAGATGCGTGCTGTAAGGAAGAGTTACTGAAATGCTGCGAGATGACTGTAGACGCCCTGGAAGCTTTTACGGATCGAGAGGCAACCCTGATAAACCGATATCAAATTGCCGCTCGAAAGCGAGATCTTACTAGCGAGGAGAAATCTGAGCTAATGGCTATCCAGCTGAATTCGGATAGTGCGCTGTCGAAAGCATGCGCAGCAGCCTTGCGCGGAGACTCGGACATGGCCTCTGTGCTCAGAGCGTCACTTGACGAAAGGGCACGAGCGATGCTCGGCTCATGGCCGATCGGCCGTTTCTTCGCATAAGACCGCATAAACTTTTTGAGGTATCGAAATGAAGCTACTCGTCGAATCGATTGGAAATGCGGTTGAGAAAGACTGCCTTATCCCGGCCCTCATGTCTTCTCTTGCTATTCCCGATGCCATGGGGCAGCGTCTCTACCCCGATCTCGTTCTTGATAACGGGAAGAGAGCGGTGGGGCGGCAGTATGCGAAGTGGTTTGATGACTGGGCGGCAAACGACTTCCTGTTTCCGGGAGACCCCTCGAACGAAGGTGAAACGATTCCAGGTCAAATCTTCAATGGGAAGATGTGCTGGAAGCTCCGGTGCTCCCTGTTGCATTCGGGCGACTACGATGTGCCGGTCGATGCTCCCGAGAAAGACGAGAGCTTCGACTACGACTATAAGTTCGAGCTTGTCCTCCATGGGTGCAACGCCCTCTGCTCTTCCTGGCCGTCGCCCAAGAGCGGGATGCGCGCGACTAAGAGCGTGACGTTCCGCGTTGATGCGGCATCGCTTGCGAGCTCGCTGTGCGACGCCGCCGAGGCCTGTCTTAAAGAAACGGGCGAAACGGTCAGTTACCCCAATCTGGAGTTATTCGATGTGGCTGCATGGGCAGATAGATTCAATACCCGTTGAGCCATCTCGTCAAACTTCATTTGTGATAAACGTTGGTGTTAGCACCCCGGAAAAGGGGTGTGGCCAGCGTCTAGAATCTTCAGCTATCACGCTGAGACGATAGGAGATGACCACATGGACACTGTAGCGCACGAGGCGCCCGTGACGCCGTTGCTTGCGCTTCAGCTTCCGCTGCTCGAAGCACGTCGCCTGGGGTTCCTCGCCAAAGGAGAGATAACCGCTCCCTGCGAGACTACGGAACCACCTATATCCGCTTGCTGCGGGCTTGCTTGAGCCAGTTCCTCTTGAAAGAGCCGACGCCGCCGAAGAACTTGTTGTACGTCTCACCGTCCTCCTTGGCCTCGTACTTGACCAAGGCAAGTTCGATAGTGCAGAGGTAATCCGCCACTTGCTCGAGGCGGTAGTCGGTCATCGAGGTCTTGCGGCGTCGGACGACCCCTTTTGAGAGGACCTTGCCCACCGAGCGGTCGAGCGCCTGCTTGACGATGTCCTGACCGTTGTCGTAATAGACCTTCACATCGTCGAAGGACTGGAAGAAGTCCAAGTGCTCAACCACGGCGGAGGAGATGTCGCGCCCCATGCGCTCCATTAGCCTTGCCGGGTCTTCGAACTGGCTGAGGCGGTAGACGAACGTTGTATAGGAGATGGGAAGCCTGCGGACAAACGAGGAGAAGTAGGCGAGCATAACCTTGCGCTGCTCGATGCCGAGAAACTCATAGTCCTTGTGCCCGTTCATGAGGGGCTCGGAGTGAAACGGGATGTTGGGGAGGTCGGCCCTGGCGAGCTTGGCCTCATAGCCCGTGACCGCTTCGGCGATGCTGTCTGCCTGGTTGTGGAAGACGAGCGTGAGCAGATAGTAGCGAGCCTTGCCGCCGCGGTCGCCGCTCTCGTCGACGAAGATGCTGAGCTCCTTGGCCAATGGGGACTCCTAATGGAATGGATAAAAAAATAGCCGGGGGACTCCCCCGGCACTTGGAGGTAGCTCAATGAGCCACCAATAACCTTATAGCATGCGCTGGCAGTGAATACAAGAGGGGAATGCGATGAGGCTACAGTTGATAACGTCCCTGGAATAGATTCGCAGCTTCTTTAAGACCTCGAATCACGAGAATCGATTGTTGAGGCCGGTTCGTGATAACTAACCAAAGTTAGTCCTTGCTTGTGCGGACCCGATTCAGGTGAGCAACGGCATCATCCACGAGGGCGTGCCTGAGCTCATCGCGAGCGCTCTCGACTTTGGGGCGAGGGCATCTTAAACATCAGATGAGGGCATCGTCATAAGCAAGAACTAAAGGTGATGCACACATGAAAACTGGATCGGGAACGGGTTGTCGGGGTCCTTGGCGAGCCGGTACATTGCGTCGCGGCTTATGCGCAGCATCGCGCACGCCTCGTCGGCGCCGAATATCGCGTTCGCCGATGCGATGAGCCTCACCGGGCTCCTGCTAGTACTCTTGGTCATGGTCGTCCTCGAGCTCCTTTCGTCTCGAGGCTCCCTCGCGTGCCCGGCCGCGGGCAGCTCCCGGAGCGGTCGCCGCCGTCATTTCCTGCCGCTCCTCGACTCGATGTAGGCGTCCACTGACGCCCTCGAAACCAGGAGCTTCCTTCCGAGCCTGTACGAGTCGATCTCTCCCGACCAGATGAGGTCGTACGCCTTGTTTCGGCTCGCCCTCATGTACTCCTGCATCTCGATCACCGTCATCCATTCGTCCCGATCTTGGCTTCCCTCGGGCGCGGCGCATTCGGCTGTGCGTGCCATGGTTCCTCCAATCTTCCCGTGCGGCACCGTGCGAGGACACCGCACGACACCGTGGGCTTTTCGTCTGCGCGACGATTGAACCGCCTGATGGCGATTAGTGAGCACGGCAGGAGCGGAGACGGGTCGAGGTGGGTCGAGCTGGTCGGGCCTTCACGAAACGGCCATGAGCCGCATGCCTTAGCTGTGAGCTAAGTCCCTGAAAAGTAAAAGGCGCCCATGCGGGCGCCTGCCTAGTAGCTGGAGTTGTTCGGTTGTGGTCGGAATGCTCGTCTTCCGCGGTGCTGTCGTCCCGGGTCCGGCATCCGTCGTTCGCCCCTTCTGTCGTGTTTGATGTTGCGTGTTCTGCGAGCGACCTTGCGCGGGCCTGCCGGCCCGTTGCCCCAGGTGCACCCGGGTAAATGGTACCCATCCGTTGGGACGCAGCCTACTGAAAGAGTCGGTTGCGCGACGAGGGGACAGACGAACGGCACGATGCGCGCGCCTCCGCTGATATGAAGCTCTTCCTGTCAAGAGGGTAAGCCCGTCCGATCCCGGAA
>CATXID010000015.1 GCA_958369225.1 uncultured Collinsella sp.
TCGACACCGCCGAGTTCGCGATCCCCGGCCTTGACGACGAGTTCCGCGTCATCGTCTCCCCGTGGATTCTGACGGTGCTCGTGACCGACCGCCTGGCTCGCTACTACGAGACGGTCACCAAGCACAACCTCAAGTATCGTCGCTACTATCACCAGTTCGACTACTAAAGAAAACGGGTGCGGGAACGTGCCGGGCTATTGAGAGGAACACAGAATGAGACAGTACATCATCGCCAGCCATGCGCACTTCGCTACCGGCATCAAGGAGAGCGTCGAGCTGCTCTCGGGCGCTCGTGACAACGTCCACGATCTTTCGATGTTCGTCGATGGCCGCATGGACGTGGCCGAGGAGGCCAAAAAACTGCTGGCGGGCATGTCTGCCGACGATGATGTCGTTGTCTGCACCGACCTCTTTGGCGGCAGCGTCAACAACGAGTTCACCAAGATCGTCCAGACGCGTCCCCGCACGTACCTCGTTACCAACATGAACCTTCCTCTGCTCATCCAACTGCTGTTCTCTGACGAGTCGGCGCCGGTTGAGGAGACGATTCGTGCCATCGTCGCTGCGGACGATACGCGCGTGAAGTTTGTCAACGACCTGTTGGTCGATGACGACGAGGAAGAAGAGTTCTAATCCGCAGCACCTATTGACATGCCGCAAGACGGCGCAAGACCTTTGGGGGGTCACATTATGATTCAGCTACTCCGCGTTGACCATCGCCTGCTTCATGGCCAGGTCGCAGTTTCCTGGGTTCAGGGCCTTGGCTCCAACTGCATTTTCTGCGTGGGCGATAAGGTTGCTAACGACCCGGTGTGGAAGACGACGCTCAAGATGGGCAAGCCTGCCGGCTGCAAGCTCGTCATCAAGGATATGGCGAATGCCATCGAGGCCATTAACTCGGGCGTGACTGACAAATACAAGATGATCATCTGCGTCGCCACCATCGCTGAGGCAAAGCAGCTTGTTGAGGGCTGCCCGCAGATCAAGTCGGTCAACCTGGGCAACACCAAACCCAAGGACGAGAAGCGTCCCGATGCTCGTCAGGTCTCTCGTCAGATCTTCCTGACCGCGGCCGAGGAAGCCGATGTGCGCGAGATGCTGGATCGTGGCATTGAAGTCGAGATTCGACCCCTGGCCGATGACCCCAAGGTTGACTGCGCCAGCGTGCTCTAGGCGTTTAAATTCGAAGAGTCTGAGCTCTTCGTAGTGTCCTATATGGAAAGGGGGATGTATGCTTACCCAAGCAATCCTCATCGGACTTATCGCCGCATTTGGTAAGTTCGACTACCAGCTCGGTACGCTCTATGCGTTCCGCCCCATCGTCCTGTGCCCGCTCGTGGGCCTGGTCCTGGGGGACCTGCAGTCTGGTCTCGCGATCGGTGCGAGCCTGGAGCTGCTGTTCATGGGCTCGATCTCCATCGGCGCCTACGTGCCGCCTGATGAGACGATCGGCGGCGTTCTCGCCTGTGCCTTCGCTATCCAGCTGGGCCAGAGCACCGAGGCCGCCATCGCGCTTGCCATGCCCATCGCCACGCTGTGCCTTGCCATCAAGAACATCCTCAACGCCGCCCTGCCGATCCTGGTTGACCGCGCCGATGTTTTCTCCGGCCAGGGCAACCTTAAGGGCGTCTATGCGATGCACTTCCTGATCGGTTCCACCGGTTGCATCATGGCGTTCCTGCTGTGCTCGCTGTCGTTCTATCTGGGTGCTGACGCCATCCAGGGCATGCTCGACTTTATCCCCGACTTTGTCCTTGCTGGCTTCGGCGTTGCCGCCAACATCCTGCCGGCCATGGGCTTCGCCATGCTCGGCCGCCTGGTGCTCACCAAGCAGCTCGTGCCCTTCTACTTCCTGGGCTTCCTGCTGTGCTCCTACGCCAACGTGCCCGTCCTGGGCGTCGCCCTGATCGCCATCATCATCGGCATCGACAAGTTCGACCTGCTCGGCCTGGGCGGAGCCCAGCCCCAGCTCTCCGCGGAAGGGGATGAGGACGATGACTTCTAGTCCCGAGAACAAGATCACGCGCTCCGACCTCATCAAGAGCGCCGTCAACACCGGCGCCCTGGGCATGGAGTTCTCCTGGACCTACTACAAGCAGATGAACATCGCCTTCTGCCTGATGGTCGCCAACATGCTCAAGAAGATCTACGCCGGCCGCCCCGACGACTACGCCGAGGCCCTGCACCGCCACTGCGCGTTCTTCAACATCACCGTCCAGTTCGCCCCGTTCGTGGGCGGCATCGCGATGGCCATGGAGGAGAAGGTCGCCCGCGGCGAGATCGAGCCCGAGAGCGTCAACGACGTCAAGGCCGCCCTCATGGGCCCGCTGTCCGGCATCGGCGACTCCATCTTCCTGTCGACGCTGCGCGTGGTCGCCGCCGCGGTGGGCATCAGCCTGTGCCAGGCCGGCAACCCCTTCGGCCCCATCGCCTTCCTGCTCATCTACAACGTCCCCGGCTTCGCGCTGCGCATCTGGGGCGCCGTCAAGGGCTACGAGCTGGGCGTGGGCTTCCTGGACGAGGCCCAGAGGACCGGCCTCATGCAGAAGATCATGACCTGCGTGGGAATCGTGGGCGTCATGGTCGTGGGCGCCATGTGCAAGGACATGTTCTGGGCCAGCATCCCGGTGGCCATCGGCTCGGGCGACGACGCCCAGACCCTCCAGGACATCCTGGACGGCATCATGCCCGGCATGCTCGGCATGCTCGCCTTCTGGCTGTACTACTGGCTGCTGTCCAAGAAGATCAACCCCATGGTGCTGATCGTGGCCACCATGGTCGTGGGCATCATCGGCGCGTTCTTCGGCGTGCTGGCGTAGGTTCCTGCGTTTTATTCTGCCCCCAAGGGAAACGGCGACCCATTGCGGTCGCCGTTTTTTATTACCAAAAGCTAGCTGGAGGTGCTTCGTGATTCGATCTGACAATCCACCCGATAATGGCGTGAGCGGGGCGATGTATCTATTTGGCACGGCGCTCTTGTGGAGCTTTATCGGCATCCTCGTTCACGCCAATTCGCAGTCAGCTCTTTTGATTGGTGCCGTCACGGCAATATTTATGGCGCTCTTTATTCTGCTCGTCGGCAGGCCTGTCCTCCGCGTCAGCCGTCTTATTGTCCTTGTGGCCGTCTGCAACTTCGTAACGGGCACCACGTTTAACTATGCCAACCAGCTCACGACGGTCGGCAACGCGATCGTCCTGCAGTACACCTCGATGATTTTCGTTATCGTGTATCAATCGCTCGCAACTCACACGTTGCCCTCGCCTGCGAAGATTGTCTCCGTGGTGGTTGCTTTTACGGGTATGGGACTTTTCTTTTTAGGTGATTTGAGTGCCGAGGGCATGCTCGGCAACCTGCTTGCCGTCATTTCGGGCGCCACCTTTGGGCTGTGTTTCTTTTTGAACTCTCGTCCCGATGCATCGCCCATGGTGTCCTCGCTCATCTCCTGCGGTATCTCGATGCTGCCGATCGTCTATTTTGTCGGCGCCCTAGACTCCGTGAGACCATTTGAGTGGAGTCTCATGCTGGTGCATGGCCTATTTTGCAGTGGCCTTGCGAGCGTGCTGTATGCCAAGGGGATTGCGCGCACCAACGCGTTTGCGGCCAACTTGGTCTGCATGAGTGAGGTCGTGCTCGCCCCCTGCTGGTCGGCGCTCCTCTTTGGCGAGGTCTTTCGCTGGAACGAGTTTTTGGGCGCGGCGATTATCGTTTTGGTGATTGTAGCCAACTTGGCATCCGATGCCTTTGGCGACGGCTTTCTGGTGGCGCTTGTCCGCCATCGAAACAAGGAGCGGGCCTGATGGGATACGTCTGCCGTTTACGGGAAAAAACACCCCGCTGAGCGAGTGGTATTAAATCGTTCGAACCTGCATACCTATAATTGGTATCAAATCATTTGTGCCTGGCATGGGTGTTAGCAGCACACCAGGTACGCTTCGAGCCGTGTAATCGAACTCCCGGAATTGATATCAACAACGCGCGCGACGGGAGTGGCGACGGTTCGAGATTCCTTATTGGGAGGAACTATGCTTGTCCAAGCAATCCTCGTCGGCTTAGTCGGAGCGTTTGGATGCCTCGACTACCAGCTCGGCACCCTCTACGCGTTCCGCCCCATCGTCCTGTGCCCGCTCGTGGGCCTGGTGCTGGGGGACCTGCAGACTGGCCTTGCCGTAGGTGCAAGCCTGGAGCTGCTGTTCATGGGCTCGATCTCCATCGGCGCCTACGTACCGCCTAACGAAACCGTCGGCGGCGTGCTCGCCTGCGCGTTTGCCATTCAGCTCGGTCAGGGTACCGAGACGGCCATCGCGCTCGCCATGCCCATCGCCGTGCTTTCGCTGACGATCGGCAACATTACCAATGCCTTGTTCCCTGTGTTTGTCGATATGGCAGACAAGTTCGCCCTCAAGGGAAACCTCAAAGGCATCTACGCCGTTCATTGGGGAATTGGAATCTGGGGCTGCGTCGAGTACTTCTTGCTGTGCGGCGGTGCATTCTACTTGGGTTCCGACGCCATCCAGGGCCTGCTCGACTTCATCCCGCCCTTCATCATCGACGGCTTTGGCGTTTCCGCCAACATCCTGCCGGCCATGGGCTTCGCCATGCTCGGCCGCCTGGTGCTCACCAAGCAGCTCGTGCCCTTCTACTTCCTGGGCTTCCTGCTGTGCTCCTACGCCAACGTGCCCGTCCTGGGCGTCGCCCTGATCGCCATCATCATCGGCATCGACAAGTTCGACCTGCTCGGCCTGGGCGGAGCCCAGCCCCAGCTCTCCGCGGAAGGGGATGAGGACGATGACTTCTAGTCCCGAGAACAAGATCACGCGCTCCGACCTCATCAAGAGCGCCGTCAACACCGGCGCCCTGGGCATGGAGTTCTCCTGGACCTACTACAAGCAGATGAACATCGCCTTCTGCCTGATGGTCGCCAACATGCTCAAGAAGATCTACGCCGGCCGCCCCGACGACTACGCCGAGGCCCTGCACCGCCACTGCGCGTTCTTCAACATCACCGTCCAGTTCGCCCCGTTCGTGGGCGGCATCGCGATGGCCATGGAGGAGAAGGTCGCCCGCGGCGAGATCGAGCCCGAGAGCGTCAACGACGTCAAGGCCGCCCTCATGGGCCCGCTGTCCGGCATCGGCGACTCCATCTTCCTGTCGACGCTGCGCGTGGTCGCCGCCGCGGTGGGCATCAGCCTGTGCCAGGCCGGCAACCCCTTCGGCCCCATCGCCTTCCTGCTCATCTACAACGTCCCCGGCTTCGCGCTGCGCATCTGGGGCGCCGTCAAGGGCTACGAGCTGGGCGTGGGCTTCCTGGACGAGGCCCAGAGGACCGGCCTCATGCAGAAGATCATGACCTGCGTGGGAATCGTGGGCGTCATGGTCGTGGGCGCCATGTGCAAGGACATGTTCTGGGCCAGCATCCCGGTGGCCATCGGCTCGGGCGACGACGCCCAGACCCTCCAGGACATCCTGGACGGCATCATGCCCGGCATGCTCGGCATGCTCGCCTTCTGGCTGTACTACTGGCTGCTGTCCAAGAAGATCAACCCCATGGTGCTGATCGTGGCCACCATGGTCGTGGGCATCATCGGCGCGTTCTTCGGCGTGCTGGCGTAGGGGCCCGGCTGCATAGATTTTCGTTGCAACCTGGAAAGGGGATGGAGCAGGCCTATGCCCTCCATCCCCTTTTTGTATAGAAGGAGTTCGTATGTTCGCGAAGGATCGCGAAGCAATGCGCCTGACGCCGGCAGAGGTCAGGCTGATTCTTATTGAGTCCCTGCAGTGGTGCGCCAACAACGCGGTCTACTTTTTGGGGCTTATCGGTGCGGCCACGTATGATCTGGCCGGCACGGCCTTTTTGGTTGCTGCCATTACGCTCGTGCGCAATCTTATGACGTCGGCGGGCAATATGGTGTCGGGCTCGGTCATCGATCGCTTTGGACCGCGCCGGACGTCGTTTGTGACGTGCGTGATTACGGCGGTGCTATCGCTTGGCGTGGGGTTGGCGCCGTTGTCTGTCCCCGGGCTTGTGTTTGCCGCGTGCGTCTTGGGACTTGCGGGCGGCTTTATTAACACCTGCACGCATGCGTTTCCGGGATACCTGGAGTCGACCACCGAGGGTCGTACCCGCGTGAACGGTCTCATGGTGTTCTACAGCAATATCGCCTATACCGCTGGCCCGCTGCTCGGCGGTGCCATCGTGAGTTGCTTTGCCACGCAATCGGTCTATCTGCTCATGGCGGGCATGATGGGTGTGGCGGCCGTGCTCTCCTTGGGCTGTCACGAGCGTGTTGCTCCCGCAAAAGGGGAAAAGCCGAAGGGCGGTATTCTGGGCAGTATGGCCGAGGGTGCGCGACTTACGTTTCGCGACCACGACCTGCGTCTCATCTTTATCTCGGGCTTTTTGGGGTTCTTTGCGTTTGGCGCGTTCGATTCGCTGGAGTCGTTGTTCTACCGCGATGTGCTCAACGTGGATATCGTCTGGCTGGGCTGGCTGTCCTCGGTCGTGGGCCTCACTTCCTCGGTGGGTGCGTTCATCCTGACCAAGCTTTCTGCTCGCCATGTCAACCTGCGATTGCTGCTCGGCGCGCTCATGGCCGTGGGCATTGGGTCCATGGTGTACGTGGGCACCGATATGTTGGGGGTCGCGATTGTCGGTCAGGCGATTAACGGTCTGGCCTGGGGGTTCCTGGAACCGCTGCAGATGATCTTGATTCAGGAGCGCGCCGACATCAAATACCTGGGGCGCATTACCGGCTTTGTGCGTTTTGGCCTGATGAGCGCCGGCGTGGTGCCGCTGCTGGCGGCTCCGTTTTTGGCGGAGGCTTTGGGCGTCCAGACGGTACTGTTTGGGGCATCGACCATTATTGCGCTGGTAGGAACGCTGTTCTTTGTCACACAAGGGAGGCGTCAGGGTCGTTAGCTATACATCAAATTCTAATTTAATACCACTCACCAGAGAATTTCGACCGTTTACCGAGGATGGGAACAGATTGAAAAGTGGTATTAAAAACACGTTAGGTGTATGTCTATAATTGGTATCGAAAAGAAACGCGATGTATAGATTCGCGTGTAGGACAGAAAGGAAAAGCCATGAAGGAAACCGAGAAGATCGAGATCATGCACTTTAGCCAGGAGGGCTACGTCGAGGACGGCAAGAACGTCTACGAGGCCGGCAAGAAGATGACCGCGCTCGCCGACAAGGTCGCCGACGAGGGCTACGACGC
>CATXID010000016.1 GCA_958369225.1 uncultured Collinsella sp.
AGTCCACCGTGAGCCAGGTCCTGGCCGCCGAACGGCTCAGACGGCTCAGAGCGGAACTCGGCAGGGACGACGACGGCCCGGACGGCTCAGAAACGTCCGTGAGGGCCGTCCAGGCGGCCGAACAGGTCAGAGAGGCTCTGGCATACGTGATGGCCGTGGAGAAGCGTCTGAGGGCCATCCAGCGGCTTCTCGTGGCCGACGCCGCCGCCGACGCGACGCGGAACACCCAGAATCTGCACCGCCATTACAGGCGCTAAAACGCGATAAGCGCTGCACTTTCCAAAGTGCAGCGCCTGATTGTTGAACTGGTTCGAGTACTTCACGATCTCATCGGACATGACTGCATTCCACCATAAAAACGAGATTTTTATATTTTCTACCCTTTATTCTCCCAAAACCTCGTTTTTATTCCTCAAAAGCGTCCTTTATTCTCCCAAAACCTCCCCTAAATAATTCCCAAAACCTCCCCTTTAATCTCCCATTTTCTCCCCTTTAATAGTGCGTTTCCCCTACTGCCGTAAGGCCTGCGGGGAGTCTAAAAGAGTACAAAAGATTCTATAAAAAGGGGCTCCGCCCCGATGAAGAGAAGAAACCGACTCAGTTCCAAGGCTGCTGCTGCCATTGCTGTGGCTGTTGGAATCCGGGCTGGTAGCCATAGCCCGGCTGCTCCTGTATCTGAGGCTCTTGGGGCAGGTCACGAACCTGTTCCCGCAGCTCACCCGCCGACTCAGCGCTGGGGAGCCTCACGCCCGCGTCAGAGGCCCATGCGCGCAGTTCGGCGGCATGGGCCTTGAGCATGTCCAGCAGCCTTTGCCGGTTGCCCTCGTCGTTCCAGACGCCCTCGTCGTAGCCAAGCACGCCCTCGTTGGAGAGGATGCCGCCCAGCCGGATGATCAGATGGGTGCGCCGCTTGCGCGCCTTGGCGTTCTCCCTAGCCACGATGCGCTGTTTGCGCGCCCTGAGCTGCTTCATCCGGCGCTCGATGTCGGCCATCTGCTCCTCGACGCTCCTGGTCATCGGTTCCTCCCTGCGTTCCGTCGGTTATCAATCAGGACGCTAGACCCCACGGCAGCACGGCACGGGGCACGGCGTCTACACACCAAACCTAAACCCGGAAGAACGGAGCCGGTTTGGACATCCAAGCCGCGAGGGCGAAGCGTTCATCAATGCCGAACGTGCCGCCCCCGCCGATTTCCGCGCGCATGACGGCCACGGGAGGGAAACACCGACCGGAAAAGCCTCTTCGCAAGCTGCGGCAGCTTGCGAAGAGCAGCCGAGAGGATCAGCCTTGCCGCAGTCTCAGGAAACTCCCCGTAAATCAATCCCATGAATCGCCAAGCCCATTGCATAAGAGCATCAGAAAATTCGTCCATGCACCGCTCTATGCGTCGACCGACACGCCGGTAACGGAACCATCCCCGCAAGGTCAGGTGGAAGTCCCTCAATTTCATTGAGGGCGCACTTACATGTTACCGGTGGTAACATTCAGCGTAAGCGCGCTCTCCCGAGGGGCCACTCCGTGGGGGCCAAGCGTGCGCCGCTTGGATCCGCGCCCCGTCCCGGCGGGGTGCCGGCCACCTCCCCGGTGGAGGGCCAACGGGCCTCCCGGCCCTTTGGATTCCCGGAAAGGAGTACAGTCCCGTGGCGATCTACTCGTTGCACGTGTCGAACGTGAGCCGTGCCGCCGGCTCCAGCGCCGTCGCCTCCTGCTCGTACATCACCTCGCGTCGGATGCGCGACGAGCGCACCGGCGAGGCGTTCAACGGGTTCGGCCGCAGGGAGCGCGTCGAGCATGTATGCACGATGCTGCCCGAGGGCGCGCCCGGCGAGTACCTCGACCCGGAGCGTTTGTTCAACGCCGTCGAGATGGCCGAGAAACGTTCCGACGCGAGGCCCGCGAAGAAGATCATGGTCGCCCTGCCCCGCGAGTTCGACGCCCGCGAACGCTTCCGCGCACTGGAGGACTTCATCTCATGGAACATCACGGCCAACGGCTACGCCTGCACGTACGCCATCCACACCGACAAGGACGGACGTAACCCCCACGCGCACATCCTCGTCGCCAACCGGCGCATCGACCCGAAGACCGGCAGATGGGCGGCGAAGAGCCGCAGCGAGTTCGCGTTGGACGCCAACGGCCGGCGCATCCCCGTCATCGACCCCGACACCGGACGGCAGAAGATCGGCGCCAGAAACCGCAAGGTCTGGAAGCGCGTCAACGTGAGCAACAACCCCTTGGACTCCAAGGAGTTCCTCGAAAGGCTCAGGCGCGAGTGGGCCGACTCCTGCAACGCCCTGCTCCCCGGATACGCCGTCATCGACCATCGGAGCTTCAAGGCGCGGGGCATCGAACGCATCCCCACCATCCACGAGGGATACGCCAGCCGCGAGATGGAGAAACGCGGCGGCAGGGGCGACCTGTGCGAGGAGAACCGGCGCATCCAGGCCCTGAACCGGCTCCTCGACGCGCTTAGGGCCATGATCGGGCGGCTCTCCGACCAAGCGCAAGGCATCCTGACGGCCGTCAAACGCCGCCAACGGCCCTCAGGCGCGCCACAGGCCCCTTCAAGCCCTGAACCGGCCGAAAGGCCACAGGAACGCCCGCAGGCTCGTGAAACGCCGCCACAGGCCCCGCAGGAACCCCCGAAGCCCATCAGGACGAAAAAGGCGCTCACCGACAGGTTCAAGACACGGCTTGACGAGCGGCTGGCCGAAAACGAACGCAAACAGGCCGAAAAACAGGCCGAACCCGACATGGAGGAGACATGGGACCTCTCCGACCCCGCCGACCCGCTCAACATCGGCATGGGCTGGGGCACGGGAGGCCACGGACTCGGCCTGTGAGAACGCCGGGAACGCAAAGGGCCGGCATCCGAAGACACCGGCCCGAAATTTAGAAAGACATCCTTACCAGCGGGTAACGGATACGCCGTCGACGCCAGAGCCGTCTGCCGTGGCGATGCGCATCCACGGACCAGCTGCGACAGGGGTGTATGTAACTCCATTGATTGCGAAGGTGATCTGTCCCGACTTATTGCCGGTCGTATAGCTGTTGCGATACGGCCAGGACCCCGTTGCCGTTCCGGTGCCTGCAAACTGCATGTCACCCAAAACGGTCCCGCCAGCCCAGCATCCAGCATTGGAATCAGCGCATCCACGCGAGACAGTTACCGAATAATCTTCAGCCTCGCTCGGCGGCAGCACGTCCACCAATTCGCCGTTGCTGGAATCAAAGAGAATCGTTGTGCCAGGTTCGCCGACAATCATGTCCCCGCCCGACGGAGTGGTGGTAAGTTCATAGAACGACTCGTCAGTGGTTTCTTGAGCAGATGCCACCGGGACTGCCGTCGACAGGAGCGCCAGCAGAATCATTGGAACCACTGCCATCTTCAAATGCTTGGTACGTAACATTTTTGCCCCCTTGATTAGGTATGCCAGACGTACGTCTGACAAGGAAATTATAGCTCTTGGACCTTGGATTGAACAGACCAATAATGCAAAGGGTTGGTGTTTGAAGACGCCGGCCCCGCATCCGAAGACGCGGGGCCACGGCCCAATCAAAGGGGATGGCGGGTAACCCATCCCGCCGGCATCGGCCATCCCCGAAAAGTCATGCATGCCCGCCTGATCGTAAGGGGGAAGTTAGCAGCGCCTCCGCCGGCGTTTCCATCTTAGCCGATACGATTGGCGTCGTCGATGGACGTCTTGTAGCAGGGACGAAAACCGACCGCCCGGCATCCGCCGGGCGACGCTGCCGCGCCAGTCGCGGCGCGGCCCGAACGAAAGGCGCAGCACATGCGCATGGGTAACAAGGGGCCGCACGGCCGGCCCTGGATATGGCTGATGGCGGTCATCGTCATCTGCCTCGCTCCCGTGATGGATCCCATCGCGGCCGACATCACCGTGACGGCCCTGGCCGTCTGGGCGATGGCATCCAGCCGCCGTTGACGGCGCAACCTGCCGCGGGTCGGAGCCCGCGGCAGGCCCCTTGTTCAGAAAAGAGTCGGCTCGATACCAGGCTCCATCCGATCATCGGGCATGGCCTGTGAATCATGGCTGCGTCTGGCCACCTCGAATGGTGTCAGACCATCGTGGGCCGCCTTATACGCATCCAGTTCAGCCCTGGCTCGTTCCGCCGCAAGTTCACCGCGCTCGATCTTGATTTGCTGATGGCGGTCATCGCCGTCTGCCTCGCACCGGCGGTGCATCCCATCGCCGCCGACGTCATCCTCACGGCCCTGGCCGTCTGGGCGATGAGAAACGGCCGCTGAACGGCCCCGGCCCGTCCGAGCGCAAGCCCGGACGGGCCTTTCCGTCGCTGCCCGCTACGCCAGCAGAGCCTCCAACCCGTCGGCCAGACCGTCCACGTCCCAGCTACGCACCGCGCCGCACGTCCAGGACGCCCCATCGATGCCGACGTGCATTCCGAACAGCGGCAGGTCGTCCGCCGTCCTCCACACGTCCACCGAATCGGTGGTCTGGCGCTCACCCGTCTTCATGCACGCGTCTATCGCGTCCAGCAACTCCTTGGCCGTCTTGCGCGGCAGAGACAGCGACAGGCGCGCGGAATCGATGATGGTTAGCAGCACGCCGCCGTCCTCGGCGTCCTCGACCTCGATCTGCAAATCGGCGTGACGGATTTCCATGGTGGCCTCCCTAAGTGTTGTGTTCGCGTTTGTGGCAACGTTTAGAATCAGTCGAACAGCGGCACGTCCACAAGGCTGTTGGACGCGCTTCCATGGCCCGCCACGTTGCGCGCGTCCAACCGGCAGGCCATGCACCGCTCGGCCGGCAGGGAGCCGTCCAGGTGTCCTCTCGCGGCCGCCACGTCGAAATCCCCGGTCCACCAGACCTCGCCCCAGCCCCTGACCTCCACCAGGTGCGGCGAGACAGACTCCAGCGACCTCCTGGCCGCGTCCGCCACTACGGACCGGCTCAGGTCCACGCGCGGAGCTCCCTTGCCGCCGGGCACCCGCTCCGGATCGAACTCGAACTCGAAACCAGCAAGGGAGCGACGGCCACGGCCCGCTCCCTTGCGGAACTTCTTATGGACGACCAGATTGAGCAACGGCCCCAGCTCGTCCTGGATCGGCTTGAGCACACGCTTGTTCAGATCACACGTCTGGTAGCTTTCCGGAACGTCCAGCAGTCGGCGGAATTCTTCGATCGAGACTTTCCAGACGCCAGTCTGTCGATACTGCTTCAGACGCCGATACGTCTCTTTCGCATAGCTGGACTTCAGAGCCGTGAACTCGGCCAATTCAAAGCGCGTGAACTGCGACGTGAGGTCGTTGAGCAGGAACGAGAAGCGCGGGTTGACCGCGACCAATAGTTTCGCGGTCTTCCAATCGGTTTCGAAGCCGGAAAACAGCGTGAACTGCACCGTCCTGCTGTCATCCTGGAACTTGAATCTACAGGCGAGCAGACGGTCGTTGACCTCGACGATTCGTGCCGCTAGTTCCTTGTCGGTGAGGTTCTTCTTGACGTGAGCCAACTGACGGAGTTCCTCGAAAGTGAAAGTGACCTCATCGATTTCCTTATCGCGTACCCTTGCCGCGATGGCCATCAGCAGATCCAGGTCAAGCGCAGTGAACTTGCGCAACGCTTGGGCATTGAACTGGTTCGAATATTTCACGATCTCGTTGGACATAGTCACACCCTAGCATAAAAAGGACAATAATTAAAAAAGCACTTTTTCTCTCCCAAAAAGTCCTCTTTAGTCTTCCCAAAAAGTCCTGTTAAACTCCCAAAAAGTCCTCTTTAAAGTTGCGAATCGCCTACTGCCAACTGCTTTCCCGGGAGTCTAAAAGATACTAAAAGATTCTTATAAAAGGGCGCTCCGCGCCTAGAACAGCAACAAAAGGAAGAGACAACACCACCATCAGAGCCAATGAGAACCAAGCAGTCCCAAAACAACGAGAGCCACAGACAGA